>CAYQMN010000012.1:80664-98114 GCA_964418695.1 uncultured Bifidobacteriaceae bacterium | reverse complement strand
TTCCGTCCTACGCCACGCTCACCAAACCCAACCCAGTCGGTGGATCAGGGCTCAGGCGGACGGGTCGGGAAGGCCAGGGAGGCCGATCTGCGGGGCCAGCCGGGCCGCCGCCGCACGGATCGAGGCCAGCGCCGCGGCGTCGCGGCGCATCGGGTGGGCACCGTGCCCGGCGCTCTTGCTCAGCTTGTGCCCGCCCGCGTCGGTGAGCAGGTCGTGGTGGTGCAGGGTCGCGGCGAGGAAGCCCGCAGCGGGCAGCAGCGCGGCGAGGTGCCGCTGGAGGGCCGAGGAGGCCAGCAGGTCCGCGCCGCGCACGATGTCGGTGATGCCCAGCCGCTCGTCGGCCAGCACGCTGCCCAGGTGATACGACGGCAGGTCGTCGCGGCGCCACAGGACGTGATCCCCCGCCGGCACCGGGACACCGACGCCCATCGCCACGGCGAGTCCCTCGGGGACGTGCAGCCGCAGGGCGCTCTCGCCGACGGCCAGCCGGTGCCCGGCCGCGCGGCAGCCGGCCACGCACGCGGCCCCGCCGTCGGGCGTGCCGGCGAGCTCCCGGCGCGAGCAGCGGCAGGCGAAGACCAGGCCGGGATGGTCGCGGTGCAGAGCCAGTGCGGCCGAGCGCAGCTCCTCGACCTGGGCGGCCATCGACCAGCGGTCCGCGAAGTCGCCCGGGTCGCGCGGGCCGTCGTCCGGGGTGATCCCCAGCCAGTCGAGGCTGTCGAACACATCGCGGACGTACTCCGGGCGGATGCGGGTCGCATCGAAGTCGTCGATGCGCAGGACCAGGTGGCCTCCGTGCGCACGGGTCAGACCGTCGACGAGGACCGCGTTCACCGCGTTGCCCGCGTGCAGGTAGCCGCTGGGGGTGGGGGCGAACCGGGTGACCAGCACGCTCAGCCGGAGGAGGGCCGCGACTCGGGCTCGGCGGCGGGTGCGGGGGCGGGCTCGGCGGCGGCAGGTGCGGGTGCGGGGGCGGGCTCGGCGGCGGCGGGTGCGGGGGCGGGTGATGCCTGCTCTGGCGTCGGGGCAGGCGTGGCGGCGTCGGGCTGCGCGGGCTGGGGCTGCGCGGGCTGGGTGGGCGCGGGCTGGGAAGGCTGGGTGGGCGCCGCCGACCCGCCCTCGACCACTCCACCGGCCCGGGCGACGCGGGTCTTGGCGGCCAGCTCCTTGATCTTGGCGTCGGCCTCCTGGCGCGCTCGCTGCTTGCGGGCGCGGCGAGCCTTGCGGGCCTGCTTGTCGACCTCCGGGTCGTAGACGGCCTCGTAGGCGTCGACCACCTCGTTGGCCTCTCCGTCCATGAGGATCCGGCCCTTCTCCAGCCAGATCGCGCGGTTGCAGGTCTGGCGGACCACGCCCAGCGAGTGCGAGACCAGGAACACGGTGCCCGCGTCTTCGCGCAGCTCCATGATCCGCTGCTCGCTGCGGATGCGGAACTCCGCGTCGCCGGTGGCCAGCGCCTCGTCCACCATGAGGATCTCGTGGCCCACCGAGGCCGCGATCGCGAACCGCAGCCGCGCGGCCATGCCCGAGGAGTAGGCCGTCATCGGCATCCCGATGAACTCGCCGATGTCGGCGAACTCCGCGATCCAGTCCCGTCGGTCCAGCGCCTCCTCGCGGGTCATCCCCATGGCCATGCAGCCCAACAGGATGTTGTCCTCGCCGGGCAGCGCCCGGATCAGCGCGGAGCTGACGCCCAGCAGCGTCGGCCGGCTGGCCGTGTACACGTGCCCGGACTCCGAGGGGATCAGCCCGGCGATCGCGCGCAGCAGCGTCGACTTGCCCGAGCCGTTGCGCCCGATCAGGGCGATCGCGTCCCCCTCGCGCGCGATGAACGTGACGCCGCGGACGGCGTGGACCTTCTTGAAGACCGTCCCGCCGCCTTCGCGCTTGAACATCCGGCGCATGCCCTGCGCGGCCGTGGTGGCGCTGGTCTGGGCGATCACTCGGTAGACGACGTTGAGGTCGTCGACGATGACGGTCGGGTTGGGCAGGGCGTCGTCGAGATCATCCTCAGGCGTCCCACTCCAGGCCTCACTGCGCTCCTGCTCAGCCACGGGAGTACGTCTCCTCGGCGCGGTAGAAGATCCAGAACCCACCCACCACGAAGACGATCGCCCAGACCACAGCACCCACCCACAGCCACATCGGCGGTGCCGGGTAGGTGGCCATCATCGAGTGGCGCATCAGCTCCACGTACTGGGTGAGCGGGTTGGCGTACAGCATCGTCTGGACCCAGTGCGGCAGGCCCTGGGTGAAGACCGGGATGCTGAACATCACGCCGGACATGTAGCGCCAGGTCTGCAGCACGAACGGGATCAGCTGGGCCACATCCCGGCTGGCCGCGCTCCAGCGGGCGATCATCATGCACAGACCCGTGTTGAACACGGTGTGCAGGCCGACGACCGGGATCATCAGCAGGAACTTCCAGGTGAGCGGCTCGCCGGTCATGAACACGATGACCACCAGGATGCCCAGTGAGACGAGCTGCTGCTGCACCTCCTGCACGATCGCCGAGAGGGGCAGCACCGCGCGGGGGAAGTGGATCTCGCGGATCAGCCCGCGGTTGTTCGCGATGGCTCGGGTGCCGCCGGTCACGCAGCGCGAGGTGAAGGTGAACGTGAAGACCCCGATCATGAGGAAGGCGGGGAAGTTCTCGACGCCCTTCGATGTCTGCAGCAGCACGCCGAAGATGAAGTAGTAGACGATCGCGTTGAGGATCGGGGCCAGCACCTGCCAGAGCCGGCCCAGGATCGTGTCGCGGTACTGGCTGTCCTTGCGACCGCTGGCCAGCGCGACGGCGAAGTCGCGGCGTGCCCACAGCTCGCGCAGGTAGTCCCCGACGGGCTGGCGTCGGGTGCTTGCGGAGAGCCCGTGGCGAGCTGCGAGGGCGGCCAGCTCGTCGCTGGACGGAGGCGGCGGAGGCGCCATCACCTGGTCGGTCACGCAGCCACCTCCGCCCCACCGCACCCCGGACGGCGCCGCGCCAGTCCGAGCCGCACCCCCTGCTGCGGCTCGCACAACATACTGGCCGGAGGCGGCCGATACAGTTCCGTTCGTGCCCAGCGACGCCGCGTCCCCGCCACCCGCCGGGCTCGGGACCGCGCAGGGATTCCCCGTCGTGGCCATGATCGGGGGCGGTCAGCTGGCCCGGATGACCCAGGAATCGGCACTGGCGCTGGGCGTCGGGCTGCGTGTGCTGGCCGGCGGGCCGCACGAGTCGGCGGCCCGGGCCGGCGGGGATCTGCGCTGGGGCGCCCACGACGACCGCGAGGCGGTCCTGGCGCTTGCCCGGGGCGCCGACGTCGTGACCTTCGACCACGAGCACGTCCCGCAGCCGATCCTGGCCGAGCTGGTCGAGCAGGGGGTCGCGGTCCGGCCCGGGCCCTCGGCGCTGGCGCACGCCCAGGACAAGGTCCTGATGCGCACGGCGCTGACCCGGATCGGAGTGCCGTGCCCGCCCTGGGCCGTGGTCAGCGAGGCGGCGCACGTCGAGGAGTTCGCCGCCGAGCACGGCTGGCCGGTGGTGCTCAAGGTCTCGCGCGGCGGGTACGACGGCCGGGGCGTCTGGGTGGTCGACGACCTGGCGCAGTCTCACGCGGTCCTGGCCGGGACGTCGCTGGCGCCGGGCGTCCAGTGGCTGGCCGAGCAGCACGTCGCGTTCACCCGGGAGCTGGCCGCGCAGGTCGCGCGCTCGCCCAGCGGTCAGGCGTGCGTCTACCCGGTGGTCCGCACCGTGCAGACCGACGGCATCTGCACCGAGGTGGTCGCGCCCTGCCCGGACCTGTCCGACGAGCGCGCCGAGGCGGCCCAGCAGATCGCGCTGACGATCGCCCGGGAGCTCGACGTGGTCGGCATGCTGGCCGTCGAGCTGTTCGACACCGGCTCCGCCGTGCTGGTCAACGAGCTGGCGATGCGCCCGCACAACAGCGGGCACTGGAGCATCGACGGCGCGGTCACCAGCCAGTTCGAGAACCACCTGCGCGCGGTGCTCGACCTGCCGCTGGGCGATCCGCGCCCGCGCGCGCCCCACACGGTCATGGTCAACGTGCTCGGCGGCGCGCACCCGGACCTGTACGTGGCCTACCGGCACGTCATGGCCCGCGACCCGGGGCTGCGCGTGCACCTCTACGGCAAGGACGTGCGGCCCGGGCGCAAGGTCGGGCACGTCACCGTGTACGGCGAGGACCTGGACAGCCTGCTGGCCCGCGCGCACCACGCGGCGGACTACCTGACGGGAGTGATCGATGAGTGAGCCGGGGGCCCCGCTGGTCGGGGTGGTGATGGGCTCGGACTCCGACTGGGCAGTCATGTCCGACGCGGTGCAGGCGCTGCGCGACTTCGGCATCGTGCACGAGGTGGACGTGGTCTCCGCGCACCGGATGCCCGAGGACATGGTCGCCTACGGCCGCTCGGCCGCCGATCGCGGATTGGCGGTGATCGTCGCGGGCGCCGGCGGGGCCGCCCACCTGCCCGGGATGCTCGCCTCGGTCACGTCGCTGCCGGTGATCGGGGTGCCAGTGCCGCTGCGGGTGCTCGACGGGATGGACTCGCTGCTCTCGATCGTGCAGATGCCCGCGGGGGTGCCGGTGGCCACGGTCGGCATCGGGCAGGCCCGCAACGCCGGGCTGCTCGCGGTGCGCATCCTGGCCGCCCACGACCCCGCGCTGCGCGCGCGGATGGACGAGTTCCGCGCCGACCTGCGGGCCGGCGCGCTGGCCAAGGGGGCCGCGCTGCGCGAGCAGGCCAGCGGTCAGGCCTGAGCCGGTTGGCAGACCTGCGCAGAACGGACATCGACCTGCGCGAAACAGACGCCAGTGTCCGTTGCGCGCAGGTCGTGCGCGGGGGTCGACACAGGTCAGGCGTTGGGGCGGCCTAGGCCTCGGTACTGCCAGCCTGCTTCGCGCCACGTCGCCGGGTCCAGGGCGTTGCGGCCGTCGAGGATCAGGGGGGTGCGCGGCAGGCCGGCCACGGACGCCGGATCCAGGTGCGTGTAGTCCTTCCACTCGGTGAGCAGCAGGACCAGGTCCGCGCCGGTCAGCGCCTCCTGGACGCTGCCGGCGTACGCCATGGTCGGGTAGGTCGCGCGGGCGTTGGCCATCCCCTGCGGATCGTGCACGACCACGTCGCCGCCGGCGGTGTAGATGGCCGCGGCGATGTCCAGCGCCGGGGAGTCGCGCACGTCGTCGGAGTCGGGCTTGAACGCGGCCCCGAGGGCCGCGATGCGCCGCCCGACGAACCGGCCGCCGACCAGCTCGCGGGCCAGCGCCACCGTGGCGGTGCGGCGCCGCGTGTTGATGCCGTCCACGTCGCGCAGGAAGCTCAGCGCGTCGGAGACGCCCAGCTCGCCGGCGCGGGCCATGAACGCGCGGATGTCCTTGGGCAGGCAGCCGCCGCCGAACCCGATGCCGGCGCGCAGGAACTTGGGCCCGATCCGGTCGTCGTACCCGATCGCCTCAGCCAGCCGCGAGACGTCGGCACCGGTCGCCTCGCACACCTCGGCCATCGCGTTGATGAACGAGATCTTGGTGGCCAGGAACGAGTTGGCGGCCACCTTGACCAGCTCCGCGGTGGCGTAGTCCATCACCAGGAACGGGGCACCGTGCGCGAGCATCGGGGCGTACGCCTCGCGCAGGACGGCCTCGCCGCGCGACATCCCGTCGCCGTGGTCGGCGCTCGGATCGGCCACGCCGATGACGATCCGGTCCGGGGTCAGGGTGTCGGCGACCGCGTAGCCCTCGCGCAGGAACTCGGGGTTCCAGACCAGCTCGACGTCCTTCCCGGCCGGTGCGGCCGCGTGCAGCCGCTGGCGCAGGCCGGCCGCCGTGCCCACCGGGACGGTCGACTTGCCGACCACGGTGCACGGCCGGGTCAGCAGGGGGGCGAGTGCGTCGATCGCGGAGTGGACCTGGGAGAGGTCCGCGGCGTTCGTCCGCGGATGCTGCGGGGTGCCGACGCCCAGGAAGTGGATGTCGGCGAACTCGGCGACCTCGGCCGGGTCGGTGGTGAACCGCAGCCGGCCAGCAGCCACGTTCTCGGCGAGCAGCTCGGGCAGGCCGGGCTCGAAGAACGGCACCTCGCCGCGGGCCAGGGCGGCGATCTTGTCGGCGTCGACGTCCAAGCCGATCACCTCGAAGC
The DNA here is from genome assembly GCA_964418695.1 of uncultured Bifidobacteriaceae bacterium. Classification (GTDB taxonomy): domain Bacteria; phylum Actinomycetota; class Actinomycetes; order S36-B12; family CAIYMF01; genus Prado023. The sequence goes on along the minus strand of CAYQMN010000012.1, from coordinate 91,979 downwards.
CGCACTGGGCCATCGCCGCGGCATGGGTGGCGCCGAGGTACCCGGTCCCGATCACCGACATCCGCAGGGGCTCAGTCACGCGCCCACCCTAGAGGGGACGCTGGGCGGTCCACGGGACCAGCCGGCGAGTGGCCGGCCGGGGTGCAGGGTGGTCCACTCCGCCCAGCGCCTCCGGTGTCCTGCGCGGGCGCATGGCGTGCATCCGCGGCCCCTACGCGAACGTAGCCTTCTCCCATGGCCCTTGCAGCAGACCCCGACTTCGACCACTTCACCCTGCCTGAGGAGCACGCGATGCTCCGCGAGGCGGTCCGCCAGCTGGCCGCGGACAAGATCGCGCCGCGCGCCGCCGAGATCGACGAGACCGGCGAGTTCCCCTGGGACGTCTACGAGGCGCTGCGGTCCAACGGCTTCCACGCGATCCACATCCCCGAGCAGTTCGGCGGTCAGGGCGGCGACGCGCTGGCGGCCTGCCTGGTGATCGAGGAGGTGGCCCGGGTCTGCACGTCCAGCTCGCTGATCCCGGCGGTCAACAAGCTGGGCACCACCCCGCTCATCATCGGCGCCGATGACGACCTGCTGGGCCGCTACCTGCCGCAGGTGGCCAGCGGCGAGGCGATGTTCTCCTACGCGCTGTCCGAGCGGGAGGCCGGCTCGGACGCCGGCTCGATGAAGTGCCGCGCGGTGGCCGGCGACGGCGGCTGGGTGCTCAACGGGCAGAAGTCGTGGATCACCAACGCCGGCATCTCGAAGTACTACACGGTGATGGCCGTGACCGAGCCCGGCATCGGGCCACGCGGCATCTCGGCGTTCGTGGTCCACCACGACGATTCGGGGTTCTCTCTGGGCACGCCCGAGCGCAAGCTGGGCATTCACGGCTCGCCGACCCGCGAGATCTTCTTCGAGGACTGCTGGATCCCGGCCGACCGGATCGTCGGAGCGCCGGGCACCGGCTTCCAGACCGCGATGCGCACCCTGGACCACACTCGGGTCACGATCGGTGCCCAGGCCCTGGGCATCGCGCAGGGGGCGCTGGACGCCGCGGTCGCGTACGCCCGCGAGCGCCAGCAGTTCGGCAAGAGCATCGGCTCGTTCCAGGGCGTGCAGTTCCTACTGGCCGACATGGCGATGAAGGTGGAGACCGCCCGCGCGCTGACCTACGCCGCGGCGGCGAAGAGCGAGCGCCAGGACGCCGACCTGCCGTTCTTCGGGGCGGCGGCCAAGTGCTACGCCTCGGACATCGCGATGCAGGTGACCACCGACGCGGTCCAGGTGTTCGGCGGCGCGGGCTACGTGCGCGACCACCCGGTCGAGCGATTCATGCGCGACGCGAAGATCACCCAGATCTACGAGGGCACCAACCAGGTCCAGCGCATGGTGATGGCCCGCCAGCTCCTGCGGTAGGGCGAGTCTGAGCCGACGCCTTCTGCGGGTCGTGCGCCCCCAGGGGCGTGGCGCCGGGCATCGTGGTCCAGCCAAGCACCAGACTGCAACGCGACGATGCTCGGTCCTCCCTGACGAGAAGGCGCATGCGGAAGGAGCGGCGATGGCGCGCAAGGCGATCTTCCTCGACGTGGACGGCACCTTCGTCAACGACAGGGGCGAGGTTCCCGACAGCGCCCGTGAGGCGGTGGTTCGGGCCCGGAGAAACGGTCACCTGGTGTTCCTGTGCACCGGAAGGGTCCACCAGGAGCTGTGGCCGAGCATCCTCGACGTCGGGTTCGACGGCGTGATCGCCGCATCGGGTGGGCACATCGAGGTCAACGGCGAAGTGACACCCCCGCCATTCCTGCCCGTCGATGACGTGCGCGCAGTCGTGGAGTACCTCGGCAGCCGCGGGATCGACTTCTACCTCAACGCGGCCAGTGGCACCTACCCGAGCGCGCAGTGCTGGCCTCGGGTCCGCACGATGCTGATCGGCGACGAGACCGATCCCGACAAGCTCGCGGCGCTCGACCACGCCCTGGCGAAGCTGGAAGCTGCGAACGTCTACACCGACGACCTCGTCCGCGACGACGTGATGAAGATCTGCTTCCTGGACAGCGGCGTGCCCTTCGACGAGATCGCCGAAGCGCTCGGCGACCGCTTCGGCCTGGCGCAGGCCGTGGTCGCACGGCTGGGACCCAACAGCGGAGAGCTGACGGTGACCGGGATCACCAAGGTGGCGGCCATCGCCAGCGTGCTGGCTCAGCTCGGCGTGCCCTGGGAGGACTCGCTTGCCTACGGCGACGCCATGAACGACCTCGGGATGATCGAGTACGTGCACACCGGCGTGGCGATGGGCAACGCCGATCCGCGGCTCATGGAGGCCGCCGACGAGGTCACGGGCGGCCCGGACGAGCACGGCATCCTCACCAGCTTCCAGGCACACGGATTGGTCTGACGGTGCGTTGATCCGGCGGTGCATTGATCTGACGCTGCGCCTGAGCCCGACGCCGGGTGGCCGGAGCTGACGACGTCGTGATCGGCCGCGCCGATGGCGACCGGCGTGTCGGCTTCGGTACGGTCACCGGCATGACCGAATCGGCGGCGCAGTGGCCCGATGGCGTCTCGGTCATCATGCCGGTGCTCAACGAGGAGCGGCACCTCTCCGAAGCCGTGGCCGCGATCCTCGGCCAGGACTGGGACGGCCCGCTGGAGATCGTGCTCGCCCTAGGCCCCTCGACCGATCGCACCGACGAGGTCGCCCGGCGACTGAGCGCCCTGGACTCGCGGATCATCCTGGTGCCCAACCCCACCGGGCGGACGCCGGCCGGGCTGAACGCGGCGTTCCGGGCCAGCCGGTACGAGGTGATCGTGCGGGTCGACGGGCACGCGATGCTTCCGCCGGAGTACGTGCGCACCGCCGTGGGCACGCTGGCGCGCACCGGCGCGGACAACGTGGGCGGGGTGATGCTGGCGGTCGGCCAGACCGACTACGAGCAGGCCGTCGCGCGGGCCATGACCTCCAAGCTCGGGGTGGGTGCCGCCTCGTTCCACACCGGCGGCCAGGAGGGCCCCGCGGACACCGTGTACCTGGGCAGCTTCCGCCGCTCGGCGCTGGAGCGGGTGGGCGGCTACGACGAGTCGTTCCTGCGCGCGCAGGACTGGGAGATGAACCACCGGATCCTGCAGACCGGCGGTCAGGTCTGGTTCAACCCGGCGATGATCGTGACCTACCGGCCGCGGCCCAGCTCCTCGGCGCTGGCCAAGCAGTACTTCCATTACGGGCGGTGGCGCCGCGAGGTGATGCGCCAGCACCCCGAGACGGTGTCGCGGATGTCCGGCCTGCGCTACCTCGCGCCGCCCACCGCGGTGCTGGGCGTGGTCGGCGGGACCGCGATGGGCGTGGTCGGCGCGTTCACGGGAGTGAAGGCGCTGCGCGCGGGCTGGATCGCGCCGCTGGGCTACATCGCGCTGGTGACGCTGGGTGCGGCGGCGACCGGACGCGGCCTGCCACCCGGGGCGCAGGCCGACCTGCCGCTGGTCTACGCCACGATGCACGGCGCCTGGGGGGTCGGCTTCCTCAGCTCGCCGCCGAACCTGCGCGCCTCGGGCTCGCGGGACTGATCGCCGGCGATGTCCCCTCCGTCGACCTCGGCGCGCCCGCAGCGGCCCACGATCGCCCAGCTGCGCGAGGTGACCCAGCCGCCGGCGGTGCGTGGCCGGAAGAACTCCGAGCACTGGGTGGCCGACCTCTACCTGCGCCACCTCTCGCCGTACCTGACCCGGGTGCTCCTGCGCATGGGTCTCTCGGCGAACTCGGTCACCTGGATCATGATCGCGACTGGCGCCTCGGCAGGTCTGGCGCTGCTGATCCCGGGGATGCCCGGGGCGATCCTGGCCCTGGTCCTGGGCCAGCTGCAGATGCTGTGGGACTGCTGCGACGGCGAGGTGGCCCGCTGGCGCCAGACGTTCTCCCCGGCGGGCACGTTCCTGGACAAGGTCGGCCACTACACGGCCGAGTCGATCATCCCGATCTGCCTGGGGTGGCGCGCCGCGGCCGGCGAGGGCAGCTGGACCGACCCGGTCGGATACGCGTACGCCGGCACGCTGCTGGCGGTGCTGATCGTGCTCAACAAGGCCCTCAACGACATGGTCCACGTCTCGCGGGCGTTCGCCGGGCTGCCCCGGCTGGAGGATGTCGAGGGCGTGGGCACCCCGACCCGCTCGGGCCTGGCGAAGCTGCGCGGACTGGTCCGCTACTTCCCGTTCAACCGGATCTACCACAGCGTCGAGATGACGATCCTGGCGTTCGTCGCCGCGCTCGGGGACCTGCTGGTCGGAGGTGTGACGGTCACCCGGGTCCTGGTCGTCGGGATGCTGGTGCTGGCCGTGCCCACGGTCGCCGGGCACCTGCTGGCGATCCTGTCCTCCACCAAGCTGCGGGCCCCGGCGCCGGCCGGTCCGGCGGCTGCCGGTGCAGCGGGACCGGGCACCACCGGGCCGGGCGCGGGCTGATCGCGTGGCGCCGATCCGCAAGGCCGCCGCGCTGGCCCGCCGGGGGACCCTGGCCCAGGGCATCGCCGCCTTCCGCCGGCTGCCGATCGAGCCGGACACGGTCCTCTACGAGTCGTTCGCCGGCAACGGGATGCTGTGCGGCCCGGAGGCGATCTACCGGGCGCTGCGCGCGGACCCGGCGCAGGCGCACCGCCGTCACGTCTGGGTCCTGGACGACCCCGCCGAGCATCCGGGCGTGGTCGCCGAGCTGCGCGCGGATCCGCGCTCGTCGTTCGTGATCCGCCGCTCGGCGGCCTACTGGCGGGCGCTGTCGACGGCCGGCCTGCTGGTCAACAACGCGACCTTCCCCGCGGAGTTCGGCAAGCGCCCGGGCCAGGTGTACCTGAACACCTGGCACGGAACGCCGCTCAAGACGATGGGCTACGACATCCCGGACGGGGCGCTGGGCGCCCGCAACATCGTGCGCAACTTCCTGCACGCGGACTTCCTGCTCTCGGCCAGCCCGTACATGACCGAGCGCATGTACGCCGGCGCCTACCGCCTGCGCAACCTGCATCCCGGGGTGGTCATCGAGGAGGGCTACCCGCGGATGGACCGGCAGCTGCTGTCCCGTGAGGACGCGCGGTCGGCGGTCGTGGCCTCCGGGACGCCGCTGGGCGAGGGCCGGGTCGTGCTGCTCGCCCCGACCTGGCGGGGCACCTCCTTCGAGGACCCGCGCGACGACTCCGCGGAGCTGGCCGGCCAGCTCCGCGAGCTGCGCGACCGGCTGGGCCCCACCTGGACGGTCCTGGTCAAGGTGCACCAGTCGGTGTTCCGCGCGGTGCGGCGCTCCGGCGTGCTGGGCGAGGCGCTGGTCGACAACGACGTGCCCACGAACGTGGTGCTGGCCGCGACCGACGTGCTGGTGGCCGACTACTCCAGCCTGCTCGTGGACTTCCTGACCCTGGACCGCCCGATCGTCCTGCACACCCCGGACGCCGCGCACTACGACGCGACCCGGGGCCGCTACGCCCTGCCCGGCTCGCCGCCGTCGCCCGGGCCAGTGCTCACCACCCTGCCCGAGGTGGCGGCGTGCGTGGCCGCGGTGGGCACCGGCGGCCCGGCCGACCCGGTCGTCTCGCACGCGGGCGCCCGCCAGACGTGGCGCGAGCTGCTGTGCCCGCACGAGGACGGCGGGGCCACCCAGCGGGTGCTCGACGTGGTGCTGCGCGGGCAGCGCGAGGGGCGCCGGGTCGTGGACCTGGGCTCCGACGGCCGGCCCCGGGTGCTGCTCTACGTCGGCGAGCTCAAGCCGAACGGGATGACCTCCTCGGCGCTGAACCTGATGCGCGCCCTGGACCACGAGAAGGTCGACGTGACCGCCCTGGTGCCCCAGCCCACCGGACCCGAGCGGATCGCGGCGCTGGCCGCGATCGACCCGCGGGTGCGAGTGGTCGTGCGCAGCGGGTCGCCGATCGGGCCGGCGCCGGCCGAGCTCGCGCGCCAGGTCGTGCAGCGCCGCGGCGTGGCCCGGCGCCGGGCGACGCCGCCGCTGGCCGCGATGTTCGCCACCGAGTGGGTGCGGTGCTTCGGCACGGCGCGGTTCGACCACGTCGTGGACTTCATCGGCTACAGCCCTTATTGGGACCTGCTCCTGCTGCAGGCGCCCGCGCAGTCGCGCTCGATCTGGCTGCACAACGACATGCAGGCCGACGCCCAGCGCGAGGTGGGCGGCCGTCAGCCGCTGCGCCGGTCGCTCTCGGCGGTGTTCTCGCTCTACCGGTTCTTCGACCACCTGGTCTCGGTGTCGCCCGCGCTGGCGAAGGTCAACCGCACCCGACTGGCCGGCTGCGCCCCGGCCGACCGGTTCACCTCGGCCCCGAACGTCATCGACGCGGCGGGCGTCCGCGCCCGGGCCGCGCTTCCCGACGAGGCCACGCCGCCGGCTCCGCCCGGGACGGTCACCTTCGTCGCGGCCGGACGGCTGTCCAGCGCGAAGAACCTCCCGCGCCTGGTCGAGGCGTTCGCCCACGTGCACGCGCAGTCCCCGGCGACCCGGCTGCTGCTGCTCGGCGACGGCCCGGACCGGCCCGCGCTCGAGGCCCAGATCGCGGCCAGCGGGGCGGCCGAGGCGATCGTGCTGGCCGGGCATCAGGACAACCCGTTCCCGGCGATGGCGGCCGCGGACTGCTACGTGATGAGCAGCGACCACGAGGGCCAGCCGATGGTCCTGCTGGAGGCCCTGGTGCTCGGGCTGCCGGTGGTCACCACGCGGTTCGCCAGCGTCGACTCGGCCCTGCCGCCGGGCCAGGGCCGAGTGGTCGAGCGCAGCGTCGAGGGCGTGGCCGAGGGTCTGCGGGCGTTCCTGCGCGGCGAGGTGCCACCCCCGGACTTCGACCCGCAGGCCTACAACCGCCAGGCGGTGTCGAGCTTCTACGAGGCCATCGGACTGGAGAAGCGGGCCTGAGCGACACGGCCCGTCCCGTCGCTACCGCCCGGCCTGAGCCCTGTCTCGGCCCGTCGCTACCGCCCGGCCTGAGCCCCGGCCCGTCCCGCCCGGTCTACGTCCCGATGATCGTCGGGTCGGTGCCTGGGCCGATGTTGCGCGCGTGCAGCGCGCGTGCCCGCGCTCGGGTGCGCTCGACCTCGTCGGCGCCGAGCCGGGCCAGCTCGGCGGTCGCGTCGATGAACCGGCGCATCGACGCGCCCGGGGTGGTGTCGCCGAAGTGCCGGGCGATCCAGAAGGCGCGCTGCTCACGCAGGGTGTCGTGACCGAGCGCGCGGGCGACCAGGTCGGCGGCATCCCCGGCCTCGTCCACCGGCACCCGGTAGCAGGCGGAGAGGAAGCTGTTGTGCAGCCCGATCCTCGCGTCGGTGTCGGGCAGCGTGACGATCAGCGGCTTGCCGGTGACCAGCCAGTCGAAGGCCATCGCCGAGTTGTCCACGATCGCGACGTCGGACTCCGCGAGCTGCTCGGCCAGGTGCGGCTGGGTGTCCACGAGGTGCGCGGGCATGCCGGCCGGCCGGCGCTCGCTGGCGCTGGTGAGCATCGCACGGATCTGCTGGTCGGCGCGGGCGTAGTCGGCGGAGATCGTCCCGGTCATCGGGTGCGGCCGGTAGATCACGCGATGCCCCGCCGCCAGCAGGCTGGCCACCATCCGGGTGCCGTGCGAGAGCACCGAGCTGTAGGCCATCGAGGGCCGGTCACCCTCGTAGGTGGGCGCGTAGAGCACGGTCCGGAACGGCACCTCGGTGGTGCGGTCCGGGGGGAGGCTGTCCAGCTGGGGCCGGCCGATCTGCCGGGTCCGCGCGGCGACGTCGTAGTGCGGCAGCGCGGCGAGGATCCGGTCGGCGGCGGCCGGTCCGGCGATGAACGAGAAGTCGTAGCAGCGCAGCTGGCCGCTGGCCATGTACGCCTTCTCGCTCTCCCCGTGCGAGATGAACACGTGCAGGGCGCTGCCGTGGCGCATCATCTGGAAGTTCGCCGACCAGTGGTTGACGTAGAGGACGACACGCGGGTCTGCCCCGGCCATGTACCGCTCGAGGTCGCCGGTGTTGCGCAGGTAGTGCACCGGCAGGTGCGTCTCGGACGCGATGGTGCGGGCGACCGTCGCGCTGCGCGTGGTGATCGCCACAGGCAGCTCCACGTCCAGCTGGGCCAGCGGGCCGTACCACTGACGCAGCTGGTACAGCGAGCTGCTCGGGTTGGTGTCGGCGAAGTGGACCATCACCGTGGCCGCGCGATTCGGCCGGGCCACCCGGCGCAGGGCGCGCCGATCTGCCGAGTCGCGCACGGTGATCGCCAGACGGCGGTACTCGGTCCGGATCAGGTTGCGTGCCTTGGCTGCTGCCCTCACGGCATTGGAGGCTAGCCAAGCCGGCCGCGGATCGCCGGGGGAGCGCGAGTCCGGCTCCCGGCTCGTCGGGCCCACCCTCGTCGAACCGGCCCCACCCTCGTCGAACCGGCCCCACCCTCGTCCGCCCGGCCCCACCCTCGTCGGACCGGCGCCACGCTCGTCGGACCGCCCCCACCGTCGTCGGCCCGACCTCGGGTTGGTCGGGCCGACCCTCGTCGGACCGGCCCCACGTTCGTCGGACCGGTCCCACCCTTGTCAGACCGCCCCCACCGTCGTGGCCCGGACCCACCTTCGTGGCCCGGCCCCACCCTCGTCGGCCCGGCCCCACCCTCGTCGGCCCGGCCCGGCGTCGTCGGCCCGGCCCCAGCCTCCCCGCTTCCGTCTCCGCCGCTCCCGATCCGACCCTTCCACCCTCGCCTGCCCGCTCTGCCTGCCCGCTCTGCCTGCGCAGCGTCGTCAGCCCGGGGTGGGCGGGTCCGCGCGGCTAGGCTCGCCGAGAGGCTGGGGAGCGCGGGGGTGACGAGCACGGGAATCGCGGCAGCCGGACGGCGGCGGAGGAGGGCGGGATGGCGGTGGGCGGGATTCCCCGGTTCGGGGTCGTGGCGCTGACCCAGGGGACGCGCCCGGACGACCTGGACCGCGGCCTGCGCTCGGTGCTCGCCCAGACCGGCGTGACCACCGACATCGTGGTGGTCGGCAACGGCTGGGTGCCCGAGGGGCTGCCTGAGGGAGTGCGCGGGCACGCGCTGCCCGAGAACGTGGGCATCCCGGCCGGGCGCAACGCGGGCGTCCCGCTGGTGGACGGCGACCTGCTGTTCTTCCTCGACGACGACGCGTCGCTGGCCGCCCCGGACACGCTGGCCCGCTTCGCCGCCCTGTTCGCCGAACGGCCGTCGGTGGGGCTGATCCAACCGCGGGTCGTGGACCCGACCGGGCGGCCCGCCCCGGGCCGCTGGGTGCCCCGACTGCGGACCGGCGACCCGCAGCGGCCCAGTCCGGCCACCTCGCTGTGGGAGGGCGCGGTGGCGATCCGACGTCCCCTGTTCGAGCGGATCGGCGGCTGGCCGGCCCCGTTCTTCTACGCCCACGAGGGCATCGAGCTGTGCTGGCGGGTCTGGGACGCGGGCTACGTGCCCTGGTACGCCGGCGACATCGACGTGCACCATCCGGTGATCGACCCGCGCCGGCACTCCGAGTTCTGGCACATGAACGCCCGCAACCGGGTGCTGCTGGCGCGCCGCAACCTCCCCCCGGTGCTGCGCCCGGCCTACACCGGCACGTGGGCGCTCATCACCGGGCTGCGCGTGCGCGACGCCGACGCCCGCGAGGCCTGGCGGGAGGGCTTCCGCGAGGGTTGGCGGATGGACCCGGGCGACCGGCGCACGATGAGCTGGTCCACCGTCTGGGCCCTGACGAAAGCCGGCCGTCCGCCAGTGGTGTGACAGGACCTGCGCGAAACGGACACAGGTGTCCGATCCGCGCAGGTTCTTGTCCGTTTCGCGCAGGTCTGCGGGACGCTCGCCCGGCAAGCCCGGGGCCGGAGGCTGTCGCAGGCGCCCGAGGACGGGGTTCGCGCGGGTCTGAGGGCGGTCTGGTCGGCCTCAGTCGAGGTCGTCGCGTGCGTCGCGGCGGGTGAGGGCCGCGATGAGCACCAGGCCGCCCGTGCAGATGAGCGCCGCGGGGACGATGACGCCGAGGTCCAGGGCCATGTCGGTCCACACCGCCAGGCCGAGCACGGCGCAGATCGCGGCCAGGATGATCCCCCAGGTCAGCGAGACCAGGTCCAGTCGGTGCAGGTGCATCAGGACTCCTTCGGGGTCACGGTGAGCTGCTTCACGGCGAGATCGCCGATGCCGACCTGCAGGTACAGCAGGAGCGGCTGGCGCGAGGACTGAGGGGGACCCAGCTCGGCGTGCCCCGAGCTGCCGATGGGGACGTCGCCGACGGTGAAGATCGGGGTCGCCAGGGAGTTCGTGCCCGCGACCACGTCCGCATGCACGGAGACCCATTGGTCGCTCGGCACGAGCACCGTCAGGCTTCCCCGGTCGACCTGTACCCCCAGGGTGCGGTTGTCCAGCGTCTTGGTCTGGGTGAGGTCCACCGTCACGGCTGCGGAGTTCCAGTGCGTGAGCTCCTGCTGGCCGGCGGGCAGTGATCCCGGGACGTAGCGGACCGCCGGGGCACTGGCCGCGTGCTCGACCGCCGTCTCCAGGTACGCGCCGGCCGCCAGCGGCACGGACAGCAGCAGCGCCGGCAGGATGAGCCAGCGGCCCGAGCCGAACACGGAGCCGACGAGGACGCCCAGGGTGAGCAGCGCCAGGCAGACCACGCCGATGCCCAGGACGTCGAGGTCGGTGATCCCCAGCCGGCCGGTGATGATGAGCCCGCCTGCGGTGATCAGCGTGACCGCGGCGACCAGCCGCCCCCAACGGTTGCGCTCGCGGCGCACCGCGCGGGCGGCCCGGCGCCGGGCCCGCTGATCCTCGTTGCGGGCCTGCCGCTGGGCCTCGGCCGCGGCAGCCTGCTCGCGCTCGGCCTCCAGTGCGGCCGCGCGGGCACGCTGCACCGCGTCGGGGATCGGGCCAGGAGCAGGGCCGAACGGCGGGGTGGGAATCGGGGCGGGGGTCGGGCCGGGGGGCGGGGCAGACGCGGCGACCCAGGTCGGGTCCGCGGGGGCAGGGGATTGGTAGGCGAGGGTCGGCTCAGGTTGGTAGGCGAGGGTTGGGTCGGGCGTCTGGTGGTCGAGGACGACCGTCGGGTCGAGCGTCTCGTGAACGAGGACGACCGTCGGGTCGGCAGTCTCCTGATCGAGGATCTCGGGGGGCTGCTGCCCCAGGACGACGGTCGGCTCGCTCCCGAGGGCGACAGTGGGGTCGCCCGGCTCCGTTGGCTCGCGTTCCAGCGCGAAGGTCGGGTCAGGTGCCAGGACGACGGTCGGCTCGGTCGGCTCGCTCCCGAGGGCGACCGTCGGGTCGGTGGGCTGGGTCCCGAGGACGACTGTCGGGTCGGGGATGAGGACGGCCGTCCGGTCGGTGGGCACAT
>CAYQMN010000012.1:59439-80564 GCA_964418695.1 uncultured Bifidobacteriaceae bacterium | reverse complement strand
CCGAGGACGACTGTCGGGTCGGGGATGAGGACGGCCGTCCGGTCGGTGGGCACATTCTCGAGAACGCCGGTCGGCTCGCTCGGCTCGGCCGGCTCACTCGGCTCCCGCCCCCAGGCGGCGGTCGGGTCGGTGGGCTCCTGGTCGAACACCACCGTGCGCTCGGATGCCGGCGTCGGAAGGGGCGGCGCGGACGGCGCGGACCCGGCGGGCGGCGCGGACCCGGCGCCCGGCTCGGTCCAGGCGAACGGGGCGAACGGGGCCGGCGGCGCGGTGGGGGCGGTGGGGGCGGTGGGGGCGGGCGCTGATGACGCCCCCGGCATCTCGACCCGGCCCAGACCGGGGGTGCCGATCCGCTGGACCACATCGCGCACGTCGCCCCCGCGCAGCAGCCACGCGACGACCAGGCTGACTGCGCCGAGCACCATCAGCAGCCCCAGCAGGCCGAACCCCGTCCCGAGCGCCTGGGCCACCGAGCGCCCCACGCCCAGCAGCAGGCTGAGCCAGCAGAACAGGACGAACGCACCCCCGGCAGCGAGCAGCCAGGTCGCCCAGGCGCGCGGGCCGCGCAGGCCGAGCGCCCGCCGGACGGCGCTGGGGCCCTCCTCAGGGGGGATCGCGACCCAGGCCAGGCAGTACACGGTCAGGACGTAGCCGGCGCCGACCCAGACCAGCTGCGTGAGCGGGACCGCGAGGCCGCCGAAGATCGGCTCGGTCAGCACCAGGCCGAACCAGGACAGCACGGCGGTCGCCAGCGGTGCGGCGAACGCGACGCGCAGCACCACCGGGTCGATCCACCAGAACTCGGCCAGGCCGCCAGCGACGCCGCCTACCATCCGGGAGGGCGAGCGGCGCAGGCCGCCGAACCAGCGGGGTCGCGTGGGCGGGGGCACGGTCATCGTCTCCATGGTCGCAGTGAAGTCGCCGGGGCCGGCGCGGCGTATCCGGGACGAACCCGGAGAAGACCCGGAGATCGCCGGCGGCCGGTTCCGGGAAGCCGAGCGCGCGCGGAGAATGTGCGCATGCCGATGCAGCGTCTGGCCGACCGTGGGGTCCTGGCGGGCGTGTGCGCGGGGCTGGCCGAGCACCTGGGAGTGCGCGTTCTGGGCGTCCGCGTGGCGTTGGGCCTGGCCACCCTGGCCGGCGGGATCGGCGCGGTCGCCTACGTGATGCTGTGGGTTCTGGTGCCGGCGGCCCCCGGCTCCCGGCGCCGTCACCGCAACCCCTGGCCGCTGATCGCCGCCGGGATCGTGGCGCTCGGGGTGCTGACGGCCGTGGCCGGGTTCCACCGGATGCTGCCGCTGCTGACCCTCGGGGTCGCCGCGGCGGGCGCGGCGCTCGTGTGGTGGCGCCCGGAGGAGGCCGAGGAGCGGCGCACGCGCGCACTGCTGCGGCTCGGCCTCGGGATCGGGCTGCTGGCGCTGGCTGCGGTCACCTTCATCGGCGGGCTGGTGGGCCTGTCGGCACTGACGATGACCGTGGGCGTCGTGGTCGTCGTGCTGGGCGGCGCCGCGCTGGTCGCCAGCCCGTTCGTGGTGCACCTGGTCCGTGACCGTGACCGGGAGCGCGCGGAGCGGATCGAGGTGCGCCAGCGCGCCGAGATCGCCGCCCACCTGCACGACTCGGTGCTGCAGACCCTGGCCCTCATCCAGCGTGACCATGCCGACCCCGACGAGGTGCTGCGGCTGGCGCGCGCCGAGGAGCGGGGCCTGCGCGACTGGCTCTACGGGCGGTCGCGCAGCGCGGGCGAGGCGGTCGGGCTGGCCGAGCGCCTGCAATCGGCCGCAGCCGAGGTGGAGCGGTCCGAGGCCGCGGTGGTCGAGGTGGTCACGGTCGGTGACTGCGACCTGCAGAGTCCCGCGATCCAGGCCCTGGTTGCGGCGGCCCGCGAGGCGATGCTCAACGCCGCCCGGCACGCGCAGGACCCGCGGCCGGTCCAGGTGTTCGCCCGGATCGACCCGGCCGAGGTCCAGGTGTTCGTCCGCGACCGTGGCATCGGCTTCGACCCCGGGGCACTGCCCGCCGACCGCGGCGGCGTGCGTGACTCGGTCGTCGGGCGGATGGCGGCCGCCGGCGGCGAGGCGACCATCCGCTCGACCCCGGGCGCCGGCACGGACGTCCAGCTGAGGATGCCCCTGTGAACCAGCCCCCGACCCAGCCCCCGGCCCAGCCCCCGGCCCCCCCGAGCCCGCCCCAGAGCCTGCCGCGCGTCCTCGTGGTGGACGACCACGCCGTCGTGCGCAGCGGCGTGCGCATGCAGCTGGCCGGGCACGTCCTGGTCGTGGGCGAGGCCGATGACGTGTCTACCGCGGTCGAGGCGGTCCTGTCGCTGCGTCCGGACGTGGTCCTGCTCGACGTCCATCTGCCGTCGGGGTCCGGTGCCGAGGTCATCGCCGGGGTCCAGGACCGCGCGGGCGGCACGCGCTGGCTGGCGCTGTCGGTCTCCGACTCGCCCACCGATTTGGTCCAGGTGATCCGGGCCGGCGCGCACGGCTACCTCACCAAGTCGGTGAGCTCCGACGACCTGGTCGATGCGGTCCGGCGGGTGGCCGCCGGGGATGCGGTGTTCTCCCCGCGGCTGGCCGGGTTCGTCCTGGACTCGTTCCGCGAGACGCCGCCGTCCGCCGTGCGCCTGGCCCCGCCCGACGCCAACCCAGAGCTGGACGTGCTGACCGCGCGCGAGGTCGAGGTGCTCACGCTCATCGCGCGCGGCTACACCTACCGCGAGGCCGCCGGCGAGCTCTTCGTCTCGGTGCGGACCATCGAGACGCACGTGAGCGCGGTCCTGCGCAAGCTGCAGCTGTCCAACCGGCGCGAGCTGGCGCGCTGGGCGCACGCCCGCAACCTGAGCTGATCCGGTCGCGCTGTCCCGCCCAGCCATCCGGGCCCGGCCCGCGGCTACCGGACGGAGACCTTCACCCGCTTGGCCCACTTCGACCATCCGTGGCTGTTCTTGACCCGGACCGACGCGTAGTACGTGCCCTTCTTCATCGACTTCGTCGTGCACCTGACGCCGGTCGACGAGGCGCTGCACGAGCCCTTCGCCGATCCGCCCTTCGACTTGGAGTACAGCCGCGCCCCGTAGGACTTCAGTGCGGAGTACCCGTTGAAGCTCGGCGCCTTCCACGACACGACGACCTTGCGGGCTGAGGGCACCGCGCCGGTCAGGGTGGGCACCGAGGCGGCCTTGGCCGGACCGGTCACGATCCGGGGCGTGACCGTGAACGACCCACTCGCCGTGGTCATGGTGAGGGCGACGTAGAACTTCGTGCGCTTCTTCAGCTTCGTGGTGGTGCACGACAGGGCGCCGGCCTTGGCGGTGCACGTTGCCAGCAGCTTCCCGCCGGCGGCCTTGGTGTAGACCCGGGCCACGTAGCCGGTCACGCCTGCCGCCGCAGGCGGGGCGTCCCAGCGCACGTGGACCCGCTTGCCCGAGTAGGTCGTGACCGCCTTGCCCGCGCCCGGTGTGCCGCCGACCCGGGGGCTGTTCGCCGCGCCGGTGCCCGCCCGGTTGGTGGCGGTCACGCCCACGTAGTAGCGCCCGGACGGCAGCCCGGTGATGGTGCACTGGGTGGCCGTCCCCGAGCTGGTGGTGCACGACCCGATCGGCTTGCCGCCCGTGCCCGACAGGTAGGCAGAGGCCGTGTACCGCTGGATGGGGGCCCCGTTCGGGGTCGCCGGCGCCCACCGCACGAGGAAGCCGCCCTGCACCGCGGACAGCGCCACGCCCGCCGGCGCGCTCGGAGCGGTCCGCGGGACGGCCTGGACCCGCGGGGCCGACGGCGTGGAGCTGCCCACGGCGTTCTTGGCCACGACGTCGACGTAGTAGGTGCGGCCGATCCGGCCGGGGATCGCGCAGTTGCGCCCGGCTCCGTTGGTCGAGCAGGTGCCCATCGCGGTGCCGCCGGTCGGCGATGTCCAGGCAGTGGCCGTGTACCCGGTGATGGCGGTGCCGCCGCGCGAGATCGGCTGGCCCCACTGCGCGATCACCGAGGTGCCGGTGGCCCGTGCGGTGATCCCGACCGGCTGCGTGGGCAGGCTGATCGGCCGCTGGCCCTGGCAGGTGACCGAGCCCCAGGCGATGCAGGCAACCGGGGCCAGGTCGAGCGCGGAGAGCTGGATCCGGTCCCCACCCGAGCTGGGCCGGGTGAACGCGACCGCCTTGCCGGTGTAGACCAGCGCACCGGCCTTGGCCGGCTCTCGGTAGGTCGGGGCGCCGGAGCGCACGGTGAGCGTGTCACCGGCGCCGATCTTGGTGCCCCGCGGGAACACGAACAGCGGGCGGTTGGTGGAGGTGGGCTTGGCGTTGCTGGGCACCTTGCCCCACAGCGCGTATCCCGTCAGGTCGACCGTGGCGCCGGAGTCGTTGCGCACCCCGAGACTCATGCGCGCGCTCCAGGTGCTGGGGTCGGGGTTGGCGCCGCCGGTCACGGTGGCGACGCGGTCCTCGGCCTTCGGAATGACTCCGGCTGATGGAGCCGAGATCGGTCCAGCCACCGGGCCACCGGTGGCGCGGACCGTGAACGTGTGTGCGCTGCCGTTGGTCAGCCCGGTGACGGTGCAGGAGAGCGCCGGGCCACCCGCGATGTCCCCGGCGGTCGTGCAGGTGCGGTTGGGGGCCTGGACCGCCGTCACCGTGTAGGCGCTGATCTGGGCGCCTCCGTCGGACGCTGGCGGGTCCCAGCTCACGACCGCCGAACCGGGGGCCGGCGTCGCGGTGACCGCCTGGGCAGCGGTGGCCGGTGCCGGGCCAGGGGTCCAGGCGGCGGGGCTGACCGGCTCGGAGCTGGCCCCGCCGGACTCGCCGACCGCGTTGCGGGCGATGGCCTCCACGCGGTACGCCGATCCGTTCTGCAGGCCCGTGACCACGCAGGAGGTGGCGGCGCCGATCGGCTCGCAGGTGCCGGCCGCGGTGCCGTCGGCCGTGCGCGCAGTCACGAAGTAGCCCAGCACCGCCGAGCCGTTGTCGGCCGCCGGAGCCTTCCAGGATGCCGTGACCGAGCCGTCGCCGGGCCGCCCCACCACTGACTGCGGCGCCTCCGGGCGGGCCCGGGACGTGACCGCGGCTGTGGCCGGCGAGGCCGGTGACGAGCCCAGCGCGTTGCGGGTGGTGACCTGGAACGTGTACTGCTTGCCCGGCGTCAGCCCGGTCCAGGTGGTGGACGTGGTGCTCGTGCCGACGGTGCGCGTCTTCAGTGCCGAGCCGCCCACCTGCGTGCCGGAGACCTGGAACTCGGTCAGCGCCGAGCCGCCCGTGTAGGTCGGGGCCTTCCAGGACACGGTGACGCCCCCGGACCCGTCGGCGGCAGTGCTCACCGAGACCCCCCACGGGGCGCTCGGAGTGTCCTGGCCGGTCGCCCAGTCTGCATCCTTGGGCTGGACCACCGACAGCTTGCCGGACAGGCCCGCCACGCAGTTGTCCGGATCGCAGGGGTAGGGCCCCCAGGCGCGCAGGTTGCCGGTCTCGTAGGGCCCGGCGGCGTCCATGAGGTAGACCGCGTCGCCGGTGAACGAGGAGTTGTCGATCGGCAGGTTGCCGAACCAGTTGTCCTTGCCTGTGTAGTAGATCCCGGCGGCCGGGTTGTGCGTGCCCTTGGCGAACCGGATCTCGATGCTGCCCCCGGCCGGGACGTACGCGCCGCTGGGCAGCCACCAGATGTTCAGGGCGGTGTCGCGGATCGCCCATCCGCCGAGGTTGACCGCGGCTCCCGGGTTGTCGTTGATGATGTAGACGCGCTCCTCGCCGTCGACCGACTGGTCCCAGGATGCGACGACGCGCAGCTTGGCCTCCGGGGACGTGCCGCACAGGTTGGCCTTCCACAGCCCGCGCCCGGCCAGCTCTGCGTCCTCGGCGAGTACCCGGTACTCCAGGTTGTGGGAGTACTCGGGCTTCTCGCCGGAATCCGCGTCGAGCGGGAACCAGACCACGCGCCCGTCGCTGACCAGCTGGCGGGCGGTGTCGTACCAGTTGCCTTCGTCGTCCTGGGCGTAGATGGAGCGCACCAGTCGGCCGCGGGTGTTGTCGAACGAGGTGCCCTTGCGGGCGCGCAGCTGCACCGAGGTGCCGGACGGCACGATGGCGCCCATCCGGGACTTCGCCTGGGCGGCTCCGCACTGCTCGCGCTGCCCGCTGTGCTTGACCTCGGGAGAGTTCACGCCGACCGTGCGCACCCGGTAGGTGCCGGTGCGCCCCGAGTTGGTGGACCGGATCGCCACGTCGATGGTGTCGCCGTCGTAGACGTGCCCGGAGGTCCCCGACTCCCAGGTGAACTCCAGGTCGGGGCCGGGGACCTGCGCGGCGGGATTGACGTCGGCGGCCTGGGCGCCCCCGGTGGCCAGAGTCGTGGCGAGCATGCCCAGCGCGCCGGTGACCGCGACTCCACGCAGCAGCCGACCCCTCGTCGACACCCCGCTCATCGATGCCCTCCCGATCGTGTGTCCCGAGCGGGATGGCCCCCCGACCGCCCGAGTCGGTCTGCTACCGCTGGTTCGCACGCTCCAGGTCGCCCTCGAAGTCGACCTCCACGGCGAACAGATCGGAGATGTCCACGGGGGTCACCTCGATGCCGTGGTGGGCGATGGCCAGCTCGAGGCCGCGCTCGAAGTAGTCCTGCTCCTCGCAGGCGTCCAGCTCCTCGATGAGCGCGGCCTTGTCCCGCGCGCCCACCAGGTTGATGCCGACCGCCTCGCCCAGGCCGTTGGCCACCGTCTTGGAGAGCTCCTTGACCAGGCCGCGCTCGTCGACGGTGTACTTGACCTCCTCCTCGGCCACGGTTGCGGTGTTCACCGCGACCGCCGACCGGCCGGAGACGATGAACGGCGTCAGACGCTCGAGGATGACCGCGTCGAACACGACGTCGCCGTTCATCCAGATCACCGAGCCCTCGTGCGAGGCTCGCAGCGCCTTGAGCAGCGACTTGGACGTGTTCGTCTGGTCGTACATCTCGTTGTAGACGAACAGCGCGTCGGGCATGTGCTCCATGACGGCGTCGTTCTTGAACCCGACCACGATCGTGATGCGCACGTCGTCGCCGAACACCTTGCGGATGTTGGCGACCTGCTGCTCCATGATGGTCTCCCCCGTGGAGAGCCTCGTCAGGGGCTTGGGGAAGGGCCGGCCCAGCCGCGTGCCCATTCCGGCGGCAAGGATCGTGACCTGGACCTGCGACATGGATGCTCCTCGAAGGAAGACCGCCCCGGGGCGGCGTGGACGACTCTGGCGAACGGGATTCTCGCAGGGAACCCTGGCTCGACCGCGATTCGACTCGTTAGGTGCCCCGTAGCGGCGTCTTGAGGGAGTCCGCCGGGTCGGGCCGGGCCTGCTACGGGCTCGGCGTCCAGCCCGGGTCGCCCACCCACCGGGCCTGACCGTCCTCCGACGAGGTGCAGACCAGGGCGGCGTCACCGCGTCCGTAGTTGCGCGCGTGCGCCCCGACCTCCTGGCACCGGGCACCCTGCAGGGCCGTTGGCAGCCGGCGCCAGGGGTTGACGTACTCCCAGACCAGGGCGTCCGTGCTGGTGCGCTGGCAGGTGAGCAGCTGGCTGCTCAGGAAGGCCCGGCCCTGCCGGCCCTCGTCGGTGCAAGGCTGGTGGACGGTCTGGACCGGCAGGTCCGCCGACGCCCGGTAGGCCGCGTCCTGCTCGGCGGTCTGGGACGACGCGAACAGGCCGCCGGCCAGAGGCCCGGTGCCCTGGGTGAGGCCGGGGGCCACGAACAGCAGGGCTCCGATCGCGGCCAGGACCAGGAGCAGGCGCTGGTGGGCGCTGCGCGGGCCCGGCGCCGAGCTGCCGGCGCCGGGCGACCGGGGGGCTGCGGGGGAGGGCTTGGAAGGTCGCGTCCCGGGCGGGGTGCGGGCCGCGAGGTGTCGGACGTATACCGCGATCTCGGCCGGGGCCGCGGGCGGCGGAGGTGTGGGCCTCCAGGTCGTCGAGCGGCGGGCTCGGTCGTAGAGCAGGTCGACCTGCTCGGCGGACAGCACCGGATCCAGGGCGCTGAGCGCGCCGACCAGTCGATGGTCCTCGATCACCCAGAAGCCGTCGGTGAGCCCCTGGTGGGGCGGTGTTGCACCCACCGTGCAGATGATCGGGGTGACCGGGCACATGGCGGGCAGCTCGGCTGCGAGGGCGGCGCGCACCAGGTGTGCCTCCTGGCGGGCGGACATCATGCTGTCCGCACCCCAGGACAGCGCATCACGGCGCACGTCGACGGGTCCGCCGCGGTGGTGCCTGGCGGTGACGGCGAAGATGCCCGGCGGGCCGATGAGCAGGTGATCGATGTCGGCCCCGTGCCGACCGACCGCCACCGAGTGCAGGACCCGCCACTGCGGATCGAGCAGCGCGAGCTCGAGGCCGACCGCCTCCTCGCCCACGAAGCCGACGGCCCACGGTCGCAGGGCCGCCTGCAAGGCGACCGTCGAGATGGCTCCGTGCGGCACGGCGGCCGCGGCGAGCTGCGCGCGGATGTGCGCCAGGACGCCGTGGCCGGGCAGCTGGGCGGCCAGGTCCACCCACGAGCCAGGCTGGGCAGCGGGGATCCCCCCGTCGGAACCAGCGCCGACTGCCATGTGCCCATCTTGCGCCTCTTGCCCCCGATCGGCACCGTTCGGGGTGCCCGAAGGGTCACGAATGCGGGCGGGTGGCCCGCGACGGTCGCCGGGAGGCAGTCGGAGGCCGGCCGGGAGTCAGTCGGTGATGGGCCAGGTGCCGCGCGCCGCCAGCTCGCGCATCGTCGCGACGCCCGCCTGGTGCTCCTGGATGGCGGCCAGCAGAGCCTCGTGGAACTTGCGCGTGCTCTCGCCGGGAGCGACGTCGTCGAAGTAGAACGCGCGTAGGGTGCGCCGCTGCTCGGCGTGCGGATCCTCGTCGAGCAGCCGAGCCAGATCCGCGCGCAGGGACGCGACCGAGCCGGCGTCGATGACGTGACTGGCCGAGGCGATCGGGGCCTCCAGGCGCAGGGCGGCCGGATCGCTGCGCCGGTCGGTGAGCGCGAGCGGCACCTCGACGCGGGCGTAGAGGAAGTCCAGGCCCACGCTGGAGATGTCGGAGATCATCAGGTCCACCCGCGGGAACAGCGCGAGGATGTCCCCATCGGCGCGGAACATGTGCCCGGCGTGGGGGTCAGCAGCCCCTGCGGCGTTCAGCCGGGCCACGATGGCGCGGTGCGCCCCGGCGATCGCCGGGTCCAGGCTGGTGATGACGCGCGGGTGGGGCTTGTACAGCACCCGCACGTTCGGCAGCGCCAGCGCGGCCTCGATGATCGCCTCGCCGTAGAGGTCCAGCGACGTGAAGTTGTTCATCTCGTCCTCGCCCTCCCAGGTGGGGGCGTACAGGACGGTCCGCCGGACGCTGGGCGGGACCGAGGCAGCCGGATTGAGGTCCAGCTGTGGGCGACCCACGCGGATCAGGCGGAACTCGTCGAAGTCCACAAGCGCGGCGCGGTGCCGGCGGACGGCGGCCTCGCCTGCCACGAAGATCCGGTCGTAGGCCTTCGCCTGGTTGGAGACCATGGAGATCTTGTCCGACTCCCCGTGATTGACGTGGATGTGGACGGATTCGGCCCAGATCAGCGACTGGAAGTTGCGCTGACCGTTGTTCGGGTAGATGACCGCCTTGGGCGAGAGCTCCCGGTAGAGGTCCATCAGCGATGGGAACGACGTGGCCAGGAAGCTCGGAGCCGGCAGGTCGGCGCGCATGAGCTCCAGCCATGCCTGACGGGTCCGGCACACGATCCCGAAGTTCAGGTCTCCGCTGTGCGCCGCGATGACCGGCAGCCACTGCTGGATCTGGTAGATCTTCGTGACCGACTCGCCGAAGTAGAAGAGGGCGTCGACGTCGGGCGCCCGCCAGCCCAGGCGCAGCAGCGTGGCGGCGTCGATCGACTCGCCGCGAGCGTCCACCTCGCCTTCGACGACAGCGCGGGCACCCACCCGGGCGCCCAGGGTCTGCAGCCGCCAACCCACCGAGCGGGTGGTGCGGTGGCGGAAGATCCGGAAGCGGGTCCGACGAGTCGGCGGAATGCTGGTGGCCACGGGGGGGATTCTGCCGGACATGTCGACGCGGAGTGGCTGTGAGGTCGCTGGTGGCGGAGCATGAAAGGGTGAGTCGCATGTCAGCAGGTCGGACAACCGCTGCCGGGTCGGGCTCGGCGCGGACCAAAGGTGCCCCACCAAGCACCCGCAAGCGCATCGGCGACGTCCTGGTGGTCGCGCAGCTCGGGCTGATCGGAGTCTGCCTGGCGCTCGGCCTGCTGCCCGCGTCGGTACGGCTGGGCCCGGTCGTGGCGTGGGCGGTGCACCCGGCGCTCGGACTCGCGCTCATCGTCGGTGCTGGCGTGATCGGCTGCCTCGGTGCGGTGGGGCTGCGCTCGAATCTGCGCATCCACCCGGCGCCCAACCCGATGGGCCGGCTGCGGACCAGCGGCATCTATCGCTGGGTCCGCCACCCGATGTACACCGCTGTGCTGCTGGGCTGTCTCGGTGCGGTACTCCTCCAGGGCCGGCTGCTCGGGGTGCTGACGCTGCTCGGGCTCGTCCTCGTGCTCCTCATCAAGGGGCGCTTCGAGGACCGGCTGCTCCAGGAGCAGTACGGCTGGCAGTACGCCGTCTACATCCAGCGCACGCCGGCGGTCGTGCCGATGCCCTGGCGAACACTGCGCCGCTGACCCAGCTGCCGCGCCGCCGACTGCCCGCCCGCCGACTACCGGCCCGTCGCGTCGAGGATCGCCGGGCCGGTTGCCGCGTGGACCTGATCGACGCTGACCCCGGGGGCCAGCTCGCGCAGCACCAGTCCCTCGTCGGTGACGTCCAGGACGGCCAGATCGGTGATGATCCGCTGCACCACGCCCACCCCGGTCAGAGGCAGGGAGCACTCGTCGACGATCTTGTGCGACCCGTCGCGCGCGGTGTGCTCCATCATCACGATGACCCGCTTGGCGCCGTGGACCAGGTCCATCGCGCCGCCCATGCCCTTGACCATCTTCCCGGGGATCATCCAGTTGGCAAGGTCGCCGGTGGCCGAGACCTGCATCGCCCCGAGGATGGCCGCGTCGACGTGCCCGCCGCGGATCATCCCGAAGGACAGCGCCGAGTCGAAGTAGCTGGCGCCGGGCAGCACCGAGACGGTCTCCTTGCCGGCGTTGATGAGGTCGGGATCGACGGCGTCGTCGGTCGGGTACGGGCCGACACCCAGGATCCCGTTCTCGCTCTGCAGCACCACGCTGACCCCGGCGGGCAGGTGGTTGGGCACCAGGGTGGGCAGTCCGATGCCCAGGTTCACGTACTGGCCGTCCTCGAGCTCCTGGGCGACCCGGGCCGCCAGCTCGTCGCGGGTGAGTGCCATCAGGCCGACTCCTCCTTGCGCACGGTGCGCCGTTCGATCCGCTTGGCCGTCACGTCGTCGGGCCCCAGCGTCAGCACGCGCTGCACGAAGATCCCCGGCAGGTGGATCGAGGCCGGGTCGAGCTTGCCGGCCGCGACCACCTCCTCGGCCTCCACGATCGTGACCCGCCCGGCCATCGCCGCGAGCGGGTTGAAGTTGCGCGTGCTCGCGTCGAAGACGCAGTTGCCCGTCACGTCGGCGCGACTGGCCCGCACGAGGGCGAAGTCGGTGACGATCCCGCGCTCGAGGACGTAGGTGCGTCCGTCGAACTCACGGGTCTCCTTGGGCGGCGAGGCCAGCGCCACCCCGCCGGAGCCGTCGTAGCGCCAGGGCAGCCCGCCGTCGGCGACCTGGGTGCCCACGCCCGCGGGCGTGTAGAAGCCGGGGATCCCGGCCCCGCCGGCGCGCAGCCGCTCGGCCAGCGTGCCCTGCGGGGTCAGCTCCACCTCCAGCTCGCCGGACAGGAACTGCCGCTCGAACTCCTTGTTCTCCCCGACGTAGCTGGAGGTCATCCGCCGGATGCGCCGCCGCGCGAGCAGCAGGCCGAGCCCCCAGTCGTCCACACCGCAGTTGTTGCTGACCACGTCCAGGTCGGTGCTGCCCTGCGCCAGCAGGGCCGCGATGAGGGCGCTGGGGATCCCGCACAGCCCGAACCCGCCGACCGCGAGCGTGGCGCCGTCGCCGATGTCGCTGACCGCCTCGGCCGCACTGGCCACCGTCTTGTCCACCCGGACCTCCTCCGTGAGCGCGGTCACGATAGCGAGGGGCGGTGGCGGGCCGGGCAGGCGGTGCCGGGCAGGTCGGTCGGGCCGGTCAGCCCGGCCTGTCAGCCGGTGCAGATGTCCTGGTCGGCGGTGATCGCGGTGCCGCCGGTGCCGGGACTGGTCGAGCCCGAGCTCCCGGTGCTCGACTTCGGCTGGCTCACCTTGATGGTGCGCACGCCGGTGTAGGAGGTGCCCAGCGTCAGGTCCAGGTGCGAGCCCTGGGTGGCCGACTCCTTGAGCACGGAGTGCCGGACGGCCGCCTGCAAGGTACGCGCTGCCTCGAGCTGATCGGGGGCATACCGGATGGTGGTGCGCTTCACCGAAGGGCTGCGCGCATCGGTGATCCCGACGTGGAAGCCGTTCGCCGACAGACCCCGCGCGGCCGCGCTGGCCTGGCCCTCGGCCCCGGTGGCGTTGTGCACGTCGACGGTGATCGAGCTGGGTGCGACGGTCAGGCGCTTGCCGTCCGCGCCCTTGGTCGGCGCCGCCGGCCACGGCTTGTCGGTGCGCAGGGCGTCGAGGATCGGCTTGGCCTTGGCCTGGTCCACGACGACGGTGTTGGGGTCCGCCGGGTTCGGCACCCAGGGCAGGGTCACGAACGTGATCTTCTCGGCCTTCAAGCCGGTGAGGCTGCGGGCCAGTGCCACGACTCCCTTGCTGTCGGCCAGTGCTTTGTCGGTGGACAGCGACTTGGTCACTTGGTCGAGCACCCGGTAGAGGCGCAGCGGGTCGGTGATCAGTCCGGAGCTGGTGACCTGCTGGACCATCGAGGACATGAACAGCTGCTGGCGGTTGATCCGGCTGATGTCCGAGCCGTCGCCGATGTTGTGCCGGACCCGCATGAACGCCAGTGCGTCCTCACCTTTGACCACCGTTCGGCCAGCGGGTAGGTCCAGCCCGGACTGCCGGTCCTGGACTGGCCTCGTCAGACATACCGGAACCCCGCCAAGCGCGTTGACCGTGCGCTTGAAGCCGTTGAAGTCGACCACCACGAAGTGGTCCACGGTGATGCCGGTGAGCTTCTCCACCGACTTGACCGTGCAGCCCGGGCCGCCCCGGCTGAACGAGGCATTGAAGCGGTCGGTGACCGGGGCCAGGGTCGCGCCGCTCGTGGAGCTCTTGCAGGAGGGCAGCTGGGTGACCGTGTCGCGGGGGATGCTCAGCACCACCGCAGACTTCCGGTCGGGATACAGGTGCAACAGCATCGTGGTGTCGGAGCGGGCGCCCTCGAACTTGCCGTAGCCCGTGTTGCCTTTGCCCTCCCGGGAATCCGACCCCATCACGAGGATGGAGACCGACCCGTGGGACAGATCGCCGTAGTCGATCGCACGCTCGCCGACCTGGTCGGAGATGTCGATCGTGGTGATGTTCCCTTCGAAATGATTGGCCGCCAAGGTCACAGAGCCGGCCGCGACGGTGACCGCGAGAACGCCTGCGCTGGCAATGCCGGCAACGACGCGCATGATCCGACGCCGTCCCGACACCGGATAAGGATACGTGACTCGCCGAGTAACTCTGGGTAAAGTCCGTCGGAATCACGCATTTCCCGCAGGCGGGACCTGCCGGGCGGCCCCCGTGTCGGGCACCCTGCCGTCTGCACGACACGAGCCAGCGATCCCCGGGGGGGCCCGGGCTGGAGGTCGACATGCCCGGTGCGAGATCTGTTTCACGGCGCCGCCGCCTGCTCCCGGCGGCCGGTGCCGCCTGCGCGTTGGCCCTGGTCGGCTCGACGCTGACGGTGCTGCCGGCCGCCGGTGGCCCCGCGCTCGCCGTCTCGGCTGCCGCCCCGGCGGATGCGCCGGCTGCTGTCCCGGCTGCGAACAAGGCCCGCTCGCCGCGGGTCACGGCCCTGAAGCTGTCGGGCATCGACCGGGCCTTGCTGGCCAAGGCGCCCGCCCCGCAGGCCGAGCCCGGCTCGGGCCAGCTCAGCCAGCAGGCGGTGCGGAAGCCGCTCAAGCCGGCGGTCGTGGTCAAGCGCACGATCGCCCACCCGGCCGAGCTGGTGGCCGTGTCCAGCAGCAAGGCGCTGCCGGCCGGCTCCTCGATTCAGGTCCGGGTCAAGGACGCCGGGGGCTGGGGCAAGTGGACCGAGCTGGACATGGATGGTGAGCACGGGCCGGACCCGGGCAGTGCCGAGGCGGCCAAGGCGCGCGTGGGCAGCGACCCGCTGCTGGCCGTGAACGCGACGAAGGTCCGGGTCCGGATCGACACGCCGACCGGCCGGGTGCCGGCGGGCACCACGCTCACGCTCGTGGACGCGCCGAAGTCCTCGGGCGACGGCCGCACCGGCACGGTGACCCAGCTGGCCAACGCCGGCCAGCCGTCGATCATCAGTCGCGCGCAGTGGGGCGCCGACGAGTCCCTGCGCAGCCGCGCGCCCTACTACACGGACAACGTTCGCGCTGGCTTCGTCCACCACACCGCGTCCTCGTCGAGCTACTCGCGCTCGGGCGCGGCGGCCCAGGTGCGGGCCATCTACGCCTACCACACCAAGTCCCTGAAGCACTCCGACATCGACTACAACTTCGTGGTCGACCGGTTCGGCCGGCTGTACGAGGGCCGGGCCGGCGGGATCAACCGGGCAGTGCTCGGCGGGCACACCGCCGGCTTCAACGAGCACACGTTCGCGGTGGTCGCGCTGGGGAACTTCGACACATTCAAGCCTGCGTCCGCCGACATGGCGGCGATGCGCGACTCGGTGGCCCGGCTGTTCGCGTGGAAGCTGGGGCTGTCCGGGGTGAGTCCGACGGCCACGGTCAAGCTGCGCTCGGCGGGCTACATCAAGGCGACCCGCTACCCGAAGGGCAGCATCGCGACCCTGCCGGCGATCTCCAGCCATCGGATGGTCAACTACACAGCCTGCCCGGGCCGCTACATCCAGGAGCAGCTGCCGGCGATCCGCGCGCTGGCCGCCTCCTACTCGAAGGTCGTGGTGAGCGCGCCGTCGCCGGTGGGGACCTCGGTGCCCTACGGCACGGGCTCGGTGTCGCTGGCATCGTGGACGACCAAGGCGGTGACCTGGACCGCCGACATACTCAGTCCCTGCTCGGACACTCCCGTCCGGCGCTTCACCGGAACGACGACCAAGGCAGGTGCGATCCCGCTGACCTGGGACCTGCGCGACAGCAAGGGCGCGCGGGTGCTGCCTGCCACCTACACCGTCCGCGTCACAGGTGCGGCCGGGGGCGTCCCGGTGGCCATGGTGAGCTCGACCCTGACGGTCACCCCCAAGTCGGGGCAGGCGTGGGGACCGTGCGCCAACGTCAGCCGCGTCGTCGGCGCCGACAGCGCGACTACGTCGGTGCTCTGGGGCCGGCTGTCCGCGCCCAGCAGCAAGACGGTGGTGGTCACCGGGGCCGGCACCTCCGCCGCGCTGCAGGCGGCCGGCCTGACCGCCGCACCGCTGGCCAGCGCGCTGGGCGCTCCGCTGCTGCTCACGGCGCCCAGCGCGCTGTCCTCGGCGGTGGCCGCCGAGGTCAAGGCCCGTGCGGCGACCCACGCGATCGTGGTGGGCTCCACGTCGGTGGTCTCCGACGCCGCGGTCACGTCGCTGAAGGCCCTCAAGGTCAGCGTCACCCGGGTCGCCGGCACGACCCCGGCCAAGACCGCGGCGGCGGTGGCGACCCGGATCCCCAACCGTTCGGGCGCGGTCGTGATCTCGCCTGACGGCTCCCCGGCGCATGCCATCGCCGGGGCAGCGCTGGCGTCGGCGCGCGGCGTGCCCGTGCTGCTGGCCAAGGGGGCCACGATCCCCGCGGAGACCCGAGCCGCACTCGCCGGACGCACCGCGGTGACCGTGGTCGCGCCGGCCTCGGTGCTGTCCGACGCGCTGGTCCCCGGAGCGACCCGGCTCACCGGAGCCGACGCCAGTGCCGCCTCGGCTGCCGTGGTGAGCGCGTTCCCGGCCTCGGCCCCGGCGGCGGTCCTGCTGCCGGAGAGCCCGGCGTCGTGGGCGACCTCGCCGGTGGCCGCTGCGTCGGGCGTGCCGGTGCTGGTGACGACTTCGCCGAGCCTGAGCCCGACGACGGCCGCGGTCATCACCAAGCGTCCGGCGCTGCGCGCGGTCACCACACCCGTCAGTGGCTCCTGGGCCGGCGACGACCTGCTCGGCGACGTCAGCAGGGTCCTCCTGGGGCTGCCCTGGGCCCCACCGGGAGTCACGCTTGCCCCGCCGGTCTCAGCGAAGGCCGCCCCGGTCTACCAGCTGACCCGGGCCAACGGCAAGCCTGAGCCGGTGAAGAAGGGCACCAAGATCACCCTCACGTCCAAGGTCACCACCAAGGCCACGGGCGCCGCGAAGTACAAGAAGGTGCCCGCCGGGCGGACCTTCTCGGTCCAGTTCAAGGCCACTGGGAAGACCAAGTACAAGACGCTGGCCCGGGCGCTCACCATCAAGGGCAAGGCGAGAGTGCAGATGCCGGCGAAGACCTCGGGACGCTGGCGGATCGTCATCGGGTCGAAGGTGTCGGCCAGTGACTTCGTGCCGGTCGTGAAGTGAGCCTGCCCGCGCCGACCGCCTACGGGCTGCTGACGGCGCGCCGCGACCCCTCGCAGCCGTTCGTGACCCACTACGCCGGGCCAGCCTCGCGCGTGGAGTTGTCGGTGACCACCACGGCCAACGGGGTGGCCAAGGCGGCCGGGCTGCTGCGCGACGGGCTGGGTCTGGAACCGGGGGCGACGGTGTCGGTGGACCTGCCTTGGCACTGGCAGCTCCCGGTCTGGGTGCTGGCCGCCCTGAGCGCCGGAGCGCGGTGTGGGCGCGACCTGCAAGGCCCGGTCGAGGTCCGGGTGGTCGGCCCCGACGGGATCGCGGCCGCGCTGTCCGGCGCCGGTCCGGCGGCCGACGACCTCCTGGTGAGCGCGTGCGACGCGTTCGGGATGCCGGTGCGCGGCCCATTGCCCGCCGGCGCGCTGGACGTCGCGCTGGAGGCCCGGGTGCATCCGGACTTCTTCGCTGAGGACCCGGACGCAGCGGCCAGCGCGGCCTTGATCGCCGACCGGGGCGCCGAGGTGGCGTGGACCCGGCTGGTGGGCGAAGCGGGGGCGGGGATGGCCGGGGCTGGGGCGCCCGGTCCTCGGCGCTGGCTGGACGAGTCGACGCCGCCGGCGGACCTGATGCGCGCGTGCGTGGCCCCGGTTCTGGACGGTGGATCGCTGGTGATCGCGACCGGTCTGGGGGTGGACGACACCGCCCGGCTGCGCCTCCTGGAGCGGATCGGCGACGGCTCCGCGGACTGATCGCGCCAGGCTGCCTCGGCGCGTCGAACGCGAAGCTGAGCAACCGGGTCCGCCGATCCATCACGATTCGTCCGTGAGCGAAGCGATCCTGCTGGTCGGCGGCCAGGGCACCCGGCTGCGTCCCCTGACCATCAACACCCCCAAGCCCATGCTCCCGGTGGCCGGCGTGCCATGCACCGAGCACCAGATCGCGCGCGCCCGGGAAGCCGGGGTGACCCGCGTCGTGCTGGGCACCTCCTACCGGGCGGAGGTGTTCTCCGACTACTTCGGCGACGGCTCGGCCTTCGGCGTGGAGCTGGTCTACGCGGTCGAGGAGGTGCCCCTGGGCACCGGCGGCGCGATCCGCAACGTGATCTCGCACCTGGACTCCGGGCCGGACGACCCCGTCCTGGTCTTCAACGGCGACATCCTCTCGGGGGTGGACCTGCCCGGCCTGCTGGCGCAGCACGAGGCCGCTGAGGCCGCGGTCAGCCTCTACCTGACCCGGGTCGCCGACCCGCGCCCCTTCGGTCTGGTCCCCACCGACGCCGACGGCCGGGTCACCGCGTTCCTGGAGAAGCCGACGACGCCCGAGGAGATCGTCACCGACCAGATCAACGCCGGCTGCTACGTGTTCCGGCGCTCGGTGATCGACACGATCCCGGCTGGCCGGTCGGTCTCGGTGGAGCGCGAGACGTTCCCGGGGCTGCTGGCCGCCGGCGCCCGGCTGCAGGGGGTGGTCGACGAGGGCTACTGGCTGGACCTGGGCACCCCGCTGGCCTTCGTGCGCGGCTCCGCGGATCTGGTCACCGGACGAGCCCCTTCGCCTGCGGTGCCCGGCCCGACCGGGGACTGGTTGGTGCTGCCCGGCGCCGAGGTGGCGCCGGATGCGGTGCTGTCCGCCGGCACCGCTGTGGGGGCCGGCGCGTCGGTGGGTGCCGGGGCCCGGGTCGAGGGCTCGGTCCTGTTCGACGGGGCGGTCATCGCTGCCGGGGCGGTCGTGCGCAACAGCGTCGTCGGGGCCGGCGCGGTGGTCGGTGAGGGCGCCGCACTCGACGGCGTGGTGGTCGGGGACGGCGCGGTGGTCGGCCCGGGCAACGAGCTGATCGACGGAGCGCGGGTATGGCCCGGCGTGATCCTGCCCGAGACCGCAGTGCGCTTCTCCTCAGACCGCTAGGTCCCCGCCCCCCGGGGGTGAGAGGGCGGGCCGCGCGGCGGGTGGGCTCAGTGGCGTCGGTGGTCGGTGATGGTGGAGCGGGGACCGCGGCGCGGGGGCGCGGCGCAGTGCAGCTGGAGCATTCGGACCGCGCGGCCCCGCTGGCCGGCCCACGGGGTCAGCAGCTCGGCCATCTGCTCGTCGGTGCCGCCCAGCCGGCCGGTCAGCGCGTGGACGACGAAGCCGGCGAGATGGAAGTCGCCGAACGACACCGCGTCCCGGTCGCCCCAGGCGCGGATGCCGACCTCGGCGCTGGTCCAGACGCCGATCCCCGGCAGGGAGCGCAGCGCTTCGCCGGCCGCCTGCGCCGGGCGGTGGCTGAGCCGCTCCAGGGCGTCGGCCCGGCCCACCGCGCCCAGCACGCGGGCCGAGCGGCCAGGGTCCACGCCCGCCCGGTGCCAGGCCCAGCTCGGCACGCGCCGCCAGCCCGCGGCGTCCGGCGCCAAGCGCAGCCCGGCCGGGAATGGGCCCGTCGTGCCCAGCCAGTCGCCGGACACGAGTCCGCTCGAGATTCCCGTCGACTCCCTGGGCTGGCGGCCGGACAGGGGTCCGAGCTGGGTGCCCGGCTGGGGCCCCGGCGCCGGCTCGCCGTAGCGGGTCACCAGCCAGGCCCAGGCCCGTGTGGCCTCCAGCCCGGTGACCCGCTGCTCCAGGATCGCCGGCACGAGCGACTCCAGGACCCGCTGCGTGCGCGGGCCGCGCCACCCCGCACCGAAGCGGGCGTGCGCAGCGGCCATGACCGGATGTGCGTCGGCCGCGAAGTCGCCTGGCTCGTCGGCCTGGCCCAGCACCTCGGGGGCGCTGTCCAGGGCGTGCGCGGCACCCGGCCCCCAGGCGGTCACGATGACATCGGCGCCGTGCCGGGCGTAGTGGAGGGTGACCGGCCCGGCTGGCGAGCGCGACGTGCGCCACACGCCGGACTCGGCGATGCGCACGGTCGGGTCCGCCCGACCGTGGCGCAGAGGGCCCAGTGTGTGGGTCAGGTGCACCGGCCAGCCGGGCGTCCACCGGCGCTGTCGGGCAGGCGTGGGCACACACGAATCGTCGCACCCGGCCCGTCGCACCCGTTTCGTCGCACTCGTCGTCGTGCGGGCGGGGCTGGGCGGTCGGGGCTGGCTGGGGCGCCGACGGGGGACCGGGGCGCCGACGGGGTGGAGGGGCGGGGTGAGTCGGGCGCAGCGCTGGCGGTACTGGCGGCAGCATGCCCGATCGGACTGGCGGGTCTGCCCGCGATGCGGCCGACGTGCCCCCTCCCAGCGCGGTGCTCCCGTCCTAGTTTTGGGTTCGAGCCGGGCCGCTGCGCAGGCGCCGCCAGCGTTGCAGGGGCAGGATGGCTCTCGCTGACACGCACGATCATGGGATCACCGGAAGGAGCACGGCTCGACCGACTGGCCGAGCAGCTCCAGGAAGGGTCGCCCGCCATCGCACCTAGCGGGGCGACTCAGGAGTTGACAGCCGCGGACGGGGAACCACGAGGTGACGGTGAGCAGCGTATGAGCACACCCGAAAGGACCGCGGAGGACCTGCTCGCGCAGGCCGACCGAAGCGTGCGGACCGGGCAGTTGGACGAGGCGGTGCTGCACATCGCGCAGGCCGCGCAGATCTACGCCCACGCCGGCCTGCCCGCCGAGGAGACGCGGTGCCGGGTCCTGGCCGCGCAGGCCGCCCGGCTGGCCGGCCACCCCGACGTCGCGCGTGAGGACGTCGCGCGTGAGCCGGTGGGCGCCGCGCCGCCGCCCGAGGAGACCGTCGCCGACCAGCGGGCGACCGCGGAGATCGCCGAGAGCCTGGTGGCCGCCGGGCGACCCGGCGAGGCCATCGGCAAGTACACCGCCGCCCTTGAGCTGCTGCACAGCTCGGGCGTGCACGAGTCGGCGATCGAGGCGGTGCTGCTGCGCAAGCGTGGCCTGGCCCGCGCCGTGGCCGCCGAGGTGGAGCCGGCGATCCGCGACCTCGAGGCTGCGGCGTGCGAGTTCGTGGTCGCCGACCAGCCGCGTGAGCATCGCGCCGTCCTGGTGGAGGCCGCCAGGCTGGCCAGCCAGCGGTCCACCGCCGAGCGGGGCCGGGCACTGCGGGAGCGGGCCCGTCGTGCTGCCCTGGCGGCGGGCGACCCCGAAGCGCTGGTCGACCTGGACCTGCTGGATGCCGCCCTGGCCATCGACCGCCGGGATCTCGACGCGGCGCTGTCGCTGACCGTCCTGGCCCGGCAGCGGGCCCTCGACGGCTCGGCGCCGATCAAGTATCTGGCCGCCGCGGTGGCCCTGTCCGAGCTGCACGACCTGCGCGGGGAGCGGGAGGGCGCCTACGAGGCGCTGTGGACCGGCTGGGCGACCCTGGCCGACCTCCTGGGCGGGGCGGAGGCCCGCGCGGTGGTCCAGCCCCGGCTGCAGGCGCTGGTCCAGCGCTGGGGAGTGCCTCAGTTCCACGCGGTCAAGTCCGGCTACGAGCAGCGCCTCCGACGCGAGTTCGGGCTGGCCTGAGCACGCGGTGCGGCTGGTCCGAGCACGCGGTGCGGCTGGTCCGAGCACGCGGTGCGGCTGGTCCGAGCACGCGGT
>CAYQMN010000012.1:0-59339 GCA_964418695.1 uncultured Bifidobacteriaceae bacterium | reverse complement strand
GCGGCTGTGAGCCAGGTTGACTCATATCAGAAACAGTCGCCTCCTCGTCTTGACTCGCCCGGATGACCTCCGTGTAATTTCACCCATGTGATTCAGGTCGCGGGCGGTCGGGCCCTCGATCAGTCCGGATCACATTGGGTCGAGGAGGCACGATGTTCGAGAGCGTGATGGTGGAGGCCGAGGTCATTCCGCTGCTGGAGGTCCAGGAGACCCCGTGGCAGGAGCGGGCACTGTGCTCGCAGACCGATCCTGAGGCGTTCTTCCCGGAGAAGGGCGGCTCCACGCGCGAGGCCAAGAAGGTCTGCGCCTCCTGCGAGGTCCGGGCCGAGTGCCTGGAGTTCGCCCTGGCCAACGACGAGCGGTTCGGCATCTGGGGCGGGATGTCCGAGCGGGAGCGCCGCCGCCTGAAGAAGCTCGCGGTCTAGCCGCAGGCCCGGCTGCGCGGGGGCGAGCCGGGTCCGTGGGTCGGTCGGGCGGGGGTGTTCGTCGGCTTCGTGGGTGGCCGCGTTCGCGTAGCGTGACCCCCCGTGAACCGACGCGCCGACCAGGAGGCACCGGCGCTCCCAGGGCCGGGACTCCCCGAGCCCGCCGGCGCCGAACCCGGCGTGGCGGCACCCGCCCTGGCCGATCCTGACCAGCTGGAGGGGCTCTGGCTGAAGTCCTCGCCCCCACCCGGAGTGCCGCGCAGGCACGTGGTCACCGCGGTCGTGGTGGCCCGGGACGGCGCGGAATGGCTGCCGCGCACGCTGGGCGCGCTGGCCGCCCAGCGGCGGCCCCCCGAGCAGCGGGTCGGGGTGGCGGTGCGCTGCGCCGACCAGGGCGAGGAGCTCCTGCGCGCGGCGCTGCCGCAGGTCGTCGCGGCCGATCCGGCGCAGGGGCTGGCCGGGGCGCTGGCCGCGGGCTTGGACGTCCCGATCGTCGCGGACGCGGCGAGTCGGCTCGCCACCGGCGGGCCCGCCCGCCTGGCAACCGACGGGGTTGCCCACGCGGCAGCCGATGGGGTTGCCCACCGGGCCCTAGACGGGGGCGCCCCACAGGAGTGGCTGTGGATCCTGCACGACGACAGCGCCCCGCAGCCGGGCTGCCTGGCGGCGCTGCTGGACGCCGCCGACCGGCACCCCGACGCACAGGTGCTGGTCCCCAAGTCGGTCGGCTGGTCGGACTCCAGCCGTCTGATGGGGATCGGCAACCGATGGGCGCCGGGCCATCCGGTGGTCGAGCGGCTGGAGCCCGGCGAGCGCGACCAGGGCCAGTACGACACGGAGCGCACGGTCTTCAGCGGCGACTCCGCGGGGATGCTGGTCTCGATGACGGCCTGGCAGCGGCTGTCCGGGATGGTCGGCCCGCTGGGCAGCTGGGGCGGGGCCGCCGACCTGTGCCGGCGCGTGTGGAGCACCGGCGGGCAGGTGGTCTTCGCCCCGGAGGCGGTCGTCGCCCACCGCAGCGCGGGGCGCACCGGGCGACGCCGTCCGCCCGACCTGGCCCGGACTCCGCGACCGCATGCGCCGCGCCGCGACATCCGCCACCAGGAGCTGCTCCTGGAGCTGACCCAGGTCGGCGGGCTGCGCCTGGCCGCCCGCTGGCTGCGCGGATGGCTCACCAGCCTGCTCCGGGCGCTGTTGATGCTGCTCACCCGCGAGCCGGAGGAGGCCTCGGCCGAGCTGGCCGGCGCCTGGGCGGTGCTGGCGCACCCGGGCCGCCTGCGCGCTGCCCGGGCGGCGGTCCGGGCCACCGGGGTGCATCCGATCGTGCGCCCGGACGAGGTGCGCGCGCGGCGCGGGACCGTGGCGTTGCACGCCATGGACTGGTGGGTCCATGCCCCCCGCGAGCAAGCGCGCTCCCTGCGCCAGCGACCCGTCTCGCGCGCGTCGCTGATGCTGGCCGGCACGGTGGGCGCCTTGTGCGTGGCCAGCCTGATCGTGTCGCCGACCACCCTGATCGGCTCGGGCGCGGTCAGCGGCGGCGGGCTGCTGCCCGCTCCCGACGCGGGCGCGCTGCTCCACGACCATCTGTCCAGCTGGCGGTCGGTGCGGTTCGGGGTGCCGACCGAGCAGCCCGCCTATCTGCCGCTGCTCGCCCTGGCCAGCCTGCCGCTGCTGGGGTCGGTGGACCTGCTGCTGCGCCTGCTGATCACCTTCGCCGTCCCCCTGGCCTTCGTCAGCGCCTACGCCAGCAGCGGCCCCCTGCTGCTGGGACGCCATCGGGTGACCGCCGCCCTGCTCTGGTCGCTGCTGCCGGCCGGGGTGGCGGCGGCCGGAGCAGGCCGGCTGTCCACGCTGGCGGTGCTGCTGCTGGGTCCGCCGACCGCCCGCCTGCTGGCCCGGGCTTGGCAGCGGGCCCGTGCCGGGGACCGGGCGATCCGGCCGGCCATCGCCGCCGGCACGCTGCTCGGGGTGCTGGGCGCGTTCGCCCCGCTCACCCTCGCGCTGGTGCTTGTGCTCGCCCTGGGCGCCTGGATACTGGCCGGGCTGCCCCGATGGCCGCTGCGCGCCGGGCTCATCACGGTCGCGTGCGCGCTGGCATTCGTCGCGCTGTGGCTGCCCAGCATGGTGCGCACCCCGTGGCTGCTCGTGGCCGAGGTCGGCCGCAACGATCCGGTGCTGGCCGCCTCCGGGACCCCTCTGATCGCCGGCCTGTCGCCCGGGGGGCCCACCGCGGTCGGGTGGATCGGGCTGCCGCTGCTGCTCGGCCTGCTGGTGGTGGTGCTGCTGTGCGCTCCAGTGCGCCGGTATGCCGCGGCGCTGCTGGGCTGCGCGCTGCTGCTGGTCGGGGCGGCCTGGCTGCCGTGGCTGGTGGCCACCGCGTGGCCGCAGGCGCCCTCGGGGGTGGCGTGGGCCGGTCAGCCCCTGCTGCTGAGCTCGGGGATGCTGGTGGTGCTGGCCGCACGGGCGGTCGCTGTCCGGATGCCGCTGGGGATCGGGTTCCGGGCCGGGCTCGGCGACGCCGGCCTGCTGGTGTGCGCGGTGCTCGTGGTGGTGGCCTGGTGGGCGGCTGCCTCGCTGGTCCGGGTCTCCCCGGCATCGGCGCTCCCCGCGGTCTCCGGGCTGGCTGCCCAGACCCCCGACCAGCCGCGCACCCTGGCCCTGCTGCACGACGGCGACGTGGTCCGGTACGCGGTCTCCGCGCGACCCGAGGTGCAGCTCGGGGACGCCGACGCGCTGGCGGTCACCCCGGCGGATGCCCCGCTCGCCGAGATCGTGCGCACCTTGGTGTCCGGCGCCGGCGGGGACGTCTCCGACGAGCTGGCCGCCCGCGCGATCCGCTTCGTGTGGCTCTCCGCAGGGCCCGGCGACGAGGTGACCGCCCGGCTGGACGCCGCCCCGGGCATGCGCCGGCTGTCCAGCTCGATCGCCGACTCGCTGTGGCTGGTCACCGACCAGCCGGTCCGGGCCCAGCTGGCGCCGGTCGACGGCAGCGCGACCGTCCCGGTGCCGGTCACCACCTCGCCGACCTCGATCCACGTCGTCCTGGACCCGGCCGCGCAGGTGCCCACGGTGCTCTCGGTCGCCGAGCAGGCCGACGCGGGCTGGCAGGGCACCCTCGGTGGCGTCCCGATCGCCCTGTCGGCCGACCAGCGGGGGCTGCTGACCGCCGAGCTCGACCGGACCGGCGAGCTGGTCGTGACCCATCGCAGTGCGTGGTCCTGGCTGGCGGCCGGCCAGTGCACCGTGATGCTGGGCCTCATGGTGCTGAGCCTCCCCAAGCGCCGGCCGGCCTCCTACGCGTCGGGAGGCCTGGCATGAGCCGGGGGTCTGGCATGAGCACGGGGTCTGGGCTGGGTGGGGGGCAGCGATGAGCATCGGGCGCGGCCTCGTCCTCGGCGTCGGCCTGCTGGCCGCGGCGGCCGGCTTGGCGCTGGCCCCGCAGGTGCCCGCCGGACCGCCCGAGCCGGTGTTGCCCGTGGCGGCCCGGTCGCTGGTCTGCCCGGAGCTGACCGTCACCGACACCGCGGCTGGCGTGGTGACCGGCGTCGTGGGGCAGCCGCCCGCCGGGCAGGGCGCAGTGGAGCAGCCGGCGGCCGACGGCTCGGCGGCCTTCGCCGACCTCGCGGGCGGCACGGACCTGGCGCGGGTGCCCGCCCCCGACCGGCCGATCTCCCTGCTGCTGGCCGAGCAGTCCCAGCCGCCGCTTGTCTTCAGCGCCCAGGGCGCGTGGGCCGGCGAGGCACTGGCGGGGGTGGCCGCCCAGGACCAGGAGGGGATCGCCACCGGTCTGGCCTCCGCCCCCTGCCCGCAGCCCGACCGGCAGTGGTGGTTCGTGGGCACCGGGTCCCAGATCCGGCGCGGCGCCGCGCTGCTGATCGCGAACCCCACGGACGAGCCGGCCCGCTTCGACGTCTCCCTCTACGCGCGCTCCGGGCCGATTCCGGCGCTGGCCGGCCGGGGGATCGATCTCGGGCCGCGCTCCCACGTCCGGCTGCGGCTGGACGCGCTGGCCGAGGACCAGGATCTGCTCGGCGTCCACGTGTCCACCACGAGCGGGCGGATCGCGGTGACGCTGCGTGACGTCGCGGTTCCGCAGGGCGACGCCCCGCGTGGGGTGGACTTCATCCCCCGGGCCGTCGAGCCGGCGACCACCCTGCACATCAGCGGCATCCCGGGTGGCTCGGGCGCCCGCGAGCTGGTGCTGGTCAACCCGGGTGCCCAGTTCGCCACGGTGGCGACCGAGCTGACCACGGCCGAGGGGGCGGTCCCGCTGACGGGCATGGAATCCGTCGCGATCCCCGCCGGCTCTGTGGTGAGCATCCCGATCACCGACCAGCTCGGGACTCGCCCCGCGACCCTGACGCTGCGCTCCGACGTCCCGATCACCGGCGGGGTCCGCTCCTCGTGGGGCACCACCGTCCGCGACATCTCCTGGCTCTCGGCCACGCCACCCCTGGCCGACCCGAACGGGATCGCCGGGGCGGCCGCCGTTCCGGTCGGCCCGGGTCAGGTGACGACGGTGACCGTGGCCGCACTGGACAGCCCGGTCTCGGGCACCCTGTCGGTCGCGCTGACCGGCACCGGCGACGAGGAGCTCCTGACCCCGGTCGGCGCAGCGAGCGACGAGGGGGACGCGAGCGACGAGGGGGACGCGAGCCCGAGCCCCTCGTCGTCCGGTGAGCCCGCCGGTCCGCAGCTGGTCACGGCGCCGACCCGCGGCCTGGACCCCATCCAGGTGGACGTGCCCGCTGGCACCCAGCAGGTCGTCACGATCCCGGAGGCCGCCCAGGCCGCCCTGGCCACGCTGGTCTGGCACAGCGCCGACGGCTCGGGCCCGGTGCTGCTCTCGCACCTGACCGTGGACGAGGAGGTCCCCCGGGCGACCGGCTACTCGTGGTGGCCGCTGCTGTCCTCGGTCCCGGGGGTCGGCGTGCGCGAGGACATCGGCGTCCTGGCATCGGGGCGCTGAGGACGGCGCCGAAGTCCAGGTCGAGGCGGAGCCGGGCACGCGGAGCCCGCGACAGTCTCGCGACACGCCCCCGGGGCGATCGCC
Organism: uncultured Bifidobacteriaceae bacterium; assembly: GCA_964418695.1. Taxonomy (GTDB): domain Bacteria; phylum Actinomycetota; class Actinomycetes; order S36-B12; family CAIYMF01; genus Prado023. Next base: position 53,861 of record CAYQMN010000012.1, on the reverse strand, counting down.
CGGATGCCCCGGGGCTGTCGGACACCCGGAGTAGGTTGCCCCCGTGACCCCACGTCGGCGATGCTCCAGGCCGGAGTGCACGCGGCCTGCGGTGGCGACCCTGACGTACGTCTACGCCGACTCGACCGCCGTGCTCGGGCCGCTGGCGACCTACGCCGAGCCGCACTGCTACGACCTGTGTCAGGTGCACAGCGAGCGGATGACTGCCCCGCGAGGCTGGGAGGTCGTGCGCCTCGATCCGGACCCCGACGCGCTGCGCCCCTCCTCGGACGATCTGGAGGCACTGGCCGACGCCGTGCGCGACGCGGCCCGGCCGCGCCCGGTCCCCGAGTCGGCCACGGTGGTGGAGGTCGGCCGCCGCGGGCACCTGCGCGTCCTGCGCTCGATCGATGTCGACGACGCGGCCGCCCTGCCCTGACCCTGGGCGCTAGGGTGACCCGGTGCGCGACCTGACCTCGATCATCAAGGCCTACGACGTCCGCGGCGTGTATCCCGACCAGCTCGATGCCGAGCTCGCCCACCGGGTGGGCGCGGCCTTCGTGCAGGTGGTCGGAGCGGCCCGCGGTGCCGGCGGTCCCGGGCGCATCGTCGTCGCCCGCGACATGCGCCCCTCGGGCCCCGAGCTGGTGGCCGCGTTCTGTGCGGGTGCCACCGGGCAGGGGGTGGACGTGGTCGACATCGGCCTGGCCAGCACCGACCAGCTCTACTTCGCGGCCGGCTACCTGGACCTGCCCGGCGCGATGTTCACCGCCAGCCACAACCCGGCCCAGTACAACGGCATCAAGATGTGCCGGGCCGGCGCGGTGCCGGTGGGCCAGGACACGGGCCTCGGCCAGATCCGCGAGCTGGTGGCCGAGTCGATCCCCGACGCCGACGTGCCGGCCGGGACGGTCAGCCAGCGCGACCTGCTGGCCGACTACGCGCGCTTCCTGCACGAGCTGGTCGACGTCTCCGGGATCCGCCCGCTGCGGGTCGTGGTCGACGCCGGCAACGGGATGGCCGGGCACACGGCGCCGGCCGTGCTGGACGTGCCCGGGCTGAGCGTCGTCCCGCTGTACTTCGAGCTGGACGGCACCTTCCCGAACCACGAGGCGAACCCGATCGAGCCGGAGAACCTGCGCGACCTGCAGGCCGCGGTGGTGGCCGAGGGCGCCGACCTCGGCCTGGCCTTCGACGGCGACGCCGACCGGTGCTTCCTGGTCGACGAGCGCGGGGAGCTGGTCAGCCCCTCATGGCTGACGTGCCTGATCGCGGTCCGCGAGCTGGCCAAGGCGCCCGGCTCCCCGATCATCCACAACCTGATCACGTCTCGGTCCGTCCCCGAGGTGGTCATCGAGCACGGGGGCCACCCGGTCCGCACCCGCGTGGGTCACAGCTTCATCAAGAAGGTGATGGCCGACACCGGCGCGGTCTTCGGCGGCGAGCATTCCGGGCACTTCTACTTCAAGGACTTCTGGCGGGCCGACTCCGGGATGCTGGCCGCGCTGCACACGATCGCCGCGCTCGGCGAGGCGCCGGCGGGGACCACGCTGTCCAGCCTGCTCGAGCCCTTCGTGCGCTACGTGGACAGCGGCGAGATCAACTCCGTGGTGGCCGACACCGCCGTGGCGACCGCGCGGGTGCGCGACGCGTTCGCCGGCCAGGCCGGCGTGACGTTCGACGATCTGGACGGGATGACCGTCGCGGGGCCGGACTGGTGGTTCAACGTGCGGCCCAGCAACACCGAGCCGCTGCTGCGGCTCAACGCCGAGGCGCGGGGTGCCGAGTCGATGGCCGCCCTGCGCGACCGGGTGCTCGGACTCATCCGTGCGGGGGAGGAGCCCCAGCCGTGAAGCTCGACCCGCTCCTGCTGGAGATCCTGGCCTGTCCGTGCGAGCACCACGCGAAGGTGGTGCCCGACGACGAGGACGTGGCGGTCGCCACCGCGCTGGTGTGCACCCGGTGCCGGACGAGCTTCCCGGTGCGGGACGACATCCCGGTGATGCTGCTGGACGAGGCCACGCCCGGCCCGAAGGGGATCGGCGCGGACGCCCGGGCCCGGGGGCGGCAAGGCAGAGATGCGTGAGTGAGGGCGGCCCTGCGCGAGCGCGTGAGGGGAGTGCTGCGTGAGCACTGAGGGCGGTACCAAGGCGGTCATGGCCGCGATGGCCGCGAACGCCGGCATCGCGGCGACCAAGTTCGTCGCGTACGTGCTCACCGGCTCCAGCTCGATGCTCTCCGAGGCGATCCACTCGGTGGCCGACACCTGCAACCAGGTGCTGCTGCTGGTGGGTGGCAAGCGTGCGCTGCGGGCGCCCGACGAGGAGCACCAGTTCGGGTACGGCCGGCGCCGCTACGTGTACTCGTTCATGGTCGCCATCATCATCTTCCTGCTCGGCGGCCTGTTCTCCCTGTACGAGGGCTGGCACAAGTTCCACCACCCCGAGCCGCTCGACGACGCCTGGATCGCCTACCTGGTGCTGGGCATCTCGATCGTGCTGGAGTCGTTCTCGTTCCGCACTGCGCTGCACGAGGCCCACAAGTCGCGGGGGGACCGGTCGCTGTGGCGGTTCGTGCGCGACTCGCGCCAGCCCGAGCTGCCGGTCGTGCTGCTGGAGGACCTCGGCGCGCTGGTCGGCCTGGTGTTCGCCCTGTTCGGCATCACGATGGCCGAGATCACCGGCGACGGCCGCTGGGACGGCCTGGGCGCGGTCGCGATCGGCACGCTGCTGGTCGTCATCGCGGTGTTCCTGGCCTTCGAGATGTCCTCGATGCTGGTCGGCGAGTCCGCGCTGCCCGAGGAGGAGGCGCGCATCCGCGCGGCGCTGGGCGAGCAGCCCGGCGTCCGCTCGGTGATCCACCTGCGCACCCTGCACACCGGGCCCGACGAGCTGCTCGTGGGCGTCAAGATCGCGGTGGCGCCCGACGCCTCGGCCCAGGACGTCGCCGCGACGATCGACGGCGCCGAGGGCCTCATCCGAGCCGAGCTGCCGAGCGCCCGGTGGATCTACGTCGAGCCCGACATCCGACGGGCCGACGCGGCGCCGCCCCTGGCCTGAACCTCCTGGCCGACCCGTTGCGCGATCGCCCTGGACCCGCCCGGGGAGCGCGCAGAGCCCCCGCCCGGCGGACCGGAGGGGGCTCTGGCGCGCGGTGGCTCAGTAGCGGTAGTGGTCGGCCTTGAACGGGCCGGCCACGTCCACGCCCAGGTACTCGGCCTGCGCCTTGGTCAGCTCGGTCAGCTGCACGCCGAGTGCGGCCAGGTGCAGGCGAGCGACGTGCTCGTCGAGGTGCTTGGGCAGCACGTGCACGCCCAGCTCGTACTGGTCGGCCTTGGTGAACAGCTCGATCTGGGCCAGCACCTGGTTGGTGAACGAGTTGCTCATCACGAAGCTCGGGTGCCCGGTGGCGTTGCCCAGGTTGAGCAGCCGACCGGCCGACAGCACGATCACGGTGTGGCCGTCGGGGAACCGCCACTCGTCGACCTGCGGCTTGATGCTCGTGGTCGTGATCCCGGGCCACGCGGCCAGCGCGGCCATCTGGATCTCGTCGTCGAAGTGGCCGATGTTGCCCACGATCGCCTGGTGCTTCATCTTCGACATGTGCTCGGCGGTGAGGACGTCGCAGCAGCCGGTGGCGGTGATGAAGATGTCGCCGATGCCGACGACGTCGTCCAGGCGGGCCACCTGATAACCGTCCATGGCGGCCTGCAGCGCGCAGATCGGGTCGATCTCGGTGACGATCACCCGGGCGCCCTGGCCGCGCAGCGACTCGGCGCAGCCCTTGCCGACGTCGCCGTAGCCGGCCACGACCGCGACCTTGCCGCCGATCAGCACGTCAGTCGCACGGTTGATCCCGTCGACCAGGGAGTGCCGGCAGCCGTACTTGTTGTCGAACTTGCTCTTGGTGACCGAGTCGTTGACGTTGATGCCGGGGAACAGCAGCGAGCCGTCGCGGGCCATCTCGTAGAGGCGGTGCACGCCGGTGGTGGTCTCCTCGGTGACCCCGCGGATGGACTTCGCGATCTGCGTCCAGCGGGTCGGGGCCTGCGCCAGCGAGCGGCGCAGGACCTCCAGGACTACCCCGTACTCCTCGGAGGTGGAGTCGTCTGCGGAGGGCACGACGCCCGCGGCCTCGAACTGCACGCCGCGGTGCACGAGCAAGGTCGCGTCGCCGCCGTCGTCGAGGATCATGTTGGGCCCGCCGCCGTCCGGCCACAGCAGCACCTGCTCGGTGCACCACCAGTACTCGGGCAGCGTCTCGCCCTTCCAGGCGTAGACCGGCACGCCGGCGGGAGCCTCCGGCGTCCCGGTCGGGCCGACGGCCACCGCGGCGGCGGCGTGGTCCTGGGTCGAGTAGATGTTGCAGGACGCCCAGCGGACCTCCGCGCCCAGTGCCACCAGCGTCTCGATGAGGACCGCGGTCTGGATGGTCATGTGCAGGGACCCGGCGATCCGGGCGCCGGTCAGGGGCTTGCTGGCGCCGTACTCGGCACGCATCGCCATGAGGCCGGGCATCTCATGCTCGGCCAGCCGGATCTCGTTGCGGCCGAACTCGGCCAAGGAGAGGTCGGCGACCTTGAAGTCGTTCGCCGTGACGTCGTTCATCGGGCTCCTTCGTGATGCGCTGTGCGCGCGAGGGTGCCGCCGGGGCGGCGGGGACGCGCGAACTCCCACGAGGCTTCGATGGTTCGCAAGGGCCAGCTGGCCGACGTCCATTGTGCCAGGGGCGGCACGGTCGGCCAAGCGACGTGCGGGCGGAGATCGCCTCAGGAGGGTGGCGCCCAGGAGCTGGTCGGGGCTGGCGGGGTGGTCGGGAGTGCCTGGGTGGTCGGGGGTGCCTGGCCACGCACCGGGGAGCCGCCGGTCGGCCCGGCGGCCAGCCGCCCCGAAGGCAGCGCTGTCGGGGGCCAGCCCGGCGGGGGAGCGACGGGGGGCGAGCCCGGCCAGCCCGGCGATGGGACCGGCGGCAGCGACCGCCGGGTGCGCTCGGCCAGCACCGCGCTCAGGTACGCCTCGGCGGGCGTGCCGCGCGGCGCGGGCGGGTGCACGTGGCTGGCGACCTGGGAGGCCAGCTGGGCGGCGATCGCCGCACGGGCCTGCGGGGCCAGCGTCGGTGCGCGGTGCAGGAACGCTCGCACGGACAGGACCAGGCTGTCAGGCAGCGCGACCAGCTCCAGCCCGGCCGCCCATCCGGCCAGCGGCGGCGGCATCAGGATCGGCTGCTGCCCGGTCAGGGCGCTGCGCGGGATCCGCTCGCCCACGACGAGCGTGCCGGCCAGGTGGTCGCCCATCCGCTGGGACTTCGATGAGATCAGCGCCGACAGCCCGCCGACCACGCCGGAGGTCGTCCACAGGTCCAGGAACACCATCGCCAGCGCCCGGACCAGGGCGTGCCGCATCCGGATCGGGCCGCCGTCGTCGCGCACGACCCGCAGCCCCATCATCGCCTTGCCCAGCGAGCGGCCCCGGGTCACCGTCTCCAGCGCGGTCGGCCAGCCGACCAGCGCGAGGACGATCCACGTCAGCGTCAGGGCAGCGTATGCGCCGTCGCTGTTCAGCGAGGACGTGGCCCAGGAGGCCAGGACCAGCCCGAGCACCAGCACGCAGCCCTGCACGATCAGGTCGACGGTCAGGGCCATCAGGCGCGAGGGGAACGCTGCGATCCGCAGGTCCAGGGTCACCGCGTCGCCGGTGATCAGGTTCGCCACGGGGCCATCCTGCCGCCCGGTCGTGGTCGCCGGAAGCCAACCGGGCGGGCACGTGCCCCTACCCTGGGCGCCGTGGACGTTGACGCCTTCGTGCGCGCGAACAGCCCGGCGTGGGACCGCCTGGCAGAGCTGACCCGGCGCCGCCGGCTGACCGGTCCCGAGGTCACCGAGCTGGTCGACCTCTACCAGCGCACCGCCACCCACCTGTCGATGGTCCGCAGCGCCGCACCCGACCCGGTCGTGGTCGGCCGGCTGACCCAGCTGGTCGCCCAGGCCCGCTCGCGGGTGACCGGGACCCATCCGGCAGCCCTCCGGGAGCTCGTCGACTTCTTCGGCATCGTGTTCCCCGCCGCGGTCTGGCGGGCTCGGTGGTGGTGGCTGGGCGCGGCCGTCGGATTCACCGTGCTGGCGGTCGCGGCCGGGGCATGGATCGCCGGGAACCCGCAGGTGCAGGCGGCGGTGGGCAGCCCGGCCGCCATCCGCCAGCTGGTCGAGCACGACTTCGCCGACTACTACTCCTCCGATGCGGCCGCGGGGTTCGCCGCCCACGTGTGGACGAACAACGCCTGGGTGTGCGCCCTGGTGCTGGTCGCCGGCGCGGCGTTCGTCCTGCCCGCCGTGTACGTGCTGGCCCAGAACGCCCTGAACGTGGGGCTTGTCGGCGGACTGATGGCCGCCCACGGCCGGGCGGACCTGTTCTTCGGGCTGATCGCCCCGCACGGACTCCTGGAGCTCACCGCCGTGTTCCTGGCCGCGGGGGCGGGCATGCGCCTGGGCTGGCAGTGGATCGACCCGGGCCCCCGCACCCGGGCGGTGGCGCTGGCCCAGGAGGGCCGGGCGGCCGTCGCGATCGCCCTGGGGCTGGTCCCGGTCCTGCTCGTCTCCGGCCTGATCGAGGCCTTCGTGACCCCCTCGGGGCTGCCCACCTGGGCCCGGATCGGCATCGGCGCCCTGGCTCTGGCCGCGTTCCTGACGTACGTCGCGGTGTTCGGCCGCCGGGCGGTCCAGGCCGGCCACCAGGGCGACGTCCTGGCCGGGGAGACCGCCCTGGCGCCGATGGCCGGCTGAGCGGCCGACCCCTCCAGCCCTCGGCCCTACCTCGCCCCCGCCGCGCCCGACCCCGCCTGCCCCCTACCCCACGCCCCGCTTGGCATCGACTGGTCGCGCATATAGTCTGTTGGTTGTGCGTATAGGGCTGGATCGCCACGACCGGGCGGCGGCCGACCTGACCGCCCGCGCCCGCATCCGCGACGCCGCCATCGAGTGCTTCGCCCGCGAGGGCTTCGACGCCCCGTTCCGCACGATCGCCGCCCAGGCCGGCGTCTCCCCGGGCCTGATCACCCACCACTTCCGGGCCAAGGAGGCCTTGCGCGCCGAGTGCGACACCGAGGTGCTGCACCGCTACCGCGACATCAAGAACGCGTCCGTGGCCGCGCCGGCTGCGACATTGCTGGCCAACCTCACCTCGCCCAGCCTCCCCGCCACCGTGCTCGTCTACATGCTGCGGGCCATCCACGCCGGTGCGCCGGGCGCGCATGCGTTCCTGGACCAGCTCATCGACGACATGCGCCCGGTGATGGCCGAGTCGGTGGCCACTGGGATGGTGCGCCCCTCCCGCGACGAGGAGGCCCGGCTGCGCTACCTGATCTACCAGTGGATGGGCGCCCTCCTGGTGCAGTACCTCACGAGTCCGGACGCGACTCCGGAGCAGTTCGTCGACTCGCTGCGCGACGGTACCCACGAGCTGCTCCTGCCGATGCTCGAGCTGTTCACCGAGGGGTTCCTCGCCGACCACAGCCTCCTGGACACGTACGTCGAGCAGGTGTGGGAGCCGGCCCAGCCCACGACACCAGCGCCGGGCGCACACCCCGACGCCTCCGACCCCGCGTCCCCCGCGGAGTTCCTCACGAAGGAGTGACCATGTCCGCCACTGCAGCGCCTCCCACGACCGACCTGGCGGTCGACGTGCGGGGCCTGGCCAAGAGCTTCGGACACGTGCAGGCCCTGCGCGGCCTGGACCTGACGGTGCCGACCGGCCAGGTCACCGGCTTCCTCGGGCCGAACGGCTCGGGCAAGTCCACCACCATCCGGATCCTGCTCGGGCTGCTGCGCTCCGACGGGGGAGTCGCGCGCGTCCTGGGCGGTGACCCGTGGCGCGACGCGGTCGCGCTGCACCGCTCGATCGCCTACGTGCCCGGCGACGTCACGCTCTGGCCGAACCTGACCGGCGGCGAGGCGATCGACATCCTCTGCCGGATCTCGGGGCCCTTGGACCCGGCCCGGAAGAGGACGATGCTCGAGCGCTTCGACCTCGATCCGACCAAGAAGGCGCGCGCGTACTCCAAGGGCAATCGGCAGAAGGTCGCACTCGTGGCGGCGCTGGCCTCGACCGCGGAGCTGCTGCTGCTCGACGAGCCGACCTCGGGCCTGGACCCGCTGATGGAGGCGGCGTTCACCGAGTCGATCCACGAGGTGCGGGCGGACGGCCGGTCGGTGCTGCTGTCCAGCCACATCTTCGCCGAGGTCGAGCGGCTGGCCGACCGGGTGACGATCATCCGCGAGGGCGTCACCGTCGAGTCCGGGACCATCGCCGAGCTGCGCCACCTGACCCGCACCCAGGTGACCGTCGTCACCGACGAGGCGAGCACCCATGTGGCCGCGCTGCCCGGCGTGCACGACCTGCGCCGGGAGCGCGACCGCGTCACCTTCGCCGTGGACGAGAGCGAGCTGCCCGGCGTGCTGGCCGCGCTGGCCGACCTGCACCCGCGCTCGCTGGTGGCCAACCCACCCTCCCTGGAGGAGCTGTTCCTGCGCCACTACGGCGACGAGCTGGCCGCGCTGGAGGGAGCGGGGCGATGAGCGTCACCACGCGGGACGCCGTCCCGCTCACCCCGGCAACCGGGTTCCGGCCCGCCGCCGCTCCGCTGACCGGCCTCGGGGCGATGATCCGCCTGGTCGTGCGCCGCAACCGGGTCCGGCTCGTGGTGTGGTGGCTGGCGGTCGTCGGGCTGTTCTACTACGTGCTCGCCTACTACCAGGAGATCTTCACCTCCCAGGAGGCCCTCGACGACTTCGCCCAGGTCAGCAACACCCCGGGGATCAAGGCCATCACCGGACTGGCGGCGGCGGCGAACACGCTGGGCGGCGCGGTCTGGACCAAGATCTGGATGACCTGCGCGCTGACCCTGGCGTTCGGCATCGTGTTCCTGGTCACCCGCAACGGGCGGGCCGACGAGGAGGTGGGTCGCACCGAGCTGCTGCGCTCCCGGGTGCTCGGGCTGCACGCCTACTCGGTGGCCACCTGGCTGGTGCTCTGCGTGCTCAGCCTGGCCGTCGGCCTGGGCATCGCGACGGTGTCCGTCCTCGGCGGGCTCGACCCGGACGGCTCCGGGATCACCGGCTCGCTGATCATCGGGGTGTCCATGACCGGGGTGGGGCTGCTCGGCCTGGGCGTCGGCGCGCTTGCCGGCCAGGTCACCTCCACGTCGCGCGGGGCGAACGCCCTGGGCTCGGCCGTCATCGGCGCGTTCTACCTGCTGCGGATGGCCGGTGACCTCGGCGACGGCACCCTCACCTGGGTGTCACCGATCGGCTGGGGGCAGCAGATGCAGCCGTGGGGCGCCAACCGGTGGTGGCCGCTCGCGCTGATGCTGCTGCTCACCGCGGCGCTGCTGGCCGTGGCGGCGGCGATCGAGGCGCGGCGCGACTTCGGCGCGGGGCTGCTGCCCGAGCGCAGTGGGCACGCCGACGCCCCGGTTCGCTACGCCCATCCGCTGGGCCTGGCCCTGCGCCTGCAGCGTGGCCCGATCGTCGGCTGGGCCATCACCATGGTGCTCGCGGCGCTCATGCTCGGGTCTGTCGTGCAGGCGATGACCGACCTGTTCACCGATGCCGGCGGCCTGGTCGAGGACCTGCTGCAGGGCACCGGAGCCGACGCCCTGATCTCCTGGCTGATGCAGATGCTGGCCATCGTGACCACCATCTTCGCCCTGCAGTCCGCGGTGGCCCTGCGCTCCGACGAGGCCAGCGGGATCATCGAGCCTCAGCTGGCCGGAGCGGTGTCGCGGACCCGATGGGTGCTGATGCGGCTGCTGATCCCGGCTGTGGGCTCGGCGCTCCTGCTCCTCCTGGGCGGTGGCCTGCTGGGCGCCACCTACGGCTCGGTGGTCGGCGACCCCGGCCAGACCGGCCGCCTGGCCTTGGCCGCCCTGACGTACTGGCCGGCGGTCATGGTCTTCGTGGGACTCGTCGTCGCGCTCTTCGGATGGCTGCCGCGGCTGGTGGTCGCGCTGAGCTGGGGCGTGCTGGCGGCGATGTGGTTCGTGGTGACGGTCGGGGAGGCGCTCAACCTGCCGGACTGGCTGGTCGACGCCCTGCCGTTCTCGCTCACCCCGTTCGTGCCCTACGAGCCGATGCGCTGGCTGCCCCTGGTCATCTTGGGCCTGGTGGCCGCGGCGCTCACCGCGGCCGGCCTGGCCCGGTTCCGCGCCCGGGACATCCAGCCCGGCTGAGGGGGTCGGGCAGCCTCGGATCGACCTCTCCGACGCTGCCTTGGGGTCGACCGCTGTGCGTCCCCTCCCGGATCCCGGGCCGGCTGCGACAGCTCTTCGGGCTCGTCGCGGCGCGATCGGGAATGGCGGGGGAAGGGTGGCCTGCGCAGGCTTCCCGCTCGTCGCGGCGGGCATAATCCCAGCGATCGCAGGTCTCACGAGGCGCGGAATCGGAAGTGGGGTGCTGGCCGGTGGATAGACGGGGGGAGATGCTCGAGACCCTGGTCCACTCGCGCGGACCGGTGTCAGGGGAGGATCTGGGCGCCCAGCTGGGGGTCACCAGCCGCACGATCCGCTCCTACGTGCGTGCGCTGAACCGACGCGGGGCGCTCATCACCTCCACCCATCGGGGCTACGTGATCGACCAGGCCGTGCATGTGCAGGCCGGGGCGGCCGGTCAGGCCGCCACGCAGACCCCCGAGAAGCGCCTGCAGTTCCTGTGCCTGCACCTCGCCCAGCGGCCCGAAGCGGCTGCCATCCACGAGCTGGCCGACCTGCTGTGCGTCAGCGAGTCCACACTGGACGCGGACCTCGCGCGGGTCCGGGAGACGTTGCGCCGGCACGACCTCCTGCTGCGGCGCGACCGCTGCCAGGTCTGGACCGAGGGGTCCGAGCGAGCACGACGCTCGGTGATCCTGGACATGTCCCGTGACCCGCACGGCGGGCTGATCGCCACATGGCGCACGTTCTGCGACGAGTACGCCCACTTCGACGTGAAGACGCTGCGTGAGGACGTCGCCGCCCGGGTCGAGGAGTTCGGGCTGGAGATGAACGAGTACTCCCTGACCGACCTCGTCATGTACCTGGTCATCGCCACCGACCGGGTCAACCTCGGCCGCAGCCTGCCGGCGGGCAGGTCGCGCTCCAGCCACGACCCGCGCCTGGTCGCCTTGAGCGACCGGATCGGCGAGGTGGTGGAGGACCGGTACGCGCTGACTCTGCCGCCGACGGAGCTCGCCGCACTGGACGGGGTGCTCCAGGCTCGCACGATCCGCCGGCGGGAGTCCGGTCCGGACCTGGTCCTCGCCCGCGAGCTGGGTGCGATCGTCGCCGAGCTGATGGACGAGGTGGCCCACCAATACCAGCTCGACCGGCCGGACGCGTCCCTGCTGCGCAACCTCACCCTGCATGTGCAGAACATGGTCGCCCGGGCGCGCGCGGACAGCGCGCTGCCGCCGCCGCTGGGGGTCGAGTTCAAGAACGACCATCCCCTGGCCCATGACCTGGCCGTGTGTCTGGCCGGCAAGCTGGAGGATCGCCTGGGCATCGACGTGGAGGCAGGCGAGCTGGACTACCTCGCCTTCCACCTGGGCGCGCACTACATGAGCGTCTGGGAGGAGCGGGACCTCGTCAGCGTCACCTTGGTCGTGCCCCGGTTCTACGACCTCGAGCAGCGGTTGGCCGACCGGCTCGGCGAGATCCTGCGCGGCCAGGCGGTGATCGTCGAGCTCGTCACCTCGATCGGCTACGACTTCTCGGCGTCGACCAGCGACCTGATCGTCTCTTGCATGCAGCCCGAGGGGCCGGCCGGCGCGCCCGTGGTCGTCATCAGCCCCTTGGTGGCCCCGCGCGACGTCGAGCATCTCCAGGCCGCTGTGCAGCGGGCTCGCCGCACCCGGACCCGGCGGCGGGTGCGGGAGGCGTTGGGCACGCTGTTGGACCAGCGGCTGTTCGTCCGCGACGACCGGGTGGGCTCGCGTGAGGAGGCGATCGGCGTGCTGTGCGAGGCGCTTCGTCGAGCCGGCGTCGTGGACGGTGACTACGTCCGGGCCGTCTTGGAGCGGGAGCAGCGCTCGGCTACCAGCTTCGGCGGGGAGGTCGCGATCCCGCATGCCGTGGGCCTGCAGGCCGCCCGCACGCGCGTGGCGGTGCTGGCCTGCGACAGGGGCATTCCCTGGGGGTCCGAGCGGGTTCGGCTGGTGTTCCTGGTGGCCCTGAGCCCGGACGAGCGGGCGGTCTTCCGGGACCTCCTGGAGGATCTCACCGGACTGCTCGCCCCGAGGGGCTCGGTGGCCGCGGTGGTGGCCCGCTCGTGCGAGTTCGACGAGTTCGTGGCCGCGCTGGTCGAGCAGACGGAGGCAGACCCCGCGGCGGCAGTCCGCCCGGAGCAGGCGGTGAGCGAGGGTCGGCGCTGACTGCTGGGCGCGCATGCCCCGAGCCCTCAGCCCCAGCCCGCGCCTCGATCCGGGCCCCCAGCCCCAGCCCGGCGCCGAACAGCCGTGTGGGCTGGCCCGGAGAGTTCTCCGGGCCAGCCCACACGAGGGATGGCGATCAGGCGGGGTCGCCTGACGTCATGACTGCTCGGGGTGGCGCGCCAGGTACTCGGCGTGCTCCCGATCGTGCTGCTCGGCCTCGGCCGCGGCAGCCGCCTCGGCCTCGAGGTGAGCCTGATGCGCCTGGTCCTCCTGCTCCTTGGCCATCTGGTCCATCTTGCGGATGAACGGGTAGTAGACCAGCACGGACATCAGCAGCACGACCGCCTGCATGATGGCTGCCCGAGGACCGCCGACGATCCAGCCGGAGATGATCGGCGGGGTGGTCCACGGCGCCAGGACGCCGGTGTACAGCGGCACCAGCCCGGTGGCCAGCGAGAAGTACTGGATGAGGACCGCGAACATCGGGACCGCCACGAACGGCACGAACATGATCGGGTTCATGACGATCGGGGTGCCGAACAGGATGGGCTCGTTGATGTTGAACACGGCCGGGCCGCCACTGAGCTTGCCCAGCGTCTTGTACTGGGCCGACTTCGCGCGCATGAGCATGTAGACGACGATGCCCAGCGTGATGCCCGAGCCGGTCATGGTGACGCACTGATCGAGGAACTGCTGGGTCACGATCGCGCCACCGTTCTCGGTGGTCAGCGCCTGGCCGGAGTCGACGATGGCCTGGTTGGCCACCGAGTTCGCGGTCAGCAGCGGCGCCATGATGCCGCCGATGAGGCTGCTGCCGTGGACGCCGAACCACCAGAGGAACGAGATCAGGAAGGCGACCGCGAGGGCGCCGCCCAGGGTGTCGGAGATGCCCTGCAGCGGGGTCTGGATCGTCTTGTAGATCCAGGCCGGGACGGTGGTGTCGACGCTCTGCATGGCGCCCCACACGACCGTCGCCGCGGTGATGATCACGGTGCCGGGCAGCAGCGCGGTGAAGGAGTTGACCACGGCCGGTGGCACGCCGTCGGGCATCTTGATGTAGAGGTCGCGGTCCAGGAACCAGTTGTAGACCACGCCTACTATCTCGCCGACGATGATCGCCAGGATCAGGCCCTTCGATCCTGTCCACTCCATCGGGATCGCGCCCTTCACGATCTCCGCGCTCTCCGGTGCCACCACGAACAGGTCGAGCAGCAGGATGTAGGTGCACATCGCGAAGACGGCGGGGACCAGCGGATCGTGCCCTGCTTCCTTCACGTAGTAGTACGCGATGCCCAGGCAGGCCACCAGGCCGATGACGTTGAACGTCGCCTCGTACGCCTGGTTGAGCCACGGGGTCAGGCCGATGTCGGCGAACCACTCCGACACTCCCGAGATCGGGAAGTTGGCCAGCAGGAGGAACACGGAGCCCACGATCGTGAGCGGCATGATCACCAGGATCCCGGACCTCAGCGCCATCACTGGGCGGAGGTTCGTGAACCTTCCGACTGCCGGGACGAGCTTCTCTGTCATCCGTTCGGTGAACGTCGTTTCGGACATCTGCCACTCCCTCTCGAGTGTCGATGTGGACCGGGAGGGACTTTGGGGTTCCCTGCGCCGATTCGTCGGACTTCTGCGCCCACTACCTTGGCCGCCCGGGATGCCCGTCGCGCTGACGTGGCGACGCCCTGCCCATGATTCTTCTTCCGCGTTGGCGGAAGCCTGATTGGTGGGCATGGGCCGCCCATGGTCCGGGGGCCACGGCAGAGTGGGGCAGGGGTCGACAAGTGCCCAGCGCGAGGCCCCTCCCGCCCCACGACCAGGAGAAGAGATGGATCCCGAGGAGTACGCCAAGGCCTTCGAGATGATCGCCACGGCCGGCAACGCCAAGTCCAACGCGATGCTCGCCATCAGGGCCGCGGCCGACGGAGATTTCGACACCGCGCGCTCGCACCTGGCCGATGCGGACGAGGATCTCCACGCCGCACACACGACCCAGACCGACATGCTCGTCGAGGAGGCTCGGGGCAACCCGATCAAGGTGAACATCATCCTGGTCCACGCCCAGGACCACCTGACCGGCGCGATGCTGATCCGGGACCTCGCCGACGAGCTGCTCAAGGTCCACGAGAAGCTGGCCGCGCTCTCATCCTGAAGCCGTCCGACCTGAAACCGCCCGCCCATCCGCTCTCACTCAGGAGGTTCGTCCCATGAAGGTTCTGCTGCTGTGTGCCGCAGGCATGTCCACCAGCCTGCTCACCACCAAGATGGTCCAGAGCTCCGACCCCGGTGACGTCGTCGACGCCGTGCCGGTCGGCGAGCTCGCCCACAACATCGACAAGTACGACGTCATCCTTCTCGGGCCGCAGATCAAGTTCCGGCTCAAGGAGGTCGAGAAGCTGGCGGCTCCCCGCGGGATCCCGGTGGGCGTCATCGACATGCGGGTCTACGGGATGATGGACGGCAAGTCCGCCATGGACCAGGCCCGCAAGCTGCTGGGGAAGTGACCATGGGCGCCAGCGTGTTCCCGGCCGGATTCCTCTGGGGTGGGGCAACCGCCGCGAACCAGCTCGAGGGCGCCTACGACGAAGGCGGCAAGGGCCTGTCGATCCAGGACGTGATGCCCAAGGGCGGCATCGCGCCCCGGGTCGACGGCCCGACGCCGGACAACCTCAAGCAGGTGGGGATCGACTTCTACCACCGCTACGCGCAGGACATCGCGCTGTTCGCCGAGATGGGCTTCTCGGTGTTCCGGTTCTCGATCGCCTGGAGCCGGATCTTCCCGAACGGTGACGAGGAGACCCCGAACGAGGAGGGCCTGGCGTTCTACGATCGAGTCCTCGACGAGTGCGAGAAGCACGGGATCACTCCGTTGGTCACGATCAGCCACTACGAGACCCCGCTGCACCTGGCCGAGACCTACGACGGCTGGGTGTCCCGGGATCTCATCGGGTTCTTCGAGCGCTACTGCCGGGTGCTGTTCGAGCGCTACGGGGAGCGCGTGAAGCTGTGGCTGACCTTCAACGAGGTGAACGCCACCCTGCACATCCCGCTGATGGCGGCCGGCATCAACACCCCGAAGGCCGAGCTCTCGGAGCAGGACCTGTTCCAGGCGTGCCACCACGAGCTGGTCGCCTCGGCGCTGGTCACCAGGATCGCCCACGAGATGATCCCCGACGTCAAGGTCGGCTGCATGGTGATCGCCATGCCGGTCTACCCGCTGACCCCGGACCCGCAGGACGTCCTGGAGTGCGTGCGCACCGACCACTCGAACTTCATGTTCAGCGACGTGCATGTGCGCGGCGAGTACCCCGGCTTCGCGCAGCGCTACTTCCGCGACCACGGCATCGAGCTGGACATCACCGACGAGGACCGGGAGATCCTGAAGAACACGGTCGACTTCGTCTCGTTCTCGTACTACATGAGCGTCTGCGCGACCACCGACCAGGACGTCCTCAAGGGTCAGGGCAACGTGATGGGCGGGGTGCCCAACCCGAAGCTCGAGGAGTCCGAGTGGGGCTGGCAGATCGACCCGGTCGGCCTGCGGATCGTGCTCAACCAGTTCTGGGACCGGTGGCAGAAGCCGCTGTTCATCGTGGAGAACGGGCTGGGCGCCAAGGACGAGCTGGTCGAGGTCGACGGGGTCAAGACCGTGCTCGACGACTACCGGATCGGCTACATGAACGACCACCTGTATCAGCTGGGCGAGGCCCTGCAGGACGGCGTGGACGTCATGGGCTACACGATGTGGGGGCCGATCGACCTGGTCAGCGCCGGCACCGCCCAGCTGAGCAAGCGCTACGGCTTCATCTACGTGGACCGCAACGACGACGGCACGGGCACGCTGGAGCGCCACCGCAAGAAGTCGTTCGGCTGGTACCGCGATGTGATCGCCAGCAACGGCGCGAACCTGCTGCCCCCGAGCTGAGCCAGCCCGGCTCACCGCCCCGACGTCCTACCGCTCCACCGCTCCCCCCGGTCGGCAGACGGCCGCCGTTCGCCCCTCGACAAGGACCCGACATGACGTTTCTGCAGTTCCCGGAAGGCTTCTGGTGGGGCACGGCGGCCAGCGCCGCACAGACGGAGGGGACGCTGCCCGGTGACGGTCGCGGCCGCAACGTCTGGGACGATTTCTACGACGCGAAGCCCGAGCGGTTCTTCGACCGGGTCGGGCCGGAGGACACCTCGACGTTCCTGAAGAGCTGGCGCTCGGACCTGGACCTGCTGGTGGAGACCGGGCAGACGACGTACCGCACCTCCATCGGCTGGTCGCGGCTGATCCCCGAGGGCACCGGGGAGGTCAACCCGAAGGCGGTCGAGTTCTACAACGCCGTGTTCGACCGGATGATCGAGCTCGGGGTGGAGCCGTTCGTCACGCTGTACCACTTCGACATGCCTTCTGCGATGCACGCGCTGGGCGGGTTCGAGAGCCGCGAGGTGGTCGACGCCTTCGCCGCGTACGCGCGAACCTGCTTCGAGCTGTTCGGCGACCGGGTGAAGAAGTGGTTCACCTTCAACGAGCCGATCGTCCCGGTGGAGGGCGGGTACTTCTACGACTTCCACTGGCCGCTCAAGCTGGACCCGAAGGCCGGCATCCAGGTCGCGTACCACACCACCCTGGCCAGCGCCCGGGCGATCGCGGAGTATCGCGACCTGGGCCAGGACGGGCGCATCGGCATCGTGGTCAACCTGACCCCGTCCTACCCACGCAGCGAGCACCCAGCCGACCTGCGGGCGGCTCACATCGCGGACCTGATGTTCAACCAGTCCTTCCTCGATCCGGCGGTGAAGGGCGCGTACCCGGCCGAGCTGGTCGAGCTGCTGGCCGCGCACGACCTCACGCCGGACACCGAGCCCGGGGACGCCGAGGTCATCGCGGCCAACACGGTCGACTTCCTGGGCGTGAACTACTACCAGCCCCGGCGGGTGGCCGCGCGGGCCAGCGCCCCGAACCCCGAGGCGCCCTGGGTCCCGGAGTTCTACTTCGACAACTACGTGATGCCCGGGCGCAAGATGAACGTGCACCGCGGCTGGGAGATCTACGAGCGCGGCGTCTACGACATCGCGATCAACCTGCGCGACAACTACGGCAACATCGACTGGTACGTCTCGGAGAACGGGATGGGCGTCGAGGGCGAGGAGAAGTTCCGCGCCGAGGACGGGTCCATCGACGACCAGTACCGCATCGACTTCATCAAGGACCATCTGCGCAACCTGCACGCGGCGATCCAGGAGGGGTGCCACGTCCGCGGCTACCACTTGTGGACGTTCATCGACAACTGGTCGTGGAGCAACGCCTACAAGAACCGGTACGGGCTGGTCGGCCTGGACCTGGCGACCCAGGAGCGCAAGATCAAGTCCTCGGGGCGCTGGTACAAGCAGCTGACCGCCGACAACGGCTTCGAGGTCTGAGTCGCATGTCCGGCACCGGGGCGATCTGCTGCGTGGACATCGGCGGCAGCGGGGTCAAGGCCGCGGCCATCAGCGCCGACGGCTCGTCGTTCGAGCGGCTGCCCTCGATCGCCACGCCGGGCGGCCTGCCCGAGCTGGTCGAGCACCTCCTGGGCCTGGTCGCCGCGGTGCCCGGCTGCACCGGCATCGCGATCAGCGCTCCGGGCGCGGTGGACACCAAGGGCCTGCGGGTCAACGGGTCCAGTGCGGTGCCCTACATCCACGAGAACGACTGGCCGGATCGGCTCGCTGCCGCCAGCGGGCTGCCGGTGAGCATCGAGAACGACGCCAACTGCGCCGGGCTCGCCGAGGTCTGGTACGGGCCCGAGGACACGCCCCGCACCATCGCCACGATCGTCGTGGGCACCGGTGTCGGCGGGTCGATCGTCCTGGACGGCCGCGTGCACGACGGCGCGAACGCGCACGGCGGGGAGTTCGGCTACTGGGTGCTCTCGCTGCCCTCGGACGCCCCGCTGCTCACCGTGTCGAACCTGGCCTCGACCCGGACGCTGGTCGAGATGGTCACCGCGGCGGTCGGCGGCTCGTGGAACGGACGCACGGTGTTCGAGGCCGTGGACGGTGGAGACGCGGCCGTGCGGGCCGAGGTCGAGAGCTGGTACCGGCGGCTCGCGCTGGTGGTCCACAACGTGCAGTACTCCCTGGACCCGGAGGCGATCCTGCTGGGCGGCGGCGTCTCCCAGCGGCCGGCGTTCCTCGACGAGCTCGGCGCCGCGCTGGACTGGGTGTACGAGCAGCTGCCCTTCGCTCAGATCCGGCCCAACATCGGGCTGTGCCACTTCCAGGCCGACGCGAACCTCTACGGCGCCCTGGCCCACTTCCTCCTGCAGAACGGCCAAACCCCCCGCTGACCCGGTCGCGCCGGTCAGCGGGGGCGGCCCCACACCTACAGCTGCTCGCCGTTGCTGGCGATGACCTGCTGGAACCACTCGAACGAGTCCTTCTTGCTGCGGTCCAGCGTCCCGTTGCCCTGGTCGTCGCGGTCGACGTAGATCATCCCGTAGCGCTTCTTCATCTCCCCGGTGCCGAAGGACACCAGGTCGATGATCCCCCACGGGGTGTAGCCCATGAGGTCGACGCCGTCCTCCTCGATCGCGATCCGCATCTGCTCGATGTGCGCGCGCAGGTACTCGATGCGCGGCTGGTCGTGCACCTGGCCGTCCTCGGTGAGCTGGTCGATGGCGCCGAAGCCGTTCTCCACGATGAACATCGGCTTCTCGTAGCGCTCGGCCAACGCGGACAGGGTGTAGCGCAGCCCGATCGGGTCGATCTGCCAGCCCCAGTCGCTGGCCTTCACGTACGGGTTGGGCACGGAGTTGGCCGGCCCGCCGGCCATGGAGTCGCCCTCGTGGGCCGCGCCCGCCTTCACGGCGGTCGACATGTAGTAGCTGAAGCCGACGTAGTCGACCGTGCCGGCGGCGAGGATCTCGTCGTCGCCGTCCTGCCATCCGATGTCGTACCCGCCCCGCTCGATCTCCTTGAGCACGTAGTGCGGGTAGTGCCCGCGCACGTGCACGTCGCCGAAGAAGAAGCGCTCGCGGTTGGCGATCTGCGCGGCGACCACGTCGGCCGGGTCGCATGAGAACGGGTACGCGGGAACGATCGCGAGCATGCAGCCGATCATGAGATCGGGATTGATCTCGTGCCCGATCTTCACCGCCCAGGCGCTGGCCAGCAGCTCGTTGTGCCCGACCTGGAACAGCACCTCGCGCGGGTTGTCCTCGGGCGTGAGCTGGACCCCGGAGTTGGTCCAGAGGAACAGCGGGGTGTCGGTGTCCATCTGGTTGTTGATCTCGTTGAAGGTCATCCAGTACTTGACCTTCGTGTGGAACCGCTCGAAGCAGACCTTCGCGAACCGGGCGAAGTGCTCGGCGACCGCACGGTTGCGGAAGCCGCCGTACTCGCGGGCCAGCGCCAGCGGCACCTCGAAGTGGGACAGCGTGATGACCGGCTCGATCCCGTGCTTGTGCAGCTCGTCGAACACGCGGTCGTAGAAGGCCAGACCCTCCTCGTTCGGCTCTTCCTCGTCGCCGCGGGGGAAGATCCGGGTCCACTGGATGGAGGTGCGGAAGCACTTCAGGCCGAGCTCGCCGAACAGGGCGATGTCCTCGACGTAGCGGTGGTAGAAGTCGATCGCCTCGTGGTTGGGGTAGTACACGTCCGGGTCGATGGTGTCGTGGATCTGCCGCGGCACCCCGTGTGCGCCGGCGGTCATCACGTCCACGACGCTCGGGCCCTTGCCGCCCTTGTTCCAGCCGCCCTCGAACTGGTGGCCGGCCAGCGCGCCACCCCACAGGAAACCTTCGGGCATTCCGCTCATGGTCCTCGACTGCCTCTCCCTGGATGCATCGACCTGGGCGCCGTGGTCGGCGCTCCACAAGGTCTCCGGTGCGCCCTCACGCTAGCGTCCGGCGGGGGCGGATTCCCGGTGGTGGGACAGCCCGCCGGGGCATCTTCGGGGCCACTCTCGGCCCCGCCGCGCTACAGCTGCCCGCGTGCTTTCAGGTCCAGGTAGGCGTCGGCCAGCGCGGGCGCGATCTCCTCGGGCCCGGCGTCCACGACCCGGGCGCCCGTGCGCGACAGCGCGGCGCTGACGGCGGCTCGGTCCAGGGCTGCGCGGGCTTGCGAGGCGTGCTGGTAGGCGCCGGCGACGTCGGCCCCGATCTCCGGCTCGTCCAGGTCGCGGACAGCGGCGATCACCACCGTGTGCCGCGCGGCCAGGACCGGCAGCGCGGGGAGCAGGCCCTCCTCGACCGGCGCCCGGTCCAGAGAGGTGAGCACGACGACCAGCGCGCGCTTGCGCACCTGCCGCAGCACGGCGGCGACCAGGCCCCGATGGTCGGTCTCGGTGAGCTCGGGCTCCAGCAGCGCCAGACCGTCGACCAGCGCGGGGAGCACTCGAGGACCACCGCCGGTGGTCAGCTGCAGGCGCGTGGCCCGGTCGTGCGCGATCACCTCGACGCGGTCGCCCGCGCGCGCGGCCAGAGTGGCCAGCAGGAGGGCAGCGTCCAGGTGCAGGTCCAGCCGGGTCTCGTCGCCGATCCGCCCGGCGCTGGTCCGCCCGCTGTCCAGGACGATCACCACCTGCCGGTCCCGCTCGGGCCGCCAGGTCCGTAGCATCACGTCGGAGGTGCGGGCGGTGGCCCGCCAGTCGATCGAGCGCACGTCGTCGCCGGGCACGTACTCGCGCAGCGAGTCGAACTCGGTGCCCTGGGCGCGCACCGCGATCGCCTGCCGGCCGTCGAGGTCGCGCAGCCGGGCCAGCCGCGAGGGCAGGTGCCGGCGGGCGGCGAACTCGGGCAGGGTGCGCACCGACCAGTCGGCACGCAGGGAGCGCTGCCGGCCCGCGAGGCCCAGCGGCCCCAGCGAGCGCACGGTGACCCGGTCGGTCGGCCGGTCGCCGCGCCGGGTGGGGTGGACGTGGATGTCCAGCGTTGTCGAGGCGCCGGGGGCCAGGCTCACCGGCGCCCGATCGGTGGCGGCCCGACCGGTCGCGGCCCGATCGTCTGCAGGCGGATCGGTGGCGCGCCGGCCGGGGCCTCCGGTCCCGCCGATGGTCGCGCCGGAGGTCGGCGTCCATGCGTCGCGGACGATCCCGCGCAGCCGCCGCGACCCGGTGTTGCGCAGGCGCAGCCGGACCAGCGCGGTGGTGCCCAGCCGGATCCGCCGATCGCCGGAGCGGGTCAGCTGCACCGCGCGCGGGTCGGCGGCCAGCAGCGCGTCGACGGTGAGCACCACGAGCAGGACGAGGTTCAGCGCGAGCAGCGCCACCCCGCCGGACAGCCCCGCGGCGACCAGCCCGGCCGCCATCGGGACGCTGAGCAGCGCGACCAGCGCCGCCCGTCCAGTGATCACCATGACGCGCGCACCAGGTCAGCGGGGCACCGGGACGCTGGCCAGCACAGTGTCGATGATCGAGTCGGCGGTGATGCCCTCCAGCTCGGCTTCGGGCCGGACCCGGATGCGATGGCGCAGCGCGGGCCGGGCCAGCGCCTTGACGTCGTCGGGAGTGGTGAAGTCCCGGCCCGAGAGCCACGCCCAGGCCTGGGCGGTGCGCAGCAGCGCGATCGCCCCGCGCGGCGAGACGCCCAGCTGAGCCGAGGGCGAGGACCGGGTGGCCCGGGCCAGGTCGACCACGTAGGCGGTGACCTCCGGGGCCACCGCCACCCGGGTCAGCGCGGCCTGTGCCCGGGCCAGGTCGGCCGCGCTGGCCACCGGGCGGATGCCCGCGGTGGCCAGGTCGCGCGGATCGAACCCGGACAGATGCCGGGTGAGCACGCCGAACTCGGCGTCGCGGTCGGGCAGCGGGATGGTCAGCTGGAGCAGGAACCGGTCCAGCTGGGCCTCGGGCAGCGGGTACGTGCCCTCGAACTCGATGGGGTTCTGGGTGGCGGCGACCAGGAACGGGTCGGGCAGCGGGGTGGGCGTGCCGTCGATGCTGACCTGGCCCTCCTCCATGACCTCCAGCAGGGCGGCCTGGGTCTTGGGCGGCGTCCGGTTGATCTCGTCGGCCAGCAGCAGGTTGGTGAACACCGGGCCCGGCCGGAACGAGAACTGCGACGTGCGGTTGTCGTATACCAGCGAGCCGGTCACGTCGCCGGGCATCAGGTCGGGGGTGAACTGCACCCGCTTGTGGTCCAGGTCCAGGCTGGCGGCCAGCGCCCGGACCATCAGCGTCTTGGCTGTGCCCGGCACGCCCTCCAGCAGCACATGGCCGCGGCAGAGCAGTGCGATCACCAGGCCGGTCACGGCCGCGTCCTGGCCGACCACCGCCCGGCCCACCTGGGCGCGCAGGGCCACGAGCGCGGCCCGCGGATCGTCGTCCTGCTCGGTCATCGCGTCCCCTCCAGGGCTCCGACCTGACTGGTCAGCGCCGCCAGGTCGTGGTCGAGCCGCACCAGCGCAGCATCGTCGAGTGGCTCGTGACCGTACAGCAGGCCCCCGACATCCCGGGGCGGGCGCCGCGTCCGGAAGGCGACCTCGCCGACCAGCCGGTCGGCCGAGCAGCGGGGCGGCAGACCCAGGCGCCGGCGGATCCGCTCGCGCGCGTGCGCCCGCAGCTGCTCGGCGGCCTCGCCCCGGGCGCGCTGGGCGGCCAGCAGCCGGGCCCGGCCGGCGGTCGTCTCGCCGGCCGGCACCACCACGGGCAGCGCCTCGACCACCAGCCGGCCCAGTCGGCGGCCCCGCCACAGCGCGACCACCAGGCAGGCCACCAGCAGCTGGATCGCCGCGGGGCGCACCCAGCCGGGCAGCAGGTCGGTCAGGCTCGGGGCGGCGTCGGCGAGGGCGGGGTCCAGGGGGGTCGGGGTCCACCAGACCAGGTGCTCGGTCGCGCCCAGCAGGTTCAGCGCCAGCGCCGCGTTGCCCTGCTCGTCCAGTCCGGCGTTCGTCAGCGGGTGCGGGCTGCCCAGCAGCACCACCTCGGGTCGTCCCGCGCCCGCCTCGAGCAGCGCCACCGCGGCGCTCTTGACCGACGTGTAGCAGCCCTCGGCGTGGCTGCCCCAGGCGGTCACGTCGTAGGTGAGCCCGGGCAGGGTGGCGGCGCCGGCCTGGGTGGCCGCGCGCAGGTCGCACCCGGGCGCGACCGGCTCGCCGGTCAGCACGTCGGCGATGGTGACGCCCGCGGCCAGCCGGTCGAAGGCTGCGTCACCGGGGAACGGCCTGACCAGGACGATCCGCTGCGGCCGTGCCGCCAGCAGCTGCTCGATCATCGCCTGGTCGGGCAGGAGGGAGTCGGTCACCAGGACGGTCGCCCCTGTCCCCGTCCCCATCTCTGTGCCCGTCCCCGCTCCGGCGCCCGCCGCGGTGACCGCGGCCCGGGCCTGCGCCAGCGTGGAGGCGGGCGTCACGGTCACCCCCTGGTCGCCGAGGATCTGGACCACGGCGCGCGACCCCTCGGGACTGACCGACTCCGGGTCCAGCAGTCCCCCGCGGTCACGCGTGGTCAGCACTACCGCCAGCACCGCGACGATGACGAGCGCGCCCAGCAGGAGGACGCGCCGGCGGGGCCGTCGGCGGCCGGGGCGCGGGTCCCCCGGAGTGGCCGCCGTGCCGGCCTGACCCGCCGAAGCCGAAGTGCCGGCAGCCGCGGCGTCGGCGCCGGCTGGCCGCGCGGCCGGGTCGTCGATCCCGGGGGGCGAGGAGGTGTTCACCCGACGCGTCTCCCGGCGACCAGGTCGTCGGCCCGCGCCACCGCGGCGTAGGCGTCGGCATCGCCCGAGCGTCCGCCGTAGCGGACCTCGTCGAAGACCCGGGCGGCTCGGGTCAGCGCCGGGGCGGCCTCGGGCCGGGCACCGGCCACGATCCGCACAGCCTCGTCGACGGTCCAGCCCGGCTGCGCGTCCAGGACGCCGGCCTCCTGGGCGGCCCGCATCAGGGCGCGCATCCGCTCGGTGACCGCCGGGTCGAACCGGCCGGCGGCTGCCAGCTCCTCGGCGTGGCGCCGGTAGTCCGCTGCGCTGCGCTCCGGGTCGACCTGCAGCATCAGCGCGGTGCTGCGGGCGACCGGGCCGACCCGCCAGCGGACGAACAGCACGACCACCAGGATCAGCGCGGCCAGCCCGAGCAGCCCGAGCCAGCCGCCGGGGGCGGCCTCGGCGGCCCGGCTCAGCACCTCCTGGAGGCGCTCGATGATCCAGGTGCTCGCGCGTTCCAGCAGGCTGGGCTCGGCTCGCCGGTAGGCCGGATCGGACAGCTCGAGGATCGCCAGCCGGCGGGCCTCCTCACGGTCCAGGTCCAGCGGTGGCGGGTCCGTGCCCACGGCGAGCCAGGCCAGCTGCGCGGCGATCATGACCCCGGGTTGCTCCGGTAGGCAGCCAGCGGGTCCGGTCCGGGCTGCACGCCCCAGGCGGTCAGGCGGATGTCCAGCGCCTCCCGGCGCATCCGCAGGTCGGTGTAGAGCAGCCCGGTGACCGCGGCCGTGAACGGCAGCGTGACCAGCCCCGCGACCAGCGTGGCCAGGCCGGTCGCCAGGATGATCGGCACCGTGGACCCACCGCTGATCGCGCTGAGCAGTCCGGCGGCCACCGAGAACGGGACCGTCACGATCGTGGCCAGCAGCTGGGTGATGACGGCGGCCATCAGGAGGATCCCCAGCGTGCGCCACGACGAGCCCTTGACCAGGTGCCAGGAGCGACGCAGGGCGGCGACCGGGCCGAGGCCCTCGATCACCAGGACCGGCGCCGCGACCGCCCATCGCACGTAGGCCAGGACCGACACCACGAGCACGCCGATCCCGATCAGGATCGCGGGGCCCACGGCCCAGGCACCGAGCGTGACGGCCAGCAGGACGATGACCCCGATGGCCGCGCCGATCGCCCCGAAGGCGAGCAGGGCCAGCAGCAGCACGAGCCCGATCAGGGGCAGCAGTCGCGGCTTGAGGACCACCCAGGTCTGACCGGCGTCCAGGCGGCGCCCGACGACAGCAGCCGCGACCAGGACGATGAACAGCCCGCTGCCGATCACCTGGAGGAAGGAGACCGCGATCGCCGGCAGCAGCTGGGCGAGGCTGGACGCCGCGAGCTGCGCCAGGTCGACCTCCGCCGAGTCGGCGTACGGATCCAGCAGCGCCGAGGAGCCGCCGAGCAGCACCATGCTCGCCCACATCCCGATCGTCTGCAGGATCGCGCTGATCGCGGCGATCGCCGCGGCCATGCCCAGCACGGTCTTGGGGTTGCTGCGGATCAGGCCCAGCGCCCCGTCCAGCAGCTCCCCGACGCCCAGCGGTCGCAGCGGGACGATGCCCGGCTTGGGCGCGGTCGGGGGCGGCGCCCAAGCGCCACCGCCTGGTGCACCACCGCCTGGTGCCCCGTAGCCGGACTGACCCCAGCCGGGCTGCTGGCCCCAGCCGGGCTGGGGGGCCGGATACCCGGGGGAGCCTGCCGGAGGCGGGGTCGGGTACCAGCCAGGCTGCGCGCCGGCCGGTGGGTACTGCCCGCCTGGGTACTGCGGCGGGTACTGCCCGGTGGGTGGGTACTGCCCGGGTGGCGTCGCGCCCTGGGGCCAGGCCGCCTGCCCCGGCGTGCCCCACGCGGGTGGCTGCTGCGCCGACCACCCCGGCGGGGGGCTGGGGTGCGGGGCCGTCCAGCCCGTTGCCGGTGCTGGCTGACCCGGCGCCGGTGCAGGCTGGTCGGACGGGGGCGTCGGACCCGTCCCCTGCTGACCCTGCTCGGGCGGGTCGCTCTGTGACATGGGCCGATCGTCGTCAGCGGGCGCCGATCTGGCAAGCAGGCGCCACGTCGGAGGCAGCCATTCCACCCCCAGCGCGGGCACAATCCTGCGTTCGCCGCGTGCGACCATGGGAGGGTGAGCGCCAAGGTCCTGGTCGTCGACGACGACACCGATCTGGCCGAGATGCTGGGCATCGTCCTGCGCGCCGAGGGCATGGTGCCGGTCTTCTGCCACAACGGACTCGACGCGCTGCCGGCGTTCCACCGGGAGAGCCCCGACCTGGTCCTGCTGGACCTCATGCTGCCGGGCATGGACGGGCTGGCGGTGTGCCGCGCCCTGCGGGCGGAGTCCGAGGTCCCGATCGTGATGCTGACCGCTCGCGGGGACATCCTCGACATCGTCGACGGTCTGGGCAGCGGTGCCGACGACTACGTGGTCAAGCCGTTCAAGCTCAAGGAGCTGGTCGCGCGGATCCAGGCCCGGCTGCGCCGTCACGACGACGCGGCGCACGACGTGCTGCGGATCGGCGACGTGGTCATCGACGTCGCCGCTCATTCGGTGGGCCGCGACGGCCACGCGATCCCGGTCACTCCGCTGGAGTTCGACCTGCTCGCGACGCTGGCCCGGCGACCGGGCTACGCCTTCTCCCGCGAGCAGCTGCTGGCCGAGGTCTGGGGCTACCGGGATGCCGGGGACACCCGGCTGGTCAACGTGCACGTGCAGCGGCTGCGCGGCAAGGTCGAGGTCGACCCGGAGTCGCCCGACGTCATCGTGACGGTGCGCGGCGTCGGGTACCGCGCCGGGCCGGCCTGATGCCGCGCTGGGTGATCGCCCCGCTGACGGCGATCACGGCCCGGTGGCGCACGTCCCTGCGCTTCCGCGTGGTGCTGGGCACGGCCGTCGGCGCCACGGCCGTGGTCGCCCTGCTGATGCTCTTCCTGGCCGGCACGATCTCCCGGGGAGTGCTGGCGAACAAGGAGGCCAGCGCGCTGGCCGAGGCGACCGCCGCCCGCAGCGAGGCCCAGCGGCTGCTGGAGGCCACGCCCGCGCAGGGCTCCCCGGCCACGGCCGCCGAGCGCATCGACTCGGTCGTGGCCGCGATGGGTGCCCGCGGCGCTCAGGCCGGGCTGTTCGAGGTGCTCGTGCTGGCCTCGGAGCCGGCCGGGCTCAACGCGACCCCCGAGCGCGGCACGAACCTGGTCTCCGAGCAGAGCGTCCCGGCCCAGCTGCGCGACACCGTCGCCGAGGGCCAACGCCAGGCCTGGACCTACACCCGGCTGCTCTACACGGACGGGCGCGCGGTGCCCGCGTTCGTCGTGGGCGCCCCGCTGGATGTGCCCGACGTCGGCCCGTACGAGCTCTACCAGCTGTTCCCGCTCACCCAGGAGCAGGACACGATCCTGCTGGTCCGCAATGTGACTGCCGTGTCCGGCCTGCTGATCGTGCTGGGCATGGTCCTGGTGGCCGCGGCCATCACCTACGGGCTGGTGCGCCCGGTCCACGAGGCCGCCCGGACCGCGCAGGAGTTCTCCACCGGGAACCTCGAGGCGCGGATGCGGGTCCGCGGCGAGGACGATCTGGCCCAGCTGGCCGTCTCCTTCAACGAGATGGCCGACGCGCTGGGGGCCCACATCGAGGACCTCGAGCAGCTCTCGACCATCCAGCAGCGGTTCGTCGCCGACGTCTCCCACGAGCTGCGCACTCCGCTGACCACCGTGCGGATGGCCGCGGACCTGCTCCAGGAGTCGCGCGAGGATCTGCCGCCGGACCAGGCCCGCGCGGTCGAGCTGCTGCAGAAGCAGCTCAACCGGTTCGAGGCCCTGCTGGCGGACCTGCTGGAGACCTCCCGGCAGGACGCCGGCGCTGTCCGCCTGGACTACGAGGACGTCGATCTGCGCCAGCTCGCGGTCCGGGTGGCCGGGTCGATGCAGCAGCTGGCCCGCGAGCTGTCGTGCGAGGTCGAGATCGTCGGGGAGGCCGAGCTGGTGGTCACCTGCGATGCCCTGCGGGTCGAGCGGATCCTGGCCAACCTGCTGTCCAACGCGCTGGAGCACGGCACCGGCCGGCCGGTCGTGGTGCGCCTGACCGCGGTCGGCGACCGGGCGATGGTCGCGGTCGTGGACCGCGGCGTCGGCCTGGACGAGGACCAGCTGGCCCATGTGTTCACCCGGTTCTGGCGCGCCGACGCCTCGCGTGAGCGCCGCGTGGGCGGGACCGGACTCGGTCTGTCGATCGCCCTGGGCGACGCCCGGGCGCACGGCGGCACCATCACCGTGGACTCCGCGGCCGGCCGTGGTTCGACGTTCACTCTGGATCTGCCGCGGACTGCGCGGTTCGGCGCCCTGGCCGGCGCTGGTGCCGGCGTTGGTGCTGGCGCCGCGGCTGCGCCCGCGCCCGACCCGGCCCCGGCCCCCGACCCCGCCCCCGACCCGGCCCCGGCCCCCGACCCCGCCCCCGACCCGGTCTCATCGCCGGCCCTTCCTGGAGCGTCCCGGTGACCGCCCGGCGCGCCTCGGACGACGCCCGATCGGGCTCCCTGGCCACGCCGCCGGTCGTGCTGCTGGCCCTGCTGGCGTGCGCCCTGCTCCTGACGGCGTGTGGCTCGGTCCCCACCTCCGGCCCGATCCAGCAGGGGCCGGTCGTCGACTCCGGCGAGTCGACCCAGTTCATCCGGGTGATCGCGGCCCCACCGAGTCCCGGGGCCAGTGCCGCCGGGATCGTGCGCGGCTTCCTGGAGGCGAACCCGAGCTTCGAGCACGACCACGGGATCGCCCGGGGCTACCTGACCCAGCGGGCCGCGCAGGCCTGGCGGCCGGGTGCCGAGGTCACGGTCTACGACCCCGACTCGCTGCGGCTGTCCACCCGCGGCAACCGGGTGGACCTGGAGTACGCGACGATCGGCCGGCTGAGTGCGGAAGGCTCCCTGAGGGTCGTGGATCCGGCCGAGCTGGAGTCGGTCACCGTCGCCATGGAGCAGATCTCGGAGACCGGGACCAAGGACCGGCAGTGGCGGATCAGCGAGCCGCCGGACCGGCTGCTCATCAGCGCGACCGACCTGCGACGGGCCTACCGGCCTTACGAGGTGATGTTCGCCAGCGACCGCAGCTCGGCCCTCGTGCCCGACACCCGGCTGCTGCCGGTGGTCGGGGCGAGCCTGGCGACCCGACTGGCCCAGCTGGTCCTGGCCGGTCCCGCCGACTGGCTGTCCGGCGCCGTGCACAGCGGGATGCCAGAAGGCGGTCGCCTGGCCACCGATGCGGTCCCGGTCCTGGACGGCACCGCGCGAGTGAGCCTGAGCGCGGAGGCCCGCGCGGCCAGCGGCGAGCAGCGCCGCGACCTCGCGGCGGCCCTGACCTGGACCCTGACCCAGCTGCCGGACGTCGAGGAGGTCAGCCTGGACGTGGAGGGCGAGCCCTACCCGGTCGGTGGCGTCGCCGCGGACCAGCGGCGCAGCGCCTGGCTGTCCCGGTCGCCCGACGTCGCCGCCCTCGGGCCCGGCGGTGAGCGGCAGCCGACCGTGTACGTGCTGGCCGGCTCCGATCTCGTGCGGGGCAGCGGCTCGGCTCGCACACAGGTGGCCCTCGACCTGCCCGGGGCCGCGACTCTGCATGCCTTGGCTGTGCGGGCCGACGAGCGGGGCGCCGCGGCGATCGCCGGGGACGCCAGCGGGGTGTGGATGCTGCCGTTCGACGCGACCGCGCCGACCCGGGTGCCGCTGGTCGGCGTGCGCGACCTGGCCGCCGACGTGGACGGGGGCTTCCTGGCCGTGGGCGCCGACGGGATCTCGCGCATCCTGGCCGAGGGCGACCCGCAGCCGGTGTCCGTGCGCCAGCGCAGGCTGGGCCGGGTGACCGCGCTGAGCGTGGCCCGGGACGGCGCCCGAGTGGCCGCGGTGATCGCCGGGCGGGTCTACGTCGGCGCGCTGACCGAGACGCCCGAGGGGCTGGCCGTCGAGTCGCTGCGCCGCGCGGACACCGAGTCGGCCAAGGTGACCGCCGTCGCGTGGCACGACGCCCAGACGTTGGACGTGCTGGGCGCGCCTGACGCCCAGGGCCGCGCCGAGGTCTGGCGGCTGTGGGTGGGGACCACCCGACTGGAGTCGCTGGGGTCCGCCGGGCAGGCGACCGGCTTGGCCTCGGCGCCCAGCGTGATGAGCCTGGTCGCCACCGCCGACGCCCGGGTGCTGGGCAACGTGGGCCAGCAGTGGCGGGCCTGGGGGCTTGGCCAGTCGGTCGCCTATCCGGGCTGACCGGAGCCCCCGGGCTGCGGGCTGACCGGTGCCCCGACCCGCTTGCTGAGCGCGTCCCCGGCCCGTCCCAGCCCGTCTCCCCAACCCGTCCCCAGCCTCCTCGCCCACTGCCGCGACCGGTGCTAGAACGCGGCCATGAGCGCCGGGCCGATCCGCTGGTCCGAGGTCGGCCGGCTCGCCCTGGACCTGCTGGTTCCCCAGTCCTGCGCAGGCTGCGCGCGCCCGGGGGAGCCCTGGTGCCCGGTGTGCGCGCTCGCCGCCGGCCGCGGGCCCGTGCGTCTGCGGCTGGGTCTGCCCGGGGCGCTGCCGGCCTGGGCAGCGGCCAGCCATGAGGGTCCGGCCGGCCGAGCGGTGGTGGCGTTCAAAGAGGGGGGTGCCCAGCTGCTGGTGCGCCCCCTCGGGCGGCTGCTGTCCGGTGCGGTCCTGGCCACCCTCCGGGAGGCCGACGGCACGACCCCCGACGGCACGACCCCCGACGGCACGACCCCCGACGGCACGACACCCGACGGCACGACCCCCGACGGTACGACCCCCGCACGTCACCTCGGCACCGGGCCGCTCTGGCTGGTCCCGGTGCCGGCGCGCCGGGCCGCCCGGCGAGCCCGCGGGATCGACCACGTCCACGCGCTGGCCGGGGTGGCCGCCGCCGACCTGCGCCGCCGGGGGCTGCCCGCCCATCGGCTGGCCGCGCTGCACCACGTGCGCGCCAGCCGCGACCAGGTGGGCCTCACCCGGGCGCTGCGCCAGGCCAACGTCGCGGGCACGCTGGCCGGTGCCCGCCTGCCGGCGGGCCGCGTGCTGATCGTCGACGACGTGGCCACCACCGGTGCCACGCTGGCCGAGGCGGTGCGCGCCGCTCGGGCGGCCGGCGGGAAGGTGATCGGCGCCACCACGGTGACCGGGGCCGGCAGCCGTGGGCATCTCGCGTCCGGGGAGCCCGGCCGATAGCGTGGGCCATGCAGCACAACCGCTTCCCGGCGCGCTGGGCCGCGTCGGCCGATCGATCGGAGGGGCGCCCGTGGACGTCGTCGTCAGAGGTCGCAACGTGGGGGTATCGGATCGATACCGCGCTCATGTCGAGGGCAAGCTCAGTCGGGCCGAGCGGTTCGGCGTTCCGATCGAGCGCATCGACGTCGAGCTTTCCTACGAGTCCAACCCGCGGCAGTCCGATCGTGCCTTCGAGGTGGAGTTCACCTGTCGCGGCGGCGGGCCGGTGATCCGCGCCGAGGCGCACGCCCAGGACAAGTACGCGGCCACCGACATCGCCCTGGACCACCTGGAGGAGCGGCTGCGCCGGGTCTCGGATCGTCGTCGCAACCGGCGCACGGAGAAGGTCGTCGTGATGCCGACCGTCGATCGGCTGCCGGCCCAGGCCGACGAGCAGCCGGCCGGCGGCGAGGACGCCGCGACCGAGGACGACGACCCGGCGACCGTGTGGGCCGAGGGCCCGATCGTGGTGCGGCTCAAGGAGCACGCCACCGTGCCGATGTCCGTGGAGCAGGCGGTCGAGGCGATGGAGCTGGTCGACCACGACTTCTACATGTACCGCGACGTCGACAGCGGGGTGCCCAGCGTCCTGTACCGCCGGCGCGGCTTCAGCTACGGACTGATCCGCCTGGAGGACGGCTGAGGACGGCCCTGGCAGCTGACGGCGCGCCGGTGGGGTCCGACCCCACGGTGCTCGTGGCGGATCCCGATCCCACGGTCCTCGTGGCGGACACGGAGCCGGTGTTCGCCGAAGGGGTGCGCGGTCTGGTGGCGGCCACCGGGCTGCCGGTCCGGGTCGTGGCGCAGCTGCCTGCCGCTGCGGCGGGGGAAGCCCGGCCCGGACCGGTCCTCGTGGCCGACTCCGCGCTGGTCGTCGGGCTGGCCCAGGTGCGCCGGCTGGCCCGAGACTGGCCGCGCCTGGTGCTCGTGCTGCGCCGAGTCCCCCCGGCCGGCGTCTCGGCGCTGCTGGACGGCGGAGTCCCGGTGATCGTGCATCGGGGCTGCACGCCCGAGGAGCTGGTCGCCGCGGTGCACGCCGGCGCGGCCGGCCGGTCGTGGCTCTCGCCTCCGATGGCCCAGGCCGCCCGCGCGGAGGTGCGGGCCGGGGCCACGGGGGCTGCCCCGCCGACCACGCTGAGCGCGCGCGAGCTGGAGGTCCTGGCGCACCTCGCCTCGGGGGCGACCAACGCGGGCATCGCCGATGACCTGGGCGTCAGCCCGAACACGGTGCGCAACCACGTCCGCGCGGTGATGGCCAAGCTGGGCGCCACCACCCGCACCGAGGCGGTGGCGATCGCCGCCCGGCGCGGCATGGTCGACCTGTAGGGCGCGCGCCGTCCGCTGGTGGCGGCCCGACGCCCGGCTCACAGGCCCGGCTCGTGACTCCCCGGGTCCGATGCTCCGGGCTAGCATGGGCCCCGGCGGCGTTGGCCCCGGCCTGCGGGTCGGCCGTGCCCGCCCACGTTCTGAAGGCGGAGAGGGGCCCCGTGGCCATCATCGACAGGGTTCTGCGAGCCGGCGAGGGCAAGACCCTGCGCAAGCTCGTGGGCGTGACCAAGCAGGTCAACCACCTCGAATCGGCCATCGCCGCGATGACCGACGAGGAGCTCAAGGCGCAGACCCCGCACTTCCGCGAGCGGCTGGCCAACGGCGAGAGCCTGGACGACCTGCTGCCCGAGGCGTTCGCCACCGTGCGCGAGGCCGCCGTGCGCACCCTGGGCCTGCGCCACTACGACGTGCAGATCATGGGCGGCGGCGCGCTGCACCTGGGCAACATCGCCGAGATGCGCACCGGCGAGGGCAAGACCCTGGTCTCGACGTTGCCGGCCTACCTCAACGGGCTGACCGGCGACGGCGTGCACATCATCACGGTCAACGACTACCTGGCTCACCGCGACGCCGAGAACATGGGCCGCGTCCACCGCTTCCTGGGTCTCAAGGTCGGCGTGATCCTCTCCCGGATGAGCCCGGCCGAGCGGCGTGCGGCCTATGCGTGCGACATCACCTACGGCACGAACAACGAGTTCGGCTTCGACTACCTGCGCGACAACATGGCCTGGTCGCGCGAGGAGATGGTCCAGCGCGGCCACAGCTTCGCGATCGTGGACGAGGTCGACTCGATCCTCATCGACGAGGCACGGACCCCGCTGATCATCTCCGGGCCCGCCGACGAGGCCGACAAGTGGTACGGCGAGATGGCCCGGCTGGCCGGCCGCCTGCGGGTGGACGTCGACTACGAGGTCGACGAGAAGAAGCGCACGGTCGGCATCCTGGAGACCGGCATCGAGCGCACCGAGGACTGGCTGGGCATCGACAACCTCTACGAGCCGGTCAACACCCGGCTGGTGGGCTATCTGAACAACGCCATCCGTGCCAAGGAGCTGTTCAAGCCCGATCGCGACTACGTGGTCATGAACGGCGAGGTGATGATCGTCGACGAGCACACCGGCCGCATCCTGCACGGTCGTCGCTACAACGAGGGCCTGCACCAGGCGATCGAGGCCAAGGAGGGCGTGGAGGTCAAGGCCGAGAACCAGACGCTGGCCACGGTCACGCTGCAGAACTTCTTCAGGCTCTACAAGAAGCTCTCGGGCATGACCGGCACGGCCATGACCGAGGCCGCAGAGTTCGACAAGATCTACAAGCTGGGCGTGGTGCCGATCCCGACGAACATGCCGGTGATCCGCGAGGACCTGCGCGACCTGGTCTACCGCACCGAGGACGCCAAGTGGTCGGCCGTGGTGGAGGACATCGTGACCCGGCACGGGGCCGGCCAGCCGATCCTCGTGGGCACGATCAGTGTGGAGAAGAGCGAGAAGCTCTCGACGATGCTGCGCAAGCAGGGCGTCGCGCACCAGGTCCTCAACGCGAAGTACCACGACAAGGAGGCCGCGATCATCGCCCAGGCCGGGCGGCGCGGCGCGGTCACCGTGGCCACCAACATGGCCGGGCGCGGCACGGACATCATCCTGGGCGGCAACCCCGAGTTCCTGGCCGACCTGTCCCTGCAGGAGCAGGGGCTGACCCCCTCGGAGACGCCCGACGAGTACGAGGCGGCCTGGGGCGGCGCACTGGCCACGGCGAAGACGGCGTTCGCCGCCGAGCATGAGATCGTCACCGGGCTGGGCGGGCTGTACGTGCTGGCCACCGAGCGCCACGAGTCCCGGCGCATCGACAACCAGCTGCGCGGTCGCTCGGGCCGCCAGGGCGACCCGGGTGCCACCCGGTTCTACCTGTCCCTGCAGGACGACCTGATGCGCCTGTTCAAGGCCGACATGGTCGACTCCTTCCTGCGCCGGGCCAACGTCCCCGACGACCAGGCGATCGAGTCCAAGATGGTCACCAAGGCCATCGCGTCGGCGCAGACCCAGGTCGAGGCGCAGAACTTCGAGATCCGCAAGGACGTCCTCAAGTACGACGACGTGATGAACCGCCAGCGGCTGGTCATCTACGACGAGCGGCGCCGGGTGCTGGAGGGCGAGGACATCCACGAGCAGGTCCAGCACTTCCTGACCGACACGATCCGGGCCTACGTCCAGGGTGCGACGGCCGAGGGCTACCCGGAGGAGTGGGACCTCGACGAGCTGTGGCGCGCGCTGAACGGCCTGTACCCGATGGCCCTGACCATCGAGGAGGTGGAGGCCCAGGCGCAGGGCCGCTCTGGGCTGTCGCGCGAGGCGCTGCTGGAGGAGATCACCGCCGATGCCCGGGCCGCCTACGAGGCCCGCGAGGAGGAGCTCGGCTCGCCGACGATGCGCGAGCTGGAGCGCCGCGTGATCCTCTCGGTGCTGGACCGCAAGTGGCGCGAGCACCTCTACGAGATGGACTACCTGCGCGACGGCATCGGCCTGCGCGCGATGGCCCAGCGCGACCCGCTCGTGGAGTACCAGCGCGAGGGCTTCGACCTGTTCAACGCGATGATGGACTCCATCAAGGAGGAGACCGTCGGGCTGCTGTTCAACCTCGAGGTGAAGACCGAGGCGGACGAGGAGGCGGACGAGGAGGAGCCAGCGGCGCCGCAGGCGAAGGCCTCAGCCGCCGCCCGCGGCCAGGCGACGCCGGCTGGATCCGGAGCCAACGGCTCGGGCCGGCGGGCGGCCCCGACGCTCTCGGTCTCGACCTCGACCTCGGTCACCCCAGCCTCGGCGACCCCAACCTCGGCGACGGCAGCAGCTCACGAGCACTCGCACGCCCCGACGCCCGAGGACGTCGACCAGCTCAGCGCGCTCGGCCCGCGGCGCCCGACCGCCGTGTCGTACTCCGCGCCCACCGAGACCGGCGGCACGCAGGTGACGTCCGAGGGCTCCGACCCCTACGCCGGGGTCGGGCGCAACGAGCCGTGCCCCTGTGGCTCGGGGAAGAAGTTCAAGCGCTGCCACGGTGATCCTCGTGCGCGGGCGTGAGGCTGGCCGCGTAGCCCCGTCTTCCGCGGCGCCCGGCGATCCGCGCGCCCTGAGCTGAGCGTCGGCGATGACCGTGCCGGTGCTGGCCGGCCTGGACCAGCACGGCCAGCCGGATGCGCGGGTGGCAGCCCGGGTCGCCCGGGCCTGGCTGGCCGGGGGTCTGGTCGGGCTGCCCACGGAGACGGTCTACGGTCTGTCCGCCGTGGCGTCGGACGCCGACGCGGTGGCGCGGGTCTACGCGGTGAAGGGCCGGCCCTTGGACCATCCGGTGATCGTCCACGTCGCGGGCGTCGAGGCGCTGTCCGGCTGGTCGCCCGATCCGGGGCCTCGGGCGGGGGTGCTGGCCGAGGCGTTCTGGCCCGGCCCGCTGACCGTGGTCGTCACGCGCGGCCCGGCGGCCGGTGACCACCTGACCGGCGGCCAGCCGACCGTCGCCCTGCGCTGCCCCGGGCATCCGGTCGCCCGGGCGTGCCTGCGTGCGCTCGCCGAGCTCACTGGTGATCCCGCTGCGGGGGTGGCCGCGCCCAGCGCCAACCGGTTCGGCCGGGTCAGCCCGACCGCGGCCGCCGACGTCGTCGCCGAGCTCGGCGGCCTGCTGGATCCGGCGCGCGACCTGGTGGTCGATGCCGGCCGCAGCGAGGTGGGCGTGGAGTCGACGATCGTGGACGCGACGGGCCCGCATCCGCAGGTGCTGCGCCAGGGCGCGATCTCGCAGGAGCAGGTGGACGCGGTGCTGGCCGCCGCTGGTCTGCTCGACCGGGATTCCGCCGGTGGGCCGGACGCTGCCGCACCGCCGGACGCGCACTCGGCCGGCGCCCCGGCCCGAGCCGGCGACGTGCGCGCCCCGGGTGGTCTGGCCTCGCACTACGCCCCCCGGGCGCGGGTGCGCCTGCTGGAGCCCGTCGCCGCTGCCGACCCTGTGCGCCTCACCGCCGTGGGTGCCGGCACCGTCGGCCTGCTGGCCGCCGCCAGCGTCGCGACCCCGCCCGGCTGGACTCGGTTGGCCGCACCGCGCACCGCCCAGGAGTTCGCCCACGGGCTGTACCGCGCCCTGCGGCGGGCCGACGATCTCGGCCTGGACACGGTCGTCGCGGTGCTGCCCGACCCCGCGGGCGGCTCGTTGGCTGAGGCAGTCCGGGACCGGCTGACCCGCGCGGCGCACGAGGGCTGACCCGTGGCCGCCGCCCGCGGCCACCGACGACGTCTCCGTGCTCAGGTCGCCGAGCACGACCATCCGACCGCGCAGCGAGCCGAGGGCGACCGCGAGCCGAGGGCGGGCCGCTGACCCCCGGGCGCCGCGTGCCGAGCGCCGGCCAGGACCTGTCGGGGACGCCGATATCCTTGCCCCCGACTCTCGGAGAGGAGCCCCTGTGGCCAAGATCAAGGTCGTCAACCCCATCGTGGAGATGGACGGCGACGAGATGACCCGCATCATCTGGTCGTTCATCAAGGAGGAGCTGATCCTCCCGTACCTCGACGTGGACCTGAAGTACTACGACCTGTCCATCGAGAACCGGGATGCCACCGACGACCAGGTGACCGTCGACTCCGCACATGCGACGCAGCAGTACGGCGTCGCCGTGAAGTGCGCGACGATCACGCCGGACGAGGCGCGCGTCGAGGAGTTCGGCCTGAAGAGGATGTGGCGCTCCCCGAACGGGACGATCCGCAACATCCTCGGCGGCGTGATCTTCCGCGAGCCGATCGTCATCTCCAACATCCCGCGGCTGGTGCCCGGCTGGACCAAGCCGATCATCATCGGCCGTCACGCGTTCGGCGACCAGTACCGGGCGACCGACCTGGTGGTGCCCGGCGAGGGCACGCTGACCCTGACCTTCACCCCGAAGGACGGCAGCGAGCCGATCGAGCTCAACGTCTTCGACTTCCCCGGCGGCGGCGTCGCGCTGGCGATGTACAACCTGGACGAGTCGATCCGCGACTTCGCGCGGGCCTCGATGCGCTACGGCCTGGACCGTGGCCTGCCGGTCTACCTGTCGACGAAGAACACGATCCTCAAGGGCTACGACGGCCGGTTCAAGGACCTGTTCGCCGAGATCTTCGAGTCCGAGTTCAAGGCCGACTTCGAGGCCGCCGGCATCACCTACGAGCACCGCCTGATCGACGACATGGTTGCCGCGGCGCTGAAGTGGGAGGGCGGCTACGTCTGGGCGTGCAAGAACTACGACGGCGACGTCCAGTCCGACACCGTCGCGCAGGGCTTCGGCTCCCTGGGCCTGATGACCTCGGTGCTCATGACCCCGGACGGCAAGACCGTCGAGGCCGAGGCCGCGCACGGCACGGTCACCCGCCACTACCGCCAGCACCAGGCGGGCAACCCGACCTCCACCAACCCGATCGCCTCGATCTTCGCGTGGACCCAGGCGCTGGACGCCCGCGGCAAGATGGACGAGACGCCCGAGGTCAGCGCGTTCGCGCACACGCTGGAGCGGGTCTGCGTCGAGACCGTCGAGAGCGGCAGGATGACCAAGGACCTCGCCCTGCTGATCGGCCCGGACGCGCCGTGGCTGACCACGCAGGAGTTCCTCCACGCCATCAACGAGAATCTCCAGGCGGCCATGGCCTGACGGGGGTCGGTCGAGCGCCCACGTCGGTCGAGCGCCACGTAGGTCGAGCCTGTCGAGACCACTTCGGCGCTGTGTACGGCATTGCCGTACCCCATGTACGGCGTTACCGTACTGCCATGAAGACGACCCTGGTGCTCGACGACGTGCTGGTCGAGCAGGTGCGCAAGCTCGCGAAGGAACGGGGGACGAGCATGTCCAGCGTGGTCGAGGACGCGATCTTCCGGATGCTCCACGAGCGGCCAGCCCCACCCACCCGGTTGACCCTCCCGACCTATCCACTGGGCCGGGCGAACGTCGACATCAACGACCGCGACGCTCTCTACGACTTCATGGAGGATCTGTGATCGGCGTGGACACCAACGTCCTGGTCCACGCCATCGACTCACGTTCGCCGAATCATGAGCGCTGTCTGCAGATCATGCTGGGGGCCGACCCGGACAGTGAGCGAGGCATTGCGCTGCCGTGGTCGGTCATCTACGAGTTCATCCGTCTGGTGACACACCCACGCACGTTCCCGCAGCCGATCTCCACCATTCAGGCATGGGAGATCGTGGAACGGCTGCTGGCCTCGTCCCATGTCCGGACCATGTCCGCTGGACCGGGGCATCCGGCCGCGGCCGCGAGGATGCTGGCCGCGCCCGGGATCCGCGGCAACCTCGTGCACGACGCGCACATCGCGGCGGTGCTGGCCGAGCACGGCGTCCGGCGGATCTACACCTTCGACCAGGACTTCCGCCGGTTCCCCGGGGTCGAGGTGGTCGATCCCCTCGGGTGAGGCTCACTCCTCGTCCGCGGGTCCCTCCGCCGGCTTCTCCTCGGGCTTCTTCGCCT
Organism: uncultured Bifidobacteriaceae bacterium; assembly: GCA_964418695.1. Lineage (GTDB taxonomy): Bacteria > Actinomycetota > Actinomycetes > S36-B12 > CAIYMF01 > Prado023. Next base: position 14,797 of record CAYQMN010000012.1, on the reverse strand, counting down.
TCGCGCTGGCCGAGGGCTCGTCCGCGGCGGGCGACGACGGGCTGTCCGCCGCCGCCTCGCCCGACGGGCTCTCTGACGGGATCGGCGACGGGCTCGGGGCGCCCGACACCTCCGGAGCCGTGACCCCCGACCAGATCGGGTTGAGGCTCTCGTCGAACGGCAGGGTCGAGCCCACCGCGGGGACCTGGGTCACGGTGAGGTCCTTCCACGGCGAGCCCGACGGGAGCGGCTGCTCGCCCTGGACCGTCGCCAGGGCGTACGGGTCGCACAGGCCGTCATCGTCCATCGCTGTCTCGTCGCAGTAGTACGCGTCAGCCCCATCTGTCGTCACTCGACGGATCGGGAACACGTTGGTCACGGGGGTGCCGTTGGAGGTGGTCACCGGCACCGGGTACACCCACGCGTCGTCCAGGCCGGGGTGCTGGCTCTCGTCGATGCTCACGGGCCGGCCGTCCTGGTCGAACAGCTGGAATCCCTCGATGGGCTTCCCGGCCAGGTCGTACCCGACGAAGTTCGTCACGGGCGCCCCGTCGAGCCACACCCCGGTCTGGTCGATCGGGACAGGCTCGGCGTAGCCCTCATCACCGGCCACGTACTCGATCGAGCTGGGCTGCACGATGGGACCGGCGCCGAGCACCGCAAGAGCGCAGCAGGCCACCGCGTACCCGTTGAGCACGCCGAGCCCGACGCGCTCCAGCCGTCGGCCGCGTCCCGGCCCCTGGTGCCGCCGGCGCTCCGTGCGCAGCCCCCAGGCGACGGACGCGACCACCAACGCGACCTGCCAGGCCAGAGCCCCCCACCAGCCGATCCCGGAGTAGTGCCCGGTGGGCCAGTCGACGCCCAGCACCGCCGCGACCAGCCAGGCCCGGAAGACCCACCAGGCCGGCCGCAGCCGGGGCAGCAGGGCGAGCAGGGCCGGACCGCCGGGCAGCCCGCGGACTGCCTGGGCCGTCGAGTCGGAGGTCGCGGCCCAGCGCTCGCCGACCCGTCGACCCCAGCGCCGCGCACGAGAGGTCCGCGGCCCGGCGTCGGGCTGGCCGACCAGCGGCGGGTAGCCCGCGGAGGCCCGGAACTCGGCCGCGTAGTCGGCCGGGGCGCCCAGGCGGGTCTCAAACGCCTCCCCCTCCTCCGCGAGGATCTCGTGCAGGTGGGCGTCCAGGTCGTCGAGCAGCTCCGAGCGCTCGCCCGCCGGCAGGTCGGCGAGCAGTCCGCGGGCGGCCTCGACGTAGGGGGCGATCCGCGGGTGGGGGAGCAGGGCCGTGGCGGTGGCCGGGGCATCCGCTGCGATGGTGTCGGCGGCCAGTCCGGGCGGCACCGCGGTCGGGCTGGCGTCCGGCTCTGCTGCCAGTCCCGGCAGGACCGAGGTCGGGGTGGTGTCCGGCGTCGGCAGTGCCTGGGTGGGCGTCTGGCCGGTCTGGTCCTGCTCGGGGGTGCGGTCGTCGTCGATCATCAGCGGTTCCCCTCCCGGGTGCCGAGCAGTCGGTCCATGACGTGGGCGAACTCGCCCCAGGCCTTGCGCGAGGTGGCCAGCGCGGTGCGGCCGGCCGGGGTCAGCCCGTAGTACTTGCGGTGCGGGCCCTCCTCGCTGGCCACGACGTACGAGGTCAGCGCGCCGGAGGAGAACAGCCGGCGCAGCGTGCCGTACACCGAGGCGTCGCCCACCTCCTCCAGCCCGGCCTCGCGCAGGCGGCGCACGACGTCGTAGCCGTACCCGTCCTCGTCGGCGATCACCGCGAGCACGGCGGCGTCCAGCGTCCCCTTGAGCAGCTGTGTGGTGTCCATCCCACCTCCTGTTGTGCGGCGCACGCTACTACGCACAGCGCAATACCGCGCACTCCGGCCCCCGGTCCACCGCGTGTCGCGGGTGGCGGCATCCGTCGGTCGAGCCGGTCGAGACCTCGGCTGCGCGCCGCGCCGCGCCCGTCGGGTCAGCTGGGGCGCAGCGCTCCCATCACCGAGGGGACGATGCCCAGGGCCGGCTTGGTGGCCGTGCGCAGCATCACCCCGGGCAGGGTCCGCTCGAGGGCCGCGGGCATCTGCCGGACGAGCAGGCCGGCCATGAGCTCGTCGAGCCGCTCCTGGTGCTCCTCCTCGGACATCGCATCCAGAAGGGAGGGCAGGACGACCGCCAAGACCTCTTCGGCCGCCTCGCCGATGGCTGACACCGCGATCTCGCGCAGGGCCGGACTGGCCGAGGCGTCGGCCATCGCACCCGTGAGCAGATCGGTCAGCTCCTCCATCCGGGCAGCCCGCAGGCGGCGGCCACGGTCGGCCAGCGACAGCACGGCGGCTTCGGTGAGCTCCCCGGCCGCCGCGGGCGCGATCGCCCGAGCGACCGTGAGCGCCCGCGCGCTGGCCGCGGTGGCCAGGGTCAGGGCGACCGCCCCCGCACGCCAGAGCGTCTCGGCGATCACCGCGGCCAGGCCCAATGCCACATCCTGGATGGGTGGCGGCATCGCCGACCCCGCGGGTCGCGCGGTGGCCGAGCGCTGGGCGGAGGACTGGGCAGATGCGGGCTGCGCGGCGGGGTCCTGGCCACTGGGCGTGTCCGCGCGCGCGGCGGTGTCGCTGGTTCTGGACGCGGCGTCGGAGGCAGCGCCGGGGCCGGGCTGCGCACCGGCCTGCTCGGGCGAGGTCGGACTCTGGTCGGCGAGCAGCTGCTCCACGGGTGATCGGCGTGGGGTCGTGGCCGAGGCGCGCGCGGCCGACTCCGGCTGCGGTGTCCGGGTGGCCGCGCCCCGGGTCCGGGCAGCCGCCGTCGGTGGGGCGGGCGGGGCTTGCCGCGTCCGACCCGGCGCCTTCGTGGCCGAGGTCTTCGTGGTCGGCGTCTTCGTGGCTGGGGTCTTCGTCGCCGGTCCGGTCTTCGTCGCCGGGGCCTTCGCCGCCCGGCCGGCCGGGCGCGCCGCGGCGGCTCTCGCCTTGGCGGGCGTGGTGGTGGCCGCCGTCGCGACCGCCTTGGCGGAGCCCGGCGGGGCGGGCTGGGTGCGGCTCGTGCGCGGCGTCGCGCTGGTCCGGCGGGTGCCGCGCGCGTCGGCCTTCGAGGGGGTGGGATCGGCCATGGGGAGAACCGTACGTCGGCCCGTTCACGGCCCTTCCCGGACACCTGCCGTGCGGTAGATTCGCCGCACTGTGAGCGAGTTGTGGACCACCCTCGCGATGATCCTGATCTTCACGCTGGTCGGGGGGTTCTTCGCCGCATCCGAGACCGCGCTGGTCTCCCTGCGCGACAGCCAGGTCCATCGCCTCGTCGACAGCGACCGCCGCCGCGGACCCCGGCTGCGCTCTCTGATGGACAACCCCAACCGGTTCCTCGCCGCCGTCCAGGTCGGGGTGACGCTGGCGGGGTTCATCTCCGCCGCGTTCGGGGCCAGCCGGATCTCGCCGGTCATCGCGGAGTGGATGGTGGGCCTGGGCATCCCGGCGCGGGTGGCCGACCCGGTCGCGTTCGTCGGGGCGACGGTGCTCATCGTCTACATCTCGCTGGTGCTCGGCGAGCTGGTCCCCAAGCGGCTGGCCCTGCAGCGCACCGAGACGGTCGCGCTGCTGGTGGCCACGCCGATCGACGTGATCGCCTCCATCGCGCGGCCGTTCATCTGGCTGCTGTCGGTCACCACCAACCTGTTCGTGCGCATCCTCGGGCTGAATCCGGACGAGGGCCGGGTGGCGATCAGCGGCGAGGAGCTGCGCGGGATGGTCGCCGCGCACACCGAGCTCACCGCCGAGGAGCGCGAGCTCATCGACGACGTGTTCGAGGCCGGGGACACCGAGCTGCGCGAGGTGATGATCCCGCGCACCGAGGTGGCGTTCCTGGAGGGCAAGCTCCCGGTCTCCCGCGCGGCGGTCAAGGTGGCGACGATGCCGCACTCGCGCTATCCAGTGATCGGCGACTCCGCCGACGACGTGATCGGCTTCGTGCACGTGCGCGACCTGCTCAAGCCCGGCATGATCGACCGCTCGGTGCGGCTGGAGGACATCGTCCGCGAGGTCCAGCTGTTCCCGGGCAGCAAGCGGCTCATCCCCGCGCTGACCGAGATGCGCCGCGGTGGTCACCACCTGGCGGTCGTGGCCGACGAGTACGGCGGGACCGCGGGGATCGTGACCATGGAGGATCTGGTCGAGGAGCTGGTGGGCGACATCCACGACGAGTACGACACCGGCACCGGCGAGCCCGGGCCAGGCCGGCCGCGCTCTGACGAGCCGTTCGACGTCGACGGTCTGCTCAACATCGAGGACTTCGGTGAGGAGTCCGGCATCCTGCTGGCAGACGGGCCCTACGAGACGGTGGCCGGCTGGTTCGTCGCCCAGATCGGCATGCTGCCCAGCATCGGTGACCGGATCCGCCACGACGCCTCGGGCGCAGACTTCGAGGTCGTCGAGATGGACGCCCGCCGGATCGCCCGCCTGCGCGTCATCCCGAGGCGCCGGACGTCCTCGGCAGCCGCGGCCATCGAGACACAGGGCGCCGACGCCCCCGACCCCGCCTGACGGCCCAGCGCCGCGCTGCCCCACCACCAGCTCCACTTCGTACCCCTGCTCTCCCGGGAGCATTGGCGAAGGATGGGTGCGACCTCCTGCGAGAATGCTGCGCATGTCCACCCAGCCCCCTCGCGTCCTGTCCGGCATCCAGCCGACGGCCGACTCGTTCCACATCGGCAACTACCTCGGGGCGCTGCAGCACTGGGTCCGCCTGCAGGACGACCACGACGCGTTCTACTGCGTGGTGGACCAGCACGCGATCACCGTCGAGCACGACCCGGCGCTGCTGCGCCAGCGCACCCGGGTCAGCTACGCGCAGCTGATGGCCCTGGGGATCGACCCGGACACCTCGACCCTGTTCCTGCAGAGCCATGTGCCCGAGCACGCCCAGCTGATGTGGATCCTGTCCTGCCTGACCGGCACGGGCGAGGCGGGCCGGATGACCCAGTTCAAGGACAAGTCCGCGCGGGTCGGTCAGGACCACACCTCGGTGGGCCTGTTCACCTACCCGATCCTGATGGCCGCCGACATCCTGATCTACCGCGCGAACCGGGTGCCGGTCGGCGAGGACCAGCGCCAGCACCTGGAGCTGACCCGCGACCTGGCGTCCCGGTTCAACCACCGGTTCGGTGACGCGCTCGTGGTCCCCGAGCCGCTCATCGTGCGCGACACCGCCAAGATCTTCGACCTGACCGATCCCACGGCGAAGATGAGCAAGTCCGTGCCCGCCGGCTGCGTCGAGCTGCTGGAGCCGCTCAAGCGCATCGAGAAGAAGATCAAGTCCGCGGTGACCGACTCCGACACCGAGATCCGCTTCGACCTGGCGACCAAGCCGGGAGTGTCGAACCTGCTGACGATCCTGGCCGCGTTCAGCGGGCGCACGGTCGAGCAGGTCCAGGAGGACCTGGCCGGGCAGATGTACGGCGAGCTGAAGAAGCAGGCCGCCGCGGCGGTCGTGGCCTTCGCCGAGCCGTTCCAGGCGCGGGTGGCCGAGCTGCTGACCGACCCGAGCGAGCTGGACCGGCAGATGGCCTGGGGTGCCCAGCGGGCCCGCGAGGTGGCCGCCTCGACGCTGGCCGACGTCTACGACCGGGTCGGCTTCGTCGCGCCGCGATGACCGATTCCATCGCGGCCCCGGCCGTGCCCGACGCCGAGGCCTACCAGTGGCCGATCACGATCGGCGTCGCCGTGCCGATCCCCGAGCCGTTCCTGGCCGAGCTGGGCGCCTACCGCGAGCGGTTCGGAGACCCGCTGGCGCACGCGATCGTCGCCCACATCACGCTGGTGCCGCCCACCGAGGTCGCCGACGCCGCCGCCTGGGCCGGCGTCCTGGCGCATCTGGCGAGGGTGGCGGCCACGGCGGGGTCGCCGTTTCCGGTCACGCTGGCCGGGGCGCAGACCTTCCGCCCGGTGTCGCCGGTGGTCTTCGTGCCGCTGGCCCAGGGCGAGCCCCGGGTTCGTGCGCTGGAGGCGGCCAGTCGGCAGGGCCCGCTGGCCACGCCGCTGTTCTTTCCGTTCCACCCGCATGTGACCGTCGTCCACGACGTCTCTGCCGAATGGCTGGACCAGGCCCAGGCTGCGCTGGCCGACTACCGCGCGGTGTTCGAGGTGTCCAGCATCGCGCTGTTCGTGCGCGGCGCGGAGGGGATCTGGCGGCAGCGCGCGGAGTTCCCGTTCGGGGGCTGAGGTCGCCGGCTGCGAGGCCCAGCCACTCAACGGTCGAACAGCCCGGCCCGCGGCGGCTCCGGGGAGCTCGCCGCGTCCTCGTCGGTGAACGGCGACTGATGGGCGAGGAGCTCGCGGACGGCGTCGCCGCCCAGCACCCGGGCCGGCCACGGGTCGCCCGCGCACCGGCGGGTCAGGAGCGCAGGGTCCAGTCGGGGGGCGCCCGCGGTGCGCGCGACCGCCACGAGGTTGCCGAATCGCCGGCCGCGCAGGACCGCCGGCTCGGTGACGACCAGCAGCTCGCCGCCCGCACCGGCCACCAGCTCGGCGATGCCGGCCAGCACACGTCGGGAGTAGGCCAGCGGAGCCCGGTCGGCGAGGTTGGCCACCAGGATCCCGTCGGCGGTCAGGACGCGGCGCATGTCGGCCAGCGCCTCCCGGGTGGTCAGGGGTGCAGGGGTGCGGGCGCGGTCGAAGACGTCGAGGATCACCAGGTCCCGGCTGCCGTCGGTCAGGGTGGCGACGGTGGCCCGCGCCTCGGCGACCCGCACCCGGATGCGGTCGCTGGCCGGCCACGGCAGGTGGGCGCGGACGAAGTCCACCAGCCGGGCGTCGGCCTCGACCACCAGGCTGCGCGAGCCGGGCCGGGCGGCGCCCAGGTAGCGCGGCAGGCTCATCGCGCCGCCGCCCAGATGCAGCGCACGCACGGGTCGGTCGGGCAGCTGGTCGATCACATGCCCGATCCAGCGGGTGTACTCGAACGGCAGGTACCGCGGGTCGGACAGGTCCACGTAGGACTGCTGCGTGCCGTCAACCAGCAGCAGCCAGCCGTCGAGCCGGTCCGGGTCGGGAACCAGCGAGGCGGTGCCCAGCTCGACGTCGGCCACGAAGGTCGGACCGAACGCTCTACGACCCATGGCCTCATTGTGACCGCCCACCCCTGGCCCACCTCTCACCGCCGCCCACCCCGCCGTTGCCTTCCCGCCCCGGGCGGGCGGCGCAGTGTCCGGGAATGGGTGACGGCCGCGGCGGCGTTCCCCCACCATGGCGCTGCCCTCCCGAGCGTGCGCCCCGACCGCGAGGAATCCGATGGCCACCCTGACCCTGACCGAGAACGACTTCGAGACCATCGTGCTGGGCAACGACATCGTGCTGGTCGACTTCTGGGCTGCCTGGTGCGGCCCGTGCCGCCAGTTCGGGCCGGTCTTCGAGGCCGCATCCGAGAACCATGCCGACGTGGTGTTCGGCAAGGTCGACACCGAGGCCGAGCAGGCGCTGGCCGGCGCGGCCCAGATCACCTCGATCCCGACGCTGATGGCGTTCCGGGACGGCGTCCTGGTCTTCTCCCAGCCCGGCGCCCTGGCTGCTCCCCAGCTCGAGCAGGTGATCGCCGCCGTGCGCGACCTCGACATGGATCAGGTCCGCGCCGAAATCGCGGCCAGGCGGGAATCCGGGCAGTAACGTCCGCCCTAGATGCCCGATCCCTCCCGGGTTTGGGCACCGCGCTCCTGGAGCCCACCGACCCGGGCCGGGGAGCTCACCGACGGGGGCCCGTCGCCCCTCGACCCGGCGACGGGCCCCCAAGCGGTGCTTCTTGGGCTCCGATCCGTGCGGGGCTCGGCGGGTTCCGCGCCCTTCGGGCACTCAGGTCGCCTCGGGCTCGGCCGCGGGCCCCGGCCCGCCGGCTCCGCGGCGCCGGCGACGCCGGACCACGGCGATGATCGCGGTCGCGATCAGCAGCGGCGAGAGGATCATCAGCGCCTTGCCCAGCCAGGCCCATGCGTCCGACAGCCCGGCCACGAACGACTCCCACCAGGTCTGGGTCGGCTGCGGATCGACCGTGGCGGCGGCGTCCTTCGGCGACATCAGCGTCAGCGAGATCTGTGACGTCTGCGTCTGGTTGGCCAGCTCGCGCTGCTGGGCCTTGAGTCCGTCGAGCTCGGCCTGCCGCTGGGAGATCGCCGCCTCCAGCTTGATGACCTCCGAGACCGACGTGGTCTTGTCCATGAGCGACTGCAGCTGCCGGAGTGAGTCCTCGAGGGCCTTGATCCGGGCGTCGACGTCGGCCACCTGGGTGCCCACGTCGTAGGACGACTGCTGCATCGAGACGACCTCGCCGGTCGTCCGGGCGGCCGTCATGGCCTCGTCGTAGCGCTCGGCCGGCACCTGCACGGTCAGCCAGATGCCCGGGCTCGACGGCCACCACGGGTACGGGTAGGTGACGCCCATCGTGTCCTGGGCGAGACTGCCGTCCATCGGTGTGACGCCGGTCTGCCCGCCCTCGGTCACGACCGCCTCGGACAGCACCCGCCCACCCATCCCGGTGACGGCAGTGACGAAGCTGTCGCGCCCGGCCAACTGATCGTCGGTGCCCACCAGCACGGTGCCAGAGCGGACCAGCGTCTGGTCGGACGCCTTGCCGGTGTCCGTGTCCGAGGCGGCGGCGTCGGGCGGGCCGACGGTCAGCTGGCTGTCCCGGTCCGCCCAGCTCTGCGAGCTTTCCGCCTGTGCGGCAGGGGCGCCCGCCGATCCGCGGTCGGGGGCACCCTGACCGGCCACCGCTTCACCGGCCACCGCTTCACTGGCCACCTCGGCCTGGGCGCCGGAGTCGGCGCCCCCGGACCCCAGGCCGAGCGGCCCCAGGACCGTCCCGCCGGCCAGCGCCAGCGTGGCCACGCCCGCAGCCACCAGCAGCGTGCCCTGCCAGTGCCTTTCCCAGAAGCCCGGGCGGGCGGTCCCGTTCCCTGCGTCGCCGGTGGGGTCGTCCCGGCGGGCACCGTGACGCTGCGACGCCGGCGGCTCGGCGAGCACGCGATCCAGCAGCTCGATCGCAGCGGCCGTGGGCGCCCCGGACTCCGGGTCGATCGAGGCCAGGAGCGCGCGCAGCGGGGCGTCCTGGCGGTCCAGCGTGTCCTCGGTGGTGCTCATGTCTGGTCCTCCGAACCGGTCTGACGTGGGGTGGTGTCCACCGCTGCCCGCTGGCCCGGCGGAGCGCCGGAGTCGTCGACTCCGCGTGCCTCCAGCGCCGCGCGCAGCCGAGTCCGAGCGCGGTGCAGCCGGGTTCGGGCGGTGCCCGGGGAGCAGTCCAGGACCACGGCGATCTCGGCGGGCTCCAGGCCCTCCCAGGCCCACAGCCGCAGCAGCTCGGCGTCGGACTCGGCCAGGTCGTCCATCGCCGCGGCCACGGCCGTGCGCGCATCGGTCGCCGAGGCCACCGCCTCGGCATGGTCCTGACCCTCGGGGTGCAGCGGCCGGACGGTGGCCAGCCGGGCCCCCAGCCGGGTGCGCCGCGCGTCCGACCGGATCACATGGGCGATCACATGGGCCGCCGTCGCGTACAGCCAGGGCAGCGCCGGATCGGGTACGTCGGCGCGGCGCCGCCACGCGGTGGCGAACACCTCCACCACCACGTCCTCGGCGTCCTCGGCCGAGCTCAGCCGGCGCCGGGCGTAGCCCAGGACGGCACCGCTGTGCCGGCCGAACAGGTCGGCGATCCACTCGGGTCCGTCGGGCCCGTCAGCGCCGTCGGCCCAGGTCGGATCGGCCGGGGCATCCCCCCGGCCCGCGTCGGACGCTGGCCCGCTCGATCGGCTGCTCACGTCTCTATGTTCCCGGCAGCCCCGGGTGCGTTACCGGGCGCCGGACGTGGCGGTCGCGTGGGCCGAGCACGTCGAGCAAGTCAGCAGGCTGAGCGCGTCGAGCGGGTCGAGCGGGTCGAGCGGGTCGAGTAGGCAACCGGCTGCCCCAAGTGCCCGCCGTCCCTCAGCCGCCCAGCGCCGCGGAGACCACGTCGCGGGCCTCGGCCTGGATCTGCGCGAGGTGCTCGGCGCCCTTGAACGACTCGGCGTAGATCTTGTAGACGTCCTCGGTGCCCGACGGGCGGGCGGCGAACCACCCGTTCTCCGTGGTCACCTTCAGCCCGCCGATCCGCGCGCCGTTGCCCGGAGCCGCGGTCAGCTTGGCGGTGATCTCCTCGCCGGCCAGCTGCGTGGCGGTCACCTGCTCGGGGGAGAGGCTGGCCAGCTTGGCCTTCTCCCCGCGCGAGGCGGGCGCGTCCACCCGGGCGTACGCCGGGGCGCCGTGCCGTTCGGTCAGCTCCGCGTAGTGCTCCGAGGGGTCCTTCCCGGTGACCGCGGTGATCTCCGAGGAGAGCAGCGTCAGCAGGATGCCGTCCTTGTCGGTGGTCCAGACGGTGCCGTCCTTGCGCAGGAACGAGGCGCCCGCCGACTCCTCGCCGCCGAAGCCGAACGAGCCGTCGATCAGCCCGGGGACGAACCACTTGAAGCCCACCGGCACCTCGACCAGCGTGCGGCCCAGGTCCGCGGCGACCCGGTCGATCATCGAGCTGGAGACCAGCGTCTTGCCCACGGCGGCGTCCGCGCGCCAGCCCGGGCGATGGGCGTAGAGGTACTGGATGGCCACCGCGAGGTAGTGGTTGGGGTTCATCAGCCCGGAGCCCGGCGTCACGATCCCGTGCCGGTCGGAGTCCGCGTCGTTGCCGAACGCCACCCGGAACTGGTCGCGCAGCGCCACCAGGCTGGCCATCGCGTAGGGCGAGGAGCAGTCCATGCGGATCTTGCCGTCCCAGTCCAGGGTCATGAACCGCCAGGTCGGGTCGACCTTGGAGTTGACCACCGTCAGGTCCAGGCCGTGCAGCTCGGCGATGTAGCCGTAGTAGTCGACCGCCGCGCCGCCCATCGGGTCCGCGCCCAGCTTGATCCCGGAGTCGCGGACTGCGTCGAGGTCGAGCACGTTCGGCAGGTCCTGGGCGTAGCTGTCCAGGTAGTCGAAGGTGCCGGTCGAGTCCTGGGCCAGGGCGGTGGCCAGCGGTATGCGCCGCACCCCCTGCAGGCCGCCGGCGATGAGCTCGTTGGCCCGGTCCTGAATCCAGCCGGTGGCGTCGGTGTCGGCCGGCCCGCCGTTGGTCGGGTTGTACTTGAAGCCCCCGTCGGGCGGCGGGTTGTGCGAGGGGGTGATGACGATGCCGTCGGCCAGGTGCGCGGTGCGCCCCCGGTTGTACTTCAGGATCGCGTGGCTCAGCGCGGGCGTCGGGGTGTACCCGTCGCGGCTGTCCACCAGGACCTCGACGTCGTTGGCGGCCAGCACCTCCAGCGCGGAGACCCACGCCGGCTCGGACAGGCCGTGGGTGTCCTTGGCCAGGAACAGCGGGCCGGTGGTGCCCTGCGCGGCGCGATACTCCACGATCGCCTGGGTGGTGGCCAGGATGTGGAACTCGTTGAACGCCGTCTTGAGGCTGGAGCCGCGATGACCGGACGTGCCGAAGGCCACGCGCTCGTCGATGTTGTCGGGGTCGGGCTGCAGCGAGTAGTACGCGGTGATCAGCTTGGCGACGTCGACGAGGTCCTGGTCCTGGGCCGGTTGGCCGGCACGCTCATGGGTCATGGCTGCTCCTTGGGCGGGGCGGGCGCCCCCGCAGGAAGGCTACTGACGCACTCACTCCTGGGCGCGGTGAGCGCTCAGGAGTGCTGCCGGGGCCTGGCAGCCCGGCGGTGCCGCGGGCGCGCCGCGAGCAGCAGACCCGTGCTGCATGCAGGGCCTGCGTGGCATCATGAGCCGGTGACCGGGTCCACCCTCTATCGGCGGCTTCCTGACGGCAGCTGGGCGGCCGAGATCGAGGACGACGACCTCGCGCCCGCGTCCTCCTCCGGCGCCCCCTCCGCTGCAAGTCCGGCGAGTCCCGCGGCGAGTCCAGGTTCGGGGGGGAGTCCGGTTGCGGGCGCGGCCGTGGCCGGCGCGGTCGCAGGGGCCGCGGTCGCCGCGTCCGCGGCGTCGCCTCGCCCGTCCGCCCCGACCCAGGCCGCGGTCTACTCGGCGCCCGCCGCCTCGAGCTCGGCGCCCGCGACTGCCGCCTCGCCAGCGTCCACCTCGGCCCCGGCAGCGCCCGGTCCGAACTCGACCCTGGTCACGCGCAAGCGCCGCTTCCCGTGGGTGCGGCGCATCCTGCTCGTGATCGGCGTGCTGATCCTGGCCTTCCTGGTGTGGATCGTGGGGCTGATGATCTACGCGGCCACCTCCCTGCACAAGGTCGAGGCGCTCTCGCCGCACCCGATCGCGGACACCTCCGGGACGGTCTGGCTGCTGGTCGGCTCGGACAGCCGGGAGGATCTCAGTGCCGAGGAGCAGAAGGAGCTGCACACCGGCAACGAGGAGGGCCAGCGCACCGACACGATCATGCTGGTGCACATGAAGGCCGGCGAGGAGCCGACGCTGGTCTCCATCCCGCGCGACTCGTGGGTCACCATCCCGGCGCACACCAGCTCCAGCGGCAAGCAGGTCGCCGCCCAGCAGGCCAAGATCAACGCGGCCTTCGCGTACGGCGGGGCGCCGCTGCTCTCCGAGACCATCGAGTACAACACCGGCCTGCATGTCGACAACTACATGGAGATCGGCATGTCGGGCATCGTCGCCCTGACCGATGCGGTCGGCGGCATCGAGGTGTGCTTCGAGGAGCCGATCAAGGACGAGAACAGCGGCCTGGACGTCGAGGCCGGCTGCCAGATCCTGGACGGCCAGGAGGCGCTGGCCTGGGTGCGGATGCGGTACGCGGACCCGAAGGGTGACATCGGGCGCATCGAGCGTCAGCAGGAGTACGTCCGGCTGATGATGCACGAGATCCTCAGCTGGGAGACCCTGCTGCACCCCGGGCGCCAGCTGGACATCGTGAACGCGGTGATCGAGGCGATCACCGTCGACCTGGACACCGGATCGGTGGACCTGGGCCGGTTCGGGCTGGGCATGGGCAAGGTGGCGGCCGGCAAGGGCGAGGTCACCTCGGTGCCGACCAACGACTCCGACCACTGGGTGAACGGTCAGTGGGTGCTCAAGTGGGACACCGACGAGGCCTACGAGCTGTTCGCCTCGATGGGCGGCCAGACCCCGCCGGCCGAGTCGGGGCAGTAGCGCGGGCCCGGACCCGGTGACCTACCGGGCGCCGGGCCATCGTCTGGTCGACACCCGCTGAAAGTGGACTCGGCGCCACCCGGCACCACCTTGGCGCGCTGTCAGCGGTGTGGGATCTACGTCGCCTCATGACTGGTTCACGACAATTCGCCCGTCAGCCGGAAATGTCGGCGATGCGGTTCTATGGTCGGGCCCATGTCTGGATCGACGCTGGCGCAGCCACCCGAGAAGACCTTCTTTGGACACCCCCGTGGTCTGTCCACGCTGTTCTTCACGGAGATGTGGGAGCGGTTCTCCTACTACGGCATGCGCGGGATCCTCGTGCTGTACATGGTCGCGCCGCTGACCGGGACCGACAATCCCGGTCTCGGGATCGACGAGGGCACGGCCAAGGCGATCTACGGCACCTACACCGGGCTGGTGTACCTGACGCCGGTCGCCGGCGGCTGGATCGCCGACCGTCTGCTGGGCCTGCGCCGGACCGTCCTGTACGGCGGCATCGTCATCGCCTGCGGCCACTACGCGATGGCGCTGCCCTCGGAGGGCACGTTCTGGCTGGGCTTGATCCTGATCACGCTGGGCACCGGGCTGCTCAAGCCCAACATCTCCGGGCTGGTCGGCAAGCTGTACGGCCCGGACGAGGACGTCCGCCGGGACGCCGGCTTCTCGATCTTCTACATGGGCATCAACCTCGGCTCGCTGATGGCCCCGCTGGTCTGCGGCACCCTCGGCGAGAACTACCACTGGCACTGGGGCTTCGGGGCGGCCGGCATCGGCATGACCATCGGCGTGATCCAGTACGTGCTCGGGCGCAAGCACCTGCACGGCGTCGGGGATGCGCCCGAGGAGCCCGCCACGCCGCAGGAGCGCTCGGCGGCGCTGAAGGTCGGGGCGATCGTGACGGCGATCCTCGCGGTGCTCATCACGGCCCTGACCCTGCTGGGTCAGCCGATGGTGTCCGCGGTGACCAACGCGGTGACGATCTTCATCCTGATGGTGCCGTTCTGGTACTTCCGCCAGGTGCTGGGCCGTCCCGAGTACAGCGAGGAGGAGCACAAGCACGTCAAGGCGTTCGTGTGGATCTTCCTGGGGGCCGCGTTCTTCTGGATGGTGTTCGAGCAGGCTGGCTCGACGCTGACCCTCTTCGCGGACAAGGTGACCGACCTGACGCTGTTCGGCTCCTTCGAGATGCCGGCCTCGTGGCTGCAGTCGGTGAACCCGTTCTTCATCGTGGTCTTCGCACCGGTGTTCTCCGCGGTCTGGCTGCGCTGGGGCAACCGGGCGCCGCGCACCGCGGTCAAGTTCGCCGTCGGCCTGATGCTGGTGGGCTTCTCGTTCCTGATCCTGATCATCCCGACCAACGCGTTCCTGGACACCGGGGCCAAGGCGACGGTCTGGTGGCTCATCACGGTCTACCTGCTGCAGACCTGGGGCGAGCTGCTCCTCTCGCCCAACGGCCTGTCGGCCACCACCAAGCTGGCGCCCAGAGGTCAGCTGGGTCAGTTCCTGGCACTGTGGTTCCTGGCCACGTCGGTCGGCACCACCGTGGGCGGCCAGATCGCCAAGTTCACCTCCGATGACCCGGTGATGTCCTTCGCGGTGTGCGGTGGCATGGCGCTGGGCTTCGGCGTGGTCATGCTGTTCCTGGCCAAGCGGATCAGCGCACTGATGGGCCGGGTCCACTAGGGCGTGTCTCCAATGAGGGTCTTCAGCCAGGTGATGACGGCTGAGAGGA
>CAYQMN010000011.1:75810-100419 GCA_964418695.1 uncultured Bifidobacteriaceae bacterium | reverse complement strand
GCCGCATCGAGATCGGCACCGGCGTCATCGACATGCGCTACGAGAACCCGCTGTATCGTTAGTACCTATGAACACCAACACCAACACCACCAAGCGAGCAGCCGTCTACGGACGGGTCAGCCTCGACACCGGATCAGCGTCCGTGACCGATCAGGTACGCATCATGCAGGAAGCCTGCGAGGCGGCTGGGTACACCGTTACGCACGTCCTGCGCGATGAAGGCATCGGTGCCAGCCGCTACAGCCGTGGCGAGCGGCCAGACTTCGCCGAACTGCGCGAGCTAATCCGCACGCGCCAGGTCCAAGCCGTAGGCGTCTGGGAACCGTCGCGGCTCAGTCGTGACCTAGGAACCGCCGTCAGCCTGCGCGATGACTGCGAGGCGGCAGGCGTGCTGCTCATCACCAGCGGCGGCACTTACGACATGACCAGCGACGGCGACCGGCTGGCGCTGGGTGTCGGTGCGCTCGTCGCCGAGCAGGAAGCGCGAGCGATCAGCAAGCGGACCACGCGAGGATCAGACAGCCGCGCACTGGCCGGACGACCCAACGGCAAGAACAACTACGGGTTCGCGCGCGTCTACGGACCAACGGGAAAGCTGAGCCACGTCGTCCACGTCGAGGAAGAGGCTGCCATCCTGCGCCGAGCGGCTGCACACGTCGTCCACGGCGGGTCGCTGTCCAGCATGGTCAAGGCGCTCAACGACGAAGGCGTGCCGTCCCCTGACGCCGCTGTAGCCGCTCGCACCGGCAGGAAGCCACGCGGGTCCGGCCTGTGGACCATCGCCGGTCTACGCTCGGTGCTGGCGTCTCCTGCGTCTGCTGGCCTGCGAGTGCATCGCGGCGAGATCGTTGGCCTGGCGGCATGGGAACCGATCATCACTGCCGAGCAGCGGACCAAGCTGCTGGCGACGTTCGACGCGCGCCGGGTCGGCAAGCGCCGTGGCGGCGTGTGGCACTGGCCGTCCGGCCTGCTGGAGTGCGCAGTCTGTGGCGAGCCGCTGCGGTTGACCGGCAAGGTTGACGACGTTGCCTACTGGCAGTGCGCTGGTCGCCATGCCGGTATCAAGGACGAGGCCATCAGGCTGTTCCTGCGCGACCTGATCGTTGCTGCCGTCACCGGCTACGGACGCACGCGGCCAGTCCAGACGGACAGCCGCATCCAAGCCGCCAAGGACGCGCTAGAAGCGGCACAGGAGCGGCAGAAGCAGGCGGTAGCGGCCTACGCGGCAGGCAGGCTGCCACTGGCCGTCCTAGAGGCTGTGAGCGACGAGACGCAGAGCCTGGTCCGCGAGCTAAGGGACGCCGTTGCTGTGCTGGACGCTCCTGCCGTCGAGGTCGATCAGGCCGAAGTCCTGCACCGCTGGGACTCACTGGCACCGGAGAAGCAGCGGGAGATCGCTCGGACCGTTCTCGGTCGGGTCATCGTCACGCCAGCAGGCAAGGGGAACCGCTGGATCGAAACGGTGGACCGGGTCGTCCTGCCGGACCTGGCGCAAGCTGCATGAATGAAACTCCAAACCATACTGGGTATGGTTTAGGCGACACGCCGAGCGAATCCCGGTTGGTCATTCCTTGCTACGGATCGGGTTAGAATGGGAGTCCAACCCAGCCGGGTGTGCGGCTGAGCAGCAGGACAAACGATTGCGGAGAAGCCGCGTTTCGTTCAGGTGGATATGCCTGACGGACGCGGCTTTGTCTGTCTCTCGGCGTTATCGAGAGGCAAGAAATGCACGGACACGTCCGCTGGGACGAAGAATCAAACGCAGTCATCTGCAATCTGCGCGGCCATTTCGATTTGAACGACCACCTGATTGCGCTGGAAGCACTCGCGTTGAACATGCTGACGCTGGCTGAATGCATGGATGAGCACGACGAATCCGAAGGCACCCAGAAGATTCTGGAGCATGTCAGCTACGCGGCTGGGTACCTGCGTGGCTTGAGCGAGTCCCGCAATGCCTGACGACGCGGTAGACATCGACGCGCTCATCCGGCAGCTAGAGGCTGTCGAAACGCTGCACGGCATCTTCCGCCGTCTCGGCTACGAGCTGGACGAGCATCCGCGCGGGAACGGCCTGAACGATGACTGACCGCGAGCACGTCATCAACGTCCCCGGCCATGTCCGCAACCCGGACGACTACTTTGACCGGACGATTCAGCACTGGCATATGCGGGTGATGCCGTCCAACCACAGCGCGATTGACCTTGATCTCATGGGGTACTGCGACGCAGCCGGATGCAGGCAGCCGCTCTACCTGATCGAGGCGACCAGCAACGCTGAGAACAAGGCAACGTCAGTGCTCGCAGCGTTAGCTCGCAGCGCCAACGTCCCGGCTCTGCTGCTCGTCCACGCCAACGGCGAGTTCTCCAAGTGGAAGCGGGTCGGTGGCCGCTCGGACTGGCACGACGAGGCGCGGTGCATCGCGTACCTGACCCTGATCCGTCGCGCTCACGATGCCGTCTTCCACCTGCCGCCACCTGCGGCACCCGTATAGATGCGTTAGACGCGAAACCATACGAGGCCGGACACCCGCTCAGGGTGCTCGGCCTCTTGTGGTTGTGCTCACGGAGCATCGCTCCAAACCATACTCACTAGGTCCGACACGCCACAGCTACCGCGACACGCCGACATCCCCGTTCGACTTGAGCAACGTGCTACCCTCCGTGGCCAAGGCACGAACACCCGCCGCCAGAGCGAGCCGGGTGCTATGCCTCGATGGCAGGCAGGTCACGGAGCCACGATCCACAGGGTGCAGCGGCTCAGCCGCTCAACGTGAAGCCGCCGCTCAACGTGAAGCGCGCACACAACGTGAAGCCGCTCAGGAAGCCACGATAGCCGCGTAGGCCTCAAGGCCGTCAGCGGCTGGCATCGAACGAGGCCGCTCCACATAAGACTTAGAACCCGAAGCGGAAAGCCGCTCAACGGGAGGCGTAGAGCCGTGAAGGGTTCCACCGGCCTGGGGTGAAGAATGTCCAGAGGCCAAAGCACGACGTGTCACCTGTGATCCACGTCGAGGATGCTCACGCCTTGTGTCGCGCCAGGGAATCCGTGAGCTGTTCCCTGCCGAACGACCGCCTGCCAAACCGTCCCTTGCCACTGCCTTACCACGCCATCCAGCCATGCCTATCCCTACCGAAACCCGACCCGCCTAGCCGTCCAGCCACACCAGAACACGCCATCCACACCAAGACTGGCCTGCCTAGTCCTTGGCCTCCATGCGACGCTTCGCCTCCATGCCAGCCGCTGACAGGCGGAACATGATGGTCCCCTCACCAGCGTCCCAGCGGCAGTCAATGAGTCCGTCCCGCCGCATGTTGTCAATCGTGCGTGCGGTGGGTTCCGTCTCGCAGAGAACCCACCAGTCCCGCAGCGCCGTAATCGCTTCCTCACTGTTGAAGTCAATGAGCATCAGGCGGCGTCCATTCCGTCGCGGCAACAGCAGACGCACGCGATAGCTCCCGAGCCAGTGCGTCTGCATCGGACTTCGTGAGACAGGTGACCGTCTGGCCTTGCTCTGCTCGCGCGTAATGCAAGACGTAGGTGGACGCCTTCAGCCGCTTGAGCAGGCTGCTCTTGTCGCGGCCTAGAGCCTTAGCGATAACGGACACAGGAATGAGTGCATCAGATGATTCAGTCATAGGCATGACCTTACCATCCATACCCAGCCAGACCAAGCCAGACTATGTGATAGGGAATGAGCTATGAACGCAAGCCAGGTGCATTAGCTGAGTATGGTTTGGAGTATGGTTTGGAAAGGACCGGCTGGTCCGTCACCACACCTGCCTGATCAGCCGGTCCTCTCACTAAGGGGAAGGTGTGCCAGTACCCAACAACTCATGGAGTGGACGCGCATCCATCAATGCGAGGAAGGTGCTGGCTGCTCGCACATCGTGGCCTACCCCATGCGCGCGCTGTGGCGTGGTGCTTGAGCAGACAGACCAGTGGGTATGCGGACACATCCTCGACAGGCAGGCGTTCCCAGATCGCACCCATGACGCAGACAACTGGCAGGTCGAGTGCAAGCCATGCAGTGACTCGTCAGGCGCACGTCAGAAGAACGAACGCAGAGCACCACGCAAGCTGCGCGCCGTGAAGACCACGACCACAGCACCCGAGATGTCCGTTTCTAGAGGCGGGACAGGTGACCCCGCGCTCCCGCTTTCTTTTACCCTCCAAGCCTTACCGAAGTGGTATCCAACGACGCCAGACGACGCAGTACCGCCTAAACACTTCACCGGACCGCATCCGAACGCTGTGGGGTCATATGGCTGGGAGTTGCTGAAGTGGGTCAAGGAGCGCCAAGGGATGCACCCGAAACGCTCAGAAGGCCAGCGTTGGTGGCAGCAACTGGTCACGGTGGCTGCGTTGGAGCACGACGAGGCCGGGAAACTATGCTGGGACACCATACTTATCGGCACGCCGCGCCAGGTCGGCAAGTCGTGGCTCATCCGTGAGCACGCCTTGTGGCGCATGGAGCAGGAAGAACTGTTTGAGGAAGTCCAGACCATCGTTCACACGGCCAGCGCGCTCAAACAGGTGCGCGGCATCTGGTTGCCAGCCGCCTACTGGTGTGGCCGGGAAGGCGGGTACCGGGTTCGGTTCGCCAACGGGACCGAAGAGCTGGCGCGCGACCTGAACGTATGGTTGCCGCAAGCCGCGACCGAGAACCTAGGCGTCGGTCTGTCCGTGAACCTCGCCATCATTGACGAGGCGTGGGGAATCGAAGAAGGATTGATTGCCAACTCCATTGTTCCCGCGCAAATATCGGCCAGCAATCCGCAAATGATGGTCTTCACGACGGCAGGCCGACACAATAACGGTCACATTAGCTCGCTCTACCCGTCCTATAAGGCGGCGGGACTCTCAGAGGAAGCGACGCGCTCAACGCTGGTGATCGAGTGGGGAGCCGTCGAGGGAGCCGACCCGTCCACGCCAGCCAACTGGAAGGCGGCGAGTCCTTACTGGGACGAGCAGCGCGAACGGGTCATGGCGCGCGAGTGGAGCAAGGCCATGACCAACGGCGACAGCGGCGTTGAGTCGTTCTCCATGCAGTACCTGAACGTCTGGCCGCGTAACGCCGAGCAGTCGAACCGCTGGCTGCCGTCGTACCAGACGGCTCGCTCAGAGGGGAAGGTTGGCGACGCACCGGAGGATGCAGTCATGGCCGTCGAGAGCTTCATGGACGGTTCTAGGTGGTCTGTAGCGGCAGCGTGGCCGCACACCAAGGGTCGCGTGCGCGCCAGGGTCTGGAGCGTCAGCAGCGCGCGCGAGGCAGCCGCCATCATCGGTGACCGGCAGGTCTGGTGCTACTCAGGCGTCGCGGCAGTACCGGAGCTAATGCGCCGTCCGATCAAGGCCATGTCCACCTCGACGGCCAGAGCGGCAACGGGTGTCCTGCGAAACGTCATGGCAGAGAATCGCATCACCGTCATGGGAGTTCCCGACTCGACGTGGCAAGGCGTCCGCACACTTCCCGCTGACGGCGGCGAAGTCATATCCAGAGCGCGAAGTAAGGTAGATGTGAGCGGGGTCAAGGCTCTAAGCTGGTGCGTGTTGGCAGTTCAAAGCGAACGCGAGCACTCGGGCTCACTGGTCATGTAGCGCACTGGGCGCACAATCTGAAAGGCCAGCATGCCTGCGTTCGGGTCAGAACTCAGTCCGGTCAGGACGCACCCCGACTACCCGCTGGACGTCAACACTCCCGCCGGATTCCCAAGCGCGTACCCGCCTGGCGACCTCTGGTGGACGGGGATGCACTGGCAGTGGGAGTCACAGCTACCGCCGTCCGTCACCCGTGCCACGGCCATCCTCTGCAATCCGCTAGTGCGGATGCCGTGGACCATCAGGAAGCCGGACGGATCGGTCATCGAACCGGACGACGACGGCTATCCGGCGTGGCTGGCAGACCCAGCACTCAACGGCGGTTCCTCTGGCGGCAGCAACAAGGGTGTCTTCGCACAGCTCGACCGGCCAACCCGGTTCGACCTGTTCAGCCGCTGGGTACGCGACTCCCTGTGGCTCGGTCTGGGACTCCTGGCGTTCATCCCCGGCGAGGACGGTCCGCGCGCCGGAACGGTTCAGGTGCTCGACCCGACTCGCCTCTACAAAGGCAACGACGGTTGGGCGTTGGACGTGGACGGGTCTGTAGAGCCAGTCAGCGACGACGGTATGGTTGCCGGTCACCGACTGGTCCCGCTGCGTCACAGCCTGCCGGGTGGCGTGCTCGGTTGGCATCGAGAGCAGTTCCGCCTGGCGCAGCGGATGACCGCCTACGCCTCTGAGACGTTCAACTCCGGTGTCCCGTCCGGCGTCCTCTCGACGGACCAGCCGCTCAACCAGCGGCAGGCCGATCAGACCCGCGAGGAATGGAACAATCGCCAGCACACCCGGCAAATCAGCGTGCTCGGAAATGGCACAAGGTATCAGGCAATCGCCATTTCCCCTGTCGATTCCGAGCTAATCGCAATGGCAAAGGCGAGCAACGAGAGCATTGCTCATGCATTTGAGTTGCCGAGTTGGTACCTCGACGCCAGCACAAACACAATGACCTACAACAATGCGGGATGGTTTAGGCAGGACTTGGTGGACGGTCCGCTTGCCTCGTGGTCCGCGCGCATTGAGCAGACGATCAGCGGCCTGCTCCCGTGGCGGACTCGCCTGGTCATCGACTTCACCAAGTACACCCAACCAATCGGCTCAGGCGTGGAAGGAGGGGACGACAATGGAACTGCTGTGGCTCCGTGAGGACACGGCTCCAACGGTTGACGGACGCACTCTGGTCACCCGCGTCTGCACCTACGGCAAGGCGTACAACGTCGGCGGCAAGCGCGAGCGGATCAAGGCGGGAGCGTTCAAGTCCCCAGTGGCTCGACCGTCCGGCCTGCTGCGCTATCGGCACATCGGGGAACGACCTGGCGACCTCGATGACCCGACCTACGTCTACGGCTCCGTCCGGGTGCTCCGCGACGACCAAGGCGGACTCATCGCGGAAGCTGACGTGATTGACGGAAGCCGGGGTGACCACCTGCTGTCCCTCGTCACGTCCGGTGCCATCACTGGCGTCAGCATGTCCGCGATGGTGGCCGACTCGCACATGGCGCGCGACGCGGCAGGCGCACTGCGCGAAGTCACGCGCATCGGACAGTTCTACGGGATCAGCCTGACGCCATCCCCGGCCTACGAGGACGCGGGAGTCCTGGCGCTCCGCGAGTTCCATCGTGACGTGAAGAGGATTGAGCAGGAGCGCGCAAAGAATCTGGAAGTGCGAAAGCTGCTGACGGGTATGGTTTGACGGGTATGGTTTGGACTAGCTCGGCAAGAAGCACCCGCCGGTAGAGCACGACGCCGGTCCGCGCGTAAGCCTCGCGAGAAGTGACACACACCTTCCGTGAATGGGGAACGCACATGCCGAACGTCCTTGAAACCCGTCGCAAGTCAGCGGCTGACGAACTGAACACCGTCGTCACCGAGATCGAGAACTACCTTCAGCGCGAAGACGCCGACGCTGAGAGCGCCGACTATGTGGCACTCCGCGAGCAGCGAGACGCGGCGCAGAACCGCCTGGCGGACGCGCTTGCGACCCTTGAGGCGCGTCGCCTCGCCTCGACCAAGCCAGTCGCACCGACCGGCGAGAACCTGTCGGACATGCGGCGCGTCCTCCGCGAGTACGACCGTGGCAACAGCGAGCGGTTCGGCGTCGGCTACGACCTAGAGGCGCTGCTTCACCGCGAACTTCAGACCGGCGACCCGTACTTCACGCCGAGTCCGACGCGCATTCAGGTGCCGTCGCTGCCGTCGCTCACCCCCAGCCTCTCGCTGGTCAGCACCGTGCAGAGCGGTCAAAAGTACGACTTCGTAGTGCCGCCGCCTGTCGTGGCCGCGTCCACCGTCGCCGAAGGCGCGCAGAAGCCGACTCGCACATGGACCAGCACTCAGGTCGAGGGAACCCTTGAGACTGACGCGCACCTGATCGACGTTTCCCGCCAGACCCTTGAGGACGACGCGAGTGCCGAGCGCACCCTTCGCGCGTGGCTCGTGGACGGCGTGAAGCTCGCTCAGGACGCCAAGGTGCAGGCAGCCATCGCAGGCGCGACCGGCACTCAGACCGCCACTGGCGCGACCGTGGCAGAGGGTCTGAGGAATGCCAAGGCGGTCCTCTCGGGACTCGGCATCACGGCCAACGCGGCGTACCTGTCGCCTGGCGACGCGGCTGCTCTCGACCTCGGACAGGCTGGCGTTCCCGGCTACTCAGGTGTCGGCACCGTGTGGGGAATGACCATCGTGGAGTCCCCTGCCATCGCGGACGGCGCACCCATCGTCGGGTCCATGAAGCAGGCCGTGTACCTGCTCTACCGCTCATCCATCAGCACCTACCTGACGGACAGCGGCATGACGCAGGAGACGACCCCACGGGACCGCTTCTCGCACAACCTGATCGGGATTCTTGGCGAGGGTCGGAGCCGCGCGCACGTCGTCGCTCCGCAGCTTCTGGTCAAGGTCACCGTGGCAGCGGTTTCCGAGTCCGAAGCCGCACGCGCACCCCGCAAGTAGTCCACTGCGATGGACATGACCACAGAGTTGCGTCGTCGGCTGGATGTCCCGACCGACCTGGCCGACGACGCACTCCTGGCGCACTTCCTCGACGTATCCATGCAGGCGCTGTCTCCGTGGCTGGTCGAGGACGTGGCTCCCTGGCAGGCCAACGTGGACGAGGCGACGCTAGAGCTGGCCGTGAAGGTCTGGGACAGCAGCGCCAGAGGCATGGCCGCGTTCAGCAGCGACGGCCAGTGGGTCGCACCGTCACCGAGTGCCACTCCCGGCCTCGTCCGCTCGGTGTTCGGTGCGCTCGGTCCGGCGCTGGCAATGGGTGGGCTGTCGGTGTGATCGCACAGGCGAGGCAGGCGCTGGCGGACACGCTGGTTGGGGTAGGTGTGCCGGTCCACGCCTACCCGCCACAGGCGCTCAGTGCTCCCGCCATCGTGCTCGTTCCCGGCTATCCCTACTACGCGGCGCACACCCTGGCAGGTGACGCGGATATCAGCCTGAACGTCCAAATCCTCGCCAGCAACCAGTCGAGTCTGGACGAGTTGATTGTGGCCGTAGCCACGACCCTTATCACGGCGGGGATGCATCCCAGTCCCATCGCCGAGCCGATTCCTGATCCAGAGGTCGGCATCATTTCGGCGCGCATTCCCGTGACGATGACATGGAAGGAAGTCTGAAATGGCATGGACCAAGTTCGGAATCGGCACGGTGACCTTCACCATCGAGGCCGGAACGCCGGTTTCCTTTGAGCAGGAGGTCAAGGGTGGCGGCATCAGCCACGAGTACGAGGAAGTCGGCGAGGCGGTCACCTACCTGTCTGGTCTGACCGACCCGGCCAGCGAGGTCCGTGGCGACAAGCTGTCGCTCGATTGCGACTTTGACCTGGGGTCAACCGGCTTCTACAACTTCCTCTTCACCAACGACCTGCGAGACGCGACGGTGACGTTCACTCCCAACACGGCGGCTGAGGCCATGTGGACCGGGACCGTCCGGCTGAAGCTGCCTGACGGTGCCACCGCCGACGAGTTCGGTGCCAAGATCAGCGGCTCCGTGGAACTCGCCTTCGTCGGTCCCGTCGCGTTCACGCCGACCCCGGCTGAGCCGCCGCCGCCGCCGGTTGAGCCGTGAGCAAGCCAGTCCAGATCGAGGGGATGAAGCGCCTGCGCCGGGAGTTGAAGCGTGCAGGCGTGGACCTGGCGGACCTGCGAGAGGTCAACATGTCAGCGGCTCGCACCGTGTCGTCTGCCGCCAAGCCGATGGCTCCACACCAGAGCGGAACCCTGGCAGGCAGCGTCCGACCGGGTGCCAGCAGGACGGCGGGTGTGGTCCGTGCAGGCGGCGCACGAGTCCCCTACGCGGGACCGATCCACTGGGGTTGGCCGCGACGGAACATCCGCGCGCAGCCGTTCCTCGCCGACGCCGCCAAGGCCACCGAACCGGCATGGGTTGAGACGTACTTCAGGGAGCTGGACCGGGTGCTGTCCAACATCGCGGGAGGACCGAAGTAATGAAGTTGAAGCTGACCCTCGCTGACCCGGAAGAGGTCATCCTGACGGAGTTCGACGCCAGGG
This sequence comes from uncultured Bifidobacteriaceae bacterium, assembly GCA_964418695.1. Taxonomy (GTDB): domain Bacteria; phylum Actinomycetota; class Actinomycetes; order S36-B12; family CAIYMF01; genus Prado023. Next base: position 90,306 of record CAYQMN010000011.1, on the reverse strand, counting down.
ACCGGCGCGCCTTTGAGCGCGCTGGCTACAAGGCTCTCGGACTGTCTGGTCCTCTGCAATCCGCCGTCCAGACCGTCCCAGACTCCTACGTCGCGTGGCTGGCGTTCCACAGCCTGAAGCGCCAGGGACTCACCACGGCGACGTTCGATGAGTTCGACGCGCGACTGGTGGACCTCGACCCGGAAGGCGGGATGGAGGAAGACGCGCTGGAAAACCCTATTCCGCCGGAGATATTGGGAGGCTTTTTGTAGAACTGGCAATCGCAACAAACACCACGCCTCTGGCCTGGCAACAAACGATGGAGAACGACCCGCGACTAATAGCGACTGCACTGGACGTGTTGAAGAAGCAGGCGCAGAGGCGAAGGAGGTGAGGTCAATGGGAAGCCGTACCATAGGCGCACCCGCCGAGAAGCGAACTCAGCGGGTGCTGACAACGACTGTTGAGGAGTCGATGCCGTGGCACACCGTACCTGTTCCGTCGAGGGTTGCGAGCGTCCGCACCACGCCCGCGGATTCTGCGCCGCACACCTCAAGCGTGTTGTCGCCACGGGGTCTGCCGGTCCTGCGAGGATTGCGCCGCGCGACAGGGACCACCCATCCGTCTGCCTTGTGGACGGGTGCGAGAAGCCATACGGGGCTCTCGGGTACTGCAAGTTTCACTGGAAGCGCGTGCGGAACTGGGGCAACCCCTTCCACCCCCCGATTCGTTCAACCTCCTACTCCGCCGCGCACTCTGAACTGCGGCGAGCGCGTGGGAGCGCCAGCCTGTACCGCTGCGTGGACTGCGACGGTCCTGCCGAGCAATGGTCCTACGACTATCAGGAACCCAACCCCCGGCTCGGTGGCGCTGACGGCATATCCCCGTACTCGTTCGACATCGACAGGTACGACCCACGGTGCGCCATCTGTCACGTCGCGTTCGACCGCAGCAGGTAGCCGTCTGGGGGTGACCCCATGAGCCGCTCAGCCATTCTGGCCGTCAAGATCGTCGGCGACGCCTCCGGTGCTCAGAAGGCGTTCAACGACACTGACCGCGACCTCCAGAAGCTTTCCAGCGGCTTTGACGCGCTGGTGGGTCCGGCAACCGTCGCCACTGCTGCCATCGTGGCTGGCGCTGGGTACGCCGCCAAGGCTGCCAGTGACTTGGAGGAAAGCCAGAACAAGGTCAACGTGGTGTTCGGCAAGAGTGCCGACGAAATCAACCAGTGGGCCAGCACTGCCGCCACCAGCATGGGTCTGTCCACGCAGGCGGCACTGGACGTGGCCGGATCGTTCGGCACGATGCTCACCCAGCTCGGGTTCACCAGCGATGAAGCCGCGAACATGTCCACCGGCATGACCCAACTCGCCGCCGACATTTCCAGCTTTCACAACGTGCAGGGTGGAGCCGCTGCCGTCACCGACATGATGAGCGCCGCCATGCGCGGCGAGTACGACAGCATCCAAGCCGTCATTCCCACTCTCAACGCGGCAGCCGTTCAGAACCGCGCGCTGGAGGACTCAGGCAAGACTTCTGCTGCTGCTCTCACCGAGCAGGAGAAAGCTGCCGCCACGATGGCACTCATCATGGAAGGTGCCGGTCCGGCAGTCGGCGACTTCGCCGCGACGCAGGACTCAGCCGCCAACAGCACGAGGATTGCCAAGGCAGAGTTCGACAACGCCGCCGCCTCGCTGGGAACCGCGCTGCTGCCTGTCGTCGTCGGGGTGACTGGTGCGCTGACCACCCTGGCCACATGGATCGCCAGCAACACCGAGTTGGTCATTGCCATCACCGCCGTGGTCGGCGCGTTCTCCGCTGCCATCCTCGTGGCGAAGGCAGTGACGACGGCGTTCACCATCGCGCAGAACGTCATGCGGGTGGCTCTCGGTCTGGCGAAGGTGGCGCAGATCGCCTACACGGTTGCCACGAACGCCTACGCCATCGCCGCGATAGCTGCCGGTGCTGCGTCGATGATTGCCTACTGGCCAATCCTGCTCATCATCGCTGCCATCGCTGCCGTCATCGCCATCATCGTCATCGTCGTCAAGAAGTGGGACGACATCATTGCCGCGATGAAGAAGGTGTACGAGTTCATCAAGAGCAAGTTCCTCGCCGTCTGGGATTCCATCAGCGGTGCCATCCAAGGCGTGGTGGACTGGATTCAGAACTTCATCGACAAGATTGGCAACGCCATCAGCAAGATGGGCGACTTCATCGACAAGATCAACCCGTTCAAGAGCGGGCTGTCCCTGTTCTCGTCGGTGCAGATGGTCCCCGCACCAGCCGGTCCCACCGCAGGAACGCACGGACCGACGACCCAAATCACCATTCAGGTTGAGGGAGCTGCCGACCCGTACCGGCTGTCGCGCCTGCTGGTCCGTCAGTTGGAGGACTACAACCTCGTGCAAGGCCGCTCCGCGAACGCACCCCTGGCTGGTGCGTGGTGAGCGTCCTGCCTCCGGTCGTCCTCGTCAACGGCATCCCCGCCGACCCCAGTCAAGTGGTCATGCCTATCACCGTGTCCCACGGCAGGAGCAAGCCGGACAAGCAGCCGGACGCTCCTGACTGCACGCTCATCTGGAAGGACATCACCACTGCGCCTGTGCTCGGCGACGAGGTGGCGGTAGTAGCTCTGCTGGGTGCTGACGGTGGCGAGACGCTGACCCGATTCGTCGGACTGGTCACGGACTCGGACGTGCAGGAGTACAAGGGGATGCCGGGTCATGTCCGCATCGTGGCCGTCAGCAAGCAGGCCGATCTAGGCCGGGTAGGGGTTGTGCTGGACAGGCCAGCAGAGAGCGACGTGGCGCGTGTGCAGGCCATCGCGGCAGCCGCGGCTGTGACACTCACCGTCCACGGCAACGCCGGTCCTGCACTGGCTCCAGACACCATCGACAAGGACGCGCTAGGAGCTTTGCACGAGGTCTGTGCCAGCAGCGGCGGACTGGTCTGGTCTGACGGTGACGGGAGCCTGCACTACGGGACCGCCGACCACAGGAGCCTGCTCGACCCCATCGCGGCCATCGGCTCAAACGTCATCATCACCGGCTTGCGCTGGCAGTCAACGGTGTCGGAACTCATCAACAAGGTGGTCGTCAAGTGGGGACCGGAAGGCGGACAGAGCCAGCGCACGCTGCGCGACAACAAGTCCATCGTTGACTTCGGCATCCGTGAGAAGTCTGTCAGCACGATGCTCAACAGCGAGGACGATGCCGTCCAACTCGGCAACCTGATTCTCGGCAGGCGAGCCTGGCCGTTCAGCCGGGTGGACGACATCATCATGGACAGCGACCACGTCCAGAGCGACGAGGCAGCTATGGAAGCCGCCATCCGCCTGAAGGTGTCAGATGCCGTCTACCTGCCGATCCCACCCGACCCCGGTCCGGCAGGACTGTCGGCGGCTTGGTGCGTTGAAGGCTGGCAGGAGGAATGGCCTCGCCATGACCGGGTGATCCTCCAGATTGCCGTCAGTGACCGCGCACGGTTCGCACTGACTGTCCTGCGGGTCTGGGCCGACGCTCAGCCGAACACCTGGCAGGAAGAGCTGGACCGGGGTTCCTGGCTGGAATGCCTTATCAAGCGACCCGGTGAAGGTGAGGGAAGTCCACGATGACTACACCAATGACCCTTGAGGAATGGTCGGCACTAGCACGCGAAGCGCGCCGTCAGCAGTGGACCCGCTGGACGACCGAAGAGCGTCAGCAGATGTACGTCGAACTGCTCGCCGCCTACACGCCAGAGTTCGACCTGCCGTACCCGTCTGACTACAACGATCCGAGCGACAGTCCGCTGGTCCTGCGAGAGCTGGCCGTTGCCACCGATCTTGCGCTGGGAACGATGATTACCGAGTCGGTGGCCAACGCCAGGTTCCTCGACACGGCGGAAGGCAACGCGCTCTACTCGCCGAAGTCCCACACCCACGCCTACGCGCCAACCTCCCACACGCACACCCCGTCCAAGGTCGGGCTCCAGATGGGGACGTGGACCATCGGCAACCTGAACGCGGGTGTGGAAGTGGCGGTAACACTCACCAAGCCTGCGAACTCTGCGGTGTTCGTGACGGTTCAACACCACTCCACCTACATCTTCGCCGTGGCCAACACGCTCAATGCCACGCAGGTGTCGCTGAAATGCCGCAACAGCACGAGCAGCACGAACCACACGAACGTCAAGGTGTACTACCTCTTCGTAGCGAGCGGGTGACGACATGGCCAGCATCAACGACATCGGGACTCCCGGCAGTCCGATGGACACGCCGCCGCTGACCGAGTGGCAGGCGGCTGTGCGGGACAACTTCAACAGTCACGCCGGGGACATCAACGCTCTCATTGCCAATGACAGGTGGCTGCCGTGGACGCCGACCCTCACGGGAGGGACAGCGTCTGTCGTGTCCTGCTACTACCGGCGCAGCAGTGGCGGACTGGTCACCATTGACGCTCAGTTCACCATCGCCGCTATCACAGGCTCCTTGACCTTCAGCCTGCCGGTGCCAGTGATTGGCAAATCGTCCACGATGGCGTTGCTCACTGATTCCGGCTCGGCGTTCTTCGACGGTGTCGCGTCGCTGGCCGCGTCCACCGCCACCGTCTACGGCACCGGCGGCACCGGCGGTGCTCTGCGCATGCTGACCGCTGCCGTCCCCTTCGCGTGGGCGGCTGGCGATGCCATCGGCGTGTTCGCCTCATACCGCGCGGCAGCAGTAGGCAGGAAGGCTGAGAAATGATTACCGTCCGAGGTCAATACAACCTAGCTGACGGCAACCCAGCCAAAGGCAGGGTGACGCTCACCCCTGAAATCGGCGCGCCGTATGAAGAGCCGCCGACCATTGTGGTTGCTGCTGGCGTCACCGCGATGCTGGATCAGTTCGGCGTGCTGACGCTGACGGTGCTGGCGTCCGATGACCCCGAGTGGCTGACGGACGGACCTGTCCTCTATCGCGTGACGGAGGTCATCGTTGGCGTCAGCCAGCCGCGCAGCTACTACGTCCACGTCTCCGACCAAGGCAACGGCGAGTTCGACCTGAGCACCGCACAGACAGAGGACGAGTCTGAGGTTGCCGTCGTGCCAGTGCCGGGACCGCCAGGACCAGCAGGACCAGCGGGAGCGGATGGCGTCAGCAACATCCCCGGACCAACAGGACCAGCAGGACCAGCAGGACCGCCAGGACTGGACAGCACCGTCCCCGGTCCGACAGGACCAAGCGGACCGAGCGGACCGAAGGGTGCGACAGGACCGCAGGGTGTGCCAGGAGTCTCGGACATCCCTGGTCCGGCAGGACCGACAGGACCGAAGGGTGCGACTGGCGACACAGGAGCGGCGAGCACCGTCCCCGGACCGTCCGGCGCGACAGGACCAGCAGGACCGTCAGGACCGAAGGGTGACACCGGAGCTGCCTCGACCATCGCGGGTCCAACGGGTCCAGCAGGCTCTCAGGGACCGACAGGACCGTCAGGACCGGCAGGTGCAGACTCAGCCGTCCCTGGTCCTACAGGACCGCAGGGAGCCACTGGAGCGGCAGGAGCGACGGGTCCAGCGGGACCGTCAGGTCCGTCAGGTCCAACGGGTCCGTCAGGTCCGACAGGCGATGCAGGCAGCGGCGTCTCATCTGACGCGGTTGGCAACACGGCTGGCGGTACGGGTGCGCTGGCCGCGCTGACGACTGGCGAAGAGAACACGGCGTTCGGACAGGACGCGGGTTCCACCATCACTACGGGTACTGCCAACGTGATTATTGGTCACGGTGCCAAGGCGGGTTCGGGGAACGCCGAAGGTGTCGCTGTCGGCTTTGAGGCGAATGCGGCAGGTCCGGGTGGCGTCGCTCTGGGAAGGTATGCCGCAGCGGGGTACTACGGCGTCGCAGTCGGCAGGTCCGCCAACTCTTCTGCGGGAAGCACAGCCGTCGCAGTCGGCTACGGCGCGAAGGCTGACGGCGCTGGATCGGTGGCTATCGGTACCGACTCAGGTATGGCGGGTGCGCAGGCGACGGCTGATAACGCCATCGTTCTCGGTACCGCTCTGCACACGGTGGATATCCCCGGCGCGCTGACGGTCAAGGGTGTCCCAGTGGGTGGCTCTGGCGGCGGCGGTGGAGGCGCGTCCTCGCTGGACGACCTGACAGACGTGGACACGGCGACCGTTCCTCCCATCGAGGGGGACACGCTCACCTTCAACGCGACGACTGGACTGTGGGAGCCGTCTGCTCCTGCTGCTGGCGGCGGCGCACCAGTGGACTGGGCCAACGTGCCGGGGCCTATCACCGTCAAGTCCACCAGTGACTATTTGGGAGATTTCAAGAACGGCTCATCCCAACAGGGGATTCGGTTCTATGCGAACATGATTCGCAGCGGACCAAATGGCCAGACACTTCTTCAGTGGAGCCCCACCAACTCAATCCATCTGGCTATGCCAGCCTCTCCACGACTCCTTCCGGCTGGAACCATTGATTGGTGTCCTACGTCAACGCTCATCGGCGGGACACCTGACACCACGATTGCTCGTTCAGCGCCGGGTGTCCTGACCATCAACGGCGCGGCCATCCAGACCGCCGTTACCCGCGACGGACAGGACGTTGGCATCACGGACCTGCTGGACATGATTGACGCGCTCAAGGCAGAAGTGGCAGAGCTGCGAGGCCACAGGCGAGGCCGTCTGCGGTGAACCGCCTGCCAGTCATCGCCAGCGCCGCGTTCCTGCTCGGTGCAGGAGCCTGGCGCGCCTGGTCGCACGACTTGGACACGGTGAGTGCCGCTCTGATCGCGGCTGGTCTGGTAGCTCTAGGGGTCTGGCTCGCATTGGAGGCGCGTAGGTGACAAAGGACTGGATGAGCCGAGCAGCCTGCCGTGGGATGGACACGAACCTCTGGTTCCGCGCCGACAACCGCCGAGCACTCAAGGTCTGCATTAGCTGTCCGGTCCGGTGGGAGTGCCTAGAGGACGCGATCCGCGAAGAGTCGGCTCCGTACTGCCACACCTACGGCATCCGTGGTGGGACGACAGCGGCGACCCGCCTGGCGATGCAGGCAGGCAAGCGCGTCGTGCTGGAGAAGACGTGCGAGTGGTGCGGTGAGCGGTTCATCCCAGTCCAGCAGCGCGCCACCGTATGCGGCAAGGTCTGCCAAGGCGCTAGCTGGCACGCCAAGGAGCGTGAGGAAGCCGCACGATAGTACGAAGCCGCGTACTAAAGTGCGGCTCTACGGGTAGTTAGGCAACTACGAGAACCCGCTGTACATGGCCGAGGACGCCGGCGCGGCCGACCTGATCGCCGACGGCCGGCTGCAGCTGGGGATCAGCCGGGGATCGCCCGAGCAGGTCATCGAGGGGTACAAGTACTTCGGGCACTCGCCGGCGGAGGGCAGCGACGACGCCGAGATGGCCCGCAAGACCACCGAGGTGTTCCTCACGGTGATCGATGACGCGAAGTTCGCGGAGCCGAACCCGCGTCCGATGTTCCCCAACCCGCCCGGGATGCTGGGCCTCGAGCCCCAGTCGCCGGGTCTGCGCGACCGGATCTGGTGGGGGTCGGCGTCCAACGCGACCGGCCAGTGGGCCGCGGAGCTGGGGATGAACCTGATGAGCTCGACGCTGAAGTGGGACGAGAGCGGCAAGCCGTTCCACGAGCAGCAGACCGAGCAGATCCAGGTGTTCCGGGAGGCGTGGAAGGCGGCCGGGCACGAGCGCGAGCCACGGATCTCGGTGAGCCGCTCGATCTTCGCGCTGCTCACCGACCAGGACCGGGCGTACTTCGGTCAGGACCGCGACACCGTCGACCAGCGCGGCTACATCGACGACTCGACCCGCGCGATCTTCGGCCGCTCGTACGCCGCCGAGCCGGACGTCCTCATCGAGGAGCTGGCCCGCGACACCGCGATCGCCGAGGCCGACACGCTGATGCTCACGGTTCCCAACCAGCTGGGCGTGGACTACAACGCGCACGTCCTGGAGTCGATCCTGACCCACGTCGCCCCGGCACTCGGCTGGCGGTAGGCGGGGGGTGCGGTCGAGCGAATCGCGACGGCACTGGCCCTGAGGTCGGGCGCTTCGCCGAGCCGGGCGCCGATCGGCCAGACGCGGGCACGGATCGGCCGGATATGGCCGAACGGTGCCCGGGTTGGGGTCGCGCGCGCCGGTCGCTGGCCCGCCACCGGCGATGTCGGTGCCCGGGAGTAGCGTCCCGGCATGGACTTCGAAGCCTCCTCTCGCAGCGCCGACCTGGCCGCCCGTGTCCGCCGATTCGTGAGCGAGCAGGTCCTGCCCGCCGAGGAGCTGGTCGCTCGGGACGTGGCCGAGCGACGCGCCCGCGGCGAGGATCCCTGGCCGCCGCACCCGGTGATCGCCGAGCTCAAGGCCGCGGCGCGGGAGCAGGGGCTGTGGAACCTGTTCCTGCCCGAGCACGACGTGGGCTACGCCGCCAAGTACGGCACCGACGGCGGGGCCGGCCTGAGCAACATCGACTACGCGCCCATCGCCGAGGAGACCGGCCGCAGCCAGCTCGCGCCGCTGGTCCTCAACTGCAACGCCCCGGACACCGGCAACATGGAGGTGCTGCTGCGCTACGGCAGCGACGAGCAGCGCGCCCAGTGGCTGGAGCCGCTGCTGGACGGGGCCGTGCGCAGCGCGTTCCTCATGACCGAGCCGGGGGTCGCCTCGTCGGACGCCACCACGATGCAGGCGACCGCCACGGTCGAGGGCGACGAGGTGGTGCTCAACGGACGCAAGTGGTGGTCCAGCGGGGTCGGCCACCCCGACTGCAAGGTCGGCATCTTCATGGGTCTGACCGACCCGAGCGCGCACCGGTACCGGCAGCACTCGATGGTGCTGGTGCCGCTGGAGGCACCTGGGGTCGCCATCGAGCGGACGCTGCGCACGATGGGCCATTTCGACGAGCCGATCGGCCACGGCGAGGTCACGCTCAGTGATGTCCGCCTGCCGCGGTCGGCGATCATCGGGCAGCCCGGCGACGCGTTCGCGATCGCTCAGGGCCGGCTCGGTCCGGGCCGGGTCCATCACTGCATGCGCCTCATCGGGCTGGCCGAGATGGCGCTGGATCTGGCATGCCGGCGCTCGGTCCAGCGGGTCGCGTTCGGCAAGCCGCTGGCCAACCTGGGCGGCAACCGGGAGCGGCTGGCCCAGGCCCGCATCGCGATCAACCAGGCGCGCCTGCTGGTCCTGTACTGCGCGTGGAAGCTCGACACGGTCGGGCCGATGGGCGCGGCCAGCGAGGTCAGCGAGATCAAGGCGGCGGTCCCGCGGATGGCCTGCGACGTGATCGACATGGCGATCCAGCTGCACGGCGGCGCCGGAACCTCCGACGACTTCCCGTTGGCCGCTGCCTACGCCGCTGCCCGCTCGCTCCGACTGGCCGACGGACCCGACGAGGTCCATCTCGGCGTGGTCGCCCGGCAGCTGCTGCGCCCGTACCTCGAGGCGGCCTCCGCGTGAGTCGTGCGGTGCAGGCGTCGGGGGCGCCGGCGGCGGACGATCGAGCGGGAGGAGCGCCAGGGGTGGACGGGCCGGTGGAGGGTGCTCCGGTGGCCGCGGTGCCGGTGGCGGACGAGCCCGGGCCAGTGCGCTTCGAGGACGCGATCGACGGCCGCCGCGTCGGGGAGTGGCTGCGCGCGCATGCCGCCGACCCGGCCGGGTTGGACGCAGACCCCGTGGTCCGCCAGTTCCCCGGGGGTGCCTCGAACCTGACCTACCTGCTTCGGTTCCCGGCGCGCGACCTGATCCTGCGCCGGCCGCCGGTGGGCACGAAGGCGCGCGGCGCCCACGACCTGGGCCGCGAGCATGACCTCCAGGCAGCTCTCGCGCCGGTGTTCCCCCAGGTGCCGGCGATGACCGCGCTGTGCACCGACCCCCAGGTGCTGGGCGACACGTTCTATGTGATGGAGCGGGTGCCCGGCATCATCCTGCGCAGCGACCCACCCGAAGGCTTGGACCTCTCCAAGCCGCTCGCCGCGCGGCTGGCCGACCAGGCCATCCAGACCCTGGTCGACCTGCACGAGGTGGATCCCGTCGCCACAGGGCTGGACCGCTTCGGCAAGGGCCCGGGCTACGTCGCGCGGCAGGTGGGGGGCTGGTCGCAGCGCTACCGGCGGGCCCGCACGCCGGACGTGGGCGACTTCGAGTCGGTGATGGGCTGGCTGGCCGAGCACCAGCCGGCCGACCGGGGATCGGTGGTCGTCCACAACGACTTCCGGTTCGACAACCTCGTCCTGGACGCCGAGGACCCCACGATGATCCGGGCCGTGCTGGACTGGGAGCTGGCCACGATCGGCGACCCGCTCATGGACCTCGGCTCGTCGCTGGCGTACTGGGTGCAGGCCGACGACGACCCGGCGTTCCAGCTGTTCCGTCGCCAGCCCACGCACCTGCCGGGGATGCCCTCGCGCGCGCAGTTCGTGGCCCGCTACGCCGCCGCCCGCGGGCTCGCCGTGACGCCCGAGCAGTGGGCGTTCTACGAGGTCTTCGGCCTGTTCCGGCTCGCGGTCATCGCTTTGCAGATCCACTACCGGCTCTTCCACGGCCAGACCCACAACCCGGCGTTCAAGGTGATGGGCCCGGCGGTCCTGCTGCTGGAGCAGCGCTGCCAGCGCCTGATCGCCGAGGCCGGCACCGCCGCCCCCTGATCCCCCTGCCCCCAATCCGCCCGCACCACCGCACCACCGCACCACCGCACCACCGCACCACCGCACCACCGCACCACGTCCTTCCCACCGTCCCGCCCGCGCCCCCAGCCCGGCCCACCCGTCCGCCACATCCGACCCGCCCGCCACGCCCGACCCGCCCGCCACATCCGACCCGCCCGCCACATCCGACCCGCCCGTCACGCCCGACCCGCCCGTCACGCCCGACCCGCCCGCCACGCCCGACCTCCGAGAGGAACCCTCATGCCCACGACCCTCATCACCGGCGCCAGCTCCGGCCTCGGCGCCGAGATGGCTCGCCAGTTCGCTGCTCACGGGGAGGACCTGGCCCTGGCCGCCCGGCGCATCGAGCGGCTGGAGGAGCTGCGCGAGAAGATCCTGGCCGACCACCCGGGGCGCCGCATCGAGATCCGCGCGCTGGACGTGCTCGACGACGACGCCGTGTTCGCGGTCTTCGAGGACTTCGCCGAAGCGTTCGGCACGATCGAGCGCTTCGTCGTCAACGCCGGCATCGGCAAGGGCGCCCCCATCGGGGTCGGGAAGCACTACGCGAACAAGCAGACGGCGATGACGAACTTCGTGGCCGCGCTGGCGCAGGCCGAGGCGAGCATGGCGATCCTGCGACGGCAGCGCTCGGGTCAGCTGGTGCTCATCTCCTCGATCTCGGCCGTCCGGGGCTTCCCCCGGTCGATGACCACGTACGCGGCGACGAAGGCCGGTGTGGCGAGCCTGGCCGAAGGGCTGCGCAGCGAGATGCAGGCCGACCCCGAGCTGGACATCCAGGTCTCCACGATCATGCCGGGCTACATCAAGTCCGAGATGAACGAGTACGTGAAGAACGCCCCCTACATGGTCGAGACCGAGCAGGGCGTGGCCGCCATGGTCGCCGCGATCGAGTCGAACAAGGACGTGGCGATGGTCCCCTCGTGGCCGTGGTGGCCGCTGGGCACCGCCATGCGCCACGTTCCCCTGGGAGTGGTCCGCAAGCTCATGTAGTCCTCCGGCGAGGGCGCGGCCCGGCGGTGGTCCGGCGTCCCGGACAATGGGGCCGGCCGTGTGCTGCGATCTGTGCGGTCGGCGATTCCGTGCGCTGGGCGATCTGCTCGCTGGGCGTTCCGTGCGCTGGGCGATCTGCGTCAGCGGAAGCGGTCGCGCGACCCAGAGGAGGGGGGTGCGATGTGATCGCCGCCAGTCACCCGGCGAGGGCTGGTGACGTGACCGCAGTCGGTCACCCGGCGAGGGCTCGTCGCCGCCGATTCGCGGCGGCCTGGACGGTGACCTTCCTGGGTGCCGCCGTGGTGGCCGGCTGCGGTGCACCCTCGTCCGAGCGCCAGGGCATCGAGCTCATCCCGCTGGGCAGCCCCACCGCGACCGCAGCCGTGCCCTCCTCCGGCGGGTGGGCGAGCGCGGGCCCGACCTCGAGCTGGGGGCCGTCCACGCGGGGACTGGTCACCCGGGTGGTCGACGGAGACACCGTCGACGTCGAGGGGCTGGGTCGGGTGCGAGTGCTCGGCATCGACACCCCGGAGCGCGGCGAGTGCGGCTTCGAGTCGGCGACGGCCGCCCTGTCCGTGCTCGTCCTCGGGCGCGAGGTACTGGCGGTTCCCGGCGAGCGCAGCGATGCCGACCGGTACGGCCGCAAGCTGCGCTACCTCGACGTGGTCGGCGCTTCAGGCAGAGCACTCGACGCGGGGCTGCGCCTGATCGAGGACGGCTGGGCGATCGCCCGCTACGACAGCCTCGACGGCTACCCGAAGCACGACCGCCAGGACCAGTACCGAGCTGCCGACGCCACGTCGGAGGATCGCGGCTGCTACCCAGACAACGGGCCCTGACCCGGCGGCGTCAGGAGCCGCAGCCGGTGACGTGGATGTCGTGCTGCGCCCCTGACAACGAAGCCCGACTGCGCCCGGCGAAGCCTGACCCCGACAACGAAGCCTGACCGCGCCGGGCCAAGCCTGACCCCGACAACGAAGCCCGACTGCGCCCGGCGAAGCCTGACCCCGACAACGAAGCCTGACCGCGCCGGGCCAAGCCTGACCCCGACAACGAAGCCTGACCGCGCCGGGCCAAGCCTGACCGCGCCGGGCCAAGCCCGACCTGCGTCAGCGGCCAGAGCCAAGCCCGACCCGCTTCAGTCGGCGAGCTCGGCGGGCGCTCGCGCCGGGCGATGGACCGGAGGCTCGCATTCGGCCAGCGCGTGCAGGTCGTAGGGCGTCTCCTGATAGACGCAGTAGTTCAGCCAGTTGGCGAACAGCAGATCCCCGTGCGCCCGCCAGGAGACGACCGGCAGCTGCTGGGGGTCGTCGTCGCGGTAGTAGTTGCGCGGCAGCTCGATGTGCAGGCCTGCGGCGAGGTCTCGGCGGTACTCCACGTCCAGCGTCGGGGCGTCGTACTCGGGGTGCCCGGTCACGAACACCCGCCGGCCGTCGCGCGAGGCGGCGAGGTAGACCCCCGCCTCGGGCGAGGCGGCCAGCAGCTCGAGGTCCGGCTCGGCGAGGATGTCGGCGATCTCCACGGAGGTGTGGCGGGAGTGCGGGGCCAGGAACACGTCGTCGAACCCGCGGGTGATCTTGTTCTTCGGGTCGGTCACCTGATGGCGGAACACGCCGAACACCTTCTCCGCGACCTCGTGCTTGGCGATGCCGTAGTGGTGGTAAAGCTCGGCCTGGGCCGCCCAGCAGATGGCCAGCGTGGAGTACACGTGCGTGTCGGCCCACTCCATGACCTCGACCAGCTCGCCCCAGTACGTGACCTCCTCGAAGGCCATGAGCTCGACGGGCGCCCCCGTGATGATCAGCCCGTCGTAGTTGTTCCCGCGGATGCCCTCGAAGGTCTCGTAGAAGTCGCTCAGATGGGCGTGGTCGGTGTGGCGAGACGAGTAGGACGCCGTGTGCAGGAACGTGACCTCGACCTGCAGCGGCGAGTTGCCCAGCATCCGCAGCAGCTGGGCCTCGGTGGTCTGCTTCGCCGGCATCAGGTTGAGCACGAGGATGTGCAGGGGACGGATGTCCTGGGCGGCGGCCCGGCGCTCCGTCATCACGAAGACGTTCTCCCCGGCGAGGACCTCAGCAGCGGGAAGGCCCTCCCTGATCCTGACCGGCATGGCAGCACTCTCCGACTCGGCGGTGGGCGCCATCCTAGAGCGGCCTGGCGTCCCGGACACCCGCGAGAATGTCGCACGCAGTGGTGCAGCGGCCACGAGCACCGGGCCGATGATGTGGGGAGCGCGAGCGCCGCCCCGCGAGAACCTGCAGGGCGGTCGGCCCCGGTACTAGCCTGCTGGCATGATTCGATTCCTCGTCAACGCGGCCGTCTACATGGCCGCTGCCGCCCTCGGGCTGATCGTGGCTGACGTGGTCATCGACGACTTCCACATCAGCTACCCGACCGGCTTCGTGACTGCTGCGCTGATCTTCGGGATCATCCAGGCGGTCATCACCCCCTTCTTCGCCTCGATCACCGAGAAGAACGCCTCGGTGCTGACCGGCGGCGTCGGGCTCTTCAGCGCCCTGATCGCCCTGATCGCGACCGAGGCGATCACCGACGGGCTGGAGGTCAGCGGCGCCGTGACCTGGCTGGCCGGTGCCCTCGTGGTGTGGCTGGCCTCGATGTGCGCCGGCTTCCTGCTGAAGGTGACCGTGGCCAAGAAGGTCATCTCCGGAGTGCGCGACTGACCTCAGCGGAGATCGTCGTGGCGTGAGCGCCGGGCAGGGCTGGGCGGGGCCAGGCGATCTGCCCCCCCGCCGGGCCCGCCCGGCCCGGCCCCGGGCCCCGCCCCGCCCGTCGCCCCGACCCCGCCCCGGCCCCGCCCCGGCCCCGCCCCGGCCCCGCCCCGGCCCCGCCCCGGCCCCGCCCCGGCCCCGCCCCGG
>CAYQMN010000011.1:18743-75710 GCA_964418695.1 uncultured Bifidobacteriaceae bacterium | reverse complement strand
CCCCGCCCCGGCCCCGCCCCGGCCCCGCCCCGGCCCCGCCCCGGCCCCGCCCCGGGCCCGCCCCGGGCCCGCCCCGGGCCCGCCCCGGGCCCGACCCGCCCACGCGCGTCGTCCCGCCCCTCCGTCGACCCGGGCTCGCCCCGTGCCCGCAAGGTCATCCCAAGGCGCGCTCCAGATCCTGTGGGCCGGTCTCCGCGGCGGCCCGCAGCGCCTGCTCGATGCTCACCACGATCCGGTCTGGCGCGACCACCACCTGGTCGCGCACCTTGGCGGTCAGCAGCTTGTCCTTCTTGCCCAGCATGGTGTGGGTGAGCGCTCGCCCAGACAGCAGGACCGCCCGGCGTCCGCGGGCCCGTCGTAGGGCGAGTGCGAGGTACGCGGCCACGTCGGCGAACCGATCGCTGGCCCGCACCAGCACGTCGGCGACCTCATCAGCCCGGGAGGTGGTCCCAGTCGCTGCTGCTGCCCGCTCCACGAGCGTCTCGAGATCGCGGCGCTCGGTCACGAGCGCCGGGCTGGGGCGCAGCGGGCTGCGCAGATCGTGTAGCAGCGGGCCGACCGCGCGCCAGGCCCGTCCTTGGGCAGCAGCCCGATCCGCGGCCAGCAGGTGAGCCGGTGCCGCATCCGGATCGAGGCGGGCGGCCGAACGCGACGTCCGCTCGGCGGCGTTGGCCAGCACCACCGCGATGGCGGCGGCGTTGGCCAGTAGATCGACCGGTGCCATGCCCGCCTGTGACATGCGCCAGGCCAGCGCCCGCAGCTGGGTCGTCCGCTCCTCGATCTCGATCAGCGGGTCGGACGACCGCCGGCGCGCGGGGCGGGCGACCGTGAGGTCGATGACCCGCGCCTCACTGGTCGGGCCCCCGTCGCGCGGCACGGGGTAGCCGATCAGATCGCGGTAGAGCGGCGCGCGCCGGCCACTCGCCCGACTGTGGTGGGACAGCTGGTCGGCCATCGCCCGGGCCATGACGACCAGGCCCCGCCACTCGCGGACCGCAGCACCGAGCATCGCCGGATGCCGCATCCTCGACGCCTCGGGACTGCGAGCCTCCCCTACCTGGGTGTGGTGCGTCGCCCACAGGTCGGCCGCGGCCCGGAGTGCGCGGGCCGCCTGAGCCAGGCGATCGGCGGTGGTGCCGACCTCTGCAGGTGGCTGCTCCCAGTCGTGCAGGACCGCGCGCCGGGCCAGCAGCATCACCAGCCTGCGATCGCTGTCTGCGGGCCCGGACGGCCGAGCGGCAGCCAGCGTCGACACCGAGCCGAGCCCGAGCAGCGTGCTCCCCAGATGGGCCAGCGCATGAGTCAGATCGCGATGTGCCGCGTGCGCCTCAGCCAGCCAGCCGGAGTCCTCCTCGCCGGGGCCGGCCTGCACCAGTGCCTGCTCCAGCAGGTCCGCCGCGATCCCGGTCAGGCAGCTGAATGTGGTGGGGCGGTGGCGGGCCGACACGGGCGTCGAGGCTTCGGCGCGCGCTGCGGGCGTGGGCCGGGTGGCGTGAGCCAGCGACAGGGTGGTCGTCATGGTGTCTCTCCTCATGGGGCGGGAAGCCGTCATCAGGGGAGTGCGCGGCGAGGGGCGCCAGACCCGTTGCCGCCGGGGCCGTTCGGATCCCAGGCGTTGCCGGGCACGGGCTCGGGCTTGCCGTAGGTGTTGCCGGCGTTGTGGGGCCTCGTGGGCGAGCGGACGATCAAGCGCACCCCTGTGGGCAATGCGCGCCGCGACGTCGTCCCGCCAGCCAGGCCGGCCTGTTGTGCGGGCTCAGGCACGACTCGGACTCCTGGGCCGTTGCCGCCTTACTGAGCGGGTGTCGTCCCAGGTCAGACGCCAGTGGGACGCGTTGTCAGCCCGTTGCCAGGCCTCGCGCGGGCGTTGCCGGACGCCGGTGGCAACGGTTCGGGCAACGCCGGCGAGGCACGGTCTGGCCCTCACCGAGAACGGAGGACTCGATGGAGCTCACGGCCCACGACATCCACACCGCACTGGCCGTCATCGACGACGAAGGCTGGGACGGTCCGGTCGGACGGCAGCTGCTCGAGCTGGTCCGTCGGCGCATCGTGATGCCGTCCGTGCGCCGTTCGGGGCTGCGCGGGCCGGCCGCCGACCAGGCGGCGGCCAGCTGCTGGGCGGCCGCGTGGGATGCCCTGCGCCGGGCCAGCGCCCGGTCCGCGGACAACCCTGCCGGCATGGCGTGGGTCGCCGTCCGGCGGGCGGTCGCTGCGGAGTCTGCGGCCGGTCGCAGGGTCGCTGGCGAGCTGGTCGTCGACCTTGGCTGGGACCGGCTGGCGGGCTCAGAGCGCGCGGCCCAGGATGCCGACGCCGAGGCGGTCTGCGGTGATCGTGAACGGCCGGGGGGACAGGCCGAGCCGACCCCAGATACGCACCTTGGATCGGCGCAGCCGAGTCCCCTCCTCGATCCGATTCTCGAGGCCCTGCGCGCTGCGGGCTGGGAGCACGCCGCTCTGACCGAGCTGATCGACGAGCTGGCTGATGCCGCCCTGGGCGCGAGTCGCGGCGGCTGGCGGATGGCGGCGACCCGGGTCGGCTGCCCGCCGTGGCGGGCCAGCCGGCTGTGGTCCCTGCTGGTCGGCCGGCCGGGCCGACCCGGATTGCTGGAGCTGGTCGCCGTCCATGGGCTGGACCTGCTGGAGGATCCCGGTGTCGTCACCGCGATCCGGGCGACCAGTCGCCAGTGGCTCCCGTCGCCGGCGGGCGTCCTCAGCGAGGTCTCAGCCCGGTGGGAGTCGTCAATACCACTCGCGGGATCGCCTTGTCCAGAGGTGATTTGGACTTTCTCGGAGCTGCCGCTTACTGTGCGCGCGCCGATCCGATGCGACCCCGAGCGGTCCCGGATCGAGGGACTCGACGCTACGGGGGAAGGTGGTCGCATGCGCTCGCGTGCTCATGCCAGCAGCAGGTCGGAAAGCACCGAGACAGCGCCGCTGGTCGGGTCCGGCTCGCGCCTGACCCCGGCTTGCTGAGACCGGGGGCAGACATGGCCGCCGAGACTCTGAACCCTGCCGCCTCGCGGGTCTGGGACCCGCAACCGCTCCCCGTACGCCGGCGACGCCGCCCGTGGCTGATCGCCCTGGGTGCGCTGTTGGCCGCCGTCGGGGCCCTGGTGGTCGCCTGGCTCGTCGCAACCGCCGGCCAGCGGATCGACGTCCTGGTCGTGCGCGCACCGGTCGCCCAGGGTGAGGCGCTGACCGCCGGGATGCTGGGGGTGGCGCAGGTCTCGGTCGAGCCCGGCGTCGAGGTGATCCCCGTGGGCTCCCTGGACCAGGTGACCGGGATGCACGCGAAGACCGCCCTGGCTCCGGGCATGCTGCTCAACTCCGGTCTGGTCACGGCCGACCGCGGCCCGGAAACCGGCCGGGTCCTCGTCCCGCTCGCGATCGCGCCGGACCGCATGCCCTCGGGCGGCCTCATGCCCGGCGACCGGATCCTGGTCGTGGACGCCGGCGACGCCGCCACTGCCGGTGCGCCCCTGTCGGGCCGGCCCGCCGTCGTCGTCCGCGTCGGGGCGCCGGACGTGAACGGGGTGAGCGTCGTGGACGTCACCGCGGCGGTGGCGGACGGGCCAAGCCTGGCGATCACGTCGGCGAACGCCCGTGTCGCCCTGGTCGTTCAGCCGAGCGGGAGCTGAGCCGTGGCGGTCATCAGCCTGATCAGCGCGAAGGGCTCGCCCGGGGCCACCACTCTGGCCGTGGCCCTCGCGCTGTCGTGGGGACATCGGCACCCGGAACGCCGAACGCTGCTGGTGGACGCCGATCCCGTGGGCGGCGACGTCGCGGCCGGAGTGCTTCGCGGGGGCGCGCCCTCGGGCTCGGGGATGCTGGCGCTGGCAGCCGGTCGGGGCCGGCCAGCCGGCGAGCTGCTCGTCTCGGCCTGCGTGCCCCTGACCGAAGGCGGCTCGGTCGCGGCCGTCGTCGGCGTACCCGACAGCCAGCGAGCCGGCGCCCTGCCGCCCGCGTGGGCGGTGATCGAGGCGGCGCTGGCCGAGCGTGGCGGCGTCGATCTGGTGGTGGACGCAGGGCGGCTGGACTCGCCGCTATCCGCCGGACCCTGGTTGCTGGGCAGCGATCGGGTCCTGCTGATCGTGCGACCCGGCCTGCCGTCGGTGGCCTCGGCGCGCCGCCTCGCCGCAGCGTGGACCGGCACGCCGGTGACCGCGGGGGTGCCGGTGCAGCTCGTGGTCGTGGACAGCGCCTCCCCGTACTCGCCGCGCGAGGTCGCCGGGGCGGTCGGCCTGCCGCTGGCCGCCACGATCCCCTTCGAGGCCCAGCACGCCGCCACCTACTCCGCTGGCGCTCCGGCGACGCGCGGCATGGCCCGCTCGAGGTTCGCCCGCTCGGTCGACGGGCTGGCCGATCGACTCGATGCGGAGCTCTCGGGACGCGCAGGCCTGGCGAGCGCAGGCGTGGCGAGCGCAGGCCTGGCGCGAACGGTCCGCGACCGGGTCGGAAGCACGATCGCGGGAGCCGGAGGCCGGGGATGACCGCGATGCTGCACGAGCCCGCCGATGGCTTCGCGGCGGCGCCGCGCCGGTCGTTGGGTGGCTCGGTGTCGGACCGGGATGGTCGCGCACGATCCGGGCTGTCCTCGGGGCTTGCGGACGCTGCGGGGGTGACCCTCGAACCCTCCGTCCTTCGCCGGTTCCCGCCCGCCACGGCAGTCGACCACACGCTCGTGGCCGAGATCCGGCATGAGGTGTCGGACGCGCTCGCGCTGCGGCTGCGCGCGACCCCGGTCAACGACCCTCGGGCCCGTCGGGAGCTGGCCCGAAGCCTGGTCGCCGAGGTGGTGGTCGGTCGCGTGCGGGCCCGCGTCCATGCGGGGGAGCCGCCCTGGAGCGTGGAAGAGGAGTTCTCGCTGTCCGACAGCGTCATGGACGTGATCTTCGGCATGGGGCGGCTGCAGCCGCTGATCGACGACCCGGCGATCGAGAACATCGAGGTCAACGGCTTCGACGAGGTCTGGTTGGCCTACGCCGACGGCCGGGAGGTCCGCGGCGCGCCCGTGGCGGCCTCGGACGCCGAGCTCATCGAGCTGGTCCAGGCCCTCGTGACCCGGACCGGCCAGGCCGAGCGCTCCTTCTCCACCGCCAGCCCGATCCTGCATCTGCGCCTGGACGACGGCTCCCGGCTCACGGCGATGGCCTGGGTGACCCCACGGCCGGTGCTGGTGATCCGCCGTCACCGGGTCCGCGAGGTGACCCTGGACCAGCTCGTCGAGTGGGGCTCCCTGTCCGCGGCGGTCGCGCAGTTCCTGGGCGCGGCCATCCGCGCGGGGCGCAACGTCATCGTGACCGGCGCCCAGAACGCAGGCAAGACGACGATGCTCAGGGCGCTGGCGGCGGAGTTCGCTCCGATGGAGCGGTTCGCCACGATCGAGCGCGAGTTCGAGCTGCACCTGCACGAGCTCGAGCGGCATCCGCGGGTGGTCGCGATGGAGGCCCGGGTCGGCTCGTCCGAGCGCGACGCGTCGGGTCGGGCCGCCGGCGAGGTGTCGCTGTCCGACCTCGTCGTCGACGCGCTGCGGATGAACGTGCGGCGAGTCATCGTCGGCGAGGTTCGCGGGCCGGAAGTGGTGCCGATGTTGTCCGCGATGGCAGTCGGGGACGGCTCCATGTGTACCTTGCACGCGCGCTCGGCGGGCAAGGCGATCGACCGGATCGTCACGCTGTGCCTGGAGCACGGCACGGGGATGACCGACACGTTCGCCTACCGTGCTGCGGCGGACGGCATCGACCTGGTGGTCCATCTCACCCTGCGCCACGACGCCCAGGCCGGCGGGCAGCGTCATCGGTTCGTCAGCGAGGTCCTCGAGGTCGACGGCATCGGGGAGGCCGGCCGCCCGGTGGTCACCACCGTCTTCCGGCCTGGACCCGACGGCCGGGCAGTCCCGGCGCATCGCCCCGCATGCCTGCCCGATCTGGTCGCGGCCGGCTTCGACCCGCGGCTGCTGGACGGCTCCGCGACGATCGACTCGCGCTCCCGGGGTGGCTCGGCGGTGGTCGGACGATGAGTGCCGCGCAGGTCGTCGCAGCGGTCGCGGCCCTGGTCGTCGCGGCGGGGGTCGCGTTGGCCGTCATCGGCAACCAGCCGATCGAGGAGTCGGCGAGCCGGCGTGGGTCGCTGCGACTCGGTCGGCGGGCCGGCCAGGTCGCCCTCGTGGCCGCAGTCGGCCTGCTCGCGTGGGCCGCCACCGGGTGGCCGGCTCTCGGGCTGGCCGCTTGCGGAGCCGCCGTCGGGCTGCCGGCGATGCTCGGTGCCGATCGGCGTGCCAAGGAGGCCATCGACCGGGTCGAGGCTGTCCAGGAGTGGGCTCGCAGAGTCGCCGACATCCTGGCGATCGGCGTGGGCCTGGAGCAGGCGCTGGCCGGCGCGGCCCGGTCGGCTCCGGCATCGATCCGCGTGCAGACCGCCACCCTGGCCGCGCGCATCGCCGCGGGGGCGGGGACGGAGCCGTCCCTGCGCCAGTTCGCCGACGAGCTGGCCGACCCCTCCGCGGACCTCGTCGTGGCGGCGCTGATCCTGGCCAGCCGCCGGCGCGGGCCGGGGGTGGCAGCCGCCCTGACCGGCATCGCCGACTCGGCGGCCGAGGAGGTGGCCGCGCGCCGGCGCATCGAGGCGGACCGGGCCAAGCCGCGGGCCACCGCCCGCGCGGTCACTCTCATCACCGTCGGGATCATCACGCTGGGCCTGCTCAACTCCGACTACACCGCGCCTTACGGCGGTCCGGTCGGCCAGATCGTGCTGGCCGGGACGCTGGGCTTCTTCGCCGCGGCGCTGTGGTGGATGCACCGGATGACCGTGGGCGTCGAGCTGCCGCGGATCCTGGACCGGCAGGCGCGGCCATGATCGTCATGCTGCTGGCCGGGGCCCTGGTCGGCGTGGGGATCACCGCGGTGGTCGCAGGCCTGCGCGCGCCAGTGCCCGATCTGGGCGCCGCGGTCGCGCGGCTGGTGGACGAGCCGGGGGGCCGCGGGGGTGCGGTGGTGTGGTCGGGCGATCCGTGGGCCGGGGAGCGGCCCGCGGTCGCGCGGATGCCCCGGCCGGTGCGCGCGGTGGCCGAGGCGATCGCGGCGCGGCTGCCGGCCCAGAAGCTCGCCGCCGACCTGCAGATCACCAACACCCGTCTCACGTCGGTGGCGCTGGCCAAGGTCGGCTACGCGATGCTCGGCCTGGTGTTTCCCTTGCTGCTCGTCTCGATCCTGTTCGTGGCCGGGCTGTCGCTGCCGTTCGCCGTGCCGGTGCTGGCGGGGCTGGCGCTCGGCGCTGGGCTGTCCTTCCTGCCCGAGGCCGATCTGCGCCGCCGAGCAGTGGCCGCCCGCCGCGAGCTGCGTCGCACCGTGTGCGCCTACGTCGAGCTGGTCGCCCTCGAGCGGGCTGCCGACGCCGGGGCGGTGGAGGCGCTGGAGCGCGCGGCGGCGATCGGCTCCGGTCAGGGGTTCGCACACATCAGCGACGCGCTGCTGCGCGCGCGGCTGGAAGGGCGCACGCCCTGGGCCCAGCTGTCCGCGCTGTCCGAGGCGCTGGCCGTTCCCGAGCTGGCCGACGTGGCCGACATCATGCGGCTCTCGGGCGAGGACGGGGCGGCGGTCCTGCCGACCCTGCGCGCTCGCGCATCCTCCCTGCGCGGGGCGCTGCTGCAGGCGGAGGTGGCCGCGGCCAACCGGGCCTCCGAGCGCATGTCGATCCCGGTCGCGCTGCTGGGCGTCGCGTTCATGGCGCTGCTCGGCTTCCCCGCGCTGTGGCGCATCCTCTCCGGCTGACCCGCCTCGGGACACGGAGCCCCGGAACCCGACCCGGCGCCACGCACCGAGGCCGCGGAGCCCGACCCGCCCGCCCGGGCCCGACCCTCGACCGACTGCTTCGACCGACCGACCGACCGACCGACTGCTCGACCGCTCGACTGCTCGACCGACCGCTCGACCGTCCGAACCTCGTCCGCCCGAACCTCGTCCGCCCGCCCGAACCGCGCCCGTCCGCCCGAACCGCGCCCGTCCGCCCGAACCTCCGTCCGACCGCCCGAACCTCCGTCCGACCGCCCGAACCTCCGTCCGACCGACCCAGACCCCTTCACCTGACCGAATCCGACCCAGGAGCCAGACCATGAACCCGTTGATCCTCACGACGCTGACGATCCTGTCCAGCCTGACCGAGCGAACCGGCCGCGCGTGGCGCAGTCGCGGTGAGGACACGGGGGCCAGCACGCTGGAGCTGGTCATCCTGATCCTCGGCCTCATCACGGTGGCGACGATCCTGGTGGCGGCGCTCACCGCGGCCGTCAAGTCGCGGACAGACCAGATCAACTGATGCTCGCTCTACGGCTGCGTGCCGGTGCGTCCGGCTCGGTGACCATCGAGGTCGCCGTGCTCGGTCCTGTCCTGCTGCTCGTGGTGTTCGCCATCGTCCAGGCGGGGCTGTGGTCGTACGCACGCAGTCTCGCCCTGGGCGCGGCGCAGACCGGGGTGGCGGCAGGGCGGGCGTACGGCGCGCCGCCCCAGGCTGGGCGGCAAGCCGCCGAGGACTTCCTGGCCCACCATGCCCGGGACTCGCTGACCGCGCCGCAGGCCGTGGCCACCACGCGGGGCGACGAGGTCCAGGTCGTCGTGCGGGGCCGGTCGCTGAGCGTCCTGCCGGGGCTCCCCGGCATCCCGGTCACCCAGCACGCCGTGGGTCCGGTCGAGCAGATCGTGGCCCCATGACCCGACGCACCCGGAGCCTGGGCACCCGGACCCCGCGCACCCGGGCCGACGCCGCTCGCGGCTCGATCACGATCGAGCTGGCGATCGTGGCACCGGCGCTGCTCCTCCTGCTGAGCCTGGTCGTGGTCGCCGCCCGGATCAGCGCCGCCGGGGGAGCCGTGGAGCAGGCCGCCGCCGCAGCGGCCCGCGCCGCGTCCCTCATGCGCGATCCGCGCAGTGCCGAGGTAGCCGCCCAGAGGGTCGTCGATCGATCGCTGGCCGACCAGGGGGTCACGTGCACGAAGTCCAGCGCCCAGATCGACACGTCCGGGTTCTCGGCGGCGCTTGGCCAGCCAGCCGAGGTCGCGGTGCAGGTGACGTGCCAGGTGCCGCTCGCGGACCTCGCGATGCCGGGTCTGCCCGGATCCCGCGTGGTCCGGGCGTGGGCGACCAGCCCGCTGGACAGCTACCGGACCAGGCCATGATCCGGCGCGGACGTGGGGCCGACGATCGAGGGTCGGTGACGGTGTTCGTGGCCATCGCCGCTCTCGGACTGCTCGCGATCGCCGGGCTGGCGGTCGACGGCGGAGCGAAGGTGCGCGCTGCCCAGCGCGCGGATCGGGTCGCTGCCGAGGCGGGCCGGGCTGCTCTGCAGGCCGTGGACCTGGACGTCGCGATGACCGGCAATGCGCGACGCGTGGACCTCAGGCCCGCCCGTGCGGCGGCGCTCCAGCACCTGGCCGCAGCCGGACTGAGCGGGACCGTCGAGGTCGATCCGCGCGGCGCGACGCTCACGGTCACCACCAGAGCAAGCGAGCCCGCGGTCTTCCTCTCGATCGTGGGCGTGCACGAGCTCATGGTCCACGGACGGGCCAGCGTCGCCATGATCGACACCGATGGAGGGACACGATGAGCCTGACTCGTCAGCAACGGTCCAACGCTTCGGCCGCGGCGCCGGAGGGGTCGGCGGCAGCGCGGACGGCTTCGGCATCGTCGCCCACGGGTGCCATGGCGACGCGCGCGGCTTCGCCAGCGTCACCCACGACCCGAACGACCTCGTCCGCGACCCGAACGGCCTCGCCCGCGCCGCGGTCGGCCCCGGCGCCCCGCGGCACTCATCTCGGTCAGGCTGCCCTGGCCCTGCTCGCTCTGGGGGGCCTGGTCGTCGGCGTGCCCGCGCTGCTGAGCCGGCTCGCGGCGGCGCTGCCCGTCCCGGCTGTCGGTGACCTGCTGAGCGGATACGTGCTGCGGGCCGACGACGGAGGTCTGCTGCTCGCCGCGCTCCTGCTGATCGCGTGGGTGGCCTGGGCGGCCGTCGTCGGCTGCGTGATCGTCGAGGTGGTCGCGGTCGTCCGCCGCGCCCCCAGCCCACGGCTGCCCGGCCTTGCGCTCCCGCAGAACCTGGCCGGGTGGCTGGTCGCCGGCGTGCTGCTGGCCGTCGTGCCCGCCACGTCGGTCAAGCCCGCTGCGGCACTGGCTTGGGACCGCGCCCTTCCGCACGCGACCGCGGTCCAGGAGGACCCGAGCTTCGGGGCCGAGCAGCGCGCGGTGACTCAGGACGATGTCGGGCGGTCCGCTGTGCTGCCCACAGCCAGTGAGTCGACCGAGCCGCGGATGCCCCTGCCGGTCGTGCTGACCCAGCGGCACGACACCCTCTGGCTCCTGGCCGAGCAGCACCTTCGTGCCGGTGAGCGTTTCGAGGAGATCCTCGCGCTCAACCTGGGTGTCACCCAGCCGGATGGACGAGCCCTGGCTCGCGACGGGCGGGTCTACCCGGGCTGGGAGCTGCGACTGCCGGCCGACGCGACCGTCGAGGCCCATCGGCCGGCTCGCGTGGTGGTCGAGCCCGGTGACACGCTCTGGGACCTCGCAGAGGAGGAGCTCGGCGACCCCCGGCGGTACCGCGAGGTGTTTGCCGAGAACCGCGGCGATCTCCAGCCCGACGGGCAGCGACTCACGCGGGCCGAGCTCATCAAGCCCGGCTGGGTGCTGACCATGCCGGCCACGGAGGCTGCCGACGGCGGCTCGGCCGCGGCCACGCCCACGACCACGGTCGCTCCGGGCGACGGCTCGGAGGATGTGGCCGAGGGGGCGCCGGCGGGCGTGCTCGATCGTGGTCCCGCCCCGGTCATCGAGGGGCAGGGTCAGCCCAGTGAGAACGACTCGGTGGGCGAAGTAGCCGATGGGGATCGTGCGGTCTCGGCCCTGCAGGGCGCCCAGGAGGCGTCCGGCGACCTGCCGATCCTGGACCGGGGGACCGGGACCGATGCGCGCAGCGGTCGGGATCAGC
This sequence comes from uncultured Bifidobacteriaceae bacterium, assembly GCA_964418695.1. GTDB lineage: Bacteria > Actinomycetota > Actinomycetes > S36-B12 > CAIYMF01 > Prado023. Next base: position 64,733 of record CAYQMN010000011.1, on the reverse strand, counting down.
CCGGCCAATCGAGTGCCTCCGGTTCGCGGGCGCCGCACGATTCCGGGGTTCGTGGCCTGGGTGCGGCGACCGAGGACTCGGAGATTCCGAGCCTGGACCGAGCGGAGTCCCCGCCGCGTCAGCCGGCCGTGCCCGGCACCGGTGCCTTCCCCGACACCGACGCCGTCCCCGACGCCGGTGCCGTCCCCGACACCAACGCCGGAGCCGCCCGCGATGTCTCGGCGCCGAGCCTGTCGGGTGAGGAGTCCGCCGGTGGGTCCGCTCGTGGTGCCGCGTCGTGGGCGGTGCCCCGCGAGGAGTCGGCGGGGGGAGCCGCCGGCTCAGCGCGCGCACCCGAAGGCACCCCCCAGAGCGTCTCGGAGCCGGCCGACACGTCGGGCGGTGGGAGCCTCCCAGACGTCGATCGGACCGCCGCAACCCTGGCGGAGTCGTCGCTCGGTCCGGCCGGCAGCACGCTCACGGCATTCCTGCTCGGGGCCGTCGCGGCCGAGCTGACTCGTCGGCGGCGCCGGTTCCAGCGGGTTCGCCGCCCGGGTGAGCGGATGGCGCCGCCGACCGCCGGTCAAGCGGAGCTGGAGGCTGCCCTGCGCACCACCCAGGCTGACGAGTCCGCGGATCTGCTCGAACCTGCGCTGCGGGCGCTGGCCCGCAGCGCTCGTGATGCTGGCCGGCGCTTCCCGCGGGTCCGCGTGGTGCTCGCCTCCGCCGGGGAGGTCACCCTGCTGCTGGCCGGCGACGAGCCACCGCTCGTGCCGTTCGTCCCGGCGGGCGAGAGGCGCTGGTCGCTGGACTCGGACCAGCTGGCCGACCTGCCGGACGCGGCCACCAGTGCCGCGGGAGACGAGGGCGCGGACGAGGACATCCTGCTGCCCGCGCTGGTGACCCTCGGAGTCGACGGCCAGACGCGCGTCCTGGTGGACCTGGCCGAGGTGGGCACGCTGAGTCTGGCGGGCTCGGCCGAGGCGGTCCGGCCCGCAGTGCGCGGGCTGGCCGCGGAGTTGGTCTTCGGCCGCCCGCGCGCAGGCGCTGAGCGCCTCGTCTGCTCGCCGACCTCGCCGCTGGTCGAGGCGGCCGGCCCGGGGGAGGTTGCCCTCGAGACCGCCCCCGAGCGGGTGGGGGCGGCTGTGCGCGCAGTCCTGGCCGGGAATGGCGCGGGTGTGCCCGACCCGCTCGATCCGCCGCTCGTGGTCCTGGCCGAGGCCCCGATTCCGGTGGCGGTGGCCGGACGCAGCGGCGTCGGCCTGATCACCACCGGGCACGCGCGCGAGGCGAGCGCCAGCCTCGTCCTGGAGGCGGACGGGACCGCCGCCCTGCTGCCCGAGGGAATCCGCCTGCGGGCGCAGGTTCTGAGTGCGGCGGGCGAGGCCGACCTCGTCGGGCTGATCGCGGCCACGGATCTCCCGCCGGACCTCGAGGCGGGCGCCCGGGACGCTGCGGAGGTAGTCGCCCTGCTCGCTGAGCCAACGGCTGCCCGGGGAGGGTCCAAGACGCCGTCGGTGGCCGGTGGGGTGCTCGGGGCCAGATCGGGGCAGCCCGGAATCGGTGGGGCCATCGGCCTGAAGGAGCGCTCCTTCGAGATCGCGGAAGCGCTGTCCGAGACCGCGGAAGCGCTGTCCGCGCAGGCCGTGTCCGCGCAGGCGGTGTCGGTGTCCGCGCAGGTGGTGTCCGCGCAGGCCGTGTCCGAGACCGCACCGGCGGTGCAGGAGCTGGCCCCACAGGCCGCCCCGACGATCCTGCTGCTGGGCGAGCTGCGCGTGGTCGACCCCGGCGGCCCGGCCGAGTCGACCCGGATCGGCCGGCTCGCCGAGACCGCCGCCTTCGTGCTGCTCAACCCAGGCGCCCGGCCCAGCGAGCTGCAGGCAGCGCTCTGGCCGCAGCGCCGATCGAACCCGCAGACCTGTCGGCAGATGATCTCGCGGACGCGCACGTGGCTCGGTCGCACCGAGGCGGGAGAGTCCTACCTGGAGCCGTTCACCGCCACCGAGGGCCGACTGTGCCTGCGCCCGGAGGTCGGGTCGGACTGGCAGCGGTTCCAGGATCTGGCCGATGCCGGGTTCGCCGACCCTCAGGACACCGCCGCGCTGAGTGCCGCGCTGCGGCTCGTGCGAGGCCGGCCGTTCGGCAGCGTGGTTGCCCGCGAGCTGCCGTGGGCGGACCTGCACATCAACGAGATGCTCTGCCTCATCACCGATGTCGCGCACGACCTGGCGCTGCGCTACGAGAGCGCCGGCCAGTACGGCGCCGCGCGGGACGCGGTCTTGCGCGGGCTGCGCACCCAGACCGAGTCCCAGCTGCTGACCGCAGACCTGGCGCGCCTACGGCAGCACGGATGATGCCGCGAAGCCGAGGGACGGGGGTGGGGCGGCGGCACGGACGTTGGGCGTGTCCGCGTCGGCTCGGCCGATCCGTGGCGGGCTTGTCGAGTGCCTGCGCGGTGCCGGTGGCGAGCGTGGCGGAGCGCTGGGCGGCGTCCCGGCGAGCCGCCCGGCCGCGAGGCCCGGCGTTCCGAGTCAGCGCCTGCCGGTGTACCCGGCGCCCTCCCGCTCGAGCGCTCGCGGCGTGCCGGGAGGCGGGTCGGCCACGCTGTCGGTGCCGACGGCTACCGTGGCGGCATGAGCGATCGTGAGCACGACCTCGTCCTGTACGGCGCGACCGGCTTCACCGGGCGGCTCCTGGCCGAGCAGGTCGCCCAGCGGGCTCCTGAGGGAGCGCGGATCGCGTTGGCCGGCCGGTCGATGGCCGGACTCGGTGAGGTCCGCGACAGCCTGGGGGAGCGCGCCGCCGATTGGCCGCTGATCCTGGCTGAGGCGGGGGACCGGCCCAGCTTGAACCGCCTGGCCCAGTCGACCGTGGCGGTGGCCACCACGGTCGGCCCCTACCTGCGCTACGGGCTGCCGCTGGTCGGCGCATGCGCGAAGTTCGGCACTCACTACGTGGACCTCAGCGGCGAGGTCCTGTTCATGCACGCATCCGTGCAGACCTGCCACGACCTCGCGCAGAGCACCGGGGCGCGCATCGTCCACGCGTGCGGCTACGACTCGATCCCGTCGGACCTGGGCGTGCTGACGCTGCATCGTGCGATCGGCCCGCTCTCGGCCACCACCCTGCTGGTCGGGTCCACGAAGGGCGGGGTGTCCGGGGGGACGATGGCCTCGATGCGGGTGCAGAGCGAGGCGGTGGCCGCCGACCCGGCCGCCGGTGAGATCGTCGCGGACCCGTACGCGCTGAGCCCCGACCGCGCTGCCGAGCCGGACTTCGGCGATCAGGCCGAGATCACCACAGCCGTCCATGACGAGGAGCTGGGCTGGCTCGGGCCGTTCGTGATGGCCTCCACCAACACCCGGGTCGTGCGCCGCTCCAACGCGCTGGCCGGCTACCCGTACTCGCACGACTTCGTCTACCGCGAGGCCATCGGGTTCGGGCAGGGCGTCGCGGCGCGCGCCAAGGCCACCGGGATGGGCGCGGGCATGGGCGCCCTCGCGCTTGCGATGGGGATGCGTCCGACGCGCACCGGGCTGGGCCTGGTGCTGCCCAAGCCGGGCGAGGGCCCGAGCGCTCAGGAACGGGCGGGCGGCCACTTCCGGATGGGCATCCACGCCACCGACGTCGAGGGTCAGCGCTGGGTCGCCACCGTTGCCGCCCAGGGCGACCCGGGGTACGCGGCCACCTCGGTGATGCTCGCCGAGTCCGCGCTGCTGGCCGCCTTCGGGGACCCCGGGCTGCCCGATGCAGCCGGCGTCCTGACCCCCGCGACCGGGTTCGGCGACGTGCTCATCGAACGGCTCCGCGATGCCGGGTTCACGTTCGACGTCGACCGCTGGGTGCCTGAGGAGACGACCGAGCCCGCCGACGCCCCTGCGGAGTCGGGCGAGTAGCCGGCTGAGGCGCAAGCAGGCAGGGCGCCGGCGGGCGATCGGCCGGGCGCCCTGGCTGAGATCGTTCAGGCGCGCTTGCCCGCTCGGTCGTACGCGCGACCCCCTACCCGGTCGAGGGTCCGCCGCGGGCGGTCCAGGCGGCGGACTGGGCGGACACCAGGTCCACGAGGTCGTCCAGCGCCAGGGACATGTCGCCGCGATGCAGGCCCCACCGCGCGCCCGAGCCGGTGGCCAGATCGGGCAGCGCGTCGGTGATCTCCTCGCTGATGCGCACGTCCAGCCAGTGGAATCCCGCGGTGCTGCGGCACTGCCCGGTCACCCCGCCGGGGAACGTGACGAAGCCGGTGGTCGGCGCGTCCTTCACGCGGGGCGTGCCGCCGGAGAGCGCGGCGGTCGGCAGCTCCGGGGAGAGTGCGTCGCCGCGGCCGAGCAGCGCCGCCGGCGAGACGCACAGGGCGGTCCGCGTGTCGCTGGATCGGGCGAACAGCCCGTCGGCGGGTGGCGTCCCGCTGTAGGTCGAGTATCCGGCGACGCAGCCGGACTGGTCGGCGCTGCCGCAGGTCGCGACGTTGACGAAGGACCCGCCGGTGGCCTGCCCGGGCGGCGTGCTCACGGTTCCCCCGAAGACGAGCGCCGAGAGCATGCGCGCCCGCAGCGTGGGGTTGCCGTCGATCTGGGTCTGGATCAGCTGCTCGACCATCCACGCGCCCTGCGAGTGCCCGATCAGCACGAACGGCCGGCCCAGATTGGCGATGTTGAGGTAGTCGTTGAACGCCGAGCGGACGTCGCTGAAGGCCAGCGCCCGCGCCTTCGGGTCGGTGAGCCCGCCGCTGGTCAGGCCGGCCCGCGTGATCTGCCGGTAGACCGGGGCGAACACCCGGCACGACGCGGCGAATCGCGCGGCCTGCGCCCGGACCACGAACCTCTCGGCGTCGCTCACCTTCAGCGGGGCGTTGCGGGTGCTCGCCTCCGAGACCGTCGGGTAGACGTAGAAGCAGTCGGCGACCGGGTCCGCGGCGGGCGTGAACGGGACCTCGGTGCGCACGTCACCGGCCGTGATCGCCGTGGAGTCCAGGCCGCCCTCGCACGGGTTGTCGGCCAGCATCGGGCGGCACAGCCAGAGCGTCGGGTGCTCCACGGGCCGCAGCTCGTCGGGCGGCGGGGAGGAGATGGGATCGGTCGTCGGGGTCGGGGCCGTCGAAGTGCTCGGCCCGGGTGGCGTGGAGTCCCCGGACGCCCCCGAGTCCGCGGGCGTGCACGCGGTCAGGGCACCTGCGGCCAGTGTCGTAGCGACGGCCAGGGTCAGCAGCCGGTGCCCGACGATCATGGGCGAACGCTAGCCCCGCGCGTGGTCGGACGACTCGGTGCGCGCCGGACGACTCGGTGCGCGCCGGACGACTCGGTGCGCGCCAGCGCTCCGCTCGCAGCGCCGCGGGGCATCGCGCGCACTACGTTCGGGCCGTGCGTGACGAGGGCATCCACCAGGAGCTCCTCTTTCCGCTGCGTGTCGGCCCCCGCCGCGCATGCCGTCCACGACCCTGGAGTGAGCCATGGACCTGTACCTCATGCAGCACGGCACTGCGGTCGAGGAAGCGACGGACCCGCAGCGGCCGCTCACCCAGGCCGGCGAGGGCCAGGTGCGTGGGGTCGCGGCGTTCGTCGCCAGGCACGGGATCGTCGTGGACCGAGTGGTGCACTCGGGGAAGCTGCGCGCGGAGCAGAGCGCGCGCCTGCTGGCCGGGCCGCTGGGCTGCTCGCGCGTGGACGCGCTGCCGGGGATGAGCCCCGGGGACCCGGTCGCGCCGTTCGCCGCTGCTGAGCTGGACCCGGGATCCGCGCAGCGGCTGGCAGTCGTCGGCCACCTGCCGTTCCTGGACCGGCTCGCCTCGCTGCTGCTGGCCGGTGACGAGTCTGCGCGGATCGTGGGATTCCGCAACGGGGGCCTGGTCGCGCTCACCGGAGTCGACGACCGAGGCTGGACCTTGGCCTGGGCGCTCACCCCCGAGTTCTCGTAGGCCAGCCGGCGCCTGGGCACCCGCACCCAGCGCCCACACCTCTCGCGCCCCATCTCCACGTCGCGGGCCGATCCCTCGTTCGGTGAGGGTAGGCTCACCTAAGCCAGATCCCAGCCCGCCCGCTATGCCCGCCCGGCCCCTCCCTGCCCTCACTTCACCGATCGGACCACCGCGATGAGCAGCGCCGAGAGCACGCGCATCGTCGTCACGCCCGACGACCAGCCGCGGGTGGCCAGCGCGCATCCCGCGCGCAGCGTCGGGGTGATCGTCGCGGGCCTGCTGCTGCTGGTCGTGCTCGTCATGCTCAGCCTGATGGTCGGCTCGGGGAGCATGACGTGGTCGCAGGCCTGGCAGTCGCTGACCAACCCCGGCGAGTCCACCAACGACGTGATCGTGCAGACCCTGCGGATCCCGCGCACGCAGCTGGGCGTGCTGGTCGGCGCCGCCCTGGGTCTGGCCGGTGTGCTCATCCAGGCCATCACCCGCAACCCGCTGGCCGACCCCGGCATCCTCGGCGTGAACGCGGGGGCCTTCTTCGCGGTCTCGGTCGGCGCCGCGTTCTTCGGGGTGACCTCGACCTCGGGCCAGGTGTGGTGGTCGATGGCCGGCGCGATGATCGCCGCGGCGACCGTGTACCTGGTCGGCGCCGCCGGCCGGGCGGGCGCGACACCGGCGACACTGGTCCTGACCGGCGTGGCCCTGCAGGCGGTCCTCATGGGCCTGAGCCAGGGGATCAGCCTGAGCCACCCCGAGGTCTTCGACAAGCTGCGCTTCTGGCAGGCCGGCTCGCTGCAGGGGCGCAGCTCCGACACCGTCAGCGCGGTGCTGCCCTACATCGTGATCGGCCTGGTGCTGGCGATCGTGCTGGCCCGCTCGCTGAACGTGTTCAGCCTCGGCGAGGACCTCGCGCGGGCCCTGGGCGCGCGGGTCGCCACCACGCGGACCTTGGCGTTCGTCGCGATCACGCTGCTGTGCGGTGCGGCGACCGCGGCGGCCGGACCCATCACGTTCTTCGGCCTGATGGTCCCGTTCGTGGCCCGGCTGATCGTCGGTCCGGACCAGCGCTGGATCGTCGCGGTCAGCCTCGTGTACGCCCCGGCGATCTTCCTGGCCTCGGACATCCTCGGCCGGATCCTGGTGCCCAGCGAGCTGCCGGTCGGCGTGGTCACCGCGTTCCTCGGCGCCCCGCTGCTCATCGTCCTCATCCGCCGCAAGGGGGCGACCCTGTGAGCGCGCCGACCACCGATCCGCGCACGGTCGACCTGTGGCCCGGCGACGTGCGGCTGGTGACGCTGCCGGGGATCTCCGTGCGGATGCACCAGCGGGTCGCGCTGCTCACCGGTGCCCTCGTGCTGGCGTGCCTGGTCGCGGTCGTGTGGTCGATGTCGATCGGGGACACCGACCTGTCGGTCGGCCAGATCCTCGCCGCCCTCACCGGGCAGGCCGACGCCACGACCCAGAACATCGTCGTGCAGTGGCGGCTGCCCCGGACCTTGATGGCGCTGCTCGGCGGCGCCGCGCTGGGGATCAGCGGGGCGATCTTCCAGTCCATCACCCGCAACCCGCTGGGCTCGCCGGACGTCATCGGGTTCAGCACCGGGGCCTACACCGGCGCGCTGGTCGCGATGCTGGTGGTCGGCTCGTCCAGCGGCTGGGCCGCGTCGATCGGCGCGCTGATCGGCGGCCTGGCCACCGCGCTCGCGGTGTACCTGCTGGCGATGAAGCGCGGCGTCAACGGGATGCGCCTGATCGTGGTGGGCATCGCGGTCGCCGCGCTGCTCAACGCGGTCAACTCCTACCTGATGATCCGGGCCAACCGCGAGTCCGCCGTGAGCGCGGCGGCGTGGGGTGCGGGCTCGCTGAACAACGCGGCGTGGCCGGGGGTCTGGCTGCTGGTCGCCAGCCTCGTGCTGCTGCTGCCGTTCACGGCCGTGCTGGCCCGCCAGCTGCAGATGCTGGAGCTGGGCGATGACTCGGCGCAGGCGCTGGGCATCGACGCCGAGCGCGCCCGGCGCCGGCTGCTCGTGCTGGGCGTCGGCTACGTCACCGTCATCACCGCCCTGGCCGGGCCGATCTCGTTCGTGGCCCTGGCCGCCCCGCAGCTGGCCCGGCGGTTCACCGGCGCCGCCGGCGTCTCGCTGGTGCCGGCGGCGCTGATGGGCGCGCTGCTGCTGCTGGTCGCCGACGCCCTGGCCCGCACCCTGATTGCTCCCAGCCAGCTGCCGGTCGGCGTGGTCACCTCCTGCGTCGGCGGCGGCTATCTGCTGTGGCTGCTGATCCACCAAGCGAGGTCCCGATGAGCACGCCGCCCCCCGATCGCGTCGCGCCCGGCCCCGTCGCGCCCGGCCCCGCCTCCGCCTCCGGCTCGGGCGCTGAGCCTCGTCTGCACGCCCAGGGGATCACCGCCGGCTACGACGGCCGGATCGTCCTGGAGCACCTGGACGCGGTCGTCCCCGACGGCTCCTTCACGGTCATCATCGGGCCCAACGCGTGCGGCAAGTCGACGCTCCTGCGCACGCTGTCCCGGCTGCTCAAGCCGCAGGACGGCACGGTCGTCCTGGACGGCAAGGACATCCACGCCTATCGGGCCAAGGAGGTCGCGCGCCGGATCGGGCTGCTGCCCCAGTCCTCGATCGCCCCGGACGGGATCACCGTGGTGGACCTGGTCTCCCGGGGCCGCTACCCGCACCAGACGATGCTGCGGCAGTGGTCGGCCCAGGACGAGGCTGCCGTCCGGACCGCGCTGACCCAGACCGCCACCGACGAGCTGGCCGGCCGGCCCGTCGACGAGCTGTCCGGCGGCCAGCGCCAGCGGGTGTGGATCGCGATGGTGCTGGCCCAGGACACCCCGATCGTCCTGCTCGACGAGCCCACGACCTTCCTGGACATCTCCCACCAGCTGGACCTGCTGGAGCTGTGCACGCGGCTGAATCGCGAGGGCCGCACGATGGTGGCGATCCTGCACGACCTCAACCAGGCAGCCCGCTACGCCACGAACCTGGTCGTGATGCACCGCGGCGCGATCGTCGCCCAGGGCGACCCGAGTGAGGTGGTCACCGCCGAGCTGGTCGAGCGGGTGTTCCGGGTCCGCTCCCGGATCATCCCCGACCCGGAGACCGGCTCGCCGCTGGTCATCCCCCTGGCCGAAGGAGCGCTGGACGTCCCGGAGTAGCCGCCCCAGCCGAGGCTGGGGGCCGGCCGACCCGCGCCCCACTCACCCCACAGACCACCCTGGCCCACCCACCCACCCACCCACCCACCCACCGCGCCCGCCCAGCCCACCGACCGCACGTCCGTCCGATCGATCGAACACACCGAAAGGAACCACCTGATGCGCACACCCCTGAGGCTGGCCGCCGCCCTGACGGCAGGCCTGCTCCTCATGACCGGCTGCTCCAGCTCCGACGACGGCGGCGACGGATCCGCCGCGCCGCTGGGCAGCGTCGAGACCATGTTCGGCACGGTGACCGTCCCGCAGCCGGCCGACGGCGACCTGACCGTGGTGGCCCTGGGCTGGTCGGACGCCGAGATGGCGCTGGCCCTCGGGGTCAAGCCGGTCGGCGTCTACGACTGGCAGGGCTTTGGCGAGGCGAACAAGGGCGTGGGCCCGTGGGCGACCGCCCAGTTCGGCGACGTCACGCCCACGATCATCGTCAACGACTCGCAGGGTCAGCTCAACTACGAGCAGATCCAGGGCATGAAGCCCGACCTGATCCTCAACGTGCGCGCGACCGCGGACCAGACCGTGTACGACCGGCTGGCCACCATCGCCCCGACGGTCTACGCCCCGACCGGGACCCCGGACTTCGCCACCGCGTGGGACGTCCAGATGAAGTCCATCGCCGCGGCGGTCGGCAAGTCCGCGGAGGGCGACGCCTCGATCGCCTCGGTGAGGACCACCATCGACGCGGCCGCCTCGGCCAACCCCGAGTTCAAGGACAAGACGATCGTGTCCGGCACGAAGTTCGGTGAAGCGTACGGCGCGTACCTGGCCGGCGACGTCCGGTTCGACCTGCTGGCCGCGCTGGGCTTCGTGCAGAACCCGCCGGTTCTCGAGCAGACCGCGTCGGGCTTCTTCGCCAGCGTCTCCGCCGAGAACGTGAGCGTCCTGGACGCGAACGTCACGATCGTCCTGCCGATCGGGTTCTCGCTGGAGGAGACCAAGGGCGACAAGCTGCTGAAGTCCCTGGAGTCGGTCAAGGACGGCCGCGCGATCTTCATCGACCCGGCCAGCGAGTTCGCCGGGGCGTGGAGCGCGGGCAGCGTCCTGAGCATCCCGCAGGTCGTGGACGGGATCGTCCCGCAGCTCAAGGACGCCGTGGCCAAGCTCTGACCCTCGGCGCAGACCCTGCGCACCCTGCGCGCGGACCTGCGCAGAACGCCCACGGACCTGCGCGGATCGGACCTCAGTGTCCGATTCGCGCAGGTCCTTCGCGCGTTTCCCCCGCCGCCGCTACTTGACCAGGGTGACCGGGGCGCTGGTGGCTCCCAGGTAGCCGTGCTTGGCCTTGACGACGACCCGGTACGTGCCCTTCTTGCGGTTCACGGTTCTCGTCTCGGCCGCGCCCTTGGTGCGGTAGGTGCCCACGGTGTGCCACGTGCCCTTGGTGCGCTTCTGGACCTTCAGCGTCCAGGACTTCGAGCCCTTGTCCGGGTCCACGTCGATCCTCAGACGGGCGCGGTCCCGATCAGTGCCGACCTGCACCTTGGCCGTGGGCGCGGTGAGCCGCACCGCGGCGGAGGTCCCGCCGGCGAAGCCACCCGCCGCCGGGACGACGACCCGATAGGTCCCGGCACCCAGCCGGACCTTCGCGGTCCGCCCGGCCCCACTCGTGCGGTAGGCGGTGGGAAGCGTCGCCCACGAGCCCGCCGCGCGCTTCTGGACACGGAAGGCGTGCTGGGCCGACCCCGTGTTCGGGTCGACATCGACGGCCAGGACGTCGCCGTACCCGGACTTCGTGACGCGCACCGAGAGCCGGGTCAACGCCGGCTTCGCGGTGGGGGCCGGGGTGGCAGGGGGGGTGACGGTAGGCGTCGGGGTCGGGGTCGGGGTCGGGGTCGGGGTGGCCGTGGGCATCGGCGTCTCAGTCGGCGTGGGCGTGGTGGTCGGGGGGTGAGTCGCCGTGTCAGTCGGAGTGGGAGTTGCCGTGGGGGTGGGGGTGGGAGTGGCGGTCGGAGTGGGAGTTGCCGTGGGGGTGGGGGTGGGGGTGGCGGTCGGAGTGGAAGTTGCCGTGGGGGTGGGAGTGGCGGTCGGCGTGGGCGGTGTGTAGAGGACGCCGCCCGGTTCGAGGGCAGCCGCGCGGGTGGCTCGATCGGCGGCCAGCAGTCCGAAGCCGAGCTGGTCGTCGCGCCCGTTGCCGCTGGCATCGTCCACGGCCGTGCTGGTCAGGATCCGGCTCACGTCCGCCTGGCCGAGCGTGGGGTTCGCCGCGCGGACCAAGGCGGCGGCGGCCGCGACGAAGGGAGCCGCCATCGACGTTCCATTCATGTAGCCCCAGCCGCCGCCTGGAGTGGTCGAGAGGATGCTGCCCCCGGGCGCGGCCAGGTCCACGTACGGGCCGGTGTTCGAGAACGCCGAACGGGCACCGCCCACCTCGACGCTCGCCACGCCCAGCACGCCGGGGTAGGCCGCCGGGTAGGTCACCGGATTCCCGGACTGGAAGGAGTTGCCCGCCGCAGCCACCACGCTGACGTCGTGGGCGATGGCGTACGCCACTGCCGCGGCAAGTGCCGGGTCGTCGGTCGGGCCGCCCAGCGAGAGGTTGAGGACCTGGGCGCCGGCCTGGACGGCGGCGTCGACGCCCCGGGCCAGCGTGAAGGTGTCGGTCAGGCTGCTCGCGTCCAGGACGCGGATCGGCAGCACTGTGGCCTGGTCGGCGAGCCCGACCACCCCGATTCCGTTCAGCGCCGCGCCGACGATGCCGGCGACGTGCGTGCCGTGGGGGTGCGGTGGGTCCAAGGGGCCCACGAGGTCGATCTGCGTGGCGACCCGACCGGCCAGGTCCGGGTGAGTGGCGTCGACGCCGCCGTCCACCACGGCCACGGTCACGGCAGCGCCGTGCGTGATCGTCCAGGCGGCGTCAGCGCCCACGGCGTCCAGCCCCCACTGCTCGGCTCGGCGCGGCTCGGAGGAGCCGTCCGCCTGGGCGTGGACGGCGTGCCCGGAGGCATCCGCGAGGGCAGCCGAGGTGGGCTCGCTCGGGGCGTCTGCAGGCGCCGAGGCGGGCTGCGGGGGCAGCGAGTAGGTGTGGTTGAGGCCGGCGGAGACGCCCGGTCGGGCGTCCAGTGCGGCGGCCAGCATCGCGGCGTCCCGGTCGCTTCCGGCACGCAGCTTGGTCACGCTCAGGCCGTCGTCGTCCTCGGTGACGACGACGATCTCACGGTGGGTGTCCGCGAGGTCCGCATCGTGACCGGAGACGTCCGTGGCAGGGACGGGCAGAGACAGGTCCGGCACCGGGGGCTCGTCGGCCCGCGCCGGCGCCGGGCCGACTGTCGAGGTCAGCAAGGCGAGCAGGCACACCGCAGCTGCGCAGGCGACCAGCCGGGCGATCCCGGGATCCGTGCGGGTCATCGTTCCCCTCGTGGCAGGCGCGGGATCGCGGGCCGTGGGCGGCCCGCGCGCCGGTCAGGACGCGGCTGCGCCAAGAGCAGGAATGGTGGCACGGCCCGACCCGCGATGACAGACCGCCGGGGGGTAGCAGTGGGTCGGGAACCTATGTGCCGCCGGGCCGGTTGGCGAGTCCCCGCCGGTCGTGCTGTCGTGACCCGCAGGGGTGGGTCACGCGCCGGTCGTGCTGGTCGTGACCCGCAGGGGTGGGTCCCCGCTGGTCGTGCTGGTCGTGACCCGCAGGGGTGGGTCCCCGCAGGTCGTGCTGTCGTGACCGGCAGAGGTGAGCCACCCGCCGGTCGTGCTGTCCAGACCCGCAGCTGGGCGCTCGGGGGACCGGCGACGGGGACGCGCCACTGTGGGCGCGATGAGCAGGGAGCCCCCAGGCCGAGCGCGGGCTTCTCATGCCTGCCCGCCTCGAACCTCCTCCGTGATCTGGGCCAGTACGCGGCGGGCGTTGCCGGCCAGGTAGGCGTTGCGGTCGCGGTAGCCGTCGAGCTGGGCCAGCGCTTGCAGGAGCACCCAGCCCCGGGCGCGCGCCCACATGGACTCGTCTGCGCCCGTGGCCCGGCGCAGGACGGCGCGGCTCTTGGGGTCGAGCAGGTTCCAGCCGGGTCGCAGGTCGCTGGCCGGATCGCCCAGCCCCATCGCGCTGAAGTCGAGAACCCCGTGCAGCCGACCGTCGCGCAGCAGCAGGTTCGCGGGCGCGAGGTCGCCGTGGATCCATGTGTGCGAGTCGCACGGCTCGGCGGACGTCGCTGCGTGCCAGGCGAGGCGCAGCGCGGCCGGGTCGGGGAGGTCGGGGAGGTCGCCGAGCCGAGCCGACAGCTGCGCGAACCGGTCGTCCTCCTCGTGCAGCGGTGCCGGCCATACCGTGGGCGGCGCGCCGGCCGGATCGACGTCGCGCAGGGCTCTGATGAACCCGGCCAGGTCCTCGGCGAGCTCGATGCCCCGGGTCAGCGCGTCGGCGCTCGGCGGATCGCCTCGGACCCATCGGGCGACCGTCCACGGCCATGGGTAGCCGGGGGCGGGCTCGCCGGCGCCCACCGGCTCGGGCGTGCGGACCGGCAGGTGGCGGGCCACGACCGGCAGCCAGCGACGCTCCAGCAGCAGCGTGCGCACGGCCCAGCCGCGGTGGGGGAGCCGCACCGCCAGCTCCGGCCCCAACCGGAACATCCAGTGGTCGGTGCCGTGCGAGGACACCGGGCGGATCGGCAGCTGGGCCCATTGCGGGAACTGCTCGGCGACGAGTCGGGCGACCAGCGCCGCGTCCACGGTGACCTCCGCGTCGGTCGGCAGCTCGTCGGTCCCGGACACCTGCCCAGTCTGGCCGCAGCCGCCCCCGCTCGCCGCCCCGGCTCACCCGTGGGTGAGGCCCAGCCGGTCGTGCAACCGCCGCAACGGACCCGGCGCCCACCAGTTGCGCCCGCCCAACAGGGTCATGGCGGAGGGCACCAGGATCATCCGCACGATCGTGGCGTCCACCAGCACCGCGGTCGCCAGCGCGACCCCGGTCTCCTTGACCGCGAGCAGGTCGGCGAGCACGAAGCCGGAGAACACCACGACGATCAGCAGCGCGGCCGAGGTGATGATCCGCCCGGTGTGCTGGATGCCCAGGCGGACCGCCTCGTCGTTCTCGTGGCCCTGGTCGTGGAACTCCTTGATCCGCGCGATCAGGAACACCTCGTAGTCCATCGAGAGCCCGAACGCGAACGCGAAGATGATGATCGGCAGCATCGCCTCGATGCCGCCGGCCGAGCCGAAGTTCAGCGAGCGCTCGAAGCGGCCGTCCTGGAAGACCAGCACGAGAATGCCGAACGTCGCCCCGAGGCTGAGCAGGTTCATGACCAGTGCCTTGATCGGGATCACGATCGATCCGGTCAGCAGGAACAGCAGCACCAGCGTCGCGGCCACGACGAAGGCGAGCGCCCGGGGCGCGTCGTGGCGCAGCTGGTCGGTGAAGTCCACGAGCAGCGCGGCCTGCCCGGTCACCCACGTCTGCGGCTGGGCGGGCCGGATCTCGCGGATCTCCCGGGCGACCGCGCTGGCCTGCCCGGGCTCGGTGGTGACGTCCAGCCGGGCGACCTCTCCGTGCGTGCGCACGTCGGCCACTCCGAGGACCCCGGGCAGCGTCGTGACCTGCCTGCCGAGATCGGCCAGCGCGTCGGCGTCCTGGTCGTGACTCACGACCACTACGTCGGCCGCGTCCAGCAGCGGGTACGTCTGCTGGAGGTGCTCGTAGGCGATCCGCTCCTCGTTGCCCGGCGGCAGCAGTCCGACGCCGGAGCTGACCAGCGACAGGCCCAGCGCGGGCAGGCAGAGCACGACCAGGACCGCGGTCGCGGCCCCGAAGGACAGCCACGGCCGGCGCTGCACGCGCCGGGCCCAGCGCGAGAAGCCGCCCTCGTCGTGGGCGGCTTCCTCCAGGGCGCCGGTGATCCGGCGCAGGGGGCGCACCCGCGTGAGCATCCCGCGGCCGGCGACGTGGCCGGTGCCCAGGACGAGCAGCGCCGGCACGAGAGTCGTGGCGACCACGACCGCGATCACCACGACGCTGACCGCGCCGGCACCCACCGAGCGGATGATCGGGGAGTTCACGAGCAGGAGCCCGGCGACGGCGACCGCGACCGTCACCCCGCTGAAGATCACCGTGCGGCCCGCCGTGGACATCGTGCGAGCCATCGCCTCGAGGCGGACCTCCTGCGGGACGTGCGGCCGGTGGCGAATCGGGTCCACCGGGCCAGTCGTGTCAGGAGTCACGCCCGCGGAGGGAACATCGGCGGGGGGTCCGTCTGCGGGGGGTGCGTCTGCGGGGGGTGCGTCTGCGGGGGGTGCGTCTGCGGGGGGAGGGGCCGAGATGGGATCCCAGGTGGCCGAAGCAGCGCCGACGGGGACGGCGACGCCCTTCGGATCGGGCACGGTGCCGGGGAGCTCCCACAGCTGCGCCAGGTGCTCGCGGTATCGGGACACGATGAGCAGCGAGTAGTCGATGCACAGGCCCAGGCCCAGGACGCTGACCACGTTGACCACGGTGACATCGAGGTCCATCACGTAGGTGAATCCCAGCAGGGTGACCAGGCCGCCGGCGATCGACGCGAGCGCGCCGACCAGCGGGATCCCGGCGGCGGCGAACCCGCCGAAGATCAGCACCATGATGAGCAGGCTCACCGGCAGGGAGATCGCCTCACCCTTGCGCAGATCCTTCTCCACCTGGCCGGTGATGGTGTCGATCAGCCGCGACTGCGCGCTGATGAGCATCTGCGAGTTCGGCACCCACGCCTCGGCACGCATGAGCACGTCCTCGACCGCGACGACGGCGGCGTCCAGCTCCTCGTCTTCGAGCCCCGGATCCAGGCCCGTGACGAACAGCGCCGAGTAGCCGCCCTCGCCGATCGCCAACGAGCCCACGGTGGTCGGGTCGATGACCGTGGCCACCCCGGGCACAGCGACCAGGGTGTCGTGCAGCCGGGAGAGCGCGGCCTGGGTCCGGGCCTCGCGCACGTCCAGGCCCCGCCAGCTCGCGCGGACGCTCGACCCGCTCGGGTCGCCCTCGGCGAGCAGCTCGCTGCCGGTCAGGGCCTCGCCCTCGACGGACGTGTCGCTGACGGCCAGCCGCGAGAAGAGCGACGACCCGCCGACGCCCAGGCCGGCCACCAGGAACCCGCCGACCACGAGCGCTGCGGCGACCAACGTGACCCAGCGGGCATGCCGTGCCATGGCAGCCCCGTGGCGAGCAAGGACCGAGGGTCGGGTCGGCCCTTCCCCGGTGCCCGGCGCATCGGTCGGCCGTTCCCCGGTGCCGGGCGCAGTCGCCGGCCCGGCGGGAGCAGCGGGCGTCAGACCGCCGGAGTCCAGCACAGGCACTCCTGGATTCTGGCAGGCGCCCCCTACCAGACCCCGTCCCGGGGACGGTCTCGAACGGGTCGACGGGCGTGTGGAGGCCCTTCCGGGCCCCCGGCTGGCCGAGCTTGTCCAGACCTCTCCCGGGGTGTTGCGCCTCGGTTGGGTGGCGCGTCGTGGGTTGGGCTCGACGGGCTCGACTGGGGTGCGGAGGCCTTCTCCCGGTGTGTCGCGTCTGGGTTGGGTGGCGCATCGTGGGTCTGGGCCCGGCAGGCTCGACTGGCGTGTGGTCCAGCCCGACACCCCCCGCTGGTCGAGCTTGTCGAGACCTTCTCCGGGGCGCGACGCTCCCGCCGACTGCCCTTGTCCCTTACGCGCCCGGCGGGTCGGCTGGGGGGACGCCCTCGGCCATCGGGGCTCCCTCGGGCAGGGCGAGGGCGACCGTGAGCTCCAGCGTGGTCCGGGGATCGTCCAGCGCATCGCCGAACAGCTCACGCAGCTGGCCGAGGCGGTAGCGCACGGTCTGCGGATGGACGAACAGCGCGGCCGCGACGTCCTCGCGCCGACCGCGGTGCAGCAGCCAGGCGCGCAGCGTCTCGGTGAGCCGTTCCCCGGTCGCGGGCCGCTGCCCGGCGAGGGGCGCCAGGACCCGCGCGCGCAGGTCGGCCAGGGCGGCCGGATCGGCCGAGACCACCAGCTCGGCCAGCAGATCGGATGTCTGGTGGATGCGCGCGGCGGGCGTCTCGGACGAGTTGCGCTTCCCCGTATCGCCAGGCCGGGCCTCCGCCCCAGGCCGGGCCTCCGCCCCAGGCCGGGCATCCGCCCCAGGCGGGGCGTCCATGCCGAAGAGCCCAGGCGCGCCCACCCCGCCCGCGGCACCTGCAACGCCCGCAGTACCCGTCCCGCCCGCGGGACTCACCCCGCCCATCCCGCCCACCCCGCCGGCACTTCCCCCTGCGCGGGCAGTGCTCCGGGACCCTCGATCGGGCCGGGCATCGCCGTCCCCCACCCCGCGGTTCCGCTGCGACTCGATGCCCTGGCCGGGGCCGTTCAGCAGGGCGAACGCCCGCACCGTGCGCCGGTACGACTCGCGTGCGGCGAGCCACGGCACGGCGTGACCGACCACCGCGGATGTCCCCGCCAGGACCCGACCCAGCGCGGCGGTGAGCCGCCCGTCGGCGTCCGGGACGAGCAGCACTGCCTGGCCGTCGGGGAGATCGGCCAGCTCGTCGGCGGCCAGCAGCGTCCCCGGGTCGAGCCGGGACACGACCGCATCCACCCGTTCCTCGGCCACCAGCACCGCGGTCAGCGTGGCCGGCGGGGACCAGCCCGAACGCTGGGCGCCCGTCACCAGCGCCTCGATCGGTGCCCCGGTCAGCAGCCCGTGCGCGAGCCGCTCGAGGTGGCGCTGGCGGCTGCGCTCCTCGATCGCCAGCTCGTCGGCGTGCCCGGCGACGCTGGAGGCGGACAGCGCGTCGATGTAGGCGAACACCAGCTCGGCGAAGTCCACCAGCGCGGTGGTCTCGATGCCCAGCGCCGCGGCCGTCCGCGCCAGCTGGCGCCAGGCCACCCGCGCGCCGACCCGGTACGCACCCAGCAGCGAGTCCATCGAGCGACCGGAGCGCGCCTCGCCGCGGCCCAGCAGATAGGCGCCTTCCAGAGCCGGCTGGCGCGGCGCGCTCGGGTCTCGCTCGCCGGCCGCGAGCGAGAGGAACCCGCCCAGCGCACCCTCCACCGCCCGGCTCAGAGTCGCCAGCGCGTCGGTGTCCAACGCGTTCCGATACCCCGGCACCTCCTCAGTGACCGCGGCCACCGTCGTCGCCGAGACCTCAGGGAGCTGCGCGCGCAGCTGCGCGATCACGTCCGGGGGCAGCCGGTGCGACGTGACGTCCTCAAGCGGTGATTTGTTCGCCATGCATAGTTCCGATCCCTCAGATTCACCCTGAGCATGCAGGACGCTACCCCCACGCATGAAGAAGGATCTACGCATGTCGATCACTGAGGTGGCGTCGCCGGCCGGGCGACCCCCGCGCGTCCTCGGCCCTGACGCCCAGGAATCCCGCACCGCCCACCCGAATGGCAGCCCTGATGCCCGCGAGGATGCCCGCCCAGCGGATCGCTCGGCGCGGCCGGGTCGCCGCCGCCGGCCGCTCGGGCAGGCGCTGCGCTCGGGGGCCCGGCGGGCCGTGGGCACTGTCACCACGCCGCTGGTGCCCGCCGACTTCCGCGACCTGGTCGATCCCCTGGGCAGCCCGGCGCGGCTGCGCGCCCGGATCGAGGCGATCGTCCCGGAGACTTCCGACGCGGCCACGCTCGTCCTGCGCCCGGGGCGCGGCTGGGCCGGGCACATCCCCGGGCAGTACATCCGGATCGGCGTCGACGTCGAGGGCGTGCGCCTGTGGCGGGCGTACTCGATCACCTCGGGGCCCCGCCGCGATCGCCGGATCACCGTGACCGTCAAGGCGATCCCGGACGGCAAGGTCAGCAACTACCTGGTGCGCCGCGCCCAGCCGGGCACCGTCGTCCAGCTCGACCAGGCCACCGGCGA
This sequence comes from uncultured Bifidobacteriaceae bacterium, assembly GCA_964418695.1. Classification (GTDB taxonomy): domain Bacteria; phylum Actinomycetota; class Actinomycetes; order S36-B12; family CAIYMF01; genus Prado023. The sequence goes on along the minus strand of CAYQMN010000011.1, from coordinate 45,848 downwards.
CTTCCGGATGCCCGACCCGCTGCCCGAGCGCGTCCTGCTGGTCACCGCCGGCAGCGGGATCACCCCGGCCATGGGCATCCTGCGTCACCACGGCGCCCGGCTGGACGACACCGTGGTGGTGCACAGCGCGCCGACCCGCGACGACGTCATCTTCGGCGGCGAGCTGCGCGACCTGGCCCAGACCGGCTGGGTCCGCCTCTACGAGCAGCACACCGACGCCGACGGGATGCTCTCGCCCGAGCAGCTCGGCGCACTCGTGCCCGACTGGCGCGAGCGGCAGACCTGGGCGTGCGGACCCACCCGGATGCTCGACGATCTGGAGGCGCACTGGGATGCGGCCGGGATCGCCGACCGCATGCACACCGAGCGGTTCCGCGCCCAGATCACCGTCACCGGCGACGGTGGCACGGTCTCGTTCGGCGAGTCCGGCCCGACCGTCGAGGCCGACGGCGGCACCCCGCTGCTGGACGTCGGCGAGGCGGCCGGGGCGCTCATGCCGTCGGGCTGCCGGATGGGCATCTGCTACGGCTGCGTCCTGCCCCTGAAGTCCGGCGCGGTGCGCGACCTGCGCAACGGCCAGGTCACCACTGCCGAGCCGGGCGACGGGGTCAAGGTCCAGACCTGCATCAACGCCGCCGCCGGCCCCTGCGAGCTGGAGCTGTAGCCCCGCGCCGCCGGCCGCACGCCAGGCCCCGGCCCCTTGAGAGAGGCCCCGAACCCCCGACCGCGAGACCGCCCCAAGATCCCGAACCCAGAGCCCGCCCCGAACCAGAGCCCGCCCCGAATCCCGACCTCTTCCGCCCCATCTCCGGCAAGGAGCCCCCGTGACCGTCATCCAGAAGAAGCCCGACTCCGACAACCCCGTCGCCCACCTGACGCCGGCCGACATCGAGGCCATCGGCGAGGAGCTCGACCAGATCCGCGCCGAGGTCTTCGCCGGCCTGGGCGAGAAGGACGCGCAGTACATCCGCACCGTCATCAAGGCCCAGCGGATCCTCGAGCTGTCCTCACGCGGCGTGCTGCTGTTCGCGTGGTTCCCGCCGGCCTGGGTGCTGGGCACCGCGGGGCTCTCGGTGGCCAAGATCCTGGAGAACATGGAGATCGGCCACAACATCCTGCACGGCCAGTGGGACTGGATGCGGGACCCGCAGATCCACTCCACCACCTGGGAGTGGGACAACGTCGCGCCGGCCGAGATGTGGAAGCACTCGCACAACGAGATCCACCACCGGTACACGAACGTGGTCGGCAAGGACAACGACCTCGGCTACGGGATCATGCGCGTCGATGAGGACCAGCGGTGGAGCCCGGCCTGCCTGGGGCAGCCGCTGTGGAACTTCATCAACGCCTGCTTCTTCGAGTACGGGATCGCGGCCTACGACCTCGAGCTCGGCAAGTACTACAAGCGTCGCAAGAAGGTCGACGAGGCGTTCAAGAACGACCTGCGCAAGGTGGGCCGCAAGATCGGCAGGCAGATCCGCAAGGACTACCTGGTCACCCCGGGTCTGGCCGCCGTGGTCAACCCGTGGAACATCGTGCCGGCGTTCCTCGCGACGCTGACCGCGACCGCCGTCTCCAACCTCGTGCGCAACCTGTGGACGCACTCGGTGATCATGTGCGGGCACTTCCCCGAGGGCGTGGCCACCTTCTCGAAGACCTCGATCGAGGGCGAGACCAAGGGGGAGTGGTACGTGCGCCAGATGGTCGGGGCGGCCAACATCTCCGGCGGCAAGGCGATGCACATGATGACCGGGAACCTGTCGTTCCAGATCGAGCACCACCTGTTCCCGGACATGCCCAGCACCCAGTACCAGAAGATCGCCCCGCGCATCCGCGACCTCTTCGACCGCTACGACCTGCCGTACGTGACCGGCCCGCTGCCCAAGCAGGTCGCCTCGGCCTGGCGCAAGGTCTTCCGGCTCTCGCTGCCCAACGACTTCGGCGGCCGGTTCAACCGGACCCCGAGGCCGGCTGCCGAGCCGTCGGCGGGCGAGCTGGCAGCCTGACCTGCAGGGCGCCTCCCGCGGACCTGCGCGAAACGGACCTCTGTGTCCCTTTCGCGCAGGTCTGTGTCCGTTCTGCGCAGGTCTGCGCGCACGACCAGCGCTGACCCTTCACTCGTCTGAGGAGAGTCAGGCGGGTCGCGGTTCGGATTCGGCGCTCTGGCAGGGTTGAGGCATGTCTGGGAGTGCAGCAGCGGCCGTTCCAGGGTTCGACCCCGCCCGGGGCGTCATCGAGGTCGTCGGCCTGAGCAAGCGGTTCGGGTCGGTCCTGGCCGTGGACCAGCTCAGCTTCTCCGTGCAGCCCGGCCGGGTCACCGGCTTCCTCGGGCCCAACGGCGCGGGCAAGACCACGACGCTGCGGATGCTGCTCGGCCTGGCCACGCCCGACACGGGGACCGCCACCATCGGCGGGCGGCCGTACCCCTCCCGGCCGAGCCCGGCGGCCGAGGTCGGGGCGGCGCTGGAGGCGGCCTCGTTCCATCCCGGGCGCAACGCGCGCGACCACCTGCGGGTCTACGCCCCCCAGCTCGGCGTCGCCGACCGCCGCTGCGACGAGGTCCTGGAGATGGTCGGGCTGGCCGATGCCGCGCGGCGCCGGGTCGGCGGGTTCTCGATGGGGATGCGCCAGCGGCTCGCGCTGGCGATGGCCCTGCTCGGCGACCCGCAGGTGCTGCTGCTCGACGAGCCGGCCAACGGGCTGGACCCCGAGGGGATCGCGTGGCTGCGCCGGTTCCTGAGGTACCTGGCCGGGCAGGGCCGCACGGTCCTGGTCTCCAGCCATGTGCTCTCGGAGGTGGAGCAGACCGTCGACGACGTGGTGATCATCGCGCGCGGACGGCTGGTCCACGCGTCCTCGCTTGCGCAGCTGGAGGCGTTGGCGCGCCCGGCCGTGCGGGTCGCGAGTCCGGATGTGGCGGGGCTGCGGGCGCTGGTCGAGCAGTCCGGCTGGTCCGGGCAGGCGCAGTGGCTGGCGGCGGGCCGGGTGCTGGTCCACGATCGCGTGCCGGCGCAGGTGGGGGCGACCGCGTTCGCACGCGGGTTGCAGCTGCACGAGCTGGCCCCGGCCGGCACCAGCCTGGAGGCGCTGTTCCTGCAGCTCACCGAGGGCCCGGCCGCGCAGCCGGGCGGCGGGCCGGGAGCGCCGATCGGGCCGGGGGCATCGGGTGGGCCGGCAGTACCGGGTGGGCCGGGGGCATCGGGTGGGCTGGGCGCTCCGGGGGGATCCCCGCCGGGGCTGCCTGGCGGCGGACCGCAGCAGCCGGAGGGACGGCCGTGATCGCCACGCTGCGCAGCGAGCTGCGCAAGATCGCGACCACCCGGACCTGGTGGATCGTGGCCGGCAGCTTCGCGGCCTACATGGTCTTCCTCGGCGTCGTCATGGCGTTCACGGTGGTGACCACCGCCCGCCAGGCCGCCGAGGCCGGGGCCGGGGGCAACCCGCTCGGCTCGGACGGCGCGATCGAGCTGTCGCCGCTGCAGGTCGCGCTGACCGTCTACACGCTGGCGGTGTCGCTGGGCTACGCGTTCCCCGCTGCGCTCGGCGCCTTCGGGGTCACCAGCGAGTTCCGGCATCGCACCATCACCCCGACCCTGCTCGCCGACCCGCGCCGCGGGCGCGTGCTGGCGATGAAGCTGGTCGCGGTGCTGCCGTTCGCGTTGGCCGTCGGGATCGCGGGCGTGCTGGCCACGATCCTGCCCGGTGCGGTGACGCTGGCGATCCTCGGCGAGCCGACGATGCTGACCGACCCGGAGGTGCTGCGGGCCGGGGCGCTGTGCGTCGTCGGGCTGGTGCTGTGGGCCCTGGTCGGGGTCGGGTTCGGATCGGTGCTCACCAACCAGGTCGCGGCGATCGTGGTGCTCATCGGGTTCACCCAGTTCGTGGAGCCGATCCTGCGGCTGCTGTTCGCCCAGTTCGACGTGACGGAGGGCCTGGCCAAGCTGCTGCCCGGGGCGGCGGGCGAGGCGATCGTGGGCACCAGCTTCTACGCGGCGTCGGGGCTGGCCGAGCTGCTCGAGCCCTGGCAGGGCGGCCTGGTCCTGGCGGGATACGCGGTCGTGCTGGTGGCGATCGGCCGGTTCACGACCTTCCGCCGCGACATCGGCTGACGACCGGCGCCAGCCGGTCGCTCGGCCCGGGTGACCCGCTCGGCCCAGGTGTTCGCGGTGCCGAGCGTCCGCGGCTCAGGTGATCCGCCCGCGTTCGGAAAGCGTGAGCAGATCACCCGAACGCGGGCCGATCTGAGGACCAACGGACCGAGCACCCGTCCGCGCCGATCACCCGTCCTGCGATCACCCGCCCTGCATGACGCTGCGGAAGCGGCGCAGGCGCAGGCTGTTGGTCACCACGAACACCGACGAGAACGCCATGGCCGCGCCCGCCAGCAGCGGGTTGAGCAGCCCCGCCATCGCCGCCGGGATCGCCGCCACGTTGTAGGCGAACGCCCAGAACAGATTGCCCTGGATGGTCCGCAGCGTGCGCCGCGACAGCCGGATCGCGTCGACGGCCGCCCGCGGGTCGGACCGCACCAGGGTGAGGTCGGCCGCGGCGATCGCCACGTCGCTGCCCGAGCCCATCGCGATCCCGAGGTCGGCGGTGGCCAGTGCCGCGGCGTCGTTGACCCCGTCGCCGACCATCGCGACCACCCGGCCCTGCGCGCAGAGCTCGCGCACGGCCTGGACCTTGCCCGCGGGCAGGACGCCGGCGATCACCCGGTCGATCCCCACCTCGCCGGCGATCGTGCGGGCGGCCCGCTCGTTGTCGCCGGTCAGCAGCACCGGCTCCAGGCCCAGCCCGCGCAGCTCGCCGACTGCGATGGCCGCCGACGGCTTGAGCGTGTCGGCCACCTCGACGATCCCGCGCAGCGCGCCGTCCCAGGCCACCGCGACGGCGGTGCGCCCGCGCGCCTCCGCGGCGTCGGCGGCCGCCCCGAGCTCGGGCGTGGGGGGCAGGGCCCACTCGTCGGCCAGCCACGACGGGCGCCCGGCGACCACGTGATGACCCTCGATGACTGCCTGCACGCCCAGGCCGGCAGTTGCGGTGAAACCCTCGACCTCGGGCAGCGGCCGGCGCCGCGCACTCTGCCCGGCAGCGACGATCGCCGCGCCGATCGGATGCTCGGACCCGGACTCGACGGCCGCGGCCAGCCGCAGCAGCTCGTCGCGGTCCTGACCCGGCGCGGGGTCGACCGCGACCACGGACATCCGGCCGGTGGTCAGCGTCCCGGTCTTGTCCAGGACGACGGTGTTCGCGCGCCGCGTGGACTCCAGCACCTCAGGCCCGCGGATCAGGATGCCCAGCTGCGCCCCGCGGCCGGTGCCGACCAGCAGCGCGATCGGCGTGGCCAGCCCGAGCGCGCACGGGCAGGCGATGATGAGCACGGCGACCGCGGCGGTGAACGCCTCCTGGGTCGAGTGCCCCGTCGCCAGCCAGCCGACCAGCGTGAGCACGCTGAGCACCATCACGACCGGCACGAACACCAGCGAGATCCGGTCGGCCAGCCGCTGCACGGGCGCCTTGCCGGACTGGGCCTCCTCGACCAGCCGGGCCATGTGCGCCAGCTGGGTGTCGGCGCCGACCCGGGTCGCGCGCACGACCAGCCGGCCGCCGGCGTTGACGGTCGCACCCACGACGGCGTCCCCGGGGCCGACCTCGACGGGCACCGACTCGCCGGTCAGCAGCGAGGCGTCGATCGCGGAGGTCCCGCTCTCGACGGTCCCGTCGGTCGCGAGCTTCTCGCCCGGGCGCACGACGAACCGGTCGCCCACCCGCAGCTCGCCGACCGGGATGCGGTGCTCGGAGCCGTCGCGCAGCACGGCGACATCCTTGGCGCCCAGCTCGATCAGCGCGCGCAGCGCCTCGCCCGAGCGGCGCTTGGCGCGCAGCTCCAGGTAGCGGCCGAGCAGCAGGAACGTGGTGACGGCCGAGGCGGTCTCCAGGTAGACGTGCGGCATCGCATCGTCCGGGGCGCCGAACAGGGTGAGGGTCATGTGCATCCCGGGCATCCCGGCGCCGCCCAGGAACAGCGCCCACAGCGACCACACGTAGGCCGCCGTCACGCCGAGGCTGATGAGGGTGTCCATCGTGACGGCCCGGTGCCGGGCGTTGACGAGGGTGGCGCGGTGGAACGGCCACGCGCCCCACACGACCACCGGCGAGGCCAGCGTGAGGGCGGCCCACTGCCAGTAGTCGAACTGCAGCGCGGGGATCATCGACAGCAGGACGACCGGCACGGTCAGGATCGCGCTGACGACCAGGCGCTGGCGCAGGTCGTCGAGGTCCCCGTGGTCGTGCGCCCCACCGTCGGAGTCGTGATCGTGGGCAGCGCCGTGGTCGCGGGTCTGGACCGAGGGATGGGCGTGGTCGGTGTCGGTCTGGACAGGCTCGACCGGAGGGTGGCTGCGACCGTGCGCAGCGTCAGGAGCCCGGGTCTCGGGGGGCTCGACCGGCGGGTGGGTCGGCCCGGCGGGGGTCGCGCCGGGGTTGCCGGGCCGGGGGGCCCGATCAGGCGAAGGGTCGATCCGCTCAGGGGCCTGGCCGGCCTGCCCGGTGGGGGCATCGGACTCGGCGGCCGGGGGAGCGCCGAACGTGGGCATCCCGAGCAGCTCGGGCCCCGCGGCAGCGGACGGGGAAGGGGGCGGCGTGGCCAAGGGTGGCGTCGCAGGCGGATCGGCGATGCCCGACGGCGGTGGGGCAGCACTGACGAACCGCGACGGGGCCGGCGCGGCGGTGTAGCCCGTCGAGCGCACGGTGGCGATCGCGTCCTCGATCCCGGTCCCGTCGGGCAGCCGCACGCGCGCCCGCTCGGTGGCGAAGTTGACGCTCGCCTCGACGCCCGGCATCCGGTTGAGCTTGCGCTCGACCCGAGCCGCGCACGAGGAGCAGGTCATCCCACCGATGACGAGCTGGACCTCCCGGGCGGGGGCCGGGTCGGTCTGGGTCCCGGTCATGAGCGCACCAGCCTCGCGATGGCGGCGGACGCTTCCTTGATCTTCTCGTCGGCGCTGTCGCCACTGGCCACCGCGTGCGCGACGCAGTGGTTGAGGTGCTCGTCGAGCAGCAGCAGCGCGACGGACTCCAGCGCGCGCGTCGCCGCGGAGACCTGGGTCAGCACGTCGATGCAGTAGGTGTCCTCGTCGACCATCCGCTGGAGTCCGCGGATCTGGCCCTCGATGCGCCGCAGTCTGCGCTGCACGGCCTCACGGTTCTCGGCATACCCGGGGGAGGTGTGGTCCATGCCCGCCACCATATACCCACAGGGGGTATCCCGCCAGCTTGAGCCGCGGGCCCGGCTGGGGGCGCCGATCCCGCTCAGGTGGACGCGGAGCCTCGCACGACCAGCCCGCCGAGCATCCGCTGGGTCGCCTGGGCGATCTCGTCGACCGCGGTGTTGAACGCCTCCGCGTTGTGCGGCGCGGGCTGCCGGAAGCCGCTCACCTTGCGCACGTACTGCAGCGCGGCGGCGCGGACCTCCTCGGGCGTCGGCTCGTCGTGGAAGGGCGGGCGGAGGGTCTGGATGCTGCGGCACATGCCCCCAGTGTGCGCGCCACGGCCCGCCGGGGCCATCCGCTCGTGGTCTCGTGCGGGATGCGGCCGGCGGGGGCCGGGCCAGTATGCGGCCGGCGGGTGCAGGCCGTGCGGGGTCACCCGGCCGGTCCGTCGCTACGACCTCGCCGATGCCGGGCGCGTGTCGTCCCGCGGGCGTAGGGTCGCGCGCGTGTTCAGCCTCCTGAGGGTCTTCCTGGCCCCCTACAAGCGCGATCTGGCTCTCGTCGTGGTGCTGCTGGTGCTGCAGGTTCTGGGCAGCCTGTACCTGCCTGCGCTCAACGCCGACATCATCAACAACGGCGTGGCCACGGGCGACACCGGCTACATCCTGCGCGTGGGCGCCTGGATGATGGTCGTCGCCCTGGCCGTGGCGATCGTGTCGATCGTGGGGGTCTACTTCGCGTCGCGTACCGCGATGTCCAGCGGCCGGGACATGCGCGCCGCCCTGTTTGCCAAGGTGCAGACGTTCTCGATGCGCGAGATCCACGAGATCGGCGCGCCCTCGCTGATCACGCGCAACACCAACGACATCCAGCAGATCCAGATGTTCACCCAGATGGCGATGACCATCATGATCACCGCCCCGCTGACCGCCGTCGGGGCGTTCTTCATGGCGATCCGGCAGGACGCGCCGCTGTCGCTGCTGCTGCTCATCATCGTGCCGGTCATGGTGGTGGTGATCGGGCTCATCATGGTCCGCGCGATCCCGCTGTTCCGGGCGATGCAGGTCAAGATCGACCACATCAACCTGGTGCTGCGCGAGAACCTCACCGGCATCCGCGTGATCCGCGCATTCGTGCGCACACGGCTGGAGGAGGAGCGCTTCGACAAGGCGAACGTCGACCTGACCGACACCACGCTGCGGGTGAACCGGATCTTCGCGATCCTCATGCCGGCGCTGATGATCATCATCAACATGTCCAGCGTGGCCGTCGTGTGGTTCGGCGGGCATCGGGTGGCCTCCGGCGCGATGCCGGTGGGCAACCTGTTCGCGTTCCTGGCCTACCTCATGCAGGTCCTCATGTCGGTGATGATGGCCACGATGGTGCTGGCCCAATGGCCGCGCGCGTCCGCCTCGGCCGACCGCGTCTGCGAGGTGCTGGACGTGCACCCGCAGATCGAGGACCCGGCCGTCGCGCAGCCCGCCGACCCGGCCCAGCGCGGGACGGTCGAGTTCCGCGACGTCGAGTTCCGCTACCCGGGCGCGGCCGACCCGGTGCTCAGCGGCATCTCGTTCGTCGCCCGGCCCGGCCAGACCACCGCGATCATCGGCTCGACCGGCTCGGGCAAGACCACCCTGGTCAACCTGATCCCCCGGCTCTACGACGTGACCGGGGGCACGGTCCTGGTCGACGGGGTCGACGTGCGCAAGCGCGACCGGCAGGAGCTCTGGGCCTCGATCGGCCTGGTGCCGCAGAAGGCGTTCCTGTTCTCGGGCGCGATCTCGGACAACCTGCGCTTCGGCGCCCCGCAGGCCACCGACGAGCAGATCTGGAGCGCGCTGGAGACCGCCCAGGGCGCGGACTTCGTGCGGGCGCTGCCGGAGGGGGTCGAGGCGCCCATCGAGCAGGGCGGGGTCAACGTCTCCGGTGGGCAGCGCCAGCGCCTGGCGATCGCGCGCGCCCTGGTCCGCCACCCTGGCGTCTACATCTTCGACGACTCGTTCTCGGCCCTGGACTACGCGACGGACGCCCGGCTGCGCGCGGCGCTGCGCGAGCCCACCCGCGACGCCGCGATGATCGTGGTCGCTCAGCGCGTGTCCAGCATCCGGCACGCGGAGCAGATCCTGGTGCTCGACGAGGGCCGACTGGTCGGCATAGGCACCCACGAGCACCTGATGGACGACTGCCCGACGTACGCCGAGATCGTCCTGTCCCAGCTCAGCGCGGAGGAGGCCGCGTGAGCGGGCAGCGCGCCGGCGCCGCGCCCCCGCGTCCGCCGGGTCCCGGCGGTGGCGGGCCGGGCGCGGGGCTGCTCGTCCCGACCCAGTCCTCCAACGACTTCGGCGCCGCGGCAAAGCGGCTGATCGGCCGGCTGCGCCCCCATGCGGTCAAGATCGGCGCGGTCATCCTGATGACCGTCTTCAGCGTCGTGATGTCCGTGCTCGGCCCCAAGCTGCTGGGCAACGCGACGACCGTGGTGTTCGACGGCTACGTGTCCAAGGTCCTGGGGGAGCAGGCGCCCGGAGTCAGCAAGGAGCAGATCGTCGCCCAGCTGCAGGCTGCCGGGCAGACCGACCAGGCCGCGATGATCCAGGCGATGGACATCGTCCCCGGCCAGGGCGTGGACTTCAACGAGCTCGCCCGCATCCTGACCTTGGTGGTCGTGCTCTACGTCGTCTCGGCAATGCTGAGCTGGGCCGCGGCCTACCTGATGGCCGGGGTCACGCAGGAGACGATCTACGAGCTGCGCGCGGAGGTCGACCGCAAGCTGGGCCGGCTGCCGCTGACCTACTTCGACACCAACGCCCGCGGCGACCTGCTCTCCCGGGTCACCAACGACATCGACAACGTCTCCAACACCCTGCAGCAGGTGCTCACCCAGCTCATCACCTCGGTGCTCACCGTCATCGGCGTGCTCGGGATCATGTTCTGGATGTCGCCGCTGCTGGCCGTCATCGCCCTGGTGACCGTGCCGCTGTCGTTCGTGGTCACCATCGCGGTGGCCCGGCGCTCGCAGAAGCAGTTCGTCGCGCAGTGGGAGTGGACGGGCAAGCTCAACGGTCACGTCGAGCAGATGTACACCGGCCATGAGCTGGTCAAGGTCTTCGGCTACTCCGACCGCGCGATCGCCGAGCTGGCCGACTCCAACGAGAGGATGTACCAGGCCAGCTTCCGCGCCCAGTTCGTCTCCGGGATCATCCAGCCGCTGATGATGCTGATCTCGAACCTGAACTACGTGCTCATCTCCGTGGTCGGCGGCCTGCAGGTGGCCAACGGGACGATGCCCCTGGGTGACGTCCAGGCGTTCATCCAGTACGCCCGGCAGTTCCAGATGCCGATCACCCAGATCGCCTCGGTGGTCAACCTCATGCAGTCGGGCATCGCCTCGGCCGAGCGGGTCTTCGAGCTGCTGGACGCCGACGACGAGCTGCCCGACCCGGAGCATCCGTCCGCCCCGGACGTGGTCCGCGGCCGCGTCGAGTTCCAGGACGTGCACTTCCGCTACGTGCCCGAGAAGCCGCTGATCCACGACCTCTCCCTGGTCGTGGAGCCCGGCGAGACGTGCGCGATCGTCGGCCCGACCGGCGCGGGCAAGACCACGCTGGTCAACCTGCTCATGCGCTTCTACGACGTGGACTCCGGGCGGATCCTGCTCGACGGCGTCGAGACCCGCTCGATGACCCGCGACGCGCTGCGCTCCAGCTACGGCATGGTCCTGCAGGACACCTGGCTGTTCACCGGATCGATCAAGGAGAACATCGCGTACGGCGCCGACGGGGCGACCGAGGAGGAGGTGCTGGCCGCGGCCAAGGCCGCCTACGTCGACCACGTCGTGCGCGCGCTGCCCGATGGCTACGACACGATCCTCGACGACCAGGCCAGCAACGTGTCCGCCGGCGAGAAGCAGCTCATCACCATCGCGCGGGCGTTCCTGTCCGACCCGGCGATCCTCATCCTGGACGAGGCCACCTCCTCGGTCGACACCCGCACCGAGGTCCTGGTCCAGCAGGCGATGGCCCGCCTGCGCCAGGGTCGCACCGCCTTCGTGATCGCCCACCGGCTGAGCACCATCCGCGACGCCGACACGATCCTGGTGATGGAGGACGGGGCGATCGTCGAGCAGGGCAGCCACGACCAGCTCATGGCCGCGGACGGGGCGTACGCCCGGCTCTACCAGTCCCAGTTCGCGGGGGCGATGGAGGGCTGATCCGCGCGTACCCTGGATCGAGGCGGCACCCGTCGCCGGCGCGAGCTCGGGGAGCGGACATGGAGTGGCTGGTCGGCATGACGCTGCCGGGCCTCGTGCTGCTCCTGACCGTCCTGGGCGCGTTCGAGGTCGTCTCCGCGCGTCGCGCCCGGCGCCGGGCGGCGCAGGCGGGGGCTGGCTCGTCGGCGGGCGCGGGGGCTGGCGACGGCTGGCGCTCCCGGCACCGCGGCACCGCGATGGCCGCCACCGGGTTCGACCTGCTGCAGGAGGCGCTCTACCCGTCCAAGCGCTACGAGATCGAGGAGCGCGACGCGCAGGCCCTCATGGCCGAGGAGGACGACGACGGCGCCCCGCCGCGCAGCAGCATCGACCTGGGTGCGGGCACTGCGGTCATCCGCCTGCCGAAGCCCGCCAACCCACCGGGCGGCAGGTCGGCGGAAGGCCCGCGGAGGTAGCGGCCCCCCGCCGCTCGCCCGGTGGCCCCGCCGCCGCGCGACGCCCCGCACGCCGCGGCCTGCTCGGATAGGCTCAGCGCGGTCGTGGAGACCCCAGGCCCGCGGGGGCGGCTCGGGCTCAGGCCAGTTCGGCGACACGTCAGATCAGACCTTGTAGGAGTTGGCCATGTTCGCGACTGTCGGTGTGCTGGCCTCCGCTGCCGCGCCTGTGCTGGCCCCCGCCTCCGCGCCGCTGGTCACGGCGGCCTCGGACTCCCCGCCCGCCCTCACGCCACTGCCGCTCACTGCGGCGGTCTGGGGGATCTCGATCCTGCTGATCGTCGTCATGTACGTGGTCGACTTCATCCGCACGGCACGCAACCCGCACGCGGTGGGGATGCGCGAGGCGTCGATCGCCATCGGCGTGTTCGTCTCGTTCGCGGTCGTCTTCGGTCTGATCTTCTACGCCTGGGCCAGCGCGCAGCCCGAGCTGACGCACGGGGAGGCGGTCGAGCACACCGTCGCGTACTACGCCGGCTACATCACCGAGCTGTCGCTGTCGGTCGACAACGTGTTCGTGTTCCTGGTCATCATGAGCAGCTTCGCGGTGCCGCCGATCCACCAGATGAAGGTGCTGCAGCTCGGCGTCATCGGCGCCCTGATCCTGCGGTTCATCTTCATCCTCGTGGCCGGCGCCGCCCTGGCCGCGTTCTCCTGGCTGTTCTACTTCTTCGGGGCGTTCCTGATCTGGACCGCGATCAAGCTCGTGACCAGTCACGGCGTCGAGGCCGACCCCACCGAGAACAAGATCCTCAAGTTCGTCGAGCGGCTCGTGCCCACGACGACCGAGTACCACGGCAGTGCGTTCGTGGTGGTGCTCAAGGGCGTCCGCACGGTGACGCCGCTGTTCATCGTGATGTGCGCGATCTTCATGACCGACATCATGTTCGCGCTGGACTCGATCCCGGCGATCTTCGGCCTCACCTACGAGCCGTACATCGTCTTCATGGCCAACGCGTTCGCCCTCATGGGCCTGCGGCAGCTCTACTTCGTGCTCGACGGCATGCGCGACCGGCTGGTCTACCTCACGCAGGGGCTGGCCCTGGTCCTCGGGTTCATCGGCGTGAAGCTCGTCATCACGGCGCTGTACTCGGGCGAGTGGATCGACTTCCACATCAGCACCTACGCGTCGCTGGCGTTCATCGTCGTCGTGCTGGCCATCACCGTCATCGCCAGTCTCATCAAGGGCCCGAAGAAGCCCACGCCCACCGAGTCCGAGCTCGCCGGGCACCACCGCAAGGAGGGCGCGGGCCTGGAGGACATCGTCCACGAGCAGGAGAAGCGCCACCACCCCGGCGAAGGCCACTGAGCCGAGGCGCGCAGGCGGGAGGTCACCACCCGCCGGGGGGTGACGGTGGGTCGACGACGGCCCGGTCGCTCAGGCAAGCGAGTGGCTCAGGCCTGCGTCGCTCAGGCCTGCGTCGCTCAGACCAGCAGGCCGTCCCAGATCGGGGACTGCTCGACGAACTCCACGAGCCGGGCCACGTTGTCCTTGTCCGAGAGGATCGTGTGGTAGCCCGGCTTGACCGCAGGCGCGGTGCGGATCGCCTCCAGGAACGCGTCGCGCTCCAGCGGGTTCTCCTTCACGAAGCGCAGGAACCCGGTCTCGGCCAGCACGCCGAGCACCGCCTCCAGCCGGGGGTGCTCCTGCAGCCACATCGTGCCGATGCTGGCCACGCCCACCTGCAGCCCGTGCATGCTCGGGCGGCTGGCCACCTTCTCGTAGGCGTGGGAGATGAGGTGCTCGGAGCCCGACGCCGGGCGGCTGGACCCGGAGACGCCCATCGCGATCCCGCTCATGACCAGCGCCCCGGACATGAGCTTGATGAACTCCAGGTCGCCGATCGACTTCTCGGGATAGTTGACGAAGTTGTCCACGCTCTGCAGCGCGATGAGCACCGCGAAGTCGTTGACCGCCTCGCCGGTGTCCCAATAGGAGAGCTTCCAGTCGGTGACCGCCGAGTACTTGCTGAGCAGGTCGCCGACGCCGGAGAAGCTGAACCGGGCCGGGGATCGGGCGATCACCGCGGTGTCCAGGACCACCCCGAACGGGATCGCGGCCGGGGCACTGACCCGCCGGCCGGCCACCTTGAGGCTGGCGCCCGGCGAGCAGAACCCGTCGTTGCTCAGGGCGGTCGGCACGGCGATCACCGGCTTGCGGGTCAGGAACCCCGCGTACTTGGCCACGTCCACGGCCAGCCCGCCGCCGACCGCGACGATCGCGTCGAACTTGGAGGGCAGCGAGAACGCGGTGGCCACGATCTGCTCGACGTCGTTGCCGGTCACCACCTCGGTGCGCACGACCCGGATCTCCGAGGAGTCCAGCGAGATGTCGACGGTCTGGCCGACGAGCTCCTGGATGCCTTCGCCGTAGTACAGGACGACTCGGTGGAAGGTGCTGCGCCGCAGGTACTTGCCGAGCTTGTAGAGCGTGTTCGGCTTGATCCGCAGCAGGGCGGGCAGCTGGAGCTGGTCCATCAGCGCGGCTCCCGGTCGTGGGCGACAGCGGCGGCCAGCGCGTCCCAGTCGATGGTCCCGACGCTGTCGAAGACGAAGTCGGGCCGGTACGGGAACTGGTCGACCGTCTCCCGGCTGGAGACCCCGGAGAGCACCAGCGCGGTCTTCATCCCGGCCTCCAGGCCGCCGACGATGTCGGTGTCCATCCGGTCGCCGATCATCACGCACTCGCTGGTGTGCGCGCCGAGCAGCTGGCGGGCGTAGATCATCATCAGCGAGTTGGGCTTGCCGACGATGTAGGGCGCCTTGCCGGTGGCGGCCTGGATCGCGGCCAGGATCACGCCCGCGGCCGGCTCGGTGCCGCCCTCGACCGGGTCGATCATGTCCGGGTTGGTGCCGATGAACCGGGCGCCGGCGTCGATCAGCTGGGTGGCCTTGCGCATGGTCGTGAAGTTGAAGTTCGCGGTCTTGCCGACCACCACGTACTCGGGGTTCGACTCGGTGATGGAGTACCCGACCTTGTAGAGCTCGGCGGCCAGCCCGCCGCCGCCCAGCACGTACGCGGTGGAGCGCGGCCGCTGTTGGTCGAGGAACACCGCGGTCGCGATCGCGGCGGTGATGAAGTTGTCCTCGGTGAGCCCCGGGATCCCGAGCGAGTCGAGCTTGCGGACCAGGTCCAGCGGGGTCTGCTCGGAGTTGTTGGTGAGGAACAGGAACGGGATGTCGTGCTCCCGCATGTGCTCCACGAACTCCCGGGCGCCCGGGATCAGCTCCTTGCCCCGGTAGATCACGCCGTCCATGTCGGAGATCACGCTCAGACCCATGTCCGTCCTCCCGTGTCCGTCCTTCCGAGCAGGTCCCCCCAGGCTATCGGCGCAGGCATCTCGACCCCCAGGTGAACTCGTGCCGGTGCGCTCGGGCCGGTGCGCTCGGGCCGGTGCACTTGGGCCGGCCCGGCACAGCGGATGCCTCAGGGGGTGTCGCAGGAGGGCCTCCCAGGCCTACCGTGGCCGTGCCGGCCGGGCCCGGTCGAGGCAGGAGGTTCGCGATGGAGTACGTCTGCTTGACCATCGGCGGGTTCTACGTGCAAGTGAGCTTCTTCCCGCACCCCATCCTGAACGTCCAGGGCGCCGGCCCCGGCGACCCCACGATCTTCCGGCGCACCGAGCTCGGCGAGAACCGCGTGACCCTCCAGCTCGTCGCCTCCGGGGCGTTCCTCAATGCCTACGACGGCAGAGCTGGGCTGGGCGAGCGTGGCGAGGGGAGCATCTGGACCGAGGTGTGGTGGCCCACCGATCAGATCTCGCTGCGGTCCCTGCACCGGCTGTTCCTGTGCGCCGAGCGCGGTGGCGGGAATGCGCTGGTGGCCAATCGCGCGAACGCCGCAGCCTGGGAGAAGTTCTACTACGAGAAGCCGCCGGTGGAGCTCCTGCCACCGCCGCCACCGCCGCCACCGCCGCCACCGAACCGCGACAACACGCTGGGCAAGCGCAAGCGCAAGCTCACCGACGACCTGACCGGCACCGTCACCGAGGCCACGAAGTCCCGCAACCGGCTACCGACCCCGGACGGCCCGTAACCCGCGAGCCCAAGAGACGCGTCCGAATGCGACACAGGTGTCGGATTCGGACGCCTCAGTGTCGGATTCGGACGAGTCCGTTCACGGCAGGGCGATCTGGTCGGGCTGGCCGGCGACCGGCGCCCCCGGTGCCGGGGAGGCCGGGGCGCCGGCGTACTTGGCGACCAGTGACTCCAGGTCCAGGCCCGTGGTGGACTTCAGCATCTCCATGGTCTGCACCAGGTTGTTGGTCACCTGCTTGGGCAGGGCGCCGGCGCCGTCGGTCGAGATGACCGTGAGCTTGTCGATGGACGACATCGGCCGGGCCAGCTCGGCGGCCACCTTGGGCAGCGTCTCGACCAGCATCTGCAGCACAGCCGCCTCGTTGTAGCGGGCGTACGCGTCGGCGCGCTGCTCCATCGCCTGGGCCTCGGCCTGGCCGGTGGCCAGGGTCGCCGCGGCGGTCGCCTCGCCCTCGGCGCGGGTGGCGTCGGCCTCGGCGACGCGGCGGGCCTTCTCCGCCTCGCCGCGCTTGGCGCCCTCGATCGCCTCGGCCTCGGCCAGCGCCGACCGGCGCGACTTCTCGCCCTCGCCGGTCAGCCGGGCCTTCTCGGCGTCGGCCTCGGCCGCGGCGATGGCCGCGACCTTGCGCGCCTCGGCCTCCAGGATCGCGGAGTTGCGCCGGCCCTGCGCCTCGGTCTCGACCCGGTAGCGGTTAGCGTCGGCGGGCTTGCGGACCTCGGTGTCCAGCTGGCGCTCCTTGAGCGCGGCCTGGCGCACGGCGACCTTCTCCTGCTCGGTCAGGATCGCCTGGTCGCGGTCGGCCTGGGCCAGTGGGCCGGACGCGGCGGCCTGGGCCAGCGCGGCGTCGGTCTCGGCCTTGATCTCGGCCTGCTTGATGACGTACTGGCGCTGCGAGATCGCGATCTCCTGCTCGGAGACGATGCGGGCCTGCTCGGCGGCCTGCCGCGCGTTCGCCTCGGCGATCGCCGCGAGCTGGCCCACCTTCGCCGCCTCCGGGCGACCGAGGTCGGCCAGGTACGAGCCGTCGTCGGTGATGTCCTGGATCTGGAACGCGTCCAGCACCAGGCCCTGACCGGTCAGCGACACCTCGGACTCGTCGGCCACGCGCTGGGCGAACGCCGCACGGTCGCGGATGATCTGCTCGACCGACAGCGACCCGACGATGGAGCGCAGCGCGCCGGCCAGCACCTCCTGGGTGAACGTCTCGATCTCGCCCTGCTGGCTCAGGAACCGCTGGGCCGCGGCGCGGATCGAGTCCTCGGTGCCGCCGACCTTCACGATCGCCACCGCGTCCAGGTTCAGCTTGATGCCCTGGCCGGAGACCGCGCCGCGGATCTGCACCGGGATGCGCCGCGACGACAGGTCCAGCGTCGCCTTCTTCTGCACGAACGGGACCACGAACACGCCCCCGCCCATGACGACCTTCTGGCCGGACATGTCCGTGGAGATCCGGCCGGTCTGCGGGTTGCGGATCTCGTGGCCCTTGCGCCCGGTGATGATGAACGCCTCGTTCGGGCCGGCGACCTTGTACCGGGTCAGGATGAGCAGCACGGTGAGCAGCAGCAGGACGACGAGTCCGGCGATCGCCGCGGCCAGCAGGGGGAACTCCATGGTCAGGATCTCCTGGTCTTCGGGGGAAGCGGGTGAGAGGTCGGGCGGGTCACGGCAGGCCTGACCGCTCGGTGTCGAACAGGGGCACCACGCGGACCGCGGTCGGGGAGAGCACCTCGACCACCACGACGTCGGTGCCCTGCGCCAGCGGGGTCGGCGATCTGGCGTTGACCCGGGTCGGATGCCCGCCGACGCTCAGCGACACCACGCCGAAGCCGTCGGCCGGGATCGCGGCGAGCACCTGGCCGCGGCACTCCAGCAGGTCGCTGGTGCGCATCGCGTTGGAGTGGTCGGGCCCGCGCAGCCGCCGGGAGGCCCAGCCGGCCCCGGCGCCCAGCAGCACCCCGGCCGCCAGCCCGGCGACCAGTCCGGCCGCCACCTGGCCGGTCAGCCCGAGCGCCAGGGCGCCGACGAAGCCGAACGCGCCGAGGAACGCCCCGATGACCTCGGTGCCGACGTAGTCGCCCAGCCCGGTGTCGAACAGGTCGCCCACGATCAGCGAGAGCAGGATCACGGCGATCCCCACTGCTCCGATGATGAGGAACAGGGTCAACGCGGCCTCCTTCGGGCGGTGCCGACGATTCGACAGTCCATACCCGCTGCAGACTCCAGCCAAACATGCGCCGAGGCCATGCACCAAACCTTCCGCCCTCGGCCCGCGGAGGGAGCCGAGCGGGGGTCGCCGAGCCGGCGGTCAGCGCAGCTCAGAGACCGCGGTCAGTACAGCTTCGCGTCGCGGGCGACCTTCTTGTCCCGGAGCACCCAGCGCTGCCCGGTGTCGTCGACCGCCGCGAACCGGTCCTCCAGGTCGCCCCCGCCGTAGCCGGCCTTGGCGGTGTCCATCCACGCCGACGTCAGCTCGGCCGAGCTCGACGTCGCGCTCGCCTTGGTGAAGAAGCTCGGCTTGCCCTTCATGAACTCCTCGCCGAGCAGCGCGTTCACGACCCGCCACCCGGTCAGTCCCTTGAAGCCCAGCATGGTGTGAGTGCCGAACAGGGAGTGCAGCGCGCCGACGGTCCCCCTGCTGCCCAGTGTGCTGCAGCCACCCCAGACCACCAGGCGCGGTGCGACCTGGAGCTCCGCGGTCCCCCGGCGCAGGGTCGCGGTGGCGCCACCGGCTTCGAGGGTGATGGTCTCGGCGGCGAACCGGATGCCGACGGTGTCCTGCTCGTTGCAGAGCCGGCCGGAGCCGAAATGGCCGGCGAAGAACACCCAGTCGTAGCTGGCGGCGAAGAAGCGCTTGAGCTCGTCCATCGTCGGGGCCGGCTTCTTGATCGGCAGGGGCACGTCGAAGCCCAGCCCCGCGCAGCCCTTCTCGAACGTGCTGGCGTCGGGTCTGGTGCCCAGACACAGGATGCCCGCCTTGTCGCTCATGTCAGATCCTGCGCGCCACGATGACCCGCCCCGAGCTCTCCGTGCGCTGCACGTGACCAGTGGCTGCGAGCTGGTCCAGGGCCGTGGCCAGAGCGCGCTTGTCGATGCCGAGCGCGGCCCGCAGCGCGGTCGCCGACAGCGGCCGTCCGGCTCGGTCCAGCTCGGCGAGCACGGCGGCGCCGACCGGGTCGACAGGTGAGTCCGTGGCCCCGGCCCCTGCGGCCCCGCCACCCGCCCCACCGTCGCCCGCGCCGCCGTCGTCCAGCAGGGAAGCCGCCCCGATGGCGCCGAGCCGGCGGAACGCGTCCACGTACGGCGTGAGCATCGCGTGGATCGCGCGGGCGTGACCGGCGACCGCCTCGAACCGGGCCTCGGCGGCCATCCCGCTGGACTCGGCCCAG
The DNA here is from genome assembly GCA_964418695.1 of uncultured Bifidobacteriaceae bacterium. Classification (GTDB taxonomy): domain Bacteria; phylum Actinomycetota; class Actinomycetes; order S36-B12; family CAIYMF01; genus Prado023. The sequence continues at coordinate 26,511 of CAYQMN010000011.1, read as the reverse complement.
AGCCGCTGCCCGATCACCGTGTCGGCCAGCCGCACGTAGGTCTGCGCCCCGTCGGCGAACCCGGCGTCGACCAGCGACTTCTCGAACTGGGCCAGCACCTTCTCCACGGTGGCGACGGTGTCGACGATGTTCGCCTCCAGCTGGGCGGAGCCGGTCACTTCGGGGCCTTGATCTCCGGCGCGATCCGCTCCTTGGCCGCCACTTCGAGGATGTCCAAGGACCGGGCGAGACCCGGGGGCAGGTCGGCCTTCTCCAGCTCGACCGAGATCTTGATGCTGGCCCGCTCGTCGGTCGTGCGCCGACCGCTGAGCACCCGCCCCTTGAACACCTGCCGGCGCAGCCCGGGCAGGATCGGCTTCGATCCGGACTGCTGAGGGGCCGCCTCGACGCTGGTCATCTCGAACTCGAGGTCGATGGTGGCGCGGCGAATGGCGATCAGCGGGATGTCCACCATGCCCAGCAGGGGGAGGCTGACCTGGAAGGCGGCCTCCTGGCTGTTCTCGTCGAGCTTGCGATAGACGAACTCGACGGTCCGCAGGGCGGGCGCGGCGCCCGGTGCGGTGGGCGGCAGGAACCCGACCTGGTCGATGAACTCGACCGTCGTGCGCGCCGCCTCGGCCTGCGCGTCGACCAGGGCCGACATGATGTTGCCGACGGCCTGTCCGAGCGTCACCGAGGTCAGCGGGTCGATCACCAGAGCCATCTCAGCCCCCCGATCCGAGAGCCGGAGACGAGCCGCGCTGCACCTCGTCCATGCTCACCGTGAGGACCAGCTCACTGATCTGGGCCTCCGGCACGCTGGCCAGCGATTCGGTGGTGATGGCGACGCTGAGGTTGGCGGCGGCCGCGCGGCGGGAGGCGTCGAGCTGGCGGACCGCGTCGATCAGCTGCGGGACCTCGTCGCGCAGCGCGCGGATCAGGGCGCCGGAGACGTCGAGTCCCTCGAGGCTGGCCCGGTAGCTGGGCGCCACCGTCTGGATCTGCTTGTCCAGGAAGGCGTGGGAGAGCTTGATGACCCGCGCCTCCCCGTCCTCGCGCAACAGCAGCGCGGGGTCCAGCTCCGCGGTCAGCCCGCCCTGCGCGACCGCCTTGTGCAGGGCGGCGCTCACCCGCTTGTTGTCCAGGCGGCCGACTTCGAGCAGGGCGGCGGGCAGCACGCGATCCTGAAGCGCTGCCGTCCACAGGTCCCGGACCTCCTCGGCGCCCAGCTCGGCCGGCTCGTCCTGGATCTCGGCGACCGCGAACCGCAGCCGGATCTCCGCCTGCCGGATGGACATGCGCGGCACGGGCAGCTGGGACAGCGCGTCGTCGCGGCCGTAGGCGTCCAGGATCTCGACGGTCGACGCGTCGGAGATCGCGTGGCTCTGCGCGAGGTCTCGGAGCAGACCGCCGACGACGTTGCTCAGCTTGGTCATCGGCTCGTCAGGACGCCTTGGTCTCGGAGATCGAGCTCTCGAGGATGTCGATGATCCGGCCGAGGCCCTCGGGCATCTTGTCCTGGACCGCCCGCACGTGGATCTCCATCGAGTAGTCACGTGTGCTGCTGGCCTGGGTGGAGGTCGAGGTCTTGAACGCCGCGTTGACGCGGAAGTCGAGCTTCACCGGCGACCAGAACGCGCTGTAGCTGCCGCCCACGGAGGTGTCCAGCGAGAAGCTGGTGTTGGTGTTGCGCACGATGCTGTCGGTCAGCTTCGCCTTGAAGTCGATCGTCATCTCGTCGATCCGCAGGTAGGGGATCGGCACGATGACCAGCAGCGGGACGGTCAGCGAGAACGCCGACTTCGTCCCGTTCTCGTCGACCTTGTCGTAGGACAGGGTGACGCTGCGCACCTCGCCGGCGTCGGCGTCCCCCTGCGGATTGGTGAACAGCATGTCCGCCCCACCCGCGGAGGGCTGCTTGAAGCCGACCTTCTGGATGAACTCCACGGTGCTCTGCGCGGCCAGCGCCTGAGCCTCGATGGCCGCCTTCATCGGAGAGCCGATGAGGTGGGCGAACGGGATCTGGGATAGCTCCTCAACTGCTCTGGACACCGCGGTCTCCTTCGGGGGTTAGGTGGGCGTGGGATCGGGTCGTGGGGCCGGTCCGGGCAGGGGCCGGCAGGCGGCCGGTCGGGGGGAGAGGAGTCATTCGGCCACCTGCTCGTCGAGCTCCTGGAGCCGGACGGCCGGAATCCGGCGCAGCACGGAGTCCTTGGTGACGATGACGACCTTGGATCCCGCGTTCGCGGGAAGCGACTCGGCCAGCTCGCGTGCCTCGTCGACCGATCCGGTGACGCCGAGCAGGAGGTAGGACTTGCCCACCTTCATCCGCGCCGACTCGTCGCCGATGTTGAAGACCAGGACCTCGACCATGCGCATTCCTCGCAGAGCAGGCGGTGCCAGCAGTCCACGTCGGCCCTGCCAAGGCAGGGCCTTCGTCTCACGCGAATGTAACGCGGGTCACATGTGCGCGGACAGGTGCTGGTCCCGCGTTGATCCCCGGATCGGCCAACAGTGCGTCGGTGGGCGCGCCGGGGGGTTCGCTCGGCTGCCCGAAAGGGCGCCGGCCCTCCGGCTGGGGAGTCGGCGGGGGTTCTTGACACCAAGTTACCGGCCAGTAGTACTCTGTTGACACTTGCTCAACAAGAGGGATCGCGCCGTGCATGGCGCGTCTCCGCGAGCGGTGACCACGACAGCAGACGAGGAGACGATGCAGGCGTGAGCAACGAGGCGTACATCTACGAGGCGATCCGCACCCCCCGAGGCAAGGGGAAGAACGGCTCGCTGCACAACGTCAAGCCGGTGACCATGGTGTCCGGCCTGATCGAGGAGGTCCTGGACCGGCACAGCCAGATGGACCCGAACCTGGTCGAGGACATCGTCCTGGGCTGCGTGACCCCGGTCGGCGACCAAGGCGCGGACATCGCGCGCACCGCCGCGATCGCCTCGTCGCTGCCCGACGCCGCGGGTGCCGGCGTCACCATCAACCGGTTCTGCGCCTCGGGCCTGGAGGCGGTCAACATGGTCGCGGCCAAGGTCCGCTCGGGCTGGGAGGACCTGGGCCTGGCCGGCGGTGTGGAGTGCATGAGCCGCATCCCGATGGGCTCCGACGGCGGCGCCTGGGCGATGGACCCCGAGACCTCGTACGACTCCTACTTCGTCCCGCAGGGCATCAGCGCCGACCTGATCGCCACGATCGAGGGCTTCAGCCGCGACGACGTGGACGCCTACGCGGTCCGCTCGCAGCAGCGCGCCGCGGCGGCTTGGAGCGGTGGCTACTTCGCCAAGTCGGTCGTCCCGGTCAAGGACCGCAACGGCATCACCGTGCTGGACCACGACGAGCACATGCGCCCGAGCACCACCGCCGCCGACCTGGGCAAGCTCAACCCCTCCTTCGTGGGCATGGGCGAGCTGGGCGGCTTCGACGCGGTGGCGCTGCAGAAGTACCACTGGGTCGAGTCGATCAACCACGTGCACACCCCGGGCAACTCCTCGGGCATCGTCGACGGCGCCGCGCTGGTGCTCATCGGCAACGAGCGGGCCGGCACCAACGCCGGGCTCACCCCGCGCGCCCGGATCGTCGCCTCCGCGGTCACCGGCTCGGAGCCGACCATCATGCTCACCGGCCCCACGCCGGCCACCGAGAAGGTGCTGCGCACCGCCGGGCTGAGCATCGAGGACATCGACGTCTTCGAGCTCAACGAGGCGTTCGCCGCGGTCGTCCTGAAGTGGATGCGCGACCTGCACATCGACCCGGACAAGGTCAACGTCAACGGCGGCGCGATCGCCATGGGGCACCCGCTGGGCGCGACCGGCGCGATGATCCTGGGCACCTGCCTGGACGAGCTGGAGCGGACCAACGGCCGCTACGGCCTGGCGACGCTGTGCATCGGCGGCGGCATGGGCGTGGCCACCATCATCGAGCGTCTCTGAGACCCCCGGACGAGAAGAGGAACCTGACTCATGACTGAGACCACCATGATCGCCTGGGAGCTCGACGAGGCCGGCATCGTCACGCTGACGATGGACGACCCGACCCAGTCGGTGAACACGATGAACACCCTGTTCCGCGAGTCCTTCAAGGCGACCGTGGACCGGCTCGAGGCCGAGAAGGAGAAGATCACCGGCGTCGTCATCACCTCGGCGAAGAAGTCGTTCTTCGCCGGCGGCGACCTGAAGGACCTGAGCCAGGCCGTCCCCGAGCACGCCGCCGAGGTGTCCGCGATGGTGACCGAGCTGCGTCACACCCTGCGTCGCCTGGAGACCCTCGGCCGCCCGGTGGTCGCCGCGATCAACGGCTCCGCGCTCGGCGGCGGCCTGGAGATCGCGCTGGCCTGCCACCACCGCGTGCTGCTGGACGCCAAGGGCACCGAGATCGGCTTCCCCGAGGTGACTCTGGGCCTGCTGCCCGGCGGCGGCGGGGTCGTGCGTTCCGTGCGGATGTTCGGCATCCAGACCGCGCTGATGAACCACCTCCTGCAGGGCCAGCGGCGCAAGCCCAAGGACGCCCTGGCGACCGGGATCGTCGACGAGCTGGTCGAGACCCCCGAGGAGCTGGTCACCAAGGCCAAGACCTGGGCGCTGACCAACCTGGACGCGGTCCAGCCCTGGGACAAGCGCGGCTACAGGATCCCCGGCGGCACGCCGAGCACCCCGGCCTTCGCGGCGAACCTGCCCGCGTTCCCGGCCAACCTGCGCAAGCAGATCAAGGGCGCCCCGATGCCCGCGCCGCTGGCGATCATGTCCGCGGCCGTCGAGGGCGCGCAGGTGGACTTCGAGTCCGCGCTGTCCATCGAGACCGAGTACTTCGTCAACCTCGCGATCGGGCAGGTCAGCAAGAACCTCATCAACGTGTTCTTCGACCACACCCACATCACGCGTGGCGGGGACCGCCCGGCCGGCGTGCCCAAGTACACGGCCAAGCGGGTCGTGGTCCTGGGCGCGGGGATGATGGGCGCGGGCATCGCCTACGTGTGCGCCCGCGGCGGCATGGAGGTCGTGCTCAAGGACGTCACCCTGGCCTCGGCCGAGAAGGGCAAGGCCTACTCCGCCAACCTGCTGGACAAGGCCGTGACCCGCGGCAAGATGACCGCCCAGCAGCGCGACGAGATCCTGGCCCGGATCACCCCCACCGAGAACATGCTCGACGCCAAGGGCGCCGACCTGCTCATCGAGGCGGTCTTCGAGGACCCGAAGCTCAAGCACTCGGTGTACGCCGAGGTCGTGCCGCTGCTGGCCGACGACGCGCTGCTCGGGTCCAACACCTCCTCGCTGCCGATCACCAGGCTCGCCGAGGGCGTGGACCGGCCCGAGGACTTCATCGGCCTGCACTTCTTCTCGCCCGTCGACAAGATGCAGCTGCTGGAGATCGTCGTGGGCGAGAAGACCTCCGACGAGGCGCTGGCCAAGGCGATCGACGTGGCCCTGCAGATCCGCAAGCTGCCGATCGTGGTCAACGACAGCCGCGGGTTCTTCACCAGCCGGGTCATCTCGACCGTGGTCGCCGAGGGTGCCGCGCTGGTCGGCGAGGGCGTGCCGGCGAACTCGGTGGAGCAGGCCGCGACCCAGGCCGGATACCCGGTCGGGCCGCTGACCCTGACCGACGAGGTCAGCCTCACGCTGGGCGTGAAGATCGCCAAGGAGGCCCGCGAGGCCGCCGCCGCGGAGGGGAAGAACTTCTCCTCGCACCCCGGCTACCCGGTGATCGAGACGATGGTCAACGAGCACGGCCGCGGTGGCCGGGCCGCCGGTGCCGGGTTCTACGAGTACGAGGGCGGCAAGCGTCTCGGGCTGTGGAGCGGGCTGGCCGGCGCGTTCGGCGGCACCAACCGCGAGATCCCGTTCCAGGACATCCAGGACCGGATGCTGTTCATCGAGGTGATCGAGTCGATCAAGTGCCTCGACGAGGGCGTGCTGCGCTCGGTGCCCGAGGCGAACATCGGCTCGATCTTCGGCATCGGGTTCCCGGCGTGGTCCGGTGGCGTGCTGCAGTTCGTGAACGGGTACGAGGGCGGCGCGGCCGGCTTCGTGGCCCGCGCGAACGAGCTGGCCGCGACCTACGGCGAGCGGTTCACCCCGCCGGCGTCGGTGGTCGCCCTGGCGCAGGCCGGCGGCACCTACAAGTGAGTCGCGTCAAGTGAGTCGCGTCGGTGGCCCCGGGGCTGCCCCCTCGGGGGACCCGCACCCGGGGCCACCGCGCATGTCCGCCCAGGACCGGCGCGCGCAGCTGCTGACGATCGGCCTGGACCTGCTGGCCACCCGGCCGATCCACGACCTGGCCCTGGACGAGGTCGCCACGGCCGCCGGCGTCTCGCGGACCCTGGTCTTCCACTACTTCCCCTCCAAGGGGGAGTACTTCGCGGCGATGGTCGCCACCCTCGGCGAGCGGCTGCTGCTCGACGCGCCGGGCGACCCGGCCGCCGAGGTCGGCGTGCGCCTGCGGGCGATGGTCGCCGGCTTCCTCAAGTTCGTGCGCCTGCACCGCGGGGTCTACGTCACGCTCGTGCGCGGCGCCGCTGGCGGGGACGTCCGCGTCCTGGAGATGCTCGACCTGATCCGCTCCCAGCTGGTGGACCTGTGGCTGGACGCTGCGGAGTGGCCCCACCGCGACCCGCTGACCAGGCTGGCGGTGCGCGGCTGGCTGGGCGCGCTGGAGGAGGTGGCCTTGACGGTCACCGACTCCGGAGTCCCGCGCGCCGCGGCAGTCGAGCTGCTCGTGAGCGGCCTGCTCGACGAGCTCACCCGAGCCGCCGCGATCCCGCTGGACCTGACCCAGCCCGAACCGACGGGAGCCCCCCGATGACCCGCCCCACGACCGATCCGGCGACCGATCCGGCGACCGATCCGGCGGAGCTGGACTTCGCCACCGTCGATCTCTCCGCTCTGCTGCGCCCGACGCCGGTGACCGGTGAGCCCGGGCGGTTCGTGCTGGACGTGCCCGACGGTCTCCAGCAGGGCCGCGGCGCCTGGGGTGGGGTGCCCACCGGGGCCATGGTCAGCGCGGTCCAGCAGGTGGACCCGCGGCCCGAGCTGCGGCTGCGCACCATGAGCGCGCAGCTGGTCGCCCCACTGATGGCCGGGCGAGCGCACGTGAGCGTCGAGTCGCTGCGGCGAGGGTCGGGCACGCACACCCTGGCCGCCCGGATCCACGACGAGAGTGGCAGCGTGATCGCCCACGGCGTCGTGGTCCTGGGCGCCGCCCGCTCCGGCCCGGACATGCCCGACGGCCCGCAGTGGCTGGCCGTCGACGTGCCCCCGGAGCTCGCGGCCGGACCGGAGGCGGTGCCGGCGCTGAACGTCGGACCGCCGCTGGCGCCGGAGTTCGCGCGGGCGCTGGAGTTCCGCATCATCTCCGGACTGCCGTTCACCGGCCGCCGAGACGTGGTGACTCTGGGGTGGATCCGCCCGCGCGGCCCGCTGGCCGACCTCGGCGCGCCGGTGGTCACCGCGATGGCCGACGCCTGGTGGGTCGCGGTCGTCTCCGCACTGGACCGGCCCCGCCCGGTCGGCACCCTCGGCTTCGCACTGGAGCTCATCGCCGAACCGGCGAGCCTGCCCCGCGAGCCCGACGGCCGGATGCGCCCGCTGCTGCACAGAGGCCGTTCGGTCAGCGCATCCCAGGGCTACCTGGTCGAGACCCGCGAGCTGTGGTCCACCGACGGCCAGCTCGTCAGCTGGAACACTCAGACAGTCGCCGTCATCAAGTAGGCCCACGCCTCGCCGGGCACCACCCACCTCCTCCAGCACCCACCTCCTCCAGCACCCACCTCCTCCAGCACCCACCTCCTCC
>CAYQMN010000011.1:10981-18643 GCA_964418695.1 uncultured Bifidobacteriaceae bacterium | reverse complement strand
CTCCTCCAGCACCCACCTCCTCCAGCACCCACCTCCTCCAGCACCCACCTCCTCCGGCACCGACCTCACCCAGACGGCCGCTCGCCCGCCCGCCACACCGGGGCTTCTGGCACGCTGGCGCCCATGCGTGCCGCCGTGCTGAGGGGCCCGGGTGACGTGGTCGTCACCGATGTGCCCGATCCCGAGATCATCGAGCCCACCGACGCGATCGTGGAGGTCGCCGCTTCCTGCATCTGCGGGTCGGACCTCTGGGGGTATCGCGGGATCGACGCGGCTGGTCCCGGCCGCCGGACGGGGCACGAGTTCGTCGGCCACGTGCGCGCGGTCGGCTCCGCGGTCACCTCGCTGCGCGTGGGCCAGTTCGTGATCGCCCCGTTCTCCTGGTCCGACGGCACCTGCCCCGCGTGCCAGGACGGGGTGACGACCGGGTGCGACAACGCCGGCTTCTGGGGTCAGCCGGGCAGCGACGGCGGACAGGGCCAGGTCGTGCGCGTGCCGTTCGCGGACGGGACCCTGTTCGGCCTGGCGCAGGAGCCCGACCCCGCGCTGGTGCCGGCGCTGCTGACGCTCTCCGACGTGATGGCGACCGGGCATCACGCCGCGATGTGCGCGGGCGTGGGGCCGGGCTCGACGGTCGCGGTGGTGGGCGACGGGGCGGTCGGGCTGTGTGCCGTGCTGGCCGCCCGGCGGCTCGGCGCGGAGCGGGTCATCGCGCTGAGCCGGCACGCGCCCCGGCAGGCGGTCGCCCGCGCCTTCGGGGCCACCGAGATCGTCGCCGAGCGGGGGCGCGAGGCGGTCACCGCGGTGCGCGATCTGACCGACGGGCGGGGCGCGCCGCAGGTCCTGGAGTGCGTCGGGACCGAGCAGTCGATGGGCACGGCGATCCAGGCCGCGCGTCGGGGCGGCTCGGTCGGGTTCGTCGGCGTCCCGCACCTGGAGACGCCCAAGGCGGTCCGCTACATGTTCGACCGTGCGGTGGGGCTGCGGGGGAGCGGGGCGTTCGTGCGCACGTACCTGCCCGCGCTGGCCGCCGACGTGCTCGCCGGCCGGCTCGATCCGTCGCCGGTGTTCGACCTCGAGCTGCCGCTGGAGGAGGCCGCCGCGGGCTACGCCGCGATGGACGAGCGCCGAGCGATCAAGGTGCTGCTGCGCCCCTGAGCGGGTCCCGTGCTGCGGCCGATGCGGGTGGATCGGGCGTGCTGGGGTGCGGTCTCTGGTCAGGCTCGACCAGCGTGGGACGGGGTGGTGGCCAACCGCTGGTCGAGCCAGTCGAGCCCTGTCGCCTGGGTGCGAGGGCGCCGGTCGCTATCCCACCCGCCACACGTGCGCGCCCGGCCCGGTTGCCGGCAGCGCCCACTGCCCGGCCTCGTCGCGCACCGGATCTGCCCTGCCGAACAGCCGACGAGCGTCCTCGAACCACCAGTCGGCCAGCGCTACCGGCTCATGGTCGGCCCGGGCCACCTGCACCAGAACCCGCTCCCCGTCGGCGGACTCGCGCTCGAACACCAGCACATCGTCCTGCACCGCGAGCCACCGCAGGCCCCCGCGGCGCAGCGCCGGGCTCTCGCGGCGCAGCGCGGCCAGCTGCTCGTGCAGCCCGAGCATCTCGTCGCTCCACGTCTCCGGGCGGTCCCAGGGCAGGGGCTGGCGGCTGCGCTCCCCGTCGGCCCCACCGAGGCCCAGCTCGGCGCCGGCGAACACGCACGGCGCCCCGGGCATCGTGAACAGCAGCGCCAGCCCCGCCTCGTACCGGCGCACGTCGCCGCCCACGACCGTGAGGAAGCGTGGCGTGTCGTGAGTGTCCAGGGCGTTCATCCCGGCCAGCGCCGACCGCCAGGGCATCAGCGCCGCCTCGCCCCGGATAGCGCCGACCACCGCCGGCCCGGAGAGTCGCGGCACCCCGTATCCGGTGGGCACTCCCAGGAACGACCCGTGGGTCAGCGCATCCGGCTCGTGGGCCGTCAGCCAGGTCCAGACCGGCCGCAGGAACGTCGCGTAGTTCATCGTGCCGTGCCAGCCGTCGCCGGTGAGGTCCGCGGCCGCGGTGAAGCAGTGCTCGGCGACCAGCCACGCATCGGGGGCCAGGTCGGCCATGGTCGCGCGGATCTCGCGGGCCACCGAGTGCGCCTCGTCGACCGCGCCCATCCGTCCGGTCATGTTGGCCACGTCGACCCGCCAGCCGTCCAGCTCCACCGGCGGGCGCAGCCACCTGCCGACGACGCTGCCCTGCCCGCGTAGGAACCGCTCCCGCAGCGGGGTGCTGCGCCAGTCGAGCTTGGGCAGGGTCCGATGCCCGGACCAGCACTCGTAGTCGCCCGGATGTGACCGGAAGCTGTAGTACGCGGCCTCGGGTGCCTGCGGATCGGCCTGCGCCCGCCGGAACCACTCGTGCCGGCTGCCCGTGTGGTTGGTCGTCAGGTCGCCGATGACCCGGATGCCCCGGGCGTGGGCGGCTTGGACCAGCCGGACCAGCGCGTCGTCCCCGCCGAGCAGCGGATCGACCTGGTCGAAGCTCTGTGCGTCGTAGCGATGGGTGGAGCCGGCCGGGAACACCGGGGTCAGGTAGAGCACGTCGACGCCGAGCCGTTCGACATGGTCGAGGTGCTCGACGATCCCGTCCAGGTCGCCGCCGTAGAGCTGGGCCCCGTAGGTGCCGCGCCGCCTGCCGACGGGCTCGGCCCAGGCGCTGCGCTCGGCCCAGTCCGGCGTCGCCCGGCTCTGGGCCGCCGCCGATCGGGCGAACCGGTCCGGGAAGATCTGCAGGACCGAGGCGTCGCGGACCCAGTCCGGTGGCGGCGGGTGCGCGCTGAGCAGGAAGTCGCCCACGTCGCCGAGGTCGTGGCCGCGATGCCATCCGGTCGCGTTGAGCCAGCCGTATCCGCCGGGCCCGTCGAGCAGGAACCGGTAGCTGGTGATCGGGTTGCGGGCGACGATCGACCCGGACCACCAGGTCTCGTGCTCGTCCCGGGAGTCCACCGTCAGCGGGGCGAAGGACGGCTCGGCGTCGTGGATGCTGCGCACGTGCACCCGGGTGACGCCGCAGTCGTGCGGCACGCGGACCCGCACCCGCACCCAATCGCCCAGGTCGGGCGAATCGGTGCAGACGTGCAGCGCCGAGCCGTCGTGGTGGGGTTCGAGCAGCACGGCCGGCCAGCCTAGCCGCGGGATCGGACGTGCCGCGTGTCACGAATGACCGACCTGGCGTGCGGAGGGCGCACCCGGTAGAATTGACGGGTCCGGCGCTCGCCGGGCCCGTTGAGCAACGTTCCCTCCCAGATCCACCCTCAGCAGCAGCAGTTCAGTGTTGAGCCTGGCAGACGCGTTGAAGACGCCACGCCTGCCGAAGGAACGATCATGCCCGCACGCCCGCCCCGGGACTGGAGTCCGCGCACCGAGAAGCGCGCACCCCACCCCCGCTCTGCCCATCCCCGCTCTGCCCATCCCCGCTCGCGTGACGAGCGCGGTCCCCAGCGCGACGAGCGCAAGCCCCGTTGGAAGGACCGCCAGGACAGCCCCCGTAGCGATCGCCCCCGCTGGGAGGACCGCAACGATCGTCCGCGCAGCGACCGTCCCCGCAGCGACCGTCCGCGCAGCGACCGTCCCCGCAACGACCGTCCCGGCGACGACCGTCCGCGTGACGACCGTCCGCGTGAGGACCGCAAGCCTCGCTGGGAGGACCGCAACGACCGGCCTCGCAGTGACCGCCCGCGGGACGATCGGCCGCGGGACGATCGGCCGCGTTGGGAGGATCGCAATGACGGAGCCCGCGCCGACCGTCCTGGATCGGACCGCCCCCGCTCGGACCGCCCTGGCTCGGGCCGCCCCCGCTCGGACCGCCCCCGCTGGGAGGACCGTTCCGACCGCACGCAGGACCGCGGTCCGCAGCGCGACGCCCGCAAGCCCCGTTGGAAGGACCGCCCGGAGAGCACCGGCTCGGACCGTCCGCGCGGAGCGGAGCATCCCGACCACACCCGCGACGACCGGCCCCGGTGGGAGGACCGCTCGGACCGGCCCCGGTGGGAGGACCGCTCGGACCGGCCCCGGTGGGAGGACCGCTCGGACCGCCCCCGCGACGACCGCCCCCGCGACGACCGCCCCCGCAACGACCGCCCCCGGCGCGACCGCGACCGCGACCGCGCGTCCTCGCGTCCGGCGCCCTTCGTCCCCGAGCTGACCGGCCCGAACGCCTTCGTCGACCTGGGCGTGGCCCCGCGCCTGGCCGCTGTGCTGGCCCAGCAGGAGATCGTGGACCCCACGCCGATCCAGGACCTGACGATCCCGGCCGCGCTCAACGGTCGCGACGTGCTGGGCCGGGGCCGCACCGGCTCGGGCAAGACTCTGTCCTTCACGCTGCCGCTGCTCACTCGCCTGGCCGGCCCCCGCGACCGGACGCGCACCCCCCGTGCCCTGGTCCTGGCCCCCACTCGCGAGCTCGCGATGCAGGTGGTCGACGTGAGCAAGCCGCTGGCCGCCGCCCTGGGCATGCGCGTCCAGCTGGTCATCGGCGGCTCCTCCTACGACCGCCAGATCCGCGGTCTGGAGCGGGCCGACCTCGTGGTCGCCACCCCGGGCCGGCTCGTGGACCTGGCCGAGCGCGGTGCAGTGGACCTCTCCCGCATCGAGGTCGTCGTGCTCGACGAGGCCGATCACATGGCCGATCTGGGCTTCATGCCCGAGATCGAGGCGATCATGGGTCGCCTGCCCGCCGACGCCCAGCACCTGCTGTTCTCGGCCACGCTGGACCACGACGTGGACCGCCTCGTGCGGACCTACTTGCACGACCCGGTCGAGCACAACGCCGACCCGGTCAGCGCCACGGTCTCCTCGATGGAGCACCACGTCGTCCTGGTCCACCCGCGCGACAAGGACGCGGTGACCAACTTGATCGCCGCTCGTCGCGGTCGCACCGTCGCGTTCGTGCGCACCCAGCTCGGGGCCGACCGCCTGGCCGATCAGCTCGACGCTGAGGGCGTCAGCGTCGCCGCGCTGCACGGCGGGATGAAGCAGGGCGCCCGCACCCGTACGCTGGAGGACTTCCGCTCCGGGCGCATCTCGCTGCTGGTCGCCACCGACGTGGCCGCCCGCGGCCTGCACGTCGATGACATCGACCTGGTGGTCCACGTCGACCCGCCGCACGGCCCCAAGGAGTACCTGCACCGGTCCGGGCGCACCGCGCGCGCCGGCGCGTCGGGCACGGTGGTGTCGATCGCGACGAACTCGCAGTCGCGGATGGTCCACGCGATCACCAGCAAGGCCGGCGTCAGCCCGACCGTGCTGCGCGCCCGCCCCGGCGACGAAGCACTGCGCCAGCTCGTCTCCTGACCCGCCGCTCCGCGTCGGCTACGCGTCAGATCGCGTCGGCTCCAGATCTGCTCCGTTTGCCGTCATTTGCTCCGCCCACGGGTGGAGCAAATGACGAGGAACGGAGCATCTGCGTGCGGACCCGCCTGCCCGCTTCCCGTCGATGCGCGGGGTCGCAGGAGCGTCCCAATCCCGGCCGCGTCCTGCCCGGCCGGTTCCGGCACCGCGGCAACCGTGTTGGAATGTCCTCGTGGGGAAGACAGTGATGATCGTCGAGGACGACGCGGAGATCCGTCTCGTCCTGCGCTATGCCCTGGAGGACGACGGCTACCGAGTCCTGGAGGCGCCCAACGGCGAGCAGGCGCTGATCCTGGGTCACGACGAGGACCCCGACGTGGTGCTCATCGACCTGCGCCTGCCGGGCATCCACGGTCTGGACGTGGTGCGCAGCGTGCGCGCGACCAGCCGGGTGCCGATCATCATCGTGACCGCGCAGGCCGACAGCCACGACGTCGTGACCGGCCTCGAAGCCGGCGCCGACGACTACGTCACCAAGCCGTTCGTCACCAAGGAGCTGCTGGCCCGCATCCGCGCGCAGATTCGCCGCGCCAACGACGTGGCCGCCGACCACGACCTGCTCGAGTGCGGCGAGGTGCGGCTGCGCCCGGAGACCGCCGAGGTCCAGGTGGGGGAGCGGCTGGTCCCGCTCTCGCCGACCGAGTACAAGCTGCTCGCCGAGCTGATCGGCGCGCGTGAGCGGGTCGTCAGTCGAGACGAGCTGCTGCGCAACGTCTGGGGGTACAACAACCCGGGTGACGGCCGGGTCGTCGACAACCTCGTCTACCGACTGCGCGCCAAGATGGAGAGCGATCCTGCCGAGCCGGTGCACCTGCTCACGGTGCGCGGCTTCGGCTACCGGCTGAAGGCCTGACCGTGCGGCTGGGCCTGCGCTCGCGGGTGACGCTGGTCTTCGCACTGCTGTCGATGCTGGTGGCGGTGCTGGTCTCGTCGGGCATCTACCTGGCCAGCCGGGCCTACCTGACCAACCAGCGCGAGTCCTCGAGCATGGCCCGCGCCCTGATCGACGCCCGTTCGGTCGACGTGGCGATCGCCGGCGGAGCCGAGCCGGGAACCGCGCTCGGCGCGCTGCCGGTCGTGGGGTCATCGCAGGCGTATCTGCGTGCCGACGACGAGTGGTTCACCCGGACCTCGGGCATCGTCCAGCCCTCGGACATCCCGCTGTCGCTCATCCAGCTGACCGAATCCAGCGGCGGCGGGCAGCAGCGGTTCGCCGTGGCCGACCAGCAGTACTACGGCGTGGGCGTGGCCACCCCTTCCGGGACGTACTACGAGCTGTTCTCCCTGCGCGACCTCAACGACATCCTGGACGACGCGCGCGTGAGCCTGATCGTGCTGACGTTGGCGGCGTTCGTCGCCGGCGGGATCATCGGCCGGTCCCTGGGTGGTCGGCTGCTGCGCCCGGTGCAGCGCCTGGGCCTGGGCGCACGCCGGCTGGCCGAGGGTGACCTGTCCGTGCGGCTGCCCGACACCGGCGACCCCGATCTCGACCCGATCTCGCACTCGTTCAACGAGATGGCCGCCGCCGTCGCCTCCCGCATCGACCGCGAGCGCCGGTTCGTGGCCAACGTCAGCCACGAGCTGCGCTCGCCGCTGACCACTGTGGTCGCCACCGCCGAGCTGCTCGAGGAGCACCGCGACGCGTTCGGCGCCCGGGAGGCACGCCTGGTCACCAGCCTGGCGGGTCAGTCCCGGCGGCTGACGAGGATCCTGCTGGACCTGCTGGAGATCTCCAGCGTCACCGCCGCGGCGCCGGTCCAGCGCGATGCCACCGACATCCGCGCCTTGATCGAGCAGCTGCTGACCTCGCGCGGGCTGGACCCGCGGATGGTGGTCGGCGACGCAGCCACGGTGGTGACCGACGCGCGCCGGGTCGAGCGAGTCATCGGCAACCTCGTGGAGAACGCCGGCCGGCATGGCGGCGGCCTGCGGCAGGTGGTGATCGACGCCCGCGCTCACCGCGTCCTGGTCCACGTGGACGACGCCGGTCCGGGCGTCGAGCCGACCGAGGTGGAGCGGCTGTTCGAGCCGTTCGCCCGCGGGGGGCGGGCCGAGGAGGCGCGCACGGAGGGGGCCGGGCTCGGCCTGGCGATCGTGCAGGACCAGGCCGACGCGATCGGCGCCACCATCGACGTCGGCGTCTCCCCGATGGGCGGCGCCAGGTTCACCGTGGATCTTCCGGGGCGGGTGGTCTGAATGTCTTCCGGGCGGGTGGTCTTCCGGGCGGGTGGTCTTCCGGGCGGGTGGTCTTCCGGGCGGGTGGTCTGGATGAGCGGGTGGTCT
>CAYQMN010000011.1:0-10881 GCA_964418695.1 uncultured Bifidobacteriaceae bacterium | reverse complement strand
GGGCGGGTGGTCTTCCGGGCGGGTGGTCTGGATGAGCGGGTGGTCTGGATGAGCGGGTGCTCGGCATGAGCAGCACCGCACGCCGCCGCCGACTCGCCGCCCACCTGCGGCTGCTCGTGGGCACCGCCCTGGCTGGCCTGCTGCTGGCCGGGTGCACGGTGCCGATGCAGGACGAGGCGCAGCCGCTGCCCAAGGAGGCCGCGCCGGCGCCGTCGCAGACCGCCCAGGTGGCGCCGCCGCGCGAGCGGCAGACGACGGTCTACTTCGTGTCCGGCCACGAGCTCGTCGCGGTCGCCGAGTCGATCCCGGACCGCTCGGCCAACGGGGTGATGGACGCCCTGGCGGCCGGCCCGCCGGAGTCCATGCGCGACGAGCTGCGCAGCCTCCTGCTTGATCCGGTCACCGGTGCCCCACTGCTGGTCGTGACCTCGGTGAGCCCGTCCGGCGAGGTGGTGCTGGTGCGCAACGACGCGTTCGTCGAGCTCGCGGCCGCCGACCAGCTCGTGCTCATCGGCCAGGTCGTGCTCAGTCTGGACGAGGTGGGCCTGTCGCGGATCGTCATCAATGACGCGTCCGGGTACCCGATCCCGGTCTCGCTGCCCGACGGGCGAGCCCAGTCCTGGCCGGTCACCGCCGACAACTTCCGGGAGCTCATCGAGGAGTAGGGGTGCTGTGCTCTGGGCATCTGCGCCGCGGGGCGCTGCGTCTGGGCGTCACTCCGCCAGTGCCTGGGCGTCACTCCGCCAGTAGCTGCTCCTTGGCCGCGGCTAGCCGGGCCAGCTTCTTCGGGGGCAGCTCGGGGTACTTCGGATCGATCTCCAGCAGCGTGTGGGTCAGGATCGCCGCCCCGCACAGTCGGGCGAACCACTTCTTGTCCGCGGGGACCACGTACCAGGGCGCATGCACGGTCGAGGTCGCGCTGAGCATCTCGGCGAAGGCGTCCTGGTAGGCGTCCCAGTGTCCGCGCTCGGTGACGTCGGCCTCGGAGAACTTCCAGTTCTTGGAGGGGTCCTCGATCCGGTCCAGGAATCGCTGGCGCTGCTCGGCCTTGGACACGTTGAGGAACACCTTGACCACGCGAATGCCGTTGTCGTCCAGGTGCCGCTCGAAGTCGTTGATCTCGCGGTAGCGGCGCTTCCAGATGTCGCCTTTGAGCGCCTCGGGCGGCAGCTGGCCCCCGGCCAGGTACTCGGGGTGGACGCGCACGACGAGCACGTCCTCGTAGTGCGAGCGGTTGAAGATGCCGATCATCCCGCGGGCCGGCACCTCCTTCTGGACCCGCCACAGGTAGGTGTGGTCCAGCTCCTGATGGGTGGGCGACTTGAACGAGGTGACGCTGACCCCCTGCGGGTTCAGACCGCTCATGACGTGCTTGATCATGCCGTCCTTGCCGGCGGCGTCCATCGCCTGCAGCACGAACAGCACTCCGTAGGTGTCTTGCGAGTACAGCCGGTCCTGCAGCTCGGCCAGGTGCTCGATGCCGGCGGCGAGCAGCTCAGGCCCCTCGTCCTTGCTCAGGTCCGGGCGCGACCAGCCAGGATCGAAGTCGCCCGGGAGCCGCACCTTGCTCCCCGGCTTCACCCGCAGCGGCTTGATGAGCTCCTGGATGCTGTTGCGCCTGCGCTGGTCCACGGCCTGGCCCCTCTCGTCGCGGGCATCGTGGCACGCATGCGCGAGTGCCGCCGGGTCACTGGGGGTCGGTGACGTCCGCGACCTCGGCGGCCAGCGCGCCGATCAGGTCGTCGCGGTCGACCGTGAACGCGCAGCCCGGGGCGCCGCCGCCGATCGACACCGGACCGGCCGGGATCGCCGCATCGGCCAGCACCGGCCAGGGGGTCGAGGCGCCGAAGGGGGTGATCGTCCCGCGCGGGTAGCCGGTGACCGCGAAGGCCTCCAGCGCCGGTGGCATCGACAGTCGGCTCACGCCCAGGTGTGCGCGCAGCTTCGGCCAGCTGATCGCGCGCCGGCCCGGGACGAGCACGAACAGGTAGTCCTCGACGCCGCGCCGCACCACCAGCGACTTGAGCACCTGCTCCGCGGTGAG
The DNA here is from genome assembly GCA_964418695.1 of uncultured Bifidobacteriaceae bacterium. Lineage (GTDB taxonomy): Bacteria > Actinomycetota > Actinomycetes > S36-B12 > CAIYMF01 > Prado023. Next base: position 8,837 of record CAYQMN010000011.1, on the reverse strand, counting down.
CCCACGGGCCTGCGCGGCCTCCTCCAGAGACCCCACCGGTCCGTGCCGGGTGATCCAGACGGGGATGCCGGTGGCGGTGATCGCGGTCAGGGCGCGAGCCATGCCCTCGGGAACGGCTGCCGCGGTGGCGTCGGCCGCGGCGGCGTCGGCCGGGGTGCGGTCGGGCGGGGTGGGGTCGGCCGGGGTGGGTTCGGCCGGGGTGGGGTCGGCCGGGGTGCGGTCGGGCGGGGTGGCGCCAGGTTCTGCGGGGGTGGGGTCCATCGGCTTTGCCCGAGGGGCGGGCGCCCGAGGTCAGCGACCCGTGGTGAGGTAGTCGACCAGGTTCGAGCGCTCCCACTCCAGGTGGTCGATCCGGGCCTTGACGATGTCGCCGATGCTCACGATGCCGACGATCCGCTCCTCCACGACCACCGGGATGTGCCGGATGCGGCTGGCGGTCATGATGGCCATGACCTCGTCGATGGGGGTGCCGGGCTCCGCGGTCGTGACCTCCGCGGTCATGATGTCGCGCACGTGGACGCGCTCCAAGTGGATCAGACGGGACTCGCGCAGGGCGTCCAGCGCCCCGGTCCGCAGGGCGCGCACGATGTCGCGCTCGGAGACGATGCCCTCGATCGTCTCGCCGTCCGAGGAGACCACCAACGCGCCGATCCGCAGCTCGGCCAGCCGGTCGATCAGCTCGCCCAAGGGTGCGTCGGGTGCGATCGTGGCCACCTCGGACCCCTTGTTCTCCAGCACTCGCTTGATGGTCATCTCCCACCTCCTGGTCGGTTCGACGGTCCGCACACCGTAGTGGAAACCGATCGGGGACTGCCAGGGTCGGCGGGCCCGAGTCGCGTCACGGTCCTGTCACGATCGGGTCGGACTAGCCTCTGGCAATGCCCGGTGCATCCCCGATCCCCGCTGCCGAATGGCCGGCGGATGCCGGGGTGGCGCGTCGGCTGGTGGCCGCCCAGCACCCGGATCTCGCGCACTTGCCGGTGCGGCGCCTGGGCTCGGGTTGGGACACCGTCGTGCATCGGCTGGGCCCGGACCTGGTCGTGCGCCTGCCGCGCCGCGCGCTGGGCGTGCAGGCGCTGACCCGGGAGCTGGCCTGGCTGCCACGCCTGCCCGACCTGCCGCTGCCGATCCCGGCCCCCGTCCGGGCCGGGGAGCCCGACGATCGGTTCCCGGCGCCGTGGGCCATCTGCCGGTTCGTCCCGGGGCGACCGGTCGGCCCCGGCCTGCCCGACGGGCCCGTGGGCCAGCGGGCGGCCACCCAGCTGGCGGGGCTCCTGCGCGCGCTGCGGGTGCCGACGCCGCCGGGAGCGCCGACGAACGAGTTCCGCGGAGTGCCGCTGCGCCACCGCGACGAGGCTCTGCGCACCCGGATCGTCGCGGTGGCGCAGGCCGACCGCGCGGCGCTGCTCCGGGTCTGGGAGGTCGGCCTGGCCGCGCCGGATCACGCCGCACCCGCGTGCTGGCTGCACGGCGATCTGCACGGCCTCAACGTGCTGACCGACCGGCGTGGGCTCGGTACCGAGAGGCGCGGGCTCGGTATCGAGAGGCGCGGGCTCGGTATCGAGAGGCGCGGGCTCGGTATCGACGGGCGCGGGATCAGCGGGGTCATCGACTTCGGCGACCTGTGTGCGGGCGACCCGGCCGGCGACCTGACCTGCGCGTGGCTGGTGCTCGGCCCGGCGGCCCGGGCCACGCTCCGGGAGGAGCTCAGTGTGACCGACGACGCCTGGGCACGCGGCCGGGCGTGGGCTGCCTACCTGGCGGTGATGTTCCTGGCCCATTCCGCCCAGGACGAGCAGAACGCGGCGATCGGCGCCCGCGGCATCGCCGAGGTGCTGGCGGGCTGAGCGGGTGCGCGAGGCAGCCGAGTCGCCGGGAGACAGCCGAATCGCCCGGATCGCAGCGGAGCAGCTGGACGTAGCCCGACGTCCAGAGAGAGCCCGAGTCAGCCCGCGATCAGGCCCAGCACCGCGTCGTGGAGCAGCCCGTTGGAGGTGACCGCGCTGCCGGCGGTGAGCGCGGGGGAGCCGTCGTAGCCGGTGACTCGGCCGCCGGCTGCGACCACGATGGGGATGAGTGCGGCGATGTCCCAGGAGTTGAGCTCGGGCTCGGCGGCGACGTCGACCGCGCCCTCGGCCACCAGCAGGTGCGACCAGAAGTCGCCGTAAGCCCGGGTGCGCCAGGTGCCCCGGGTGAGCCGGCCCAGCGCTCCGGCCGGCCAGCCGACGGGGTCGGAGAACGAGAAGCTCGCGTCGGTCAGGGCGCCCACGCCGGACACCGCGATCGCTCGCTCGCCCTCGGGGCCGCGGACCCACGCGCCCAGCCCCGGGCCGCCCCACCACAGCCGGCCCAGCGCCGGCGCGCTCACCACGCCCAGGGCCGGGCGTCCGTCGATGACCAGGCCGATCAGCGTCGCCCACACGGGCACGCCGCGCACGTAGTTCTTGGTGGCGTCGATCGGGTCGAGGATCCACTGCCGGGCTGGTTGGCTGCCGGCCCGGACGTCTGATCCTTCGGCCTGCCCGCCGAACTCCTCGCCGAGGATGGCGTCGGCCGGCCGGTGCTGAGCCAGCAGTGCGCGCAGCGCGGTCTCCACCGCGCGGTCGGCCTCGGTCACCGGGGTCAGGTCCGGCTTGGTGCTGACCACCAGGTCCTCGGCCCGGAACCGGGCCATCGAGATGCGGTCGGCGGCCTGCGCCAGCTCCAGGGCGAGCGTGAGGTCTGCTGCGGCGCCAGGGGACACGTCCGCTGAACCGGGGACGGGGGTAGGCATAGCCCACTACGCTACCGGTCGGCATGCGAGGCATACTGACTCCGTGCTTGACCTGGCCACTTCCCCCGACGAGCTCGTCGACGAGACCGCGGACTCCGGTTCGCGCCGTCGCGGGAACGCCCTCTCGGTGGTGGTCACGCTGGTGCTGGTCCTCGCCCTGGCGGCCTCGGGCGCGTGGGCCTACGGCGCTCTCCCGCAGGCCCATCAGCTCACCCCGGCGCCGGCTGAGCCGACCATCCCCGCGCCCGCCCGCAACGCGCAGGCCGCCATTGCCGCCGATCGGCTGGCCGTGGCCGCCGGGCGCAATCTGGCTGAGCTCGCGGAGTCCGCACCTGGGACGACGGACTCCGGGTCGGCGGCCGGCGCGGCGACCGTGGGCGGGGCGCAGGCCTCCTCGGGCAAGTACGCCGAGACCCTGGCCGAGCTGGACAAGGCCGAGAAGGCCGCCGCCGCACAGCTGGCCCTGACCGAGCAGCAGGTGGCCGACGCCGAGAAGAAGCGCAAGCAGGCGGCGGCGAAGCTGGCCAAGGAGGAGAAGGCGGCGGCTCAGGCGGTGGACGACGCGGTCGCCGCGGCGATCGCCGCCGCCGAGGCCCAGTCCGCGGCCGCGGTCATCCCCATGACCGACCCCGAGCTGCCCACCAGCTCCGGCGGGTCGTCCTCCGGCGCCGCTTCCACGAACACCCAGCAGGTGCACGACCTGGTGGTAAAGTACTTCCCCGCCAGCGAGGTCGGCAACGCCATGGCGGTGTCGCGCTGCGAGTCCGGGCACGCCAACCGGGTCAGTGGCGTCAACGGAAACGGGACCCGCGACTACGGCGTCTTCCAGATCAACGACGGCGGGACGATGCAGGCGGCTCTGCGCCGACTCGGGATCTCGTACTCCAGCCTCGACGACGCCCGCCAGAAGGCCCTGGATGCGGCCACCAACGTGCGCATGGCGCGCGTGATCTGGGATTCCCGCGGCTGGCAGCCGTGGACGTGCGCGGCCAAGATGCAGGTCGTCGCCGGGCTCTACCAGCGCGCGGAGGGCCCGATGGCCGGCAAGTACGACGAGTACGGCCGCGCCTGAGTCTGCGAGTCCGGGCCCGTCGGCGCGCAGCGGAGCGGTCAGCCCGGCGCGACACCGGGTGCGGGCGGCGTGAGGCCCTCCAGCAGCCGGCGTAGCGACGCCAGCCGGGCGGCGTGCACCTCGCCCGGCTGACCGGGCGCGACGTACTCGTCCAGCGCGCACTCCGGGGCGCCGGTCGTGTGCGGGCAGCCCCGCGGGCAGTCCTCCAGGGCCGCGTCGAACTCCGGGAACGCGTGCAGCACCCGCTCGGGGCTCACGTGGGCCAGGCCGAACGAGCGCACCCCCGGGGTGTCGATCAGCCAGCCCCCGTCGGGCAGCGGCAGGGCCAGGGCCTGGGTCGAGGTGTGCCGGCCGCGCCCGGTGACCGCGTTGACCTCGCCGGTCACCCGATCGGCGCTCGGGATCAGGGCGTTGACCAGCGTGGACTTGCCGACCCCGGAATGCCCGACGAGCACGCTGACCCGGTCGGTCAGCAGCGCGGCCAGAGCGGTCACCGATTGCGCACTGGGCTCCTGCTCGTGGGTGGAGTCCCGCGCGGCGGTGCCGTCCCGCGCGGCGGTGGAGTCCCGCGCGGCGGTGTACCCGCACACGATCGTGGGCACGTCCAGCGCGCGGTAGAGGTCCAGCAGCGGCGCCGGATCGGCCAGGTCGTCCTTGGTGAGCACGAGCAGCGGGCTCATCCCGGCGTCGTAGGCGGCCACCAGGCACCGGTCGATCAGGCCGGGGCTGGGTTCGGGATTGGCCAGCGAGACCACGATCCCGAGCTGCTCGGCGTTGGCCACGATCACCCGCTCGACCGGGTCGGTGTCGTCGGCCGAGCGGCGCAGCACCGTCGTTCGCTCCTCGATGCGCACGATCCGGGCCAGCCGGTCAGGCCCCCCGCGCAGGTCGCCGGTCAGCCAGACCGCGTCGCCCACCACGACGCCCTTGCGGCCCAGCTCGCGGGCCTTCACCGCGTAGAGAGGGGTGGTCTGCCCGTCCACGACGACGGTGAATCGGCCGCGGTCCACCCCGATCACCCGGCCCGGGGCGCCCGCGGCATGTGCCGGGCGATCCTTGCTGCGCGGGCGGGACTTGCGGCGTGGCGGACGGACCCGGACGTCGTCCTCGTCCAGCTCGCGGCTCAAGCGTTCCCGTCCAGCATGTCCTGCCACAGCGTCGTGAACCGCGGCAGGGTCTTGCGCGTGGTGGCCACGTCGAGCACCTTCACGCCGGGCACCCGCAGGCCCAGGACCGCCCCGGCCATGGCCATCCGATGGTCGTCGTAGGTCCGGAACCGGCCGCCGTGCAGCGGGCGGGGCGTGATCCGCAGGGAGTGCGCCTTGGCCCGGACCTTGCCGCCGAGGTGGTTGATCTCGGTGCTCAGCGCTTCGAGCCGGTCGGTCTCGTGGCCGCGCAGGTGGCCGATGCCGCGCAGCCGGCTGGGGGAGTGGGCCAGGGCGGCGACCGCGGCGACGACCGGCGCCAGCTCGCCGACGTCGCGCAGGTTCACGTCGATGCCCTGGATTCGGTCGGGCCCGACCAAGGTCAGCCCGTCGTCACCGAGAGTGACCGTCGCGCCCATGTCGGCGAAGATCGTGCGCAGCGCGTCACCGGCCTGCGTGGTGGATCGCGGCCAGCCCGTGATCGTGACCCGCCCGCCGGTGACCATCGCGGCGGCCAGGAAGGGCGCGGCGTTGGACAGGTCGGGCTCGATCACGCGGTCGATCGCCCGGATCGGGCCGGGTTGGACCGTCCAGCGGGCGTCGGAGGGGTTCGAGGCGTGCGAGCGGACCGTGACGCCGCTGGATGCCAGCATGTCCACGGTCATCTCGATGTGCGGCAGGGAGGGCAGCGGCCGGCCGTGATGGCGCAGCTTGAGTCCCTGGTCGAAGCGGGGCGCGGCCAGCAGCAGGGCGCTGACGTACTGGCTGGAGGCGCTGGCGTCCAGGGACACCGCGCCGCCGCGGACCGACCCGGTCCCGCGCACGGTGAACGGCAGGCAGTTGCGCCCGTCGTCGTCGATGCGCACGCCGAGACCTTCGAGCGCGCCGAGCATGGAGCCCATCGGACGCATCCGCGCGCGCGGGTCGCCGTCGAATCGGACGTCGCCCTTGGCCAAGCCGGCCAGCGCGGGCAGGAACCGCATCACCGTGCCGGCCAGCCCGCAGTCCACATGGGCGGGGCCGCTCAGCTTGCGCGGGGTCACGGCCAGCGTGGTCCCGTCGGCCTCGATCCGGGTACCCAGCGAGCGCAGCCCCTCGATCATCAGCTTGGTGTCGCGGGCCTTCAGCGCGCCGGTGATGCGGCTGGGGCCGTCGGCGAGCGCGGCCAGCACGAGGGCGCGATTGGTCAGCGACTTGCTACCGGGGACGGACACCCGGGCCCGGACCGGCCCGGTGGCCACGGGTGCCGGCCAGGGTTGGTCAGCGGGCACGCGGGAACGATACCCGCTGTGCCAGTCTGGGCGTGTGTGTGGACGGTACGCGGCGGCGAAGGACACCGCGACCCTCGTGGACGAGTTCGAGGTGGACGAGGTCGTCGATCCGGCCCCCGTACCCCGCTACAACGTCGCTCCGACCCACGACGTGCCGTTCGTGGTGACCCGAAGCGTCGACGAGCGGCTCCAGCGTCAGCTGCGCACCGCCCGCTGGGGCCTGGTCCCGTCGTGGGCCAAGGACCCGAAGATCGGCGCGCGGATGATCAACGCCCGCTGGGAGCAGGCCGCGCAGAAGCCCGCCTTCCGGGCGGCGATGGCCAAGCGGCGCTGCGTGTTGCCCGCGGACGGCTACTTCGAGTGGTACCAGCCCCGGGGCGGCGTGGTTCCGGCCGCTGGTCTGGCCCGGCCCGGCGCCCGCCCGGTCAAGCCGCGCAAGCAGCCCTTCTTCATCCATCGCGACGACGGTCGGTCGCTGGCGTTGGCCGGGCTCTACGAGTTCTGGCGGCCCTCGCCCGAGGAGCCCTGGCTGGTCACGGTCGCTGTGCTGACCACCCAGGCGGCCGAGCCGCTGCGGCACATCCACGACCGGATGCCGGTGATGCTGGATTCGAGCGCACTGGCCGCCTGGTTGGACCTGGACACGCCTGTCGATCCGGACTTCTCCGGGTTCCTGCCGGCCGAGCAGCTCATCGCCTACCCGGTGTCGACACAGGTCAACAGCGTGGCCAACGACGGCCCCCGGCTCCTCGAGCCGCTGTCGGCCCAGGAGGAGCCCGCGTGAGCCCGGGCACGACCGGCGGACAGGTGCCGCCGGACCAGAGTCTGCTGGGGGAGTCCGACATCTGGGAGGTCGAGACGCCGTCGGGCATCGCCCGCACGCACATGTTCAGCCCGCCCTCGGGCCGGGCGCGAGCCACTCTGGTGCTTGGCCACGGGATCGGCAAGGGCGTGGATGCCCCCGAGCTGGCGGCGATCGCCGCGGTCCTGCCCCACGAGGGGATCGAGGTGGCGCTCATCGAGCAGCCCTGGCGGGTCCGCGGGGCGAAGGTGGGCGGCACCACGGCCACTCTGGACGCAGCCTGGGTCGCCGCATGCAAGGACCTGAGGGGCCGCGGCATCGGGTCGCGCCGCCTGGTGGCCGGCGGGCGCAGTGCTGGGGCCCGCGTGGCCTGCCGGACCGTGGAGGAGGTCAAGCCCGCCGCGCTGCTGCTGCTGGCCTTCCCGCTGTGGCCGCCGCGCCGGGGTCCGTTCCAGGAGGTGGACAGCCGGCTGCCCGAGCTGGTGCTGGGTGCCAGCCACGTGCCCACGGTCGTCGTTCAGGGCACCCGAGACCGGCTCGGGGCGCCCGACGAGATCGCTCTGGGCCTCGCCGAGGCCAACGTGACCGCACGCGTCCTGCCTGTCCAGGGCGCCGATCACTCGTTCCACACCCGCAAGAAGGACCCCCTCGACGACGCCGCAGTGATCGACCTCGTCATCAAGGCCGCGAGAGCAACAGCCCTGAGAATCCTCCACGGCTGGTACTGACCCAACAGAGTCCCGCCCGACCCCCGAGGGAGGAACCCAACCCCGCCGGAAGAGAACCCGACCCCGCGCCGGTCGGGCTTGTCGAGCCCGCCGGGGGCGCTCAGCCTCCCCGGGTGCGTCGTTCGCGGCCGTGCGGGGTTCAGTTGCGCCAGCGGGTGCGGGGGGTGCGTCGGATGGTGAAGGGTGCGCCGTGGTTGGCGGGCCAGTGGGTGCCTGGTGGGGGCGGGGCGCCGCCTGTGTCGGGTGGGTCGGGTGGGCTGGTTGTGGGTTCGATGTGCCACATGCGCAGGTCGACTTGGCGGTGGTGGGTCCAGCACAGCAGGGCGAGGTTCCTGTCAACCGACTTGGACACCTGGGGCGGTCCATGGGGAGTGTCGCCGGTGAGATCCGTTCCCGCGCGTGCCTAGCATCCCTCGGGTGAGTGACGCGGCGGAGTGGGCATCGGCTATCGGGACGTGGCTGGCCTTCGGTGCGGCCGGGATCGCCGGCTGGCAGGCGTGGAGGGTGCTCGAGGTCGAGCGGGACCGCGACGATCGTGCGGAACGGGAGCGGGAGGCGGTGCAGGCCTCCCTCGTGGCGGCGTGGCCCGAGCACACCGTCACGGGCCTTTCGGGAAAGGGGACGAGCCAGCTCGTGGTGGGCAACCGCTCGGAGCAGCCCATCTACCGGGTGACGGCCAGGTACTCCATGGGGACACTCACCGGGGAAGCGTCTGCACCAGTGATCCCGCCCGAGTCGGTCAAGTCGTGGCCGTTGGAGTTGAAGGACGCGCTGCCTCGCCTCCACACGATCGAGCAGTTGGAGGGGGTCGCCGTCTCAATCACCTTCCGCGACGCCGCCAACCGGCGCTGGCTGCGTCAGCCCGACGGCACCCTCATGGACTTGACCGGGCACGGCGAACCTCGGCGAGGACGGCGGAGGCGACGGATCGGCAACCTGTGGGACCGGTGGGTCAGGCCGTCAACGAAGTCCCCCGCCGACGACGACGGGGCCTAGGTGTATTGACCACGGACGTTAGGTACGGCGTGGCGTCTGGACGGTGACGA
>CAYQMN010000010.1:0-115365 GCA_964418695.1 uncultured Bifidobacteriaceae bacterium | reverse complement strand
TGAACCTGTTCAGCCAGGGCATCGACCCGCAGATCGACTTCCGCGACATCGACGACATCCGCCGCACGGTCGAGTACTGCAACCAGCTGAAGGTGCCCGAGCGCCACCCGTACGGCGGCGACCTGGTCTTCACCGCGTTCTCCGGCTCCCACCAGGACGCGATCAACAAGGGCTTCCGGGCGATGGCCGACGACGCCGCGGCCGCCGGGGTCGGGGTCGCCGACTTCCGCTGGGAGGTCCCGTACCTGCCGATCGACCCGCACGACGTGGGCCGCACGTACGAGGCGGTCATCCGGGTGAACAGCCAGTCCGGCAAGGGTGGGGTCGCCTACATCATGCGCACCGAGCACGGCCTGGAGCTGCCCCGGCGGCTGCAGATCGAGTTCTCGCAGGTCATCCAGCACAAGACCGACTCCGACGGCGGTGAGGTCGACCCGCAGCAGATGTGGGACGTGTTCGCCGACGAGTACCTGCCGGTGGCCGACGCGCCCTGGGGACGGCTGAAGCTGCGCCACGTCGTGGTGGAGTCCGACGTCGAGGCCGAGACCATGGTCCGCACCGTGATCCGCGACAGCGCCCACCACTCCCGCGAGTGGGAGGGCACCGGGCACGGCAACGGCCCGATCGCCGCGTTCTGCGACGCGCTGGCCGCCCACGACATCGACGTGCGGGTGCTGGACTACTCCGAGCACGCGATGTCGGCAGGCGGCGACGCCAAGGCGGCGGCGTTCGTGGAGTGCGCCATCGACGGGCGCGTGCTGTGGGGCGTGGGCATCGACTCCTCGATCGTCACCGCGTCGCTGAAGGCGATCATCTCCGCGGTCAACCGGTACGAGCGCGACCGGCTGGGCTGACCGACCCGACCTGGGAGCAGCGCGCGCGGGGCGATCCCCCGCACGCGCGACGGCTCGGGCCCACCCCGCCCGCAGCTCCGTCGACGATGCGTCCACCCGCCGCGTCGTCGAGACCTCCCGACCGCCGCCCGCGCGCACCGCGTGCAGGCGCACGAGGAAGCCCCCCGCATCCGTGCGGGGGGCTTCCTCGTGTCCAGCCTGGCTCGTGCTGGCCGGTGGCGCTTCAGACCAGGTGGATGCCGACGATCCGGTCGGCGTCGATCTGCCGGCCGAGCGCGGCCAGGACGTGCGGGTCGGGGGTGGCGTCCACGGTCAGGACCATGACCGCGCGACCACCGACCGCGTCCCGGGAGACCTGCATGCCGCCGATGTTGCCGCCGGCGTCGCCGATCGCGTTGCCGACCGCGCCCACGACGCCCGGGCGGTCCCCGTAGCGCACCACGATCAGATCGGTGCTGATCGGGATCTCCAGATCCAGGCCGTCGACCTCGACCAGCTTCGCGACCTCGCGCGGGCCGGTCAGGGTGCCCGCCACGCTGACCGCGGTGCCGTCGGAAAGGGCCAGACGCACCCGGACCAGGCTGCGGTGCTCGCCGGCGTCCGCGTCGGTGACCAGCCGCGCCTCGATGCCGCGGTCAGCCGCGATCAGCGGCGCGTTGACGTAGGACACCTGCTCCTCGGACAGCGGCGTGAAGACGCCCTTGAGTGCGGAGAGCTCCAGCACCTTGACGTCGTGCTCGGTGACCTCGCCGAGCACCTCAGTCTCCACGGCGGCGACCGGCGCGGGGGCCAGCGCGGTGGCGATCTGGCCCAGCGCCTCGGTCAGCGGGAGCAGCGGGCGCACCGCGTCGGCGATCGCGCCGCCCTTGACGTTGACCGCATCCGGGACCAGCTCGCCGGCCAGCGCCAGGCGGACCGAGCGGGCCACCGCGATGCCCGCCTTCTCCTGCGCCTCGTCGGTAGAGGCGCCCAGGTGCGGAGTGACGACGACCTGCTGCAGCGTGAACAGCGGGGAGTCGGTGCAGGGCTCCTTGGCCCACACGTCGATTCCCGCGCCCGCCACCCGGCCGTCGACGATCGCGTCGTAGAGGGCGGTCTCGTCGACGATCCCGCCGCGGGCGGCGTTGATGATCCGCACGGTCGGCTTCACCTTGCGCAGCGCGTCGTCGCCGATCAGGCCCAGCGTCTCGGGGGTCTTGGGCAGGTGGACCGTGATGAAGTCGCTGCTGGCCAGCAGCTCGTCCAGGGACACCATCCGGATGCCGAGCTGGGCGGCCCGGGCGGGCTGCACGAACGGGTCGTAGGCGATCAGCTGGACGCCGAACGCGCTGAGGCGCTGGGCAACCAGCATGCCGATCCGGCCCAGGCCGACGACGCCGACGACCTTGTCCGCCAGCTCCACGCCGGTGAACTTGGAGCGGGCCCACTTCCCGTCTTTGAGAGCGGCATTCGCCGGCGCGATGTGGCGCGCGGACGCCAGCAGCAGCGCGATCGCCAGCTCGGCAGCGGAGCCGATGTTGGAGGTGGGTGCGTTGACCACCATGACGCCGGCCTGGGTGGCGGCGGGGACGTCGACGTTGTCCAGCCCGACGCCGGCGCGCGCCACGACCTTCAGGCGGTTCGCCGCCGCGAGCGCCTCGGCGTCGACCTTCGTGGCCGAGCGGATGAGGATCGCGTCGGCATCGGCGATGGCCGGCAGGAGCTGCGCGCGGTCGGCACCGTCGCAGTAGCGGATCTCGAAGTCGGGGCCGAGGGCCTCGACAGTGGCCGGGCTGAGCTCCTCGGCGATCAGGACGACGGGCTTGGTCACGACAGGCGCCTCTCGGACGTCGCGGAGGGGCCGGGATCGGGCCCCACAGACCCGTCGATTCTACCGAGGCGGCCACACCTCGCCCGGACGTCACTTCCCCGCGAGGTGGCCCCCAGGGCCGGATGAGGCGCACATCACGTCGGTCACCGCCCGAAGCCGGCCGACCGACGCCAGGCGGGCGCGGCGCGGCCGGAGCGGGGCCGGGCCGGAGCGCGCCCACCCGGCCAGACCGTCAGGTCCCGCGCTCGGCGAAGGACGGCCCCCGTTCCCTCTGCAGGGACGGGGGCCGTCTGGATCGCCACGTCGTGCACGACCGCGCTCTCACCGAGCCGCGGTGTTCGTGGGCGGCTCGCTGGTCGCGCTCACCGCGCTCTCACCGAGCCGCTGCGTTCGTGGGCGGCTCGCTGGTCGCGCTCACCGCGCTCTCACCGAGCCGCGGTGCCCTCCACGTAGTCGCTGTCGCTGGTCTTCACCCACGACATCAGCTTGCGCAGCTCGCGGCCGGTCGCCTCGATCGGGTGGGACTCTCCCTCGGCGCGCAGCTCCTTGAACTCCGGGGCGCCGGCGTCCTGGTCGTCGATGAACCGCTTGGCGAACGCGCCGGACTGGATGTCGGCCAGCACGTCCTGCATGGCCTCCTTGACGTGCGCGTCGATGACCCGCGGGCCCGACACGTAGTCGCCGTACTCGGCAGTGTCGGAGATGCTCCAGCGCTGCTTGGCGATGCCGCCCTCGTACATGAGGTCGACGATCAGCTTGAGCTCGTGCAGGCACTCGAAGTAGGCGACCTCGGGCTGGTAGCCGGCCTCGGTGAGCACCTCGAAGCCGGTCTGGATCAGCTTGGACGCGCCACCGCACAGCACGGCCTGCTCGCCGAACAGGTCGGTCTCGGTCTCCTCGGTGAAGGTGGTCTTGATGCCGCCGGCGCGCAGCGCGCCGATGCCCTTGGCGTAGGACAGGGTCAGCGCCCAGGCGCTGCCGGTCGCGTCCTGCTCGACGGCGACGATCGCGGGCACGCCGCGCCCGGCGACGTACTCGCGGCGCACCAGGTGACCGGGGCCCTTCGGCGCCACCATGCAGACGTCGACGTCGGCCGGCGGTGCGATGTAGCCGAACCGGATGTTGAAGCCGTGGGCGAAGAACAGCGCATCGCCGGCCTTCAGGTTGGGGGCGATCGCCTCGGCGTACAGACCGCGCTGGGCCGGGTCCGGCACCAGCACCATGATGAGGTCGGCCTCGGCGCACGCGGTCGCCGGGTCGACGACCCGCAGACCCTCGGCCTGGGCCTTGGCGCGGCTCTTGGAGCCCTCGGCCAGGCCGACGCGCACGTCGACGCCGGAGTCGCGCAGGCTCAGCGCGTGGGCATGGCCCTGGCTGCCGTAGCCCAGCACGGCGACCTTCCGGCCCTGGATGATCGACAGATCGGCGTCGTCGTCGTAGAACAGCTCAGCAGCCACGGGGGCAACTCCTTGACATGTGGTGATCGCGCTGGTGCGCGGGGTTGATCGGGTCGGATTGTGTCACTGGTGCGCGGGGGGTGGGTCTGCGGTCCACGTTGGTAGTGGATCTGGCCAACTGAGTTGGCCAGATCCACTACCAACTCGGGGAGTCGGGTCAGGCGGAGCGGTCCATCGAGCGCAGGGCGCGCTCGGTCATGGACTTCGAGCCTCGGCCCAGCGCGACCGCGCCGGACTTGACCAGCTCGCGGATGCCGAACGGCTCCAGCACGCGCAGCAGCGCGTCGAGCTTGTCTCGGCTGCCGGTGACCTCGATGGTCACCGCGTCCGGGGCGACGTCGACGATGTTGGCGCGGAACAGCTGCGCGGTCTCCAGGACGTGGCTGCGGGTGGACGCGTCGGCACGCACCTTGACCAGCATCAGCTCCCGGGCGACCGAGGTGTCCGGCTCCAGCTCCACGATCTTGAGCACGTTGATGAGCTTGTTCAGCTGCTTGGTGACCTGCTCCAGCGGCAGCCCCTCGACGGCGACCACCAGCGTGATCCGCGAGACCTTCGTGGTCTCGGTCGGGCCGACGGCCAGCGACTCGATGTTGAATCCGCGCCGCGAGAACAGGCTGGAGATGCGGGCCAGGACGCCCGGCTGGTCCTCGACCAGGACGCTCAGGGTGTGACGGCTCATGTCGGCTACCTGCCTTCGACAGTGGTCTGGTGCGGGGTGTGGGGGGTGTCGGTCGTCATGGGCACGGGGTCAGTCCTCCCGGTCCCACTTGGGGGCCATGTCGCGCGCCACCTTGATGTCGGAGTTGCTCGTGCCCGCGGCGACCATCGGCCAGACCATCGCGTCCTTGTGGACCCGGAAGTCGACCACGACCGGCGCGTCGTTGATGCCCATCGCCTTCTCGATCGTCGCGTCCACCTCGGCGGCGGAGTCGCAGCGCAGGCCCACGCAGCCGTAGGCGTCGGCCAGCTTCACGAAGTCCGGGACGCTGTGCGAGCGCAGGTCGGTGTTGGAGTAGCGCTCGTTGTAGAACAGCGTCTGCCACTGCCGCACCATGCCCAGCGAGCCGTTGTTGATCAGCGCGACCTTGATCGGGATGTCGTTGATCGTGCAGGTCGCCAGCTCCTGGTTGGTCATCTGGAAGCAGCCGTCGCCGTCGATGGCCCACACGGTCTTGTCCGGCGCGCCGACCTTGGCACCCATCGCCGCCGGGACCGCGAAGCCCATCGTGCCCAGGCCGCCGGAGTTGATCCAGGTGCCCGGCTTCTCGTAGCTGATGAACTGCGCGCCCCACATCTGGTGCTGGCCGACGCCCGCGGCGAACAGCGTGTCCGGGCCGGAGATCTGGCCCAGGCGCTCGATCACGTACTGCGGGGCCAGGGTGCCGTCGTCGGGGATGTCGTAGCCCAGCGGGTAGGTCTGCTTCCAGTGCGAGAGCTCGGCCCACCAGCCCTCGATGTCGGGGACCTTGCCGGCGGCCTGCTCGGCCTTGAGCGCGGCGACCAGCTCGGTGATGACCTCCTTGGCGTCGCCCACGATCGGCAGGTCGGCACGGCGGTTCTTGGAGATCTCGGCCGGGTCGATGTCGGCGTGGATGACCTTGGCCTTGGGCGCGAACGTGCTCAGCTGGCCGGTGACCCGGTCGTCGAACCGAGTGCCCAGCGCGATCAGCAGGTCTGCGTTCTGCAGGGCGCCCACCGCGGCGACGGTCCCGTGCATGCCGGGCATGCCTAGGTGCTGCGGGTGGCTGTCCGGGAACGCGCCGCGGGCCATCAGCGTGGTGACGACCGGGATGCCGGTCAACTCGGCCAGCGTGCGCAGCTCGGCCGAGGCACCCGAGCGGATGATCCCGCCGCCGATGTAGAGCACCGGCTTGCGCGAGCCCGAGATCATCCGCGCGGCCTCACGGACCTGCTTGGAGTGCGGCCGGGTCGTCGGGCGGTAGCCGGGCAGGTCCAGCTTGGACGGCCAGGAGAACCGGGTGAGCTTCTGCTGTGCGTCCTTGGCGATGTCGACCAGGACCGGGCCGGGGCGGCCGGTCGAGGCGATGTGGAAGGCCTCGGCGATGGCGCGCGGGATGTCGTCGGGGTCGGTGATGAGGTAGTTGTGCTTGGTGACCGGCATCGTGATGCCGCGGATGTCGGCCTCCTGGAAGGCATCGGTGCCGATGGCGGCCGAGGCCACCTGGCCGGTGATGGCCACCATCGGCACCGAGTCCATGTACGCATCCGCGATCGGCGTCACCAGGTTGGTGGCTCCCGGGCCGGAGGTCGCCATGCAGACCCCGACCCGTCCGGTCGCGTATGCGTAGCCCGCTGCCGCGTGTCCTGCGCCCTGCTCGTGGCGGACGAGGATGTGCCGGACCTGGGTGGAGTCCATCAGCGGGTCGTAGGTGGGCAGGATCGTCCCGCCGGGGATGCCGAAGACGGTGTCCACACCGGCCGCCTCCAGCGAGCGCACGATGCTGCTCGCTCCGGTGATCGCTCCGGTGGTGTCTGGATGTGCCGTCATGCTCGGCTCCCTCTCGTGGTGGTGCGGTTCGTCGATCCGGGTCGTGCTGGTGGTGCTGGGCTGGGCTGATCGGTCCAAGGCGGTGCTCGTGCAACAAAAAGACCCCGCGGCCCGAAGGCCAACGAGGTCACGTCGGAGTAGGAACGTCAGGCTGGGGTTCCCGCCCCGGCGTGAGTGTCTACTACGAGAATTCGCTGCACGGGAACATGGTGCACGGCCGGGAGGGCGACGTCAACCCCGGGTCCCGGGTGCCCACATGGTGAGACGGCTGGTCCAAGGGGCGAAGTGTGGGGCCAAGCCGGTCGATCCATCGCCTCGGGACCCAGCCCCGCACCCCTCGAGGCCAGACTCATGTGCGATCGATCAGGTCCGCCCAGGTCCGCGCCACCTGGGCGGCCAGGTGGTCCTCGTCCCCCGAGTTGTCCAGTACGACATCGGCCACCGACGCCCGCTGCTCGTCGGTGGCCTGGCGGGCGATCCGCTCACGGGCGTCGACCTCGCGCACTCCGCGCTCGACCAGCCGGGCAAGGCGCAGGTCCAGCGGCGCGGCCACCACGAGCACGACGTCGAACCGGTCGGCCAGCCCCTGTTCGACGAGCAACGGCATGTCCTGGACGACCACCGCCACCCCGTCCTGGCGGGCGCGGTCGATCAGCGCCTGGCTGCGGGCGGCGATCCGCGGCAGCATGATCGCGTCCAGCGCGGCGAGCTGGGCGGGGTCGGGGAAGACGACGTCGGCCAGGCCCTGGCGGTCCAGCGTGCCGTCCGCGCGCATGATCCCCGGGCCGAACCGCTCGGCGATCTCGGCCAGCGCGGCCTCGCCGGGCTCGACCAGCTCGCGGGCGATCCGGTCACCGTCGACGACCACCGCGCCGAGCTCTGCGAGCAGGCGCGCGACGGTGGACTTGCCTGAGCCGATGCCGCCGGTGAGCCCCACCACAACCGTCACCGGGTCAGCATGCCATCGGAGGTCCGGGGGGAAGGCGGGGGTAGAGCCGACCCTGCGAGCCGGAGCGCAGGGGTACGGGTCTCGACAGGCTCGACCTGCGGGGGACGCGTTGGTCGGTGTGGGCGGAGACTCGTCGGTGCGGGCGCGGCGCGACCGGCACGGGGCAGACTGCCGGCGCGGCGCGACCGGCACGGGCGGACTCCCCGGATCGGGCGCGGACGACCGGCACGGCGCGACCGGCACGGGCGGACTCCCCAGATCGGGCGCGGCGCGACCGGCGCGGCGCGACCGGCACGGGCGGACTCCCCGGATCGGGCGCGGACTCGCCGGTGCGGGCGGGGACTGGCCGGTGCGGGTGGAGACTCGCCTTGTCGTACCGGTCTCTCGTACCTGGGATGGGCCAGGATGGGTCGGTGACGGACTCGCCCACCGACGCCCGCCCGAGCGGCCTGTCGGTGCAGGGCACCGCGATCGTCGGAGTGGGCCTGGTCATCGCGCAGGTCATCTCGATGCTGCAGATGCTGGTCGTGTCCCGGCTCATGGAACCCGAGGAGTTCGGCGCCTTCGGAGCGATGGCCGTCCTGTTCCTGCTGGGTGGCACGACGATGGCAGCCACCCAGGTGGTGATCGCCCGGCATGTCGCATCCGGCGGGTCGGCCGCCCACATCAGCCGCTGGCCCGTGTTCATCGTCGGACTGCTCACATTCGGGGTCACCGCCGCGCTGGCCGCGCCGATCAGCCGCGCGCTCAACCTGCCCGACGCGGTGGGCGTGATCCTGGTGGGCCTCACCTTCATCCCGTTCACCTTCACCGGCGCCCAGCTCGGGCTGCTGCAGGGAGCCGAGCAGCACCTCCGGCTCGGGGCGCTGTACGTGATCGCCTCGGCTGCCCGGGTGAGCGGTGGCATCGTCGGCGCGGCGTGGGGTCGCGACGCCGACAGCGCCGTGCTGGGCCTGGCCGTGGGTGTCCTCGTGGGGGCGCTGCTCGGCCAGCTGATGCTGCGCGGGCTGCCGCCCTGGGGCGGGCGCGCCGCGGGCACCCGCACTCTGCTGGGCGAGGTCGGTCACGCCGCGCACGCCCTGGTCGCCCTCTACGCGCTGACCAACCTCGACATCCTGATCGCCCGAGGGCGCCTGAGCGCCTACGACGCCGGGCTCTACGCCGCCGGCGCGCTGGTCGCCCGAGCGGTGTTCTTCCTGCCCCAGGCGATCCTGATCGCCGCATTCCCGCGCATGGTCGCCGGGGCCCGCAACGCCCAGCGGCAGGCCGTCGCGGCGGTCGCCGCGCTGGGGCTGCTGGCCACCGCCGGGGTCGCGCTCCTGCCCGGCCTGACCATCGCGATCCTGGTCGGCGGGCAGTACGACCAGGTGGCCGCCGAAGCCTGGATCTTCGCCCTGGACGGGGCCGGATTCGGAGTGGTCCAGGTGCTGCTCTACGCGCGGATGGCTCAGCACGACCGCCGGGCGACCGTGCTGCTCTGGGGCGGGGTCGCCGGGCTGCTGGTGGTCGGGCTGTCCCTGGGCACGTCGGTCCACGCGCTCGCGCTGTGCACGGCCGGGGTGGCCTGGACGGTCGCGCTGCTGGGCATCGCCTGGGCGCGGCGGAGTCAGGTGGCCCCGGCTGCTTGAGCGCCTTGACCCGGAGCGCTCAGGTGACTGGTCGGACGTGGCGCCCGGGTCAGGTCTGGACAGGCTCGACCGGCGAGGGCTGGATTGCGCATCGACCTCACGACCCGCGGGTCACCGGGGGGCGGGTCCGACAAGCTCGACCGGCCCTTGTGTTCTGGAACGCGATCGGGCCCCGGATCCGTGGATCCGGGGCCCGATCGGCGCATGCGGCGTGCGGCTCAGGCGCCGCCGCCGGTCAGCTTCTCGCGCAGCGCCTGCAGGGCCTCGTCGGTGGCCAGCGTGCCGCTGGTCTCCGAGGAAGCCGAGCTGTAGCTGCCCAGCCCGTCGCCGGTCTCCAGCGCGGCGGCCTGGTCGGCCTGCTTGGCCTCCTCGACCTGCTTCATGTGCTGCTCCCAGCGGGCGTGGGCCTCGGCGTACTGCTGCTCCCACTCGGCGCGCTGGTCCTCGAACCCGACCCGCCACTCGCCGGTCTCGGGGTCGAAGCCCTCGGGCCCGATGTAGACGCCGGCCTCGTCGTAGGACGGGGCCATGCCGTACAGGTACGGGTCGAACTCCTCGGACCCGGCCCCGGAGGTGTTCTCGTTGGCCTGCTTGAGGCTCAGCGAGATGCGGCGACGCTCCAGGTCGATGTCGATGACCTTGACGAAGATGTCGTCGTTGACGGTCACGACCTGCTCGGGGATCTCCACGTGACGCTCGGCCAGCTCGGAGATGTGCACCAGGCCCTCGATGCCCTCCTCGACGCGCACGAACGCGCCGAACGGGACGAGCTTGGTGACCTTGCCGGGCACGACCTGGCCCATCTGGTGGGTCCGGGCGAAGTGCTGCCACGGATCCTCCTGGGTCGCCTTGAGCGACAGCGAGACGCGCTCGCGGTCCATCTCGACGCTGAGGATCTCGACGGTGACCTCGTCGCCGACGGTGACGACCTCGCTCGGGTGGTCGATGTGCTTCCAGGACAGCTCGGAGACGTGCACCAGGCCATCCACGCCGCCCAGGTCGACGAAGGCGCCGAAGTTGACGATCGAGGACACGACGCCGTTGCGGATCTGGCCGCGCTGCAGCTGGTTGAGGAAGGACGTGCGCACCTCGGACTGGGTCTGCTCCAGCCAGGCGCGCCGCGACAGGACCACGTTGTTGCGGTTCTTGTCCAGCTCGATGATCTTGGCCTCGATCTCGCGGCCCACGTAGGGCTGCAGGTCGCGGACGCGGCGCATCTCGACCAGGGAGGCGGGCAGGAAGCCGCGCAGCCCGATGTCGAGGATCAGGCCGCCCTTGACGACCTCGATCACCTTGCCGGTGACGACGCCGTCCTCCTCCTTGATCTTCTCGATCGTGCCCCAGGCGCGCTCGTACTGGGCGCGCTTCTTGGACAGGATCAGCCGGCCCTCCTTGTCCTCCTTCTGCAGGACCAGGGCCTCGACGGTGTCGCCGAGGGAGACGACCTCGCTGGGGTCGACGTCGTGCTTGATGCTCAGCTCGCGCGAGGGGATGACGCCCTCGGTCTTGTAGCCGATGTCGAGCAGCACCTCGTCGCGGTCGACCTTGACGATGGTGCCCTCGACGATGTCGCCGTCGTCGAAGTTCTTGATGGTCGCGTCGATCGCGGCCAGGAAGTCCTCGATGCTGCCGATGTCGTTGATCGCGACCTGAGCAGCAGAGGTGGGGGTGATGGTCATGGAGTGGTTTGTCTCCGGTGGATGTGTTGTCGGTGAAGGCGCACTCACGGACCCGTGTTCAGCAGCCGAGGTGGGCCACCGAACTTCGAGAGAACGGGCGATCCGGGACTTCGACAACATGAACGGCACGTGCCTGCTCGGTCTGAGGCGCGCACAGGCCCGCAGCGCCCGTCAAGGATAGCCGATGCGACCCACCCGGCCCAAGAAGCCGAGCCGGGCCCCGGGGCGCAACCCCGGACGCGACTCGCGGAAGCGCTCAGACGTACTCGGCGCCGGCCACCCGATCCTCGTCGCGCCGAGCGCCGAGCACCCCCAGCGCGATTCCGGCGCCCAGGGCGACGACGCCCAGGATGCCCGCGCCGACGGGCACGGTCGAGCCCAGCGTCTTGATGAGGCCGGCCGAGTCCAGGGCACTGGCCATGGACTTCGCGACCTCGTCGTCGGGTGCGCCGATGGTCGCCTCGATCTTCGGCACGGTCAGGCCGCTGGGCGCCTGGAAGAACTGGCTCTGCTGCTCCTGACCCTTCACGATCGAGCCGGTCGTGGGCTCGACCCAGAGGGTGCGGACGTTGGCGTACATGGCGTCGGTGGTCACGGTCGGCTCGTCGGACCCGACCAGGCTGCCGGGCAGGTCCTGCGTCCCGACCTTGGTCTCGGGGATGTTCATCACGAACTTATAGACGGTGCCGCCGGCCATCTGCTCCTCGCCGGTGAACTCAGCCGGCCAGGCCTTGGCCAGAGTCGTGTCGAAGTATTGGTAGGTCTTCTTCTCGGTGAACATCGGGAACTTCAGCGGGTTGATCCCCTCGAAGGTCACGGTGTCGCCGTTGTAGTTCGCCCCGCAGCAGTTCTTCAGCTCGGAGGTGACCCGGTCGAATGCGACTCGCAGGGTGTCGGCGTTGACCACGGTGCCCTCGGAGTCGACCAGCCGTGAGAACGAGTCGTAGACCGCCAGCCCCTGGTCCTTGGCCTCGGAGGTCTGCGCGGCCTGGACGTCGCCGCGGGTGTTGCGGGTGGACGTGAGCGCGACGTCGCGGCGGATCGGGTCCTCGCCCGCGGCCAGGTTGGCCGGGGAGAACAGCGCCGTCGCCGTGCCCACGTTCTTGGTGACCGTGATCCCGTCCGGGTTGTCCTCACCCGGCGAGAGCGGCGCCTTGGCCAGCGCGGGCACGGCGTAGAACTTGAGCATCAGCGCCGTGACGATCAGGAAGGCCCCCAGGCCCGCCAGGATGAAGCCGGCCACTCGCCTCATGTGCCCTCCACTCGTCGGCGCTCGTGCGAAGGTACCGGAATGGGCCACGCCTTGAGGACTCGAACACGCCCGCCCGGTGGCGGGATGGCCGATTCCGGCTCCTTCCTCACCAGTCTGTCCGGGCTGCGGGCCGTGGCCGCGCTCATGGTGGTGATGACCCACGTGGGCTTTCACACCGGCTTCGTCCGCTCCGGCTGGCTGGCGGCGGCCGTCGCCCGACTCGATCTGGGCGTGTGCCTGTTCTTCCTGCTCTCGGGCTTCCTGCTCTACCGGCCCTGGGCGCGTGCGGCGATGACCGGCGGCGCCGGACCCTCCGTGCGCGGCTACGCCCTCAAGCGGTTCGCCCGCGTCTACCCGGCCTATCTGGTGCTGGTCGTGGTCGTCCTCGGTCTCTATCCCCCGAACACGCCGGCCGCGCCCAGCACCTGGGCCACCTACCTCACGCTGACGCAGAACCTGGTGCCTGGGATCTCCGTCAGCGAGCTGGGGCAGACCTGGAGCGTGGCGGTCGAGGTGTCCTTCTACATCCTCCTGCCGGCGCTGGCCTGGCTGGCCGGGCGCCGCCATCGCGGCCGTCCCGACGCCAGCTGCGTGCGCCAGTTCGCAGTGCTGGGCCTCATGGTGGCGGTGGCGCTGGTCTTCAACGTGGTCCGAGCCTGGACGGACCTGCTGCCCGAGTGGCGCTCGGCGTTCTGGGCTCCGGCCTACCTGGACTGGTTCGCCGCCGGGATGGCCCTGGCGATCGTCGCGGCCCGGCTGTCCCTGCGGGAGGTCCCGCCGGCCCCACGGGCGATGCACACGCTGCGCACCCTCGCGCAGGACGCGAACACCTGCCTGGTGGTGGCGGTGCTGCTGTTCGCCGTGGCGGCCACGCCGATCGCCGGGAAGTACTACTTCGACGGTGGGCTCACTGTCGACACCGCGGGGCCGTGGGCGCTGCTGGTCAAGCACGGCCTCTACGCCCTGATCGCCGGATTCGTCCTGCTGCCCCTCGTGCTCGGCGACCAGGGCCACTGGTTCGCCCGGTTCCTGGCCACCCCGGTGATGGACTGGCTCGGACGGGTCTCCTACGGGATCTTCCTGTGGCATCTGCTGGTCCTGGCCGTGGCGGCCGACCTGCTCGGGCTGGGGACGTTCCAGGGCGGGATGCTGATCCTGCTGCCGGTGACCGTCGCGGTCTCGATCGCCGTCGCGGCGCTCAGCTGGGTGGGGCTGGAGCGGCCGATCCTGAGGTGGGCTCATCGACGGGCCGCCCGAATCGGCTAGCGGGCGGGATCGCCAGGGCCGCCAGCGCCATCGCCGGACCCACCACCGAGAGCAGGTCGTGCCAGCGCCCGACTCCGGCAGTCGAGGGCCAGGGCAGCACGACGAACGAGGCCAGCGCCGCGCCGACCCCCAGCAGGCCCAGGAAGGCCGCCATCCGCGGACCGCGCAGCCACGGCGGGAGTCCGCTGCGCGGGCCCGCGCTGCGCCAGGCGGCGACCCACACCCCGGCCGCCGCGACCAGCCCCGGCAGGCCGGCGAGCAGGACGATCGCCAGCACGGGCGCGACGCTCGTCCATCGCCCGAGTCCCGCGAGCACCCGCGCGGGCCGGGGCCCTCGGTCAGGCAGCAGCGCGAGCCCCAGCAGCGCCAGTGCCGCCACCAGCCCGGCCAGCAGACCCAGCCGATAAGTCCGGTCGGGCTCGAACACGAGGTCGACCGCGCCGCTGGTGCCCGCCGGCAGGACGAAGCCCTGGCGCCAGCCATCGGCGCGGAAGGCCTCCAGCGGGCGGCCGGCCACCGACGCCGACCAGCCGGCGTTGAAGTTCTCGGTCAGCTCGAGCACCCGTGGGCGGGCGTCGAGCGGGGCCTCCACCGTGCGGTGGGTGTCCGACCAGGTGCCGATCGTCGGCGGCGACACCGCGGCAGCCGAGGCGGCCGAGCCAGCGGCGGACACCGGCACGAGGTAGACGGCCTCGGGCGTCCACTCGCGGGTCGCGGCGACCTGGATGCGGTGCTCACCCGGGGCCAGCTCCAGCGCCCCGGCGCAGGACGACCCGGCCGCGAGCCGACCTTCCAGAATCGCCCCGGCGGTCGTGCGCACGTCGGTGAGGGTGCCCGTGCCGCCGTCCACGGTGACCACGGGCCCGAAGCCACAGGGAACGGGCACGCCCGAGTCCGCCGGCTGCTGCATCCGCCGGTCGGCGCCCCCCTCGACCAGCACCTCGCTGACCCCCACCGGGAGGACCCGGGAGGCACCCGTGCCGTCAATCGCCCGGACCGGGTTCACCGCCCCGAACGTCAGACTCAGCCGCTGCGCCTCCAGCCCGGGCAGCGCGATCCGCCCGGTGTCGTCGGTGAAGAGGGTCATGCTGGGGCCGTCGTCGGCGCTCACACGTACCTCGAACGGGGAGGAGACAGCAGCGTGGGCCTCCACCAGCAGGCGCAGGCCGGTGACCGGCTGGCGAGTCGGCAACCGCAGCACCAGGGAGGGGTGGGTGTCCAGGGCCGAGGCGGTCCAGGTGGTCCGGGGGTCACGGTCGGCGGCGGCCTGGGCCCGTACCGCCGGGTCGGACGAGGACTGCGAGCTGGCGGTGACCACCACGGTCGAGTCGGGGGCCGCCAGGTAGGCGTCCAGCGCCGAGCCCGGCCGTGGCCGAAGCACCGTGCGCACGTCGTACCGGCCGCCGTCGGGCACGGTCACGATCCGGTCGATCCCGGCGCGCTCCTCGCCGGCCACCGCCTGGGTGGGCGAGCACAGGATGGCCGGCTCGGTGCTCACGCAGGACTCGCGCGAGAGGGAGCCGGTCCCCAGGACCAGGCCACCGGCGGCCGGACCCTCGGCCAGCACGATCGGTCGCTGGACGCTCACCCCCGGGATGGTCAGCTCGGAGATCCCGAACCCCTGACCGGGCCCGCCCTCCTTGACCGCGACCAGCTCGATGCGTACGCGCGTGGTCGGCCCCGCCGGCAGCGCCAGCGCCTGCGGCTGATCCGTGGCCGCAACGGTGGCCAGCCGGGAGCCCCGGTCGGTGACGACCCGGACCTCGGTGGGCGGGCTGCCCACGCGGGAGTCCCGCACGAGCCGGACCTCGACGGCGGCGGCCTGCACCGGCTCGGCCAGGGTCAGCTCCCACCACTGGCCCACGCCCGGGCGGACGTCGCCGGACACCCACGCCGTCTGCGGGTCACCGTCGAGGGCGGACCACGGCTGGGCCGAGGGCGTGCGCGCCCGGGGGGCGAACGGGCTGGCGCCGGCGCTCGACGCCTCGACCGAGACGGCGCCCACGAGGCGGGCCCGGGCCTGTCCCTCGTCGGAGTCGTCGGGCAGGTAGTCGTGCACGCGGCGGTCGCTGCGCCACGGGTCCGACGAGGTCAGGGTGTTCGAGCGGTTGCGCTGGGCCGCGCCGAAGCTCACCTCGGCGCGCCGGAACGTGTCGGTGAGCACCGGGATCGACTCGCTGCCGGCAGGCAGTGGGTCGCCCTGGGTGAGCATGGGGCGAGCGCCGAGGATGCCGCTGGCCACCAGCCCGGGCAGCGACTCGGTCGACCCGATCACCGTGACGACCTGCGAGGCGTCGCGCAGGGCGACCCGGCCCTGCACCACCTGCGGGTCCGGCGCGACCGCGTACACCTCGATCGGCGCATGATCGGCGACCAGCCCATCGTCGACGACGCGATCGCCGATGCGCCCTCCGGGCAGCACCGGGCCGAAGGACACCGCTGCGGTGATCCCCTCGGCCGAGCCGAGCGCCTGCGCGACCAGCACCGAGGATGTGGCCCCGGTCGCCTGGGTGTCCAGGTCGTTGCGCACCACCAGCCACCGGACGCCGGACCGGCTCAGCGCACCGGCGAGGCCGGCCGTCCCGGTCCCGGCGTCGAGGTGCTGCTGGATCTGGTCGAGCAGCCGGATGTTCCCCGCGCTGCTGAGCGGGACCGCGTCGCGCACCGCCCAGGACTGCGTCTCCAGGGGCTGCAGCGGCTCGTCCTGGCTGCGCCCCCACAGGTACACGCCGAACGACGCCGAGGGAACGACGAGCGCGCGGCCACCCCGCTCGTCCAGCCAGCCCGCCGCGTCGCGCCAGTAGCCGGGCAGCTCGACGAAGCTGCGGCCGCCCACGAGGGTGGCGCTGAGCGCCGGGCCCGCCGCCACCGCGACCGCGCAGGCGCACGCGACGGTGGCCGCGACCGGGCCGGCCGGCCTCCCGCGCAGGGTCCCGCCGGCGAAGCGGCCCGGCCGAGGCGGGGAGACGGCCCAGGCGCACGCGCGCAGTCGGTCCACCAGCGAGGCCAGTCCCAGCATCAGCGCCAGACTCACCAGGGGCTGGAACTTGTGGTTGTTGCGCAGCGCCGCCGCCGCCCCGTCCAGCAGCTCGCGGATGGCATGAGCCCCCGGGCCGGAGATCCCGTGGACCGAGATGTGGCCGAGGCCGGCCAGGACCAGCCCCAGCGACAAGGTGACCACGAGGAATCCGCGCTCGGGCATGGCGCGACCGAGCAGGCCGGCCAGCCCGAGCAGGACCAGCACGGCGGAGGCGGCCACGAGCGGCGGGCTGGACACCAGCGCCCAGCCCGCGGGCCATTCAGGTCCGGCCGGACCCGTGAGGTAGGGCACCCACTGGCTGGCCCCGCGCAGCACCGAGGTCGGGTCGTTCTGCGAGGTCGTGACGGCGGCGGACTCGATCCAGTCCAGGAACGGCGGCGAGTACCTGCTCAGCAGGGCCAAGGGGACGAGCCACCACAGGCTCGCCAGCCCGATCCCCACGATCCACCAGGTGCTCAGGGCTCGCCGGCGCGGGCCTGGTGCGCGGGTCGCCAGGTACGTCACGCCCAGCAGCACGATCGCCGCCGACGCCACGGCGTTGATCGACCCGGTCAGGAGGAAGACCAGCGCGGAGGCCGCCGCGCAGCGCCGCGGCGAGCCCCGCGTGCTGCCGTAGGCGAGCGGCACGAGCAGCCAGGGCGCCAGGGCCATCGGCCACGCCTCCGCCGAGATCACGGTCAGCTCGGTGAGCATCCGCACGCCCAGGACGAACCCCAGTCCGCCCAGGACGCGGGCCAGGGCCGACTCGATGCCCATGAGCCGGGCCAGCCGGACGAACCCCAGGAAGCCGACGACCAGCACGATCGACCACCACGCCCGCTGCACCACCCACGGCACGACCCCGGCCGCGTGCAGCCCGGCGAAGAACGGGCCTACGGGGAACAGGTACCCGTACGCCTGGTTCTGCAGCTGCCCGAAGGCCGCGCTGGAGTCCCACAGATGCAGCGCCCGCAGCAGGAAGCCGCCGGGGTTCACCGACAGGTCCAGCTTGGTGTCGGCCGCGATCCGACCGGGCTCCTGCAGGAAGGACAGGGTCACCAGCGCCAGGCACACCCCCGCGAGGCGGAAGCGATAGGTGGTCCGGGTCAAGGGAGTCCGGGTCACGAGTCCATCCGGAGCACGAGCAGCAGGTTCCAGGCGGCCAGCTCGCGCACGACCGGGACCTTCACCAGGCCGCGCATCCACCAGGGCAGGTAGCGCGGGACCGCGGCGAGCACGGTGGCCCGGGGCACCTGCCTGGCCCAGCGCAGGCCGTCGCGCGCGGTCACCGCGAACATGCTCTGCCCGAAGTCGTTCTTGGGGCGCCGCCCGAACTGCCGCTCGTAGCGGTCGGCCGCGCGCGCTCCGCCCAGGTAGTGCCACGGCGAGGTCTCGTGGCCACCCCACGGCCCGAACCACAGGGTGTACGACAGCGCGACGACTCCCCCGGGCCGGCACACGCGGACCATCTCGTCGCCCATCCGCCACGGATCCGGGACGTGCTCGGCGACGTTCGAGGAGTAGCACAGGTCGATCGAGCCGGAGCGGAACGGCAGGGCGGTCCCCGAGCCGATGACGGTCCCCGGGCCGGGCGTGCGTCCGTGCAGGCGCAGCTCACCGGCGTCGACATCGGCGCTGACATAGCGCGCGCCCGCCGCCCGGAACGCGTCGGCGAAGTAGCCCGGTCCTCCGCCGACGTCCAGCACGGTGGCGTCTGCGAGCGTGGCGTACACGCCCAGCTGACGCACGCTGTCCGCGGCCAGCGCCTGATAGAAGAAGTCCGGATCGGACTGCTCCAGCCGGAACGCCCGCACCAGGTCGACGCTTCGCCGCAGGGTCGCGCCCGCATCACGCACCTGGGAACCGGACATCCCGGGGAGCGTAGTCGCAGTAGGGTCGCCCCATCAGTCAGGCAGCCGGAGTCTCCGCGCTGCGGCGAGTCACTCGGGAGCGCGCGTGGCGGGATCGAAGGGGCACGGCGGGCCGGACCGCCGCCCGCCGTCCGTTCTGTTCCTCAACTGGCGCGACTGCCGCAACCCGGAGGCCGGCGGCTCCGAGATCTACGTCGAGACCATCGCCCGGGCGCTGGCGGCCGGCGGCAGCTCGGTGACCCTCCAGGCCGCGGCGTTCCCGGGGGCACCGGCTCAGGAATGGGTCGAGGGGGTCCTGATCCGGCGCCGTGGAACCAAGATCTCGGTGTACCCGCGAGCGCTGCGCGATCTGCGCTCGGGGGCGCTCGGTCGACCCGACGTCATCGTGGACGTCCAGAACGGGGTCCCCTTCAGCTCCCCGCTGGCGCGGCGCGCGCCGACGGCGGTCCTCGTGCATCACGTGCATCGCGAGCAATGGCCGGTCGTCTACGGCCCGGCCCGCGCGCGCCTGGGCTGGTGGCTGGAGTCCCGAGTGGGGCCGTGGGTCTACCGCCGCAGCCGCTACGTGACGGTCTCGGCCGCGACGCAGACCGAGCTCGCCTCGCTGGGCATCGATCCGGAGCGGATCACCGTCGTGCACAACGGGATCGAGCCCCCGACCGGCACCCACGTCCACCCCAGCGACAGCCCGCGGATTCTGGTCCTGGGCCGGATCGTCCCGCACAAGCAGGTCGAGCATGTGCTGCGGGCCGCAGCCCGGCTTCGCCCCGAGCTGCCGAGCCTGCGGGTCTCGGTCGTGGGCGACGGATGGTGGCGCGACCAGGTCGTCGCCGAGGCGCAGCGGATCGGCGTGCACGACATCGTGGAGTTCCACGGCTTCGTCGACGACGCCGAGAAGCAGACCGAGCTGGCCCGGGCGTGGGTCCTGGCGATGCCCTCGGTCAAGGAGGGCTGGGGGCTGGCGATCAGCGAGGCCGGCGCGCGCGGGGTGCCGAGCGTGGCCTACCGCGAGGCCGGCGGAACCGCCGAGTCGATCGCCGACGGAAGGTCGGGCCTGCTCGCCGCGAGCGAGG
This sequence comes from uncultured Bifidobacteriaceae bacterium, assembly GCA_964418695.1. GTDB lineage: Bacteria > Actinomycetota > Actinomycetes > S36-B12 > CAIYMF01 > Prado023. The sequence goes on along the minus strand of CAYQMN010000010.1, from coordinate 95,995 downwards.
AGGAGCTCACCGGGGCTCTGCGCCGCATCCTCACTGACGCACAACTGCGCACGCGGTTGGGCGAGGGCGCCCGACAGCGGGCCCAGACCTACACCTGGCAGGCCGCGTCGGACCGGTTCGCCCACATACTCTCGACGATCTCGGGGCGTCCGATCCGGGCTGGGACGGTCACCTGGCCGGCCCTGCTGGGGAGTGTTGCCCCCACGACCGAGGAGCGGAGCCGCAGCGCCAGCTGACGGTTCGGGGCGGGAGCGGTCAGGCGGTACGGCTAACCGAGAGTCGGTCAGCGCGTTGCGTGGGCGACGACGGTCAGGACGTTCCGTACGTCATGTACGGTGTCGTGACGGGCGCCGGTGCCGCGCTCAGGGAGCCGACGACGCCGAAGATGGCGGCGACTGCCAGGAGTCCCCCGGCTACCGCGCTGATGGCCACGCCCATGTCTGTCTCCGTTCGTCCACGCGCAGGATAACAGCCGGACAGTCGGCAGACCGGCTCATCTAGCGGCCTGCCGACTCAGCGGCTCGCCGACGGGTGCACCGGCGCTCGGTGTCTCGCGAGGGCCGACTGCGCCAGCCCGACCCCGATCGCGCCCACGCTGCCCACCCAGAGAAGCCAGCCGAGCATCAGCACCGGTCGCCGCGACTGGTCGATCGTCGCCGCGCCGTCCAGCCTGCGCAGCTCCAGGGTCGCCGTCGCCACCACGACCGACGAGCCACTGCGCAGGGCTGCGGGCAGCTCGGGATCCCAGCCCGGTGTGCCCGGCTGACCCACCTGCACGAGGATCCAGAGGACGCCCAACCGCGACAGACTCGCGACCGGGTCCGGTCCGAGCAGCGCGTCTCCGACCGCCACCGACCGGGGATCGTCCGACGGGACGACGGTCAACCCGGACGATCCACCCACGAGCATCCGGCTGTCCGTCACGACCGTGCGCGGCAGGTAGCGCGGAGCGGGGTCCAGCACCGTGCGCCCGGCATTCCACGGGTAGGCACGAAACGCGCTCCACGGCCACGACACGACCTCCCCCGGGGCCGAATCCTGAGCCAGATGCGCCCGCACCGCCTGCCAGTCCGCGGGGTACTCGGCCGGACGCATGCGCCCCCACGCGCCGAAGGCCAGGTCGGGCAGGAGCAGGACGGGCACGACGAGCACCAGCACGGCCGCAGGTCCGGCGGAGGACCGCCCCCGCAGCGCGCCCGCCAGCCGGCCCAGGCCCAGGCCGGCAGCCACGGACAGCAGGACCAGCCAGGGCGCCAGCCACTTCTGGGCGTCGCGCAGCAGCCCGCCACCGGGCAGCGCCTCGACCCAGCCGACCATCTCGGCCAGCGCCGGGGTCGCGGAGGCCAAGGCCCACGACAAGCCCAGGACCGCGAGCAGGACCAGGGGGCCGAGGATGCGGGGCGCCAGACGGCCAGCCAGTCGAGCACCGGCCGCGGCTACGCCGACCAGCAGCAGCGGCGCCACGACGGACAGCAGGCCACTCCGAGAAGGGGGCATCGCCGCGGTGTTCCAGATGCCGCCGGTCCCCAGAGCGGTCAGCACCGACCCCGCGACCCCTTCCGCGCGCAGACCGAAGACACCGGCCGAGTCGCCGCCGGTACCGCTGAGCACCCCCGGGACGATCCACACGACCTGCAGAGCCAGGGAACCACCGGCCACCACGAGACTCGGACGCCCGGCCCGCGGGCCGGGCCAGGCCAGGACCGCCGCGACGGTCAGCATCTGAAGGGCACCGCCGGTGGGGACCAGCGAGCCGACCAGCACCCAGGCCAGGGCTCGCGCCGCCGCCCCGGGGACTCCGGCCCGAGCGTCCGCCGTGTGCCTGAGCACCCACCCCATGGCGCCCACGGCGAGCAGGAGTCCCCAGTGCCCCATCGCCATCCGCTCGAAGACGAACGCCGACCACATGGCCGTCGCCGCCGCGCCCAGCTGGGCGATCCGCGACTGGTGCCCAAGCAGGGCCGCGACGCCCAACCCGAGGATCGCCAGACCGGCGGCGACCAGCAGCCGCTGCAGGAGCCACCCGGGAATGACGTCGTCCAGGACCGCCACCACCGCGTCCTGGGGAACGGACCGCGGCGGGGCAGTGCCCGCCCCCCACATCCAGGGCAGCAGGTCCTGTGCCGGCACCGCGACCGAGTCGTTCCAGAGCAGGAACCCCGGTCGCCAAGCGGCCGTGCCGAGGATGACCGCGGTCATGGCGAGGATGACGGCCGGCACCACAGACCTCGCCGGCACCCGGTGCGCGACAGCGGTCACGTCACCCACCCGATGACTCGTCCTGGGGTCGCTACACTCCCCATCCGCTGCCGGAAGCGCGAGCGGCATGCGCGGTGCAGCACCGGGGGAATCTAGCGCGGACGAGAGGCGGCGGGGCGCGTTGGTCGGAGAACACGCGGTCGACGCCCCCGCGGTGGGCTACCGGCACTGGGATGTGCGACCCCTCGTGGTCATGGCCCTGGCGCTGGCCGTCAACGCCACGGTCGCCCTACGTGGCTTCCTCTACGCCGACGACTATCGCGGCCATTCGCTCGGGGCCAGGTACGGCTGGTCGACCGAATGGCTCATCGAGTGGCACCGCTCGCACTTCTCGCCCTTGGACCGGGCCCATTTCACGGTCTTCGTCCAGATCGCCCCACTCGAGCACTGGTTCGCGGTCCTCGTGATGTCCCTGGAGCTGGCCGCCGCACTGGTGCTCACCTGGCTCGTCGCGAGCCGTCTGTTGGAGCGCCGATGGGCGCTGCTGGCCCTGGTGGCGTTCGGGCTCTCACCCCTTCTCGTGGCCACGAATGCCTGGCTCATCCAGGCGATCTCGCTCTACGGCGTGCTCGTCGGCACGAACCTGGCCGCGCTGGCACTGCTGCTGTACCTGGAGTCCCCGCGCCGGCGGTGGCTGGCCATGGGCGCCCTCGGCTGGCTGCTCGGGGCACTCACCTGGGAGACCTGGCTGGTGGGGCCACCCGCCCTGGCCCTGCTCGCCGTCTTCTGGCTGGCACGCGGGACACCTCGGGAGCGGGTGCTGTGGGCTTGGTCGGCAGGCCGGTCGTTCTGGGTCATGACGATGGTCATGATCGGCAGCTATCTGCTGGTCTGGAAGCTCGGCGGGTACGGGACCAAGGGCGCCATGCCGTCGGTGGACGCGCTCCTGACCGCGGTCTGGAAGTCCCTGTACGCCCTGGTCCTGCCCGCCTCGGTGGGCGGACCATGGACCTGGTTCGCCCCCGAGAACGCCTACAGCCCGATCGGTGCGACCCCGGCGTCGCTCGTGGCCCTGGTCGCCCTCGCCTTCGGCATCGCGATCACCTACGCCTTCCAACGTGACCGGCTGCGGACGATCCAGGGGCTGGTCCTGCTGGTCATTCCGGTCGCCCTCTCCGCGCTCATGGCAGCAGTCGGCCGGCTGGACGCCTTCCCCGCGTCCATCCCTCTTGAGCCTCGGTACCTGGCGCCGGCGCTGCCCTTCATGGCCATCGGGCTTGCCGTGCTCGCGCAAGTCGCGCTGACCGGGTGGCAACGGTCCGGACGCCGGCGCGTGTCACTGCTCGCCGGGGCCGTCGTCCTGATCGGTGTCGGGTGGGCGGTGACCATCACCCGCTTCGTCGACATCTGGTCGTTGAACCCTGGTCAGGAGTATGTGGCGAACGCTCGGGCCAGCCTGCCCCGCGTGCACGAGGTGTCCGGGATCTTCGACACCGAGGTTCCTGCTGGGGTCATGAGTCGCTGGTTCTGGCCCTACAACACGACCAAGGAGCTCCTCCGCCCGATCATCCCGGAGCCGGACACCCGATTCGGAGCGGCGGGCAGCCAGAGCATGTACGACAGCTCGGGGGCGCTCGTCCCGGCGCGGTTCTATCCCCTGACCTCGGCCTCGCTTGACGGCTGCGTCCCCCTGGCAGTCGGCAGCCGGACCACCATCGTCCTTCCGCACCTCCAGATCCATCTGGCCAACCTGACCGTGCGGGTCGAGGTCCGGGCGACCGAGGACGTGGTCATCGGCTACTCCACCGACCCGACGGGCTCCGACCCCACCATCATCAGCGGACCGCCCGCCGAGGGAACGCTGGCGATCCCGGCCGGGACCGGAGCGCGCTTCGGCCTGCTCCAGCCCTACGGCATCGACGCGGTGAACCTCACCCTGCACGAAGGATCGGCGTGCGTGGCCTCCCTCGACGTGGGTCAGCCCGCGCCCTGACCCGCTCGCGCCCTGACCCCTTCGCCTGGTCTACGGCTCGTCGAACGTCTCCCGGAGGTCCTCGAACGTGGCCAGCTCGTCGGGGAAGTCCTCCTCGACACGACGCTCGCGCATCCGCAGCACGGCCCCGACGACCACCGCGACCAGCAGCAGCACGCCCAGTGCCAGGCACAGCAGCGGCCCGTAGGTGTGCGCCCACAAGACCGGGCGCCCCTCGGCGCGAGCCGCGCGCAGCTGGGCCGCCTCGGTCTCCGGGGTGCTGCCCAGCGTCATCGACAGCAGGGTCACGACGTCGCGGCCGGAGTCGTCGCGCAGCGTCTGGCGGACCCGCTCGCTGGAGCGCACGATGATCCCGGTCGTGGGGTCCACCCACAGGCTGCGGTTGACCGAGTACGCGCGGGCCAGCCGGACCGTGCCTTCCTCGCCGATCAGCTCCCCCGGGACCGGGACCGTGCCCAGCTCGGTCGGCCCCGTGGCCTGCTGGAACTTCAGCGTGTCCGCGCCGTCGACCGTGTCATGGCCGAGGTAGGCCATCTCGACCGGCGCCATCAGCGTGGTGTCCAGGTAGGGGTAGGTCGCCTGCGGGGTGAACCAGGGCAGCCGCAGCGGGCTGCCGGCGCCAGCCATCGAGAACGTCGTCCCGGAGACCCTCGCGCCGCAGCAGTCCACCAGGGCCTGGGTGCGCCGGTCGGCGGCCAGCCGGGCCTGCGTCTGATCGACGAGCCGGCCGTCGGCGGTCAGCGTCTGCTCCACGGTGTCGGTGACGGCGACGTTGGAGCCGGCCGTCTGCTCCTGCTCCGAGGCCTCCTGGTCGCCGGTGGTCGTCACCGTGCGCGTGACGTTGACCGGCACCTGCTCGGGCTGGTCCTGCGCGGCGGAGACGTCGAACAGGCTGGTGACCGTGCCCGCCGAGGTGAAGGCGGTCGTGCCCGGCGTCGCCGGGCTCTGGGCCAGCAGCGGGGTCACGCCCAGGCGAAGGACCGGCGCGGCCCCCACCAGGAGGATGCCCAGGATGGCTCCGGCGTGCCGCCGGCGCCGGTGCTTCGAACTGCCCATCAGTGCGCGGCCGCCTGCCACGAGGGGCCCAGACCGACGGACACCTCCAGCGGCACGCGCAGCTGGACCGCCCCGGTCATCGCCTCACGCACCACCTGCGCGGCCGCCTCGGACTCCCCGGCGCCCACTTCCAGCACGAGCTCGTCGTGGACCTGCAGCAGCATCCGGGTGACCATGCCGGCCTCGCGCAGCGCCTGGTCCACGCGCAGCATCGCGACCTTGATGATGTCGGCGGCCGAGCCCTGGATGGGGGCGTTCAGGGCCATCCGCTCGGCCATCTCGCGGCGCTGCCGGTTGTCGCTGGTCAGGTCGGGCAGGTAGCGACGCCGGCCCAGCAGGGTCTCGGTGTAGCCGGTCAACCGGGCCTGGGCGACCACCCCGGTCAAGTAGTCGCGCACCCCGCCGAAACGCTGGAAGTACTCCTCCATGAGCAGCTTGGCCTCGGCCGGCGGGACCCCCAGCTGCTGGCCCAGCCCGAACGCGCTCAGGCCGTAGGCCAGTCCGTAGGACATGGCCTTGATCCGCCGGCGCATCTCGGCGTCGACCGAGTCGCGCGGCACCGCGAACACCCGCGACGCGACGGTCGTGTGCAGGTCCTCGCCGGAGTGGAACGCCTCGATCAGGCCCTCGTCCTCGCAGAGGTGGGCCATGATCCGCATCTCGATCTGCGAGTAGTCCGCGGTCATCAGCGCCTCGAACCCGGCGCCGACGACGAACGCCTCGCGGATGCGCCGGCCGGCCTCGGTGCGGACCGGGATGTTCTGCAGGTTCGGCTCAGTGCTGGACAGCCGGCCGGTGGCCGCGATGGTCTGGTTGAACGTGGTGTGCACCCGGCCCACGGCGTCGGCCAGCGGCAGGAGCCCGGCCACGGTCTGGCGTAGCCGGCTGGCGTCGCGGAACCGCAGGATCGCCTCCAGCACCGGGTGCGGGCTCGTGGCGTAGAGCGCCTCCAGAGCCGCGGCGTCGGTGGTGTAGCCGGTCTTGATCCGCTTGGTCTTGGGCATGGCGAAGTCGCCGAACAGGATCTCCTGCAGCTGCTTGGGCGAGCCCAGGTTGAACGACCGCCCGACGATCTCGTGGGCGTCGGACTCGGCGCGCGCCACGTCGGCGGCAAACTCGGCCTCCAGCTCGGCGAGCAGCGCGATGTCCACGGCGATCCCGGCGGCCTGCAGCTGCACCAGCAGGCTGACCAGCGGCAGCTCCACCTCGCGCAGCAGCGTCGCCCCGCCGCGCTTGGCCACCTCGTCGAGCAGCACCTCGTGCAGGGCCAGCGTCGCGTGCGCGTGGATGCCGGCCTCGACCAGCGCGTCGGCCTCGTCGACCCCGCCGAGGCTGAGCTGCCCCTGCTCGGGCCGGGGTGTGGGCAGATCCCGATGCAGGAACCTGGGGACCAGGTCGGCCAGGTCGAACGTCCGCTGGCCGGGCAGCACGACGTAGGCGGCCAGCGCGGTGTCGCCGGCCAGCCCGGACAGCGGCCACCCCCGCGCGCGCAGGGCCAGCATCGGCCCGTTCGCATCGTGCAGGACCTTGCCGCGCGCCGGATCGGCCAGCCACGCAGCCAGCGCCGCGTCGTCGTCGCCGTCGAGGATCTCGGCGTCGACGGCCAGGACATCGTCGCCCGCCGCCAGCCCCAGGGCGCTGACCGTGCCGGTCCCGGCCCCCCAGGTCCCCCGCACCCAGAGCCCGACGGGGCCCTGGACGCGCTCCAGCCAGCCGCGCAGCTGGCCCGCATCGGCGAGGGCGACCTCGACCTGCGGGCCGGGCGTGCCGCCCTGCGCCGGCGCCGCCGCGTCGGGCAGGGTCTCGAACAGCCGGTCGCGCAGCACCCGGAACTGCAGGGCGTCGAACACCCCGTGGATGTCGGCGCGCTCGAACGGCTGACGCTCGGCGTCCGCCACGCCGAAGGGCAGCGGAACGTCGGCGACCAGCTCGGTGAGCGCGCGGTTGGTCTCGACCTGGCCCAGATGGGCCCGCAGCGCCTCGCCCACCCTGCCCTTCACCTCGCCGGCGTGGCCGATGAGCTCGCCGAGGGAGCCGTACTGGGCGATCCACTTGATCGCGGTCTTCTCCCCCACCGACGGGATCGAGGGCAGGTTGTCGCTGGGGTCCCCGCGCAGGGCGGCGAAGTCCGGGTACTGGGTGGGGGTCAGGCCGTAGCGGTCGAACACCGCCTGCGGCGTCATCCGCGCCAGGTCCGAGACGCCGCGGCGCGGGTACAGCACGGTGGTGGACTCGTCCACGAGCTGGAAGCTGTCGCGGTCACCGGTGATGATGAGCGTCTGCATCCCGGCCTCGCGCGCCTGCGCGGCCAGGGTGGCGATGATGTCGTCGGCCTCGTAGCCGGGCACCTCCACACTGCTGATCCGCAGTGCGTCGAGCACCTGCTTGATGAGCTCCACCTGCCCGCGGAACTCGTCCGGCGACGTGGAGCGGTTGGCCTTGTACTCCGGGAAGCGCTGCGTGCGGAACGTCTCCCGCGAGACGTCGAAGGCCACCACGACGTGCGTGGGCTGCTCGTCGCGCAGTGCGTTGATGAGCATGGACGTGAACCCGTAGACGGCGTTCGTGGCCTGACCCGTCGTGGTCGTGAAGTTCTCCACGGGCAGGGCGTAGAACGCGCGATAGGCCAGCGAATGCCCGTCGAGCAGGAGCAGGCGGGGCTGGTCCGGGGCGGTGGGAGCACTCACCCGCGTGATCGTAGCCGCGCCCACCGACACCGCTTGCCGACGCTGGGGATGCCCCCAAGCCGGCTCGGGCCACCGCCGCCCCTGCCGAGGTCGCGCGACCTCCAAGGTCAACAGAGGGCTCCAGCTGCGGCGCCCGGCCTTGCAGCGCTGCACCTGGACGACAGGTCGAGCAGACCGCGACGCGGGCGCCCGCCGCGGGATCGGCGGCCGGGCTCTAGTCTGGCGCCCATGTCCGCCGACCGCAGCCCGAGCACCCCGACGATCGGCGCGCAGGAGGCCGCCCATCCCGCTTCCGCCGACCCCGCGCCGGACCCCGCCCTGACCCCGGTCGGGTCGCTCAGCGAGCGGATGGGGATCGAGATCCTGGAGGCCTCCCCCCAGCGCACGGTCGGCCGGATGCCGGTCGCGGGCAACACCCAGCCCTACGGGATCCTGCACGGCGGGGCGTCGGCCGTGCTGGCCGAGACCCTGGGCTCCATCGCCGCGTTCCTGCAGGCGGGCCCGGGCCGGATCAGCCTGGGCCTGGAGCTCAGCTGCACGCACCACCGGTCGGTCCGCGAGGGATACGTGACCGGGACCGCCACGGCGCTGTCGCTGGGCCGGACCGTGGCCGCCTACGACATCCGCATCGTCGACGACCAGGAGCGCCCGATCTGCACGGCTCGGCTGACGTGCCTGCTGCGCGACGCGTGAGCGCACCGGGCCACCCCACCCCCGTGAGTATCGCGGGACCGACACCCGCGTGGGCATCGAGCCGCTCGACGCTCGCTGAGACCGACCGAGGGCGGGCCTGATGATCGGCCTGGGCACGGTCGTCAATGTCCTCGCGATCCTGGTCGGGTCCGCGATCGGCGTCGCGCTGGGCCATCGGCTGCCCCAGCGCACCCGGGACGTGGTCACCGACGGCCTCGGCCTGGTCGTGCTGCTGGTGGCCGCCCTCTCGGCCGCGGCCGTGCTCGACGACGACGTGCGGGCCGCCGTGGGCTCCGCGGGCGTGCTCATCGTCCTGGGCTCGGTGCTGATCGGCGGGATCATCGGCTCGCTGCTGGGCATCGAGACGCGCCTGGAGCAGGTCGGCGAGTCGCTGCGCACCCGGTTCGGCGGCAGCCCACCGGACGTCGACATCGACGGCGCCCTGAGCGACCCCGCCGCCCCGGCCCCTCGGGACGACCCGCGCGCCGCGGCCGACACCTCCGGCCCGGCCCTGGCCGAGCCGCCGGGTGGAGTCCGCACCGCCACCCGCCCCTCCACGTTCGTCGAGGGGTTCGTGACCGCGTCGCTGGTCTTCTGCGTCGGCCCGCTGGCCATCCTGGGATCGCTGTCCGACGGGCTCGGGCAGGGCATCGACCAGCTCGCGCTCAAATCGATCCTGGACGGGTTCGCCGCCATCGCGTTCGCCGCGAGCCTGGGCTGGGGGGTGGCGGCCAGCGCGATCGTCGTGGGGATCTACCAGGGCAGCCTGACGCTGGTCGGCTGGGCACTCGGGTCGGTCCTGTCCGACGCGCAGGTCTGCATGCTGGCCGCCACCGGCGGGCTGCTCCTGGTCGGGATCAGCCTGCGGCTGCTGCGACTCCGCCAGGTCCCCGTGGGCGACCTGACCCCCGCGCTCCTGGTCGCGCCGGTGCTGACCGCGCTGGTCGCCGCCCTGACGGGCTGAGCGACCGCCCTGACGGGCTGAGCGACCGTCCGGACGGGCTGAGCGACCGCCCGGACGGGACCGGCGAGGGGCGCGCGGGGTCAGCCGCCCAGGTACGCCTTGGTCACGTCGTCGTGCTCGGCCAGCTCCTGGGCTGGGCCCTCCAGCTTGAGCGATCCCGACTCCAGCACGTACGCGTAGTCCGCGATCCGCAGCGCGGCCAGAGCGTTCTGCTCGACCAGCAGGATCGTCAGGCCCTGCTCGCGGATCTTCTCGATCGTGTCGAAGATCAGGTCGACCAGCACCGGGGCCAGCCCCATCGACGGCTCGTCGAGCAGCAGCAGCTTGGGCTTGGCCATGAGCGCCCGGCCGACCGCGAGCATCTGCTGCTCGCCGCCGGACAAGGTGCCGGCCTTCTGGCCGATCCGCTCGGCCAGCCGCGGGAACAGATCCAGGACCATCTCCCGGTCGGCGGCGATCTCGGCCTTGTCCGATCGGGTGAACGCGCCCAGCTCGAGGTTCTCGTCGACGGTCATGCGCGGGAAGATCCGCCGGCCCTCGGGACTGTGCGCCATGCCGCGGTGGACCAGCTCGTGACCCGGCGCCCGGGTGGTGTTCTGCCCGTCGAAGGTGATGGTGCCGGTCTTCGGGTGCATGAGCCCGGAGATGGTCCGCAGCGTGGTGGACTTCCCGGCCCCGTTGGAGCCGATCAGCGTCACGATCGCGTTGGCCGGGACCGTGATGCTCAGCCCCTTCACCGCGGCGATGTTGCCGTAGTAGACGCTGATCGCATCGACCTGCAGCAGCGGGGAGCCCTGCATCACCTCGCTCATCGTGCGCTGCCCTCCGTGCCCGTCTTGCCCAGATACGCCTCGATCACCTGCGGGTTGGACTTGATCTCCTCGGGCAGGCCCTCGGCGATCTTCGCGCCGCGGTCCAGCACCGTGATCCGCTCGCTGACCCGCATGACCACGCTCATGTCGTGCTCGATGAGCAGCACCGAGACCTGCCGCTCGTCACGCACTCGGTGGACGAACTCGCCGAACCGCGCCGACTCCTGGGGGTTCATGCCGGCCGTGGGCTCGTCCAGGAGCAGCACCTTGGGCCGCAGCGCGAGCGCCCGGGCGACCTCGAGCCTGCGCTGGTCGCCGTAGGAGAGGTTGCGCGCGTACTCGTCGTCCTTGCCCTTGATGCCGACGAAGTCCAGCAGCTCGTGCGCGGCCTCGCGCCCTGCCCGCTCCTCGCGGCGCTGCCGCGGCGTGCGGATCACCGAGCCGAAGACGCCGGCGTGCATGTGGGAGTGCATGGCGACCATCACGTTCTCGACCGAGGTCATCAGCCCGAACAGCCGGATGTTCTGAAACGTCCGGCCCAGGCCGCGCGAGGCGATGATGTGCGGGGAGAGCCCGGTGATGTCGTCCTCGCCCAGATGCACGCGCCCGGTGGCCGGCTTGTAGAGGCCGGTCAGGACGTTGAAGAAGGTCGTCTTGCCGGCCCCGTTGGGGCCGATCAGCGACACGATGCTGCCCTCGGGGATGGTGAAGTCGACCGACTTGACCGCGGTGAGGCCGCCGAAGCGGACCGTGATCGCCTCGGCCCGCAGCGCCGCCCTCGCCTCGGTGACCGGCCCGGCGACCGGCTGTGCGGTGCTCACCTCGACTCCCCCTCGCCCGATTCATTCAAGGGCTTGCTGCCGGAGCCCCCGCCCCCACCCGAGTCGTCGCCGGCCTCGGCTGCCAGCGTGGCGGCCATGTCCTCGGGCTCGACGTCCGCGATGACGTCCGCCTCCGCCTCGGCGAGCACCTGGCGCGTGCGGGTCTCGGGGATCAGGCCCTCCCGGCGGAACAGCATCATCAGCACCAGGATCCCGCCGAAGAGCAGGAAGTTGTACGACGGGAAGTTGATCTGGGTGCCCAGCGCCTCGTTGACCGTCTCGCCCAGCTTCGGCAGTCCGGTGGAGTTGATCCAGGCCAGGATGAGCGCGCCGACCATCACCCCCCACACGTTGCCCATGCCGCCGAGCACGACCATCGCCAGCAGCACGATCGAGATGGAGAAGTTGAACCGGTCAGCGAACACCCCGTTGACGTGGATGGCGAAGACCACGCCACCCAGACCGCCCATGAAGGCGCCCACCGCGTACGCGGCCAGCTTGGAGCGCATGAGCGGCACCCCCATCATCGACGCGGCCAGCTCGTCCTCGCGGATGGCCAGCCACGCCCGCCCCAGCCGGCCCTCGCGGATGCGCAGCGACACGAACACCGCGAAGGCCACCACGAGAGCGAACAGCAGGAACTTCGTGTCCAGGTCGAACGGCCCGAGCGGCTTGCTGCCGGGCACCACGGCGATCGGGTCCAGCGGCGTGATGCCCTGCGTGCCGTTGGAGATGTTGTGCCCGGCGATGTCGTCGCCGTTGAGGAAGACCTGCGGGATGATCTCGCCGAAGCCGAGGGTGACGATCGCCAGGTAGTCGCTCTTCAGGCGCAGCGTCGGGGCGCCGATCAGGATGCCCATGAAGGCGCAGATCGCGCCGGCCAGCACCAGCACCAGCCACCAGTTGATGTGGATGCCCGGCGAGCCCGGCGGAGCGGCGCTGAGGAAGTGGACGTTCGCCGAGTAGAAGAACGAGCTCATGAACCAGCCGGCGCAGTAGCCGCCGATGGCCCAGAACGCGACGAAGCCCAGGTCCAGCAGGCCGGCATAGCCGACCACGATGTTCAGGCCGATCGCGCAGACCACCCAGACGATCGCCTCGTTCACGGCGGTCAGCGGCAGCCAGCGCTGGAACTGCTCCTGCACGCCGGTCGGCATCTGCGCCAGACCGAACTTGTAGAACGCCCACAGCCCGAGCGCGGCGATCACGAAGCCGAGCGCCCAGCGACGGTTGGTGCGGTCCACGACCTTCTGGGAGGGGGCTGCCGCGGCAGCGAGGTCCACGGCCACGGCTACACCTTCTCCACCGTCTGCTGGCCCAATATCCCGGTGGGCTTGAAGACCATGACCAGGATCAGGATCGAGAACACGACGGTCTGCGACCACTTCTGGCCCAGGCCGTACGGGGCGCCGTCGTTCAGGCCCTGGATGATGCCGATCAGGAACCCGCCCAGGACGGCGCCGGACAGGTTGCCGATGCCGCCGAGCACGGCCGCGGTGAACGCGATGAGGCCCAGCTGGAAGCCGGCGTCGTAGCGCGTGGTGCCGACCGACTCCAGGTAGAGCAGCCCGGCCGCCCCGGCCATCGCGCCGCCCAGGGCGAACGTGAAGGCGATGGTCCGGTCGACGTTGATGCCCATGAGCCGGGCCGCGTCCTGGTCCTGCGCGGTGGCGCGCATCGCTCGCCCCTGCTTGGTGCGCTGCACCAGGAACGTGAGCAGCAGCAGCACCGGGATGGTGAAGGAGACGACCATGATCGTCGTGTACTGGATGGTCACGTCCCCGATCGGGATTCCGCCGGGGGGCACGACCGTGGGCCACAGCCGCGGCGCGGAGCCGTTCCAGCGCAGACCTACCCACTGCAGGATGAAGCTCATGCCCACCGCGGTGATGAGCGCGGCCAGCCTCGGGGCTCGGCGCAGCCGCCGGTAGGCGACCCGCTCGATGACGACGTTTACCACGGAGCCGAAGCACATGGCGGCCACCAGGGTGAGCAGCATGAGCGCCCAGCTGCCCGCTCCCGGAGTGTCCGCGCCCAGCCAGTAGACCATCATGAAGCCGGAGAACACGGTGGAGAGCATGAACAGGTCGCCGTGGGCGAAGTTGATGAGCTCGATGATGCCGTAGACGAGCGTGTAGCCCAGCGCGATCAGCGCGTAGAGCGCCCCGTTGCCGACGCCGAAGACCAGGCTGTTGAAGAACTGGGCCGGCGACTCGAGGATGTTCACCACGATCCACACCACGGTCAGGCCGAGCAGCGCGAAGCCGACCAGCCGACCGATCAGCTCCTTGCGCGTGAGCGGGATGCGCATCTCCGCCTCGACCGCGGTTGCCGTCATGCTCGAACCTCCCGGCGTGGTGGGCTGGTCTTGGGGTTCCCCGTGCGGGCGTCGCAGCCCCGGTGCTGTCCGGGGGCACGAACGCCGGAGGGGCGGTTCCCGGGGAACCGCCCCTCCGTGTCGTGGATCAGAGGATCCAGGGCTTGACCAGCGTCTCCGCGCCGCCCTTCATCTGCTGGATGGAGATGTCCTTGTTGTTCGAGTCCCCGGAGTTGGGATCGATGATGACGTCCTTGCCCAGCACCGAGTCGGCGGCCGGGATCGTGATGCCGGACCCGTTGAACACCTTCTCGGTGATCGCCTTGCGCGAGCCGTCGGTGCCCTCGATGGCCTTGAGGATCACCTGGATGGCCGCCACGCCGTACAGCGGGTACGAGCCGACCGGCGGCTCGCCGTACTTGTCCTGGTAGGCCTTCACCAGGTCCGCGCCCTTGCCGCCCAGGGCGAGCAGGGAGGCCTGGTCGAGGCCGGCGAAGGACAGGTACACGCCCTCGGCCTCGGGCTGCTCCTGGAACTTCGGGTAGCCGGTGAAGCCGTCGGGCACCATGGTCTTCACCTTGGTGTTGTCGCCGAGGATCTTGACCTTGTCCTTGAACAGCTGGCCGCCGTTGTTGTCGTGGATGCCGCCGACGAACAGGCAGTCCGGGTTGGTGGACTTGATGTCCTCGAAGAAGGCGCTGTAGTTGGGCTGCTTGTAGTCCCAGGCCTCCTCGCCGAGGATCTCGATGCCCTGCTTCTTGGCCTCGTCGACGAAGGCCTTGGCCACGCCCTTGCCGTAGGTCTGGTTGTCGTTGATGACGAAGCACTTCTTGACGCCCAGGTCCTTGGCCATGAACTGCGCGTCGGCCTGGCCCTGGAAGTCGTCGGTGGTGACCACGCGCGCGTAGTTGCGCTTGCCGGTCGGGAAGTACTTCTCCGGCTCGCCCGGCTCCCACGCCTTGGTCAGGCCCACGTTGGTGTTGGCGTGGGAGACCATGAGCATCGGGCCGTTGGGATCCTGGTTGAGCACGGGGGCGATGATCTTCGCGCAGCCGGAGTTGTAGGTGCCCATGACCGCGACCTCGTTGGCGTTGGCCACATGGTCCTGAGCGTTCTTGGCGCACGTCGCGTCGTCCCAGGCGCCCTTGGCGGCCGTGGCGTCGTCGTACTCCTTGAGCTGGATCGTGTAGTCGCCGACCTTGCTGCCGATCTGCTCCAGGTACAGCTTGATCATGTTGTTGGTCGACTGACTCGCCGCGGTCGACGTGCCCTGAAGGGGCAGGTCGGTCCCGATGACCAGGGTCTTGGCGCCGCCGCTGGCGTCACCGTTGGCCGTGTCGTCCCCGCTGCTGCAGGCGGTCAGAGCCAGTGCCGCGGCTGCCGCCACCGCTCCGATCTTGATCGTGGTTCGCAATGTCGTGTCCTTTGCGTGGGTGCAAGGCCGCTGGAGCGGTCAAGGTGGCTGAAGTAAACCAGCGCCACCCGTGACCGCCGGGTAACCAGCCGTGTGGCGCGCCAGGCGACCGGCATCTGCCGCGCCACCGGATCTCGGGCCGGACAAGCCAGCGCTCGTGACCCGTCAGGCGCCCTGGGCGGGCTCGTCGCCGGGCAGCTGCGCGAGCACGCCGCGGGCCACCTCGCCCATGTCCGTGCGTCGGTCCATCGCCGACCGGCGCAGCCACTCGAAGGCGGCCTGCTCGTCCCAGCCGAAGCGGACCATGAGCGCGGCCTTGGCCCGCTCCACCAGCTTGCGCGTCTCCAGGGCAGCGGCCAGCTGGGCCACGTCGCCGCGCAGCTCGGCGGTCTCGGCGAACCGGGCGCGCGCGATCTCGATCGCCGGGCGCAGGTCGGCCATCGTGAACGGCTTGACCACGTACCCGTGCACCCCGGCGGACTGTGCGCGCTCGACCAGATCCGACTGGCTGAAGGCGGTCAGCATCACGATCGGGGCGATCCCCTCGGCGGAGAGCACCTCGGCTGCGGACAGCCCGTCGAGCACCGGGATCCGGATGTCCATGAGCACCACGTCCGGGAGCAGCTCGCGCACGATCCGCACGCCCGTCTGCCCGTCGGCGGCCTGGCCGACCACGTCGTAGCCGGCCTCGGCCAGCATCTCGACCAGGTCCAGCCGGATGAGCGCCTCGTCCTCGACGACGACGATCCGGACCCTGGACACGGGGACAGGGTAGTCGGCGGGCACGGCGCGTCGGCCGGATCGGGCAGCCGGTAGGCCTGCGGCCAGGCCTGCCGACCCCCAGGCGCGCACTACCATGGCGCCCGCGCCCCGGTATCCCAACCGGTAGAGGAAGCGGTCTCAAAAACCGTCCAGTGTGGGTTCGAATCCCACCCGGGGCACCGACGCGGGGCTCCGCCCAGCCGACGCGGGTCCGAGCCGACGCGGGTCCGGGCCGGCCGGTCCAGGACGAGGCGCGCGGCCGCACCGCGCCAGGGAGGTGGGCGCAGCGATGGGCGAGCAGTTCGACAAGGAGCACTGGGAGGCCCACTGGACCGACCCGGACCGCCCGGCCGACGCCCACCCCGCGCACCCGGCCCTGGCCGTCGAGGTCGCGGCGCTCACGCCGGGCGCCGCGCTCGAGGCGGGGTGCGGCGAGGGCTCGGAGGCCCGGTGGCTGGCCGCGCACGGATGGCAGGTCCTCGCCGTGGACCTCTCCGGTCAGGCGCTGACGCGAGCGGCCTCCCACGAGCCCGCCGGACCCGGCTCGGTCGCGTGGGTGGAGGCCGACCTGACCACCTGGGAGCCGCCGCGCTCCTTCGATCTGGTCACCACGTTCTTCGCCCACCCGACGATCGAGCAGCACGCCTTCTACGCGCGGATCGCCGGCTGGGTCGCCCCGGGCGGAACCCTGCTCGTCGTCGGCCATGCCGACACCCACGGGCCTCAGCACGAGCATCCGCAGGAGTCCGTCGCCGATCTCGCGCGGGTCCAGGCGGTGCTCGACCCCGCGCAGTGGTCGGTGCTGACCGCGCAGGTCCGCGCACGCGACGTCGCCGGCGCGTGCGGGCACGGGCACCAGGACGACGAAAGCCACGGGCACGGGCACGGCGCGTCGTCCGGCGACGCGAAGAAGCACGGGCACGGCGGGACGCTGCGCGACGTCGTGGTGCGCGCCCGCCGGATGCCTGGCTCCGCCGGGTCGCGCTGATCGCCCACCCCGACGCGCAGCCTCAGGCCTGACCCTTCGCGTGGGCGTAGCGGGCCAGCGCCTCCCGGCGCTCCTCGTCGTGGTCCACGATCCGCCGCGGATAGCCGCCGGCATGGCCGTCGGGCTGCCGCCAGGGCTCGTGCGCCGCGGCGCCGGGCAGGTGTCCCAGCTCGGGCACCCACCGGCGCACGTAGCGGCCGTCAGGGTCGAAGCGCAGGCCCTGGCGCACGGGGTTGAAGACCCGGAAGTAGGGCGCCGCGTCGGTGCCGGTGCCGGCCACCCACTGCCAGTTGTGGGTGTTCGAGGCCAGGTCCCCGTCGACCAGCAGGTCCAGGAAGTGCCGGGCGCCGAGCTGCCAGGTGGCGTGCAGGTCCTTGACCAGGAAGCTGGCCACGGCCATCCGCACCCGGTTGTGCAGCCAGCCGGTCTGCGCGAGCTGACGCATCCCGGCATCGATCAGCGGGTAGCCGGTGCGTCCGTCCCGCCACGCCTGCACGTCGGGGCCCTCCGGGTCCTGGCGCAGGGGGTGCGGCCAGGGACGCAGGTCCGCCCACGCCGAGTCCGGGTTGTGCCAGAGCACGTCGGCGCAGAACTCCCGCCAACACAGCTCGTTGACGAACCGCTGGGCCCCGGCGCGCGCTGCAGTGGGCACCGCGGACACGGAGGCGAGCAGCTGGCGGGGGTGCACCTCGCCCCAGGCGAGGGCCGCCGACAGGCGGCTGGTCCGGTCCAGGTCGGGCCGGTCGCACTGGTCGGCGTAGCCGGCGACGTCGCAGTCCAGGAACTCCTCCCAGCGGGCCCAGGCGGCCGATTCGCCGGCTTCGGGCGATTCCGCCGACCCCGCGACGTCCGGCCCCGCGGACGCCTCCGGCACGCCCTCGCCCGGGACGCCCCGCTGCCAGCGCACCGCAGGCGGCTCCAGCGGGGCCGCGATCACCCGCTCGCGCCAGGCCCGCGCGAACGGACCGAACACCTGGTAGGGCGTGCCCTTCTCCGTCAGCAGGGTCCCCGGCGGCACGGCGTAGTCGCTCCCGGAGACGACGAGCCGGCGGTCGTCCCGCGCCAGGAGCGCCGTCACCGCGGAGTCGCGCTCCTGGCGCTGCGGCGTCGCCGCGGCGGTCGCGTGGACCTCCCGCGCTCCCGCCTCCTCGGCCAGCTCGGCGATCACGTGCGCGGACTCCCCCGCACGCACCACCAGGGCGCCGTCGGTCGCCGCGTGCAGGGATGCCAGGGACCGGTCGCGACGCCGCCGGGGAAGCTCCCCCGCCGGCTCGTGCTCGGGGTCCAGGACGTAGACGGGCAGCACCGGGCCGTGCACGGCCGCGGCGCCCAGGGCGGGCTGGTCGCCCAGCCGCAGGTCCCGGCGGAACCACAGCAGGGCAGTCATCGGGCCATGCTGACGCCTCGGGCCAAAGGCGGCATCCGCAGCCTCAGACGGCCAGCCGGGCGCGCTGCTCGAGGATCTGGCCGAGCACCCCATTGACGAAGGCGGGCGACTCGTCGGTGGACAGGCCCGACACCAGGCGCACGGCCTCGTCGATGACCACCGGCGCCGGGACCTCGTCGGCCTGCCACAGCAGCTCGAACACGGCCAGCCGCAGCACGTTGCGGTCCACCGCGGGCATCCGGTCCACGGCCCAGCCGGCGGAGTAGGCGCCGAGCAGCTCGTCGATCCGTGCGCGGTGCGCGTGCACCCCCTGGACCAGCACGGTCGTGTAGGCCGGGGCGGGGGGGGCGCTCTGGGCCGCGCCCTCGGCGATCGGCCGCTCGACCAGCACGTCCAGCGCGGACACCTCGCGCAGCTCGGCCGCGTAGAGGATGTCCAGCGCGCGCTTGCGCGCCTTGCCCCGGGCGCTCAAGGTCAGTTCACGCGGCCGAGGTAGGAGCCGTCGCGAGTGTCGACCTTCACCTTGGTGTTGGACTCGACGAACAGCGGCACCTGGATCTCCGCGCCGGTCTCCAGGGTGGCCGGCTTGGTGCCGCCGGTGGAGCGGTCGCCCTGCAGACCGGGCTCGGTGTAGGTGATGACCAGCTCGACGGAGGCCGGCAGCTCGACGTAGAGCGGGCTCTCGTCGTGGGTGGCGACGAGCGCCCCCTGGTTCTCCAGCAGGTAGCGCGACGCCTCGCCGACGATGTCGCTGCTCACGTGGAGCTGGTCGTAGGTCTGGGAGTCCATGAAGACGAAGTCGGTGCCGTCCTTGTAGAGGAAGGTCATGTCGCGCTTGTCGACGTTGGCCGTCTCGACCTTGACGCCCGCGTTGAACGTGCGGTCCACGACCTTTCCGGACAGGACGTTCTTCAGCTTGGTCCGCACGAAGGCCGGGCCCTTGCCGGGCTTGACGTGCTGGAACTCCACGACGGTCCACAGCTGGCCGTCGATGTTGAGCACGAGGCCGTTCTTGAGGTCGTTGGTCGTGGCCATGGTTCTCCCGATCGAAATGTCCTGGGTGCGGCCGACGGACGCTCGAGGAGCTGCTCGGCCCGGCATTCAAGGATACCCGCTCGCAACCCAGCGCCCGGCCCACGAGAGCGCGCCCAGCCCCACCGAGATCGAAGTGCTCAGGCCCCGGTCGAGCTGCTCGTGGGGACGGCGGACGTGCCCAGCCTCTGATCGGGCGGGTGCAGACTCAGGTCAGAGCGGCGTCGGCCAGGGCGTCCAGGGCCAGCAGATAGGAGCCGATGCCGAATCCGGCGATCACGCCGGAGGCGACCGCCGAGATCACCGACGTGTGCCGGAACTCCTCGCGGGCGTGCGGGTTGGAGAGATGGACCTCGATCAGCGGGGCGGTGCGCATCGCCGCGGCGTCGCGCAGGGCGTAGGAGTAGTGGGTGAACGCAGCCGGATTGAGCACCACCGGCACCCGCCGGTCGGCCGCCTCGTGCAGCCAGCCGATCAGCTCGGCCTCCGAGTCGGTCTGGCGCACGTCGGCGGCGAGTCCACGCTGCGCGGCGTGCGCGACGCAGAGCTGGGCCAGCTCGGCGAAGGTGGTCGAGCCGTAGACGTCGGGCTCGCGTGTGCCCAGGCGCCCGAGGTTGGGGCCGTTGAGGACCAGCACGTCATCCATGCCCGCGACCCTACCGGCGTGCGGCCCAGACCTGGCTCCGCGCGTGAGGCTCGGGCACGCGCACACGGAACGCCACCCCCCCACCCGACAGACGGGCGGAGACCGACCCAACCCCCCGCTGGTCTCGATGGACCGACCGGCGGGGCCCTAATCCCCCGGAGCGCCGCTGGCGATGGCGTCGAAGGCGCCGAGGAGCATGGCCGGGTCGGGGCCGTCGAGGAAGATCGGCGAGCCGATCCGCTCCAGGATCACGAACCGCAGCTGGTTCCCGCGTGCCTTCTTGTCCACGAGCATCGTCTCGTGCAGCGCCGGCCAGGCCGCACCCGAGTAGGTCGTGGGCAGTCCCAGCGACCCGAGCAGCTCGTGGTGCAGGTCCACGCCGGCCTCGTCCAGTCGCCCGGCCAGCGCCGAGAGCTCCGCGACGAAGACCATGCCGACCGAGACTGCCGCGCCGTGGCGCCAGCGGTAGCGCTCCGCGCGCTCGATCGCGTGGCCCAGCGTGTGGCCGTAGTTGAGGATCTCCCGACCGCCCAGCGCACGCGAGGTCTCGTGCAGGTCGCCGGACACCACGTCGGCCTTGACCTGGATCGCCCGCTCGATCAGCTCGCGCAGCACCGGCGAGCCGGGATCGCGGGCGGCGTCCGGGTCGCCCCGGACCAGGTCGAGGATCGCGATGTCGCGGATGAACCCGGCCTTCACCACCTCGGCCAGCCCGGCGACCAGGTCGTTGCCGGGCAGCGTCTCCAGGGCATTCAGGTCGCACAGGACGCCAGCCGGCTCGTGGATCGCGCCCACCAGGTTCTTGCCCTCGGCGGTGTTGATCCCGGTCTTGCCGCCGACCGCGGCGTCGACCATCGCCAGCAGCGTCGTGGGGACGTGCACGACGCGCACCCCGCGCAGCCAGCTCGCCGCCACGAACCCGGCCAGGTCGGTGGTCGCCCCTCCCCCGAGGCTGACCACGGCATCCGAGCGGGTGAACCCGGCCTGGCCCAGCACCGACCAGCAGAACGCGGCGACCTGCGCGGTCTTGGCGTCCTCGGCCTCGGGGACCTCGATCAGGATGGCGGTGCGGCCACGGTCGCTGAGGTCCTCGCGGATGGCCTGCGCCGAGGTGGCCAGTGCGCCAGGGTGGATGATCGCGACCCGGGTCGGGTCCGGGCCGATCAGCCCGTCCAGCTCGCCGAGGAGGCCGGTCCCCACGACCACGTCGTAGGGCGCGCCGGCGTCGACCGTGATCCGAGTCGGACCGGCGGTGGTCATCGGCCCGCCTCCGCTCCGGTGGACAGACCCAGCGCCGAGAGGATCCGGTCGACCGTCTCCTGGGGGGAGAGCTCGTCGGTGTCCAGCACGAGGGTCGCGACCTCCTGGTAGAGCGGCGCGCGTGCGGTCATCAGCCCGTGCAGCTGGGAGCGCACGTTGCCCAGCAGGACCGGGCGGGGGCCGGAGAGGCCCGCGCGCTGGGCGGCGGCGCTCAGCCCGACGCGCAGCCACACCACCGGGCGCCCGGCCAGCGCGGCGCGGGTGACCGGGTCGAGGATCGCGCCCCCGCCCAGGCACAGCACCCCGTCGTGCTGCACCAGCGCGTCGCGCACCGCCTGCGCCTCGAGCGCCCGGAACGCCGGCTCGCCGGACTCCACGAAGATGTCGGCGATCAACCGGCCGGTGCTGGCTTCCACGTCCTGATCGGTATCGCGGAAGCCGACCCCCAGCTGCTCGGACAGCGCCCGGCCGACGGTGGTCTTGCCCGCGCCGGGCACGCCGACGAGAACGGCGACGGGGCCGCCTGCAGCGTCGACATCGCCCGTCACGTCGGTCATCGAACCGCCAGTCCGTCGAGGTATCCGGCGACGTTGCGGCAGGTCTCCGCGGCGCTGTCCCCGCCGAACTTCTCCAGGACCGCGTCGGCCACGACCAGGGCGACCATCGCCTCGGCGACCACGCCGGCCGCCGGCACCGCGCACACGTCGGAGCGCTGGTTGTTGGCCTTGGCCGGCGCGCCGGTGGTGATGTCGACGGTGCGCAGGGCGCGCGGGACCGTCGAGATGGGCTTCATCGCCGCCCGCACCCGCAGCAGGTCGCCGGTGCTCATGCCGCCCTCGGTGCCGCCTGACCGACCGGTCAGCCGCGCGACCCGGCCCGGCCCGGCCCCGACGATCTCGTCGTGCGCGGCCGACCCGCGGGTGGCCGCCAGCGCGAACCCGTCGCCGACCTCGACGCCCTTGATCGCCTGGATGCCCATGAGCGCCCCGGCCAGCCGGGCGTCCAGCCGGCGGTCCCAGTGCACATGCGAGCCGAGCCCGGGCGGCAGCCCGTCGACCAGCACCTCCACCACACCCCCGAGGGTGTCGCCGTCCTTGCGGGCGGCCTCCACCTCCCGCGCCATCGCCTCGGCGGTCTGCGGGTCGAAGCAGCGGGCGGGGACGGCGTCGACCGCGGCCAGGTCCGCCGGGCCGGGCAGCGCAGTTCCCTCGGGCACCGCGACCGTGCCGAGCCGGACGACGTGGCTGATGACCGAGGAGCCGAGCACCTCGGCCAGCAGCGCCTTGGCGACCGCGCCCAGGGCCACCCGGGCGGCGGTCTCCCGCGCGGAGGCTCGCTCCAGGACCGGGCGGGCGTCGTCGAAGCCGTACTTCTGCATGCCGACCAGGTCGGCGTGGCCGGGCCGGGGCCGGGTCAGCGGGGCGCTACGGGCCTGAGCGGCCAGCACCTCGGCATCCACCGGGTCGGCGGACATCACCTCGGTCCACTTGGGCCACTCGGTGTTGCCCACCTCGATCGCGACCGGCCCGCCGATCGTGAGGCCGTGCCGGACCCCACCGAGGATGCGGACCTCGTCGGCCTCGAACTTCATCCGCGCACCCCGGCCGATGCCCAGGCGCCGACGCGCGAGGTCGTCGGCGATCGCCTGGGTGGTCACCGGCACGCCCGCGGGCACGCCCTCGAGGATTCCGACCAGCGCCGGGCCATGGGACTCACCAGCGGTCAACCAACGCAGCATTGGCGGATTCTCCCACGCCCCCGGCACAGCCCCGGGCGCCGAGGCCGGGCCCGCGACCGGGAAGGACCAGGATCAGCCGAGGCCGCCGACATACCAGTCGGCCAGCTGCTGGCCCCACAGGATCGCCAGGAGAGTCCCGGCGACCATGTAAGGGCCGAACGGGATTGTGGTGCCCCGGCCGACGCGCAGCAGCACCACGATCCCGACCAGGCCGCCGAGCACGAACGTCAGGAACGCTCCCACGGCCCACGGTCCCCACCCGAGGAAGCCCAGGGCCAGGCCCAGGCTGGGAGCCAGCTTGACGTCCCCCATCCCCATCCCGGCCGGATAGATCAGCGCGAGCAGGAGGTAGAACGCGAACAGCGCCAGCCCGCCCAGCAGCGCCCGCCCGTAGTCCGACCAGGCGCCCTCGGCGATCGCCGGGAGCAGCAGGAGCCCGGCGACGACGAGGATCGAGGGCAGGGTCAGCTGGTTGGGCAGGCGCCGGGTGCGCAGGTCGATGGTCGACAGGGCGATCCCGCTCGCCGCGACATACAGGAAGGCAGGCAGCGTCCATTGGGGGCCGAGGACGGACGCCAGCACCGCGAACGTCGCCCCGGTGAGCAGCTCCACCACGAGGGGCTCGCGACCGATCGGGGCGTCGCAGCTGCGGCACCGGCCGCGCAGGAGCAGCCACGAGACCACCGGCACGAGGTCGCGCCCGGCGATCCTGGCTGCGCAGGTCGAGCAGTGCGGCGCCCCGCGCAGCGGCTCCTCGCGCGGCAGGCGAGCGGTCGCGACCGTGCCCAGCGATCCGGCGAGCAGGCCCAGCACGGCGATCGCCACCACGAACGCCACCCCGCCGAAGTCCACGCGGGGATTCTGCCAGCGTCTCGGCCGGTGCCCCGCCCACGCGGCGCCGCGCTGTGGACAGCCGGACCCCGGCACCCGGTTCCCGGCCCCGGACCACGGCCGCCCGATGCCGGAGGTCCGACGCCCGACGAGCGATCGCCAGGCAGCGCGCAGGGCGGCGGGCCGCACCAGTCAGACACGACCCGCAGCTCGGCGACTCAGGTCGTTCGGCGGGTGATCTCGGTGCGCAGCGCCTCGGCCATCCCGGCGACCTGCGGGCGCTGGCCGGTCATCAGGGCGACCTGCTCGACCGCCTGGTGGAGCAGCATCTGGTCCCCGGCCACCGCCCGCCCGCCCGCGGACTGCCAGGCGGTCACCAGCGGCGGCGGCCAGGGGGCGTAGGCGACGTCGAGCAGCGCCCCAGGGTCGGCCGGGATGCTGCCCAGCAGTCCGGCACTGGCGGCACCGGGCGCGGTGCTCACCACGACGGCCGCCTGAGATTCGCCGGGCAGTCGCTCGTCAGGAGCGGGCCACACCCCGAACTCGACCGGCAGCCCGAGCCGGTCGGCGACCCCCGAGAGCCCCGCGCGGGCGACCTGCGGGCGACGGGCCAGGACCGTGACCGACGGGCAGCCCAGCTCGGCCAGCGCGGCCACCGCCGAGGCAGCCGTCGCCCCACCGCCCAGGACCAGCGCCGGCCCGGCCGTCGCGCCGATCCCGGCCAGCGCCGCGACGATCCCCGCGACGTCGGTGTTGTGCCCGGCCCGCGAGCCGTCTGCCCCGAAGACCACCGTGTTGGCCGCGCCGACGACGTCCACGAGCTCGGTGCGGGAGTCCAGCAGCGGCAGGACGGCGCGCTTGAGCGGCATCGTCAGCGAGAGGCCGGCCCACTGCGGTCCGCAGCCGGCCAGGAACGCGGGCAGCCCGGCCTCGTCGACCTCGACGGCGTCGTAGCGCCAGTCCAGCCCGAGCCCGGCGTACGCCGCGCGATGCAGCACTGGCGACAGGCTGTGGGCGATCGGGCTGCCCAGGACGGCGGCCCGGCGTCGCGCCGGGGTCACGAGGGGTTCTCGGCGTGCCAGCGGGACAGCTCCTCCTTGTACTTCAGGAACTCGTCGTAGTCGCTGGTGAACTTCGTCTCGCCCGTGTCGGGGTTGACCGTCACGTAGTAGAGCCAGTCGCCGTCGGCCGGGTTCAGCGCCGCCGCCATCGCGGCCTCGCCCGGCGAGTTGATCGGCCCGGGCGGCAGGCCGGTGTGCGTGTACGTGTTGTACGGCGAGTCGGTGTTCTTCAGCTGCTCCTCGGTCAGGTTGATCTCCGAGGACTTCAGCGCGTAGTTCACCGTGGCGTCCATCTGCAGGTAGCCGTAGGTGCCGCCCCAGGTATCCGGGTCCAGGCGGTTGTAGATGACCCGGGCGACCTTGTCGAAGTCGTCGGGATGCCCCTCGGCCTGCACCAGGCTGGCCACGATCATCACCTCGTAGGGCTTCATCCCCACACCCTTGGCGTCCTTCTCCAGGTTCACCTTGACGGCGGCCTGGTCCCAGCGGGCGACCAGCCGGCTGAGGATCTGCGTGGCCTTCTCCCCCGGGTCCAGGTCGTACTTGGCCGGGAACAGGAAGCCCTCGGCCCGGTTGTCGGCGTAGTCGGGAAGGCCGATGTCGCCGCTCTTGGCGGCCTTCTCCAGGCTCGACACCGAGATCCCGGTCGCCTCGTTGATCGCGGTGAACGTCTGGTCCATCCGCAGGCCCTCGCGCAGCAGCAGCTGGTCGGTGATCCGCGAGCTGGGGTCGAGCATCCGGGCGACCGCGGCGTCGGCGGACATCTGCGAGAGCATCTCGTACTGCCCCGGCCCGATCGAGCTGGACTTGGGCTCGCGCTTGGTCGCGTCCAGCCAGGCATCCACGGACGCCACCACGTCCTGCGCCTTGAGGGTCTGGCCGATCTCGGCCAGGGTGGCGCCCTTGGCCACCGAGGCCACCACCGTCGGCTCGGTGCCGTCGCCGTGGTAGTCCTGCGCCCCGCCGAGCGAGGGCAGGTTGTCCAGCACGACCTTGACGCCCACGGCGATCCCGGCCACGACGAGCACGCTGAACAGCACGGCGAACCACGACGAGCCCCGCTTGCGGGGTGGCTTGGGCGCGCTGGACCCGGGCGTCATGTCCAGTCCGACGTTGCTCATCTCACTCCACGAGGGTTCCAGGGGCGTGGCCAGTGGCCCGCTCGGCATCGACACAGTATTGGAGGATCTGGACCGCAGCCTCTTGATCTACCACGCTGCGGCTGTTCCGCGCGCTTCGACCGGCCGCCCGCAGACCACGAGTCGCCTGAGCGGTGGTGAGACGCTCGTCCACCATCCGGACAGGGACGGGGGCGACGCGATCGGCCAGCGTGCGGGCGAAGTCGCGGACCGCGGTCGCGGCCGGCCCCATCTTCCCGGCCATCGTCAGGGGCAGGCCGACGACCACCTCGACGGCCTCGTGCTCCGCGGCCAGCGCGGCCAGCCGGTCCAGGTCGCCGTCGCCGCGCGGAACGGTCTCCACGGGCACGGCCAGCAGCGCGGAGACGTCGCAGCGAGCGACCCCGATGCGCACTGAGCCGACGTCCACGCCGAGCCGGGCTCCGCAGCGCACGACCACCTCAGGCGCGGGACGCCAGGTAGGTGCGCGCGGCCGCCAGCGCGTCGTTGATGCCCTCGGGCCTCGACCCGCCGCCCTGCGCGGTGTCGGCCTTGCCGCCGCCCCGGCCCTCGACCGCGGGCAGCGCAGCGGCGAGCACCTCGCGGGCGCTCACCCCCTCGGCCTGCGCCAGGTCGTTGACCGAGACCAGCAGGGCCACCTTGCCGTCGGCGCGGGCCGCCCCGACCAGCACGACCGGGGCCTTGCGGGTGACCAGCTGGACGGCCGCGTTGGTGGCCTCCCGCAGATCCGCCGCGGTGGAGCCGTCGGGCAGCGCGTAGGTCCACACGCGCAGCCCGGCGATGTCGTGGCGAACCCCGATGGTGCCCTCGATGTCGGCGACGACCGCGGCCTTGCGGGTCGCGGCGAGCTGGCCCTCGGCGTGCTTGAGCCGCTCCATCAGCGCCCCGATCCGGTCGGGGAGCTCCTCGGGACGGGCCTTGACCAGCTGGCTGATGCTGTTGAGCAGGACGTGCTCGCGAGCCAGATGCCGGTAGGCGTCGGCGCCGACGAGTGCCTCGATGCGGCGCACCCCCGAGCCGATCGAGGTCTCGGACAGGAACTTCACCACGCCCAGCTGACCGGAGCGGTGCGTGTGCGTGCCGCCACACAGCTCGCGCGCCCAGTCCCCGATCGAGACCACGCGCACCCGGTCGCCGTACTTCTCGCCGAACAGCGCCATCGCCCCGATCGCGCGGGCCTGGTCCTGGGTCATGTACTCGGCGGTGACCTCCAGGTCGTCCAGAAGCAGCGTGTTCACGCGGTCCTCGACGTCGCCCATCACCGACGCGGGCACCGGCGCGGGGTTCGGGAAGTCGAAGCGCAGCCGGCCCGGCGAGTTCTCCGAGCCCATCTGGGTCGCGGTCTCGCCCAGGATCTCCCGGAACGCCTTGTGGATCATGTGGGTCGCGGTGTGCGCGCGACTGATCGCCAGCCGGCGCGGCAGGTCCACCGCGCCCACCGCCTCGGTGCCGACACTGGCCTCGCCGTCGACCACGGTCGCCCGGTGCACGAACAAGCCGGGCACCGGCTGCTGCACGTCGTAGACGTCCAGGGTGGTGCCGTCGGCCAGCCGGATCAGGCCCTGGTCGCCGATCTGGCCGCCGCCCTCGGCGTAGAACGGGGTGCGGTCCAGGACCGCCTCGACGTGCGTGCCCGGCCCGGCCGCGGGCACCGACGCGCCGTCGACCAGCAGGCCGCGCAGGGTCGCCTCAGAGACGAACTCGGAGTAGCCGGTGAAGTCGGTGACGCCGGCCGCGTCCATCACGTCGCGGTAGACGGTCGCCGGGGTCATCCCGGCCTTGCGCGCGCGGGCATCGGCCTTCGCGCGGGCCTTCTGCTCGGCCATCAGCTTGCGGAAGCCGGCCTCGTCGACCTGCACGCCGGACTGGGCGGCCAGCTCCAAGGTCAGGTCGAACGGGAAGCCGTAGGTGTCGTGCAGGGTGAAGACCTCGGAGCCGGGCAGCGTGTCGCCGCCGCCCTCACGGACCCGGCCGACGGCGGTGTCCAGGAGAGTCGAGCCGCGGCCGAGCGTCTCCAGGAACGAGCCCTCCTCGCCGCGGGCCACCGAGCGGATGCGCCCGGCGTCGGTCACCAGCTCGGGGTACTGCGGACCCATGGCCTCGATCGCGGCGGCCACCAGCTCGTCGATCGACGGGTCGCCCGCGCCCAGCCGGCGCATCTTGGCCACCGTGCGGCGCAGGATGCGCCGCAGCACGTAGCCGCGGCCCTCGTTGCCGGGCAGCACGCCGTCGCAGATCAGGAACGCGCAGGTCCGGGCGTGGTCGGCGACCACGCGCAGGTCGACGTCGGCGGTCGGGTCGGCGCCGTAGCGGGCACCGGACAGCGCCTCGGCCCGATCCAGGATGTGCCGAGTGGTGTCGATCTCGTAGATGTTGTCGACGCCCTGGAGGATCGCGGCCATCCGCTCCAGGCCCATGCCGGTGTCGATGTTCTTGTTCGGCAGGTCCCCGCGGATGTCGAAGTCGACCTTGGTCCGCACCTGCGCAAGCTCGGACTGCATGAACACGAGGTTCCAGACCTCGAGGTAGCGGTCCTCGTCGGCGACCGGACCGCCCTCGCGCCCGTGCTCCGGGCCGCGGTCGTAGTAGATCTCCGAGCACGGCCCGCCCGGGCCGGGCACGCCCATGTGCCAGTAGTTGTCGGCCAGGCCGCGGCGCTGGATGCGCTCCAGCGGCAGGCCGACCTCGCGGTGCCAGATGTCCAGCGCCTCGTCGTCGTCCTCGTAGACCGTGGCCCACAGCCGGTCCTCCGGGAAGCCGAACCCGCCGTCGGCCGGCGATCCGGTCAGCAGCTCCCAGGCGAACGGGATCGCGCCGGCCTTGAAGTAGTCGCCGAACGAGAAGTTGCCGGCCATCTGGAAGAACGAGGCATGCCGGGTGGTCTTGCCGACCTCCTCGATGTCCAGGGTGCGCACGACCTTCTGCACGCTCGTGGCTCGCTGGTACGGCGGCGTCGCCTGGCCCAGGAAGTAGGGCTTGAACGGGACCATCCCGGCGTTCACGAACAGCAGGGTCGGGTCGTCGAGGATCAGGCTGGCGCTGGGCACGACCGTGTGACCGCGCGCGGCGAAGTAGTCCAGGAAGCGCTGGCGGATCTGGGCGGAGTCCCAGGCGTGCAGGGAGTTCATGTCGAGTCCTTCGAAGGGTGAGGGGCCGCGGGATCAGGCTCGGCGGGCAGCGCCGAGCCGGGTCACCCCGGGCGCGTCGGGGTGCGCGGGCCGCGCACCGGGCACCCAGTCCTCGTCGTCGATGACCAGCCGGCCGGCCGGGACCGCGCTGATGCGCGGCTTGGGCAGCTCCACGACCTCCTCGGCGGTGCCGATGACCAGCTGCCCGGACCGGCGGGCCTTCAGATCCTGCAGCCGACCCAGTCCGGTAGCCGTCCGGCCGGCCAGCCGGCTGGTCGTGCTGGCCGCCGCCTGCGCGGTCCCCAGGGCACCCCGCTCGCGGGCCGTGACCACCGCGGCGACGCCGCGGCGGTAGGCCATCACGCCGCCCACAGCACCGACGGCAACCCAGAACACGCGACTCATGAAGCCGAACCCTAGTCCGGTTTCCCACGAGTGCTGCACTGAGTCTGGCCGGGCGGCTGGTCGCTGGGGTGTGGTGGCGACCCGCTGGACCCACACGGGTCTGGTCTGCGACGAGGCCTCCCCTGATCCGAGGCTGGTGACCGAGTGGCCACCGCCCGACCTCGTCGAGACCAGGACCGGGAGCTCAGGGCGCTTCGGGCTTGGTGCCGTTCACCGTGCTGCGGAGCCACTCCACTCGGTCGCCGAGGCGGGCCTCCACTCCTCGGTCGGTGGGCTCGTAGTAGACCCGGCCGACCAGGCGGTCCGGCGGGTACTGCTGGGCGACCACCCCGGCCGGGTCGTCGTGCGGGTAGACGTAGCCGCGCACGCCCTGGTCGCGGGCGCCCGCGTAGTGGCCGTCGCGCAGGGCCGCGGGCACCACCCCGATCCGGCCCGACCGGACGTCGGCCTGCGCGGCGTCGATCGCGCGGATCACCGCGTTGGACTTCGGCGCCACCGCCAGGTGGATCGTGGCCTGGGCCAGCGGCAGCCGGCCCTCGGGCATCCCGATCTGGGCCACCGCGGTCATCGCGGCGGTGGCGACGCCCAGCGCGGTCGGGTCGGCCAACCCGACGTCCTCGCTGGCCAGGATCGCCAGGCGGCGGGCGATGAAGCGCGGATCCTCGCCGGCCTCGATCATCCGGGCCAGGTAATGCAGCGCGGCGTCGACGTCCGAGCCTCGGACGCTCTTGATGAACGCGGAGATCACGTCGTAGTGCTGGTCACCGGAGCGGTCGTAGCGGACCAGCGCCCGGTCGACGGCCGCCGCCACCAGCGCGGCGGTCACCTCCGGGACGGACCTCGCGGAAGGTGGGGCATCGTCTGCTCCGCGCGTCTGTGCGACGGTCGCCTCGGGGTGCCTCTCGGAACGATGCGGGTCGCCTGCACCGCCTGCGTGCTCGGCGGCGAGCTCCGGGGCCTCGGCGCCGCGGCGGGACGAGGCGCCTTGGGCGGCCGCCTCCAGGTAGGTGAGCGCTCGCCGGGCGTCCCCGCCGGCCAGCCGGACGAGATCGGCCCGCGCGTCCACGGCCAGCCGGACCCGGCCGCCCAGCCCGCGCTCGTCGGCCACCGCCCGGTCCAGCAGCACGCCGATCTCCTCGTCGCCCAAGGGCTTGAGGGTCAGCAGCAGCGAGCGCGAGAGCAGCGGGGCGATGACGCTGAACGAGGGGTTCTCGGTAGTGGCCCCGACGAACGTGACCCAGCCGTGCTCGACCGCGGGCAGCAGCGCGTCCTGCTGGGTGCGGGTGAACCGGTGGACCTCGTCGATGAACAGCACGGTGGGCGCCATGTGCAGCCGCGCCTCGTCGATCGCCGCCCGCACGTCCTTCACCCCGGCGGTGACGGCCGAGAGCTCGACGAACCGGCGGCCGCCCGCCCTGCTGACCAGCGACGCCAGGGTCGTCTTGCCGGTGCCCGGCGGCCCCCAGAGCAGCAGCGACGTGGCCCCCGACCCTTCGATGAGCCGGCGCAGCGGCGAGCCGGGTGCGACCAGCTCGGCCTGGCCGACGAGCTCGTCGAGGGTGTCCGGGCGCATCCGGGCCGCCAGCGGCGCCGACGCACGCTCCGGGCCGCGGGCCTGGCCTGAGGGCGGGCCGGACGTGGGGGCGCCGGCAGCGTCCGGCACGGAGTCGAACAGCGAGGGCCCGAGGGCATCGGACCGAGAAGGGCCCGGCACGCGCCCATGATGGCACGCCCGCGGGCCCCCACCGGCTGATCCCGGCCAGACCGCCGAGAACCCGCGCTGAGCGGACATATGCGTCCGTTCAGCGCAGGTCGAGGGGCGATTCGCGCAGGTCTGCGCGCACGCTCGGCCGAACCCGCATCTCCGGCGGGCTCACTCCCCTCGCAGGCCCGCGCCTTGCGGGGTCACTCCCCGGGCTGGTTCGGCTCCTCCGGCTGGTCCTGCGGTGAGCTGAGCCTGGCCAGACGCTCGTTGTAGTCGCGCAGCTCGGCGTCGCCGTCGCGATCGGCCCGCCGGTCACGGCGGCGCGCCTCGCGATCGTCGGAGCGGGCCCACTGCAGCGCCAGCACGAACGCCACGATCAGCGCCGGGATCTCGCCGAACGCCCACGCGATGCCACCGGCGACGTGGCTGTCGCCCAGCGGGTCGGTCATCCACGGTGCGCGCACCAGCGCGTACCAGCCCGGCACCATCGGCTCGGCGGTCATCATCATCGGCAGCGCGAAGAACGAATGCAGGACCAGAGCGCCCATGAGCAGGCCGAGCTTGACCGGGTAGCCCAGCCGCCGAGGGCTGATGTCGACGCCGATCACGACCCAGTAGAAGAGGTAGCCGACCAGCAGGAAGTGCACCTGCATGGCCAGGTGCCCGAGGTGGCTGGCCATCAGGTCCGCGTACCGCGACGTGTAGTAGAGGCCGTAGAGCCCCACCGTGTAGAGGAACAGCACGACCACGGGATGGGTCAGAACCCGGGTGACCGGGGTGTGCAGGGCCCACACGATCCACTCCCGCAGGCCGCGGCCCTCGCCCTGGGCGGGCGGCAGCGCACGCAGGGTCAGCGTGATCGGACCGCCCAGCACCAGCAGGATCGGGGCCATCATCGACAGTGCCATGTGGGAGACCATGTGCAGGCTGAACGAGAGGGGCGCGTACAGGGCCACGCCCCCGCAGGTGGCCCAGACGATCACCAGCCAGCCGCCGACCCAGCTGACCAGCCGGCCGACCGGCCAGCTGTCCCCGCGGCTGCGCAGCACCACGAACCCCGCGACGTACGCCCCGACGCCGATCACGGCCACGGCCAGCCACACCCAGTCCGCGTGCCAGCCCAGGACCACCGAGCGCCAGGTGGGGGCCGGCGGGAACAGGTAGCCGAGCAGCTCCTCGGCGTAGCTGGGCAGCGCGACCGGCTGCCGCGGGAACGGCGTGCGGGCCAGGACCACCGCGACCCCGACGGCGATGCCCAGGGGCACCACCTCCACCAGCATCCGGGCCGGCCGCACCCCCTGCGCCCGTGCGCGGCGCACGAGCAGGCCGGCTGCCCCGGCGGCCACCAGCGCGAGGATCTTGACCAGGACCATCCGGCCGTAGGTGGTGCTCAGCAGCTCGCCGAGCGAGTCCATCCGAGCGGCCGCCGACGCGAAGCCGCTGACTGCCAGCACCGCGACCGCCCCGATGGCCACCGGCCCGAAGCGCCGGATCCGCTGCCCCAGCGCCGGATCGCGCTGCATCGCCGAGACGCCCAGCGAGAGCACGCCGCCGGTCCACACCGAGGCCGTGACCGCGTGCAGGAATCCGCTCACCAGCGCCACCGAGTGGCTGCCCAGCCCGGCGGCGTGACCGGTGAGGCTGGGCACGCCGACCGCGACCACGCCGATCCCGCACCACACGGCGGCCGCACCCAGGGTGCGCACCTGCCACAGCGCGGCGGCGACCGCCCCGGCCAGCGCCGCGGTCAGCAGCAGCGCGCGGCTGACTTCGACGTACCAGAGGAAGGTGACCAGGATCGGCGGATCGATCGCCTGCTGCAGCGGCACCCCGAGCACGTCGGCCAGGGCCATCAGCGCGCCGACGACCGAGCTCACCGCCAGGACGATCGCGGCGATCGCGGCGATCCGCAGCCCCCGGCGGGCGGTCCGGTCCGGCCGGCCCGCCG
The DNA here is from genome assembly GCA_964418695.1 of uncultured Bifidobacteriaceae bacterium. Lineage (GTDB taxonomy): Bacteria > Actinomycetota > Actinomycetes > S36-B12 > CAIYMF01 > Prado023. Next base: position 63,009 of record CAYQMN010000010.1, on the reverse strand, counting down.
GCCCCGGGGACGCCGGGTCCAGGACCAGGACGTGCAGGGCGGCCCCGAGCATCGTGATGCCCGCGCCCAGCCCGACCAGGCGCAGGAGCGGAAGCCCGTCGACCACGAGGGCGCCGGCGTCGGGCAGCCCGTCGTCGGACGGCGCCCAGAGGATGCCGGCCACGGCGGCCGCCACGCCGAGGCTGACCAGCGCGGTGATCGCCCAGACCATCCACGGCAGGGGCGCCCAGCCGGGCCGCTGCGGGGTGGCCGGGGCGTCCAGGTCCGTGGCGGACGGGCTGGTCATCGCCGGCTGCGCCTCATCGACCAGATGGTGATCCCCACCGCACCCAGGACCACGACGCCGATCACCAGGGTCCAGGCCAGGACCCCGGAGTCCTCGGTGTCCCCGGGTGCCGGGGCCAGGATCGGGCTCGGCGACGGCGTCGGCGGGGCCGGCGTGATCGAGGGCGAGGCCAGCCCCTGGATCACGAACCGGATCTTGCCCTTGACCGGGTGTCCGTCCTCGGACACCACCCGGTAGGACACCCGGAACCGGCCGGCATCGGCGACCTGCGGCCACGGGATCGAGATCGTCGCCCCGTCCACCGTCGCCTTCTCGGTCGCGATCTTCAGCCCGGTGTCCAGATTGGTGACGACCAGCGCGTTGCCCTTCTTGAGCAGATCCTCGCCGAACGTGAAGGACACCCGGACCGGCGGCTGCGCCAGGATCGAGTTGTTCGGAGGCGAGGACGACTCGAGCTCGGCGTGCGCGGCCACCGGGCCGGCGCCGCCCAGAAGCAGCGCGACGACGGCCAGCAGCGCCGCTGCCATCAGCGCCGCGAGCCGCGTCCCACCACGCGGAGGGACCCCGGCCATGAGCGCGCTTCTCATGCCACACCCTCCGGCTTGGCGTCGATGCCGGCCTCCCGGCGCTGAGCCGGGGTGATGGGCGTGGGCGCGCCGGTCAGCGGGTCGTGCCCGGCGCCGGTCTTCGGGAAGGCGATGACGTCGCGCAGCGACGCCGCGCCGGTGAGCAGCATGACGATCCGGTCCCAGCCGTAGGCGATGCCGCCGTGCGGCGGCGGGCCGTAGGCGAACGCGTCGAGCAGGAAGCCGAACTTGTCGCGCGCCTCCTGCTCGTCGATGCCCAGGACCCTGAACACGCGCTCCTGGACGTCGCCGCGATGGATACGGATCGAGCCGCCGCCGATCTCGTTGCCGTTGCAGACCATGTCGTAGGCGTAGGCGAGCGCCTCGCCCGGGGACTCCTCGAACCGGTCGATCCACTCGGCGTTCGGCGAGGTGAACGGGTGGTGCACCGCCGTCCAGCCCGGAGTTCCGTCGTCGGCCACGACCGCCTCGAACACCGGAGCGTCGACGACCCAGAGGAACGACCAGGTGCCCGGCTCGATGAGGCCGCCGCGCTCGGCGATCTCCAGCCGCGCGGCCCCCAGGAGGGCGCGCGCCTCGGGTGCCTGCCCGGCGGCGAAGAAGATGCAGTCGCCGGGCTGGGCGCCGGTGATGCCGGCCAGTCCCGCGAGCTCGGTCTCGGACAGGTTGCGGGCGACCGGGCCGCCCAGCGTCCCGTCCTCGGCGACCGTGACGTAGGCCAGCCCCTTCGCGCCGCGCTGCTTGGCCCACTCCTGCCAGGCGTCGAACGTGCGCCGGGACTGCGAGCCGCCGCCGGGCATCACGACCGCGCCGACGTAGGGCGCCTGGAACACCCGGAAGGTGGTGTCCGCGAAGTATTCGGTGAGCTCGGCGAGCTCCACGCCGAACCGCAGGTCGGGCTTGTCCGAGCCGAACCGGCGCATCGCCTCGGCGTAGGTCATGTGCGGGATCTCGCCGATCTCGTGGCCGATCGTGCCGGCCCAGATCGCGCGGATCACCGCTTCGCCGATCTCCAGGACATCGGCCTGCTCGACGAAGCTCATCTCGACGTCGAGCTGGGTGAACTCGGGCTGGCGGTCCTTGCGGAAGTCCTCGTCGCGGTAGCAGCGCGCGATCTGGAAGTAGCGCTCCATGCCGGCGACCATCAGCAGCTGCTTGAACAGCTGCGGGGACTGCGGCAGTGCGTACCAGCTGCCCGGCTGCAGCCGCACGGGCACCAGGAAGTCCCGGGCTCCCTCGGGGGTCGATCGGGTCAGCGTCGGGGTCTCGATCTCCAGGAAGTCGCGCTCGTAGAGCACCTCGCGGGCGATCTGGCTGACCTTCGAGCGCAGCCGCATGATCCGGGCGGGCTCGGGCCGGCGCAGGTCCAGGTAGCGGTAGCGCAGGCGCGCCTCCTCGCCGACCTCGATGTGCTCGTCGATCGGGAAGGGCAGCGCGGCGGACTCGGAGAGCACCTCCAGGTCGGTGACCGTCACCTCGATCGCGCCGGTGGCCAGCTCGGGGTTCTCGTTGCCCTCAGGCCGGGTGACCACCTCGCCGGTCACCCGCACGCAGAACTCGTTGCGCAGCGGATGCGCGACCGCCGGGTCGTGGACCACGACCTGCACGGTGCCGGAGCCGTCGCGCAGGTCCAGGAAGGCGACCCCGCCGTGGTCGCGGCGCCGGCCGATCCAGCCGGCCAGGGTGACCGTGGACCCGGCGTGCTCGGCCCGCAGGGTGCCGGCCCCGTGTGTGCGCATCATCGGTGGTACTCCTGAATCGAGCGGGGGATTCGACAGGGCGAAGGCTACCGGCCCGGCTCGGACGCCCTTGGCGCGCCGGTGCGCCCGGGAAGGCGCCCCTGCCACGATGCCGTGGTGGAGCCCGACGCCGACCTGGTGCGCGCGCTGCTGCGCGAGCAGTTCCCGGCGTGGGCCGACGAGCCAGTCTCCCCCGTGCCCTGGCAGGGATGGGACAACCGCACCTTCCAGGGTCGGCGAGCACCTCGCCGCGAGCTGCCCAGCGCGCCGCCCTACGCCGACGCGGTGGCCAAGGAGCAGCGCTGGCTGCCGTGGCTCGCGCCGCGGCTGCCCGTCGCCATCCCCCGGCCGGTCGGACGTGGCCGCCCGAGCTGCGGCTATCCGTGGGAGTGGTCGGTCTACGAGTGGATCGCCGGCGAGCCGGTCCGCCCGGACCGGGTGGTCGACCTGCCGACCCTGGCCGCGGACGTGGGCGGCTTCCTCGCGAGTCTGCAGAGCGTCGACCCTTCCGGCGGTCCCGCCGCCGGCGACCACAGCTGGTGGCGGGGCGGGCCGGCGAGCCACTACGACGAGCAGACGCGCAGCACGATCGAGCGGCTGGAAGGGTCCATCGACGGGCCTGCCGCGCGGCGCACCTGGGCCGCGGCGATGGCCGCGCCGGCGTCCACTCGCACGCGCTGGGTACACGGGGATCTGACCGCCAGCAACCTGCTCGTGCTCGGCGGCCGGCTCGTCGCGGTGATCGACTTCGGCTGCTGTGCCGTGGGCGACCCGGCCTGCGACCTCGTGGCGGCGTGGACGCTGTTCAGCGGACCGGCGCGTGCGGCGTTCGCGGCGGCCCTGGAGGTCGACGAGGCCGACTGGGTCCGGGCCCGCGGGTGGGCCCTGTGGAAGGCGCTGCTGACGCTGGCCGAGTCGACGGACGGGAGCGCGGAGCGCCGCTACGGGTGGCGGTCCTCCGCCGCCGAGCTGATCGACGAGCTGGTCCTCCCCCACGGGTGAGGGCTCGACTCACCGCGCCGGAGCGCCCGGTCATGCCACGGCCCTCCCCCAGGCTCGCGGGCCGGAGACCGCCACGCCAGCGAGCGTGCCCTCAGCACAGCTCGACGCGCGGATGCAGGTCCTCGGCCGGCGGTCGCCACGACCCCGGATCCGCCTGCGCCTGCTCGCCGGAGCGGATGTCCTTGACCGATCCCGGGTCGCCGTCCGCGCCGGGGAACCAGACGAAGGGGATCCCCCGCCGGTCGGCGTAGCGGATCTGCTTGCCGTACCGGTCGGCCTTGGGCGCCACCTCGGTGGGGATCCCGCGCGCCCGCAGCTCCGCGGCGATGGCCGCCGAGCCGGCGCGCGACTCCTCATCGTCGACGGCGACCAGCACCGCGCTGGGCACCGACCGGGTGGCCCGGACCAGGCCGCGGCCCAGCAGCGCGGCCAGCAGCCGCGAGACGCCCAGCGAGATGCCGACTCCGGGGTAGGTCGTGCGGCCGTCGGAGGCCAGGGCGTCGTAGCGACCGCCCGAGCAGATCGAGCCGAAGTCCTCGTGGCCGACCAGCTCGGTCTCGTAGACGGTGCCGGTGTAGTAGTCCAGGCCGCGGGCGATCTTGAGGTCCGCGACGACCGCGCCGGGCATCCGGTGCGCGGCGGCACCGACGACGGCGGCCAGCTCGGCCAGGCCCTGGTCGAGCAGCTCGTGAGTCACGCCCAGGGCGCGGACCTGCTCGACGAACGAGGTGTCGGCGCTGCGGATCTGCGCCAGCGCGAGGCACGCGCCGGCGCCGGACCCGCTCAGCCCCGCCTCCCCGATCAGCAGGTCGCGGACCTTCGCCGGGCCGATCTTGGCCAGCTTGTCGATCGCCCGCAGCGCCGCGGCGGGGTCGCTCGCGCCTGCGCCGAGGAAGAAGCCCTCGGCCAGTCGCCGGTTGTTCACCAGGATCACCGCGGGCGGCATCGGCAGCGCGCGGAACACCTCGGCCATCACCAGCGCGACCTCCACCTCGTGGTGGAAGGCCAGCGCATCCCGGCCGACGACGTCGATGTCGGCCTGCACGAACTCCCGGAAGCGCCCCTCCTGGGGACGCTCCCCGCGCCACACCTTCTGGATCTGGTGGCGCCGGAACGGGAACTCCAGGTGCCCGGCGTTCTGCACCACGTAGCGGGCGAACGGCACAGTCAGGTCGAAGTGCAGGCCCAGGCCGGCGTCCCCCTCCTGCGCGTCGGCGTGCAGCCGGCGCAGGACGTAGACCTCCTTGTCGATCTCGCCCTTGCGCAGCATCTGCTCCAGCGGCTCGACCGCGCGGGTCTCGATCGAGGCGAAGCCGTGCAGCTCGAACACACGGCGCACGGTGTCCAGGACGTGCTGCTCGACGATCCGCTCGGCCGGCAGGTACTCGGGGAACCCGGACAGCGGGGCGATCCTCACGGCACGGCTCATCGGGCACCCTCCACGTCGGCCAGGTCCTGCAGGAACGGGTTGGTGCGCCGCTCGGCGCCGATGGTCGTGGTCTGGCCGTGCCCGGGCAGGACGACCATCTCGTCGGGCTGGCGCAGCACCACACGCGCGAGCGAGCGGCGCATCGCCGCGTGGTCGCCGCCGGGCAGGTCGGTGCGCCCGATCGAGCCGGCGAACAGCAGGTCCCCGGAGAGCATGAGCGGCTCAGCGCCGGTGTCGGTCATCCGGAACGCGACCGAGCCCTGGGTGTGCCCCGGTGCGTGATCGGCCACGAAGGACATGCCGGCGATCTCCAGGGTGGTGCCGTCGGCCAGCTCGCGGACGTCGTCGGGCTCGGCGAACTCGACCGGGCCCATGATCGCGGTGACCTGCTCGCGGGTCCCGGCCCACGACGCGGCGTACGGGTCGGTGAGCAGCGCGCGATCCTTCGAGTGGATCCAGGCGGGGATGTCGTACCCGGAGCACACCGGCAGCACCGACCACATGTGATCCATGTGCCCATGGGAGACCATGACCGCGACCGGGCGCAGGTGGTGCTCGGCCAGCACCGACTCGATCCCCTCGCGGCTGTTCATCCCGGGATCCACGATGACCGCCTCGCTGCGCGGGCCGGGCGCGAGGATCCAGCAGTTGGTCCCGAACGGGCCGGCGGGGAATCCGGCGATGAGCATGGCAGTCCTGTCCTGGGCGCGGAGCGTGGGCAGCAGCGCGCGGCGTGGCGCGGGTCCTGGGCGCGCGGTGGCCGGGGCAGCCGTGGGCCCGCCAAGGCTATCGCCGGGACCGGGACACTCTGAATCGCCCTCGCTCGGCACTTGCGGGTGTCGCCGGCCGCACTCCCAGGCTGCCGACCTACACTCCCCACCGCGGGGCCGGCGCGCAGCTGGGTGGCAGCTGCCCGCCACCGCCGCAGAGCAGGAGCATCGGGACGTGTCCAAGGCCAGCAAGCCGGGATCCGGGGCCAGCAACCGACGCCGTCGCGAGCTGGCCGCCGCGAAGTACGAGCGGCAGTCCGCGCGGCGCACCGAGCGGGCCGCCCGCAAGCGCCGCAACCAGCGGATCGGCGCGGTGGCGGCCGTGCTGGTCGTGGCCGGCGTGATCGGTGCCTTCGCCCTGTGGCCGGACGACGCCGACACCACCGCGAGCCCCTCGCCCAGCCAGACCCCGACCGCCAGCCCGAGCCCGAGCCCCTCGGACATCGGCTGCGACCCCGCCCCCCAGCCCGGCAACGCCAACCAGTACAAGGCCGTGCCGAAGAAGACCATCAAGTCCGACACCGACTACACGCTCGCGCTGAAGACCAACTGCGGCAAGGTCACGATCACCACCAAGCCCGAGGCCGCGCCCACGACCGTCAACGCGATGCTGGTCCTGGCCACGGACGGCTACTTCGACGACACCCCCTGCCACCGGCTGACCACCAGCGGCATCTGGGTCCTGCAGTGCGGCGACCCGACCGGCACCGGCACCGGCTCCCCCGGCTTCAGCCTCCCCGACGAGAACCTGCCCGGGGGCAAGGGCGAGTCTGCGGCGGCCACCGTGATCTACAAGAAGGGCACGGTCGCCATGGCCAACGCCGGCGCGAACACCGGCGGCAGCCAGTTCTTCATCGTCTACAAGGACTCCCCGCTGCCACCCGCCTACACGGTCTGGGGCACGGTGACCAAGGGCATGGACGTCGTGGAGAAGGTGGCGAACGCCGGAGTCCTGGACGGCAGCACCGATGGCGCACCGGCCGCTTCCGTCGGCATCGTGTCCACCGTAGTGACCCCCGCGCTGGGCTGAGCTTTCGACGGTTGAGCCCAAAGTCCCATGCGATGATGCGCGGGATCTGGCTACGGAGGGTTCGATGATGACCGAGCAGGAGCACGGCAGGGTCGCCGACGACGGCACTGTCTTCGTGCGGCGTCCCGACGGCGAGGAGGTCGCCGTGGGGCAGTGGGCTGCCGGCGATCCCGCCGAAGGGCTGCGATTCTTCAAGGTCCGCTACGAGGGGCTGGTCGCCGAGGCACAGCTGCTGCTCGCGCGCCTGGCCGAGGGCAAGGGCTCGGACTCGGTGGCGGCGGTGACCGCGAAGCTGCGCCAGGCCGTCGAGAGCCCGCAGGTGGTCGGCGACCTCGCCGCCCTGTCCGACCTCGCCGACAGGCTGACCGAGGCCGCCGCCCAGCAGAAGGAGGCCGCAGCCGCGGCCCGTCAGGCTGCGCGCGAGAAGACGCTGCAGGCGCGCACCGCGCTGGTGGAGGAGGCCGAGCAGCTGGCCACCTCTACCCAGTGGAAGGCGACCGGCGAGCGGTTCAAGGAGCTGCAGGCCGCGTGGACCGAGCTGCCGCACGCCGACCGGGCCAGCCGCGACGCCGAACAGGAGCTCTGGAAGCGCCTGAGCGGTGCCCGGGGCGCGTTCGACAAGGCCCGCCGCGCGCACTTCTCCCAGCTCGACGCCGCCCACAAGGAGGCGGTCGCGATCAAGCAGGCGATCGTCGCCGAGGCGCAGGCCCTGGCCACCAGCACCGAGTGGGACGTCACCGCCCGGGCCCAGCGCGCGCTGATGGATCGCTGGAAGGCGGCACCCCGCGCCGGCCGGGCCGACGAGGACCGGCTGTGGGCCAGCTTCCGGGCCGCCCAGGACGCCTTCTTCTCCGCGCGCGCCGGCGTGCAGGCGCAGCGCGACGGCTCCGAGCGCGAGAACCTCGCCGCCAAGGAGGCCCTGGTCGAGCAGGCCGAGTCGCTGCTGCCGATCAAGGATCTGTCGGCCGCCCGTTCCGCGCTGCGCTCGATCGCCGAGAAGTGGACGGCGATCGGCCATGTACCGCGCGCCGACCGCGACCGGATCGAAGGTCGCCTGCGCAAGGTCGAGGACGCCGTGCACCGCTTCGAGGCCGACCAGTGGCGGCGGACCGATCCGGCCAAGCGGGCCCTGGCCGAGTCGACGGTCGCCACGTTCCGGGCGTCGCTGGCCAAGCTCGAGGCGGAGGCGGCGGCTGCCCAGGCGGCCGGCAACGACCGCAAGGCCGCCGACCTCGCCGGGCGCGTCGAGCAGACCCGGATGCTCCTGGCGGCCGCCGAGAGCTCCCTGGCGGAGTACTCAGGCTGAGCCGCGGCGCCGGGGGCTGAGCCCCGGCCCGCCGGCGCCCTTCTCGGCCCAGACAACGTGGTCGGAATCCGACAATCAGGTGTCGGAATCCGACACCGGTGTCGCATTCCGACCACGGAGACGGGCCCTGCTGGGGATCGCTCAGACCCGGTAGGCGTCGAAGACGCCCTCGACGCTGCGGACCGCTCGCAGGACCGCGCCCAGGTGCTTGGGGTCGCCCATCTCGAAGGTGAACCGGGAGACCGCGATCCGCTCCTTGGTCGTGCTGACCGCCGCGGACAGGATGTTCACGTGCTGGTCGGACAGGGTCCGGGTCACGTCCGAGAGCAGCCGTGAGCGGTCCAGCGCCTCGACCTGGATGTTCACCAGGAACACCGACGAGGCGCCGGGCTGCCAGGTGACCGGCACGAACCGCTCGGCCTGGCTCTGCAGCGCGGCCACGTTGACGCAGTCGGTGCGGTGCACCGAGACCCCGTTGCCGCGGGTGACGAAGCCGGTGATGTCGTCGCCGGGGACCGGCGTGCAGCAGCGCGCGAGCTTGACCCAGACGTCGCCCAGCTGCGATCCGATGACCGTGACGCCCGGGTCGGCGTCCGTGCGCTGGCGGACCTTCGTGACCCCGGGCGTGACCGACTCCGCGACGTCGTCCTGGGCCGCGGTCGGACCGCCCGCGGTCGCGACGAGGCGATGGATGACCGTCTGCGGGCTGATCCGGCCCTCGCCGATCGCGGCGTAGAGCGCGCTCACGTCGGACTGCCGCAGATCCGTGGCGACGTTGCTCAGGGCCGCGGTCGAGAGCAGCCGGGTGACCGCCACGCCCTCCTTGCGCATCGCCTTGAGCAGCAGGTCCTTGCCCTTCTCGATCGCCTCCTCGCGGCGCTCCTTGGAGAACCAGGCGCGGATCTTGCTGCGGGCGCGTGGGCTGCGGACGAACGTGAGCCAGTCCTGGCTGGGACCGGAGTCCGCCTTTCCGGTGAAGACCTCGACCGAGTCGCCGTTGTGCAGCGTGCTGGACAGCGGCACCATCTTGCCGTTCACCAGCGCGCCCACGCAGCGATGCCCGAGCTCGGTGTGCACGGCGTAGGCGAAGTCCACCGGGGTCGAGCCGGCCGGCAGGGCGATCACGTCCCCGCGCGGGGTGAAGACGTAGACCTCCGAGGAGCCCAGGTCGTAGCGCAGCGACTCCAGGAACTCCCCCGGGTCCTCGGTCTCCCGCTGCCACTCGACCAGCTGGCGCAGCCAGCCCATGTCCTCGGGCCCCGCCATCCCGCCGACGTCGTTCTGCTTGTACCGCCAGTGCGCGGCGATGCCGTACTCGGCCGCCCGGTGCATCTCGTGGGTGCGGATCTGCATCTCGACGGGCTTGCCCTCGGGCCCGATCACCGTCGTGTGCAGCGACTGGTACATGTTGAACTTGGGCATCGCGATGTAGTCCTTGAACCGCCCGGGCAGCGGGTTCCAGGAGGAGTGCAGGGCGCCGAGCACCGCGTAGCAGTCGCGCACCGTGTCGACCAGGATGCGCACGCCGACCAGGTCGTAGATGTCGGCGAAGTCGTGACCGCGCACGATCATCTTCTGGTACACGGAGTAGTAGTGCTTGGGCCGTCCAGTCACCGTGACCCGGATGCGGGCCGCGCGCAGCTGCGCCTCGATGTCCTTGATGACCCGGGCCAGGTACTCCTCGCGCTCGGGCGCGCGCTGGGTGACCAGCCGGACGATCTCCTCGTACATCTTCGGATGCAGCGTGGCGAAGGCAAGGTCCTCCAGCTCCCACTTGACCGTGTTCATGCCCAGCCGATGGGCCAGCGGGGCGTAGATCTCCAGGGTCTCGCGGGCCTTGACCGCCTTCTTGGCCTCGGGCAGGAAGGCCAGCGTGCGCATGTTGTGCAGCCGGTCGGCCAGCTTGATGACCAGCACCCGGATGTCGCGGGCCATCGCGACGACCATCTTGCGCACCGTCTCCGCGGCGCTGGCCTCGCCGTAGGTGACCTTGTCCAGCTTCGTGACCCCGTCGACCAGCTCGGCGATCTCGTCGCCGAACTCGGCGCGGAGCTCCTTGAGCGAGTACTCGGTGTCCTCGACCGTGTCGTGCAGCAGCGCGGCGGCCAGCGTCGGCGAGGTCATGCCCAGGTCGGCCAGGATCTGCGCGACCGCCAGCGGATGGGTGATGTACGGCTCGCCGGAGCGCCGGCGCTGGCTGCGGTGCCGGGACTCGGCGGTCTGGTAGGCCGCCACGATCACCTTGGTGTCGTCGCGCGGGTGGAACTGGCGCAGCGTGCGCAGGACCGGATCCAGCTCGGGGTAGGGCGAGCCAGGGTTGATGATCCGGGACAGTCGTGAGCGGCGCCCCGGTGCGGGATCCGGCGCAGGCTCGGCGGTCCCGGTCACCTCCGGCTCGGCCACGCAGCCTCCTCCGCGCTCGCTCTGCACCCCCCGTCCGCCGCGCTCCCCTCGCGGCAGGGTGAGTGTACGCCGGGGGTCGCCCGCCGACTCAGCGCTTGGCGCGCGGGGTCTTCTTCGGCTGGTTGCGCGGCCCGGCGGTGGCCCGTCGCGCCCGTGCCCGGGCCATCGCGTCGTCGGTGCTGGCCGCGGCCTGCGCCGGATCGGCGTCGAACCCCTCCGACACGTCGGCCACGTCCAGGGCGACCGCGGCTCCGCTGCCCGGGGCACCGGCGCCCGGATCACCGCCGCCCGGCGCGGGCTTGCCTCCGGCACCGCCCGACCCGGACTTGGCCTTGCCGGGCTTGCCCTTGCCCTTCGGCCCGATCTGCGGGCGCGGGGTGTCCTGGCCGCGGGACTGCACGCGCCTGGCGAGGGCCTGCATCTGCGGCTGCCGCTCCACGAGCTGGCACAGCAGCGGGGCGGCGATGAACACCGAGGAGTAGGTGCCGGCGGCCATGCCGACGAACAGCGCGAGCGAGAGGTCCATCAGGGTGCCCGCGCCGAGCAGGCCGACGCCCACGACCAGGATCGACCCGACCGGCAGCAGCGCCACGATCGAGGTGTTGATGCTGCGGACCAGGGTCTGGTTGACCGCGAGGTTGGCCGCCTCGGAGTAGGTGCGCCGACTCTGGCTGAGGATCCCGTGCGTGTTCTCCCGGACCTTGTCGAAGACCACGACCGTGTCGTAGAGCGAGTAGCCCAGGATGGTGAGCACGCCGACCACCGTCGAAGGGGTCACCTCGAACTGGAAGACCGAGTAGACGCCGATCGTGATGACGATGTCGTGGATCAGCGCGACGATCGCGGCCACGCCCATCCGCAGGTCGAAGTAGACGGCCATGAACGCAGTGAGCAGTCCGAGGAACACCACCAGCGCGATCAGCGCCTTCTTCGTGATCTCGCCGCCCCACGACGGGCCGACCACCTGCGCGGACACGTCCTCCGCCGCCACTCCGCACGCCTGCGCGAGGCTCTCGCGCACGCTCATGCTCTGCGGCTGGTCCAGGGACTCCGTGGTCACCCGGATCATGCTGTTGCCCAGCTGCGTGACCGACTCGGCGGGGACGCCGACCGCCTCGGTGGCCGCGCGCGCCTCCTCCACGGTGCAGGTGGCCGAGGGCACCTGGAACTGGGCGCCGCCGGTGAACTCGATGCCCAGGTTCAGCCCCCGAATCCCCAGAGAGAGCGCGGCGATGACCAGCAGGACGCCGGAGATGCCGTACCAGAGCCGGCGGCGGCCGACGATGTTGTAAGACAGCTCACCGGAGTAGAGCTTGTGCCCGAGGTCTCCCAGTCGTGACACGACTATCGCCTCCCTGCCGTGGCCATCGGTCGCTCGGGCGCCAGGTGGGCCACGCCCAGGCGCCGGGGGTCCACCCCGGTCCACTTGTGACCCGACTGGAACCAGGCCGTGGCGGCCAGCACCGAGACGGCCGGACGAGTGAAGGTGAAGGCGACCGCGACGTCCACCAGGGTGGTCAGGCCCAGCGCGAACGCGAAGCCACGCACGTTGCCGATGCTCAGCACGTAGAGCACGACCGCGCCCAGGAACGAGACGAAGTCGGCGGCCAGCAGGGTGCGCCGGGCGCGGACCCAGCCGACCTCCGCGGCGACGCGCAGGCTGCGGCCTTCGCGGATCTCGTCGCGGATTCGCTCGAAGTAGACGATGAACGAATCGGCCGTGATGCCGATCGACACGATGGCACCGGCCACGCCGGCCAGGGTCAGCGTGAAGCCCAGCTGGCGGCCGAACAGCACGAACAGGCAGTAGCTGATGATGCCGGCGAGCACGAGGCTGGCCACCGCCACCAGACCGAGGACCCGGTAGTAGAGGAACAGGAAGATCGCCACCAGGAGCAGGCCGATGGCGCCGGCGATCAGGCCGGCGTGAAGGTAGTCGGTGCCCACGGTCGGGGTGATGGACGTGACCTGCCCGACGCTCAGGGAGACCGGCAGAGAGCCGTACTTGAGCACGTTGGCCAGGTCCGCGGCCTGCTCGGTCGTGAACTGCCCGGTGATCTGGGCCTGCCCGCCGGTGATCGGCTCGCTGAAGTACGGCGAGCTGTAGACCACCCCGTCCAGCACGATGGCGAACTGGTTCTGCGGCGAGGTCTTCTGGTACATGCTCGTGGAGGCCTCGGCCAGCTTCTTCGAGCCCTCGGAGTCGAACTCCAGGGACACCGACCACTTGTTGGTCTGCGAGTCCAGCTGCGCCTGGGCGTTCGTGACCTGCGTGCCCAGGATGAACGCCGGCTGCAGCGCGTACTTGGCCGTGCCGTCACGGTCGCAGGTGGTCAGCCACAGGTCCGGGTCGTCCGAGACGCCGCCGGCATAGTTCTCCGGGATCGTGCAGTCCAGCCGCTGCGATCGCTCCTGGAAGTCCGCGTCGGCCTCCTTGGCCTGGACCGGGATCTCGGGCTGCTTCACCGACGCCGACGGGGTCGGCGTGGGCGTCTCGGTCGGCTCCGGGGTGGACTCCTGCTCGGTGGGGCTCGCCGACGGCGTGGGGGTCGCCGCCGTCGGGGTGGGCGAGGGATTCGGACTGTTGTCCGCAGCAGTCGGAGTCGGCTTGGGCGCAGCCGTCGCCGAAGGGGACTCGCTGGCATCGTCGTCGTCGCTCGGATCGGCGTTGGGGTCGTAGCCCTCGGGATTCCCGATCCCCTCGACCGCGCGGAACGCCAGCTGGGCGGTCCGTCCGACCAGGTCCACCAGGCGGTCCTGGGGCACCGAGCCGGGCACCGAGACGACGATCGCCGCGTTCGACCCGGTGCCCTCGACGGTCACCTCGGCCTCGGCCACGCCCAGGCCGTCGACGCGCTGGCGGATGATCGCCACGGCCTGGTTGAGCTGGTCCTGGGTGATCGCGCCGCCGGAGCCGGCCGCCGGCTTGGGCAGCAGGGTCACCTGGGTGCCGCCCTGCAGGTCCAGGCCCAGCTGCGGGGTGTTCTTCATCCCCGGCCAGAAGGTCCACACGCACAGGGCGATCACGACCGCCGTGAACAGGATCAGCACCCGCCACGGCCGGTACTTGGCAGGGCTAGCCACGGGCATTCCCCTGCTCCGGGTCCGTGCCGCGGTCCGAGCCCTGATCGGGGCGCTCGCCGTCCAGCGGGCCGTCCAGCGGCCGGGGGTCGAACGGATCCTCGGCCGTGGGCGCGGCCTCCAGGTCGGCGAGCAGCTCGTCCAGCGGCTCGTCGTCGACCAGCTCGGGCAGCACCTTCGCGATCGCCTGGGTGACCATCTCGACCACGACGCCCGGGGCGATCTCCACGCTGACCAGCTCCCGGCTGACCGTGACCACGGTGCCGTACAGGCCGGCGGTGGTCATGATCCTGGCGCCAGGCTCGAGCGTGGCGATCATCGCGTTGTGCTCGTCACGACGCTTCTTGCCCGGGCGCATCACGAGCAGCCAGAACACGCCGCCGATCAGGACGAACGGAAGCAGCTCAGCCAGACTCATGGGGGTGCCTTTCCGAAGGGGACGCCAGATTCTAGGCACACCGGGGGGAAAGCCCGATCAACCGCCACTCTCGTCGTCGGTCAGGTCCAGCAGCGTCTGGCCCGGGCCGGCCGGGGCCGGCAGACCGAGATGGCGCCACGCGGCGGGGGTGGCCATCCGGCCTCGGGGGGTGCGCACGAGCAGGCCGGCGCGCACCAGGAAGGGCTCGGCGACGGTCTCGACCGTCTCGGGCTCCTCGCCCACGGAGACCGCCAGCGTGGACAGCCCGACCGGGCCGCCGCGGAACGTGCGCAGCAGCGCGTCGAGCACGGCCCGATCCAGCCGGTCCAGGCCGAGCAGGTCCACCTCGAACAGGTCCAGGGCAGCGTGCGCGATGGCCCGGTCGATGCCCTCGTGCCCGTGGACCTGGGCGTAGTCGCGGACCCGGCGCAGCAGCCGGTTGGCCACGCGCGGAGTGCCGCGGGACCGGCTGGCCACCTCGATCGCGCCGGCCGCGTCCAGCGGGACGCCCAGGAGCCGCGCGGACCGCTCGACGATCGTGACCAGCTCGTCGTCGGCGTAGAAGTCCATGTGGGCGGTGAATCCGAAGCGGTCGCGCAGCGGCCCGGGCAGCAGGCCGGCGCGGGTGGTCGCCCCGACCAGCGTGAACGGCGCGAGATCCAGCGGGATCGCGGTGGCGCCCGGCCCTTTGCCGACGATGATGTCGACGCGGAAGTCCTCCATCGCGACGTAGAGCATCTCCTCGGCCGGCCGGGCCATCCGATGGATCTCGTCGAGGAAGAGCACCTCGCCGGGGGTGAGGCTGCTCAGCACGGCCGCGAGGTCGCCGGCGTGCTGGATGGCCGGGCCGGAGGTGATCCGCAGCGGCGCGGCCATCTCGGCCGCGACGATCATCGCCAGGGTCGTCTTGCCCAGGCCCGGCGGACCGGCCAGGAGGACGTGGTCGGCGGTCGAGCCTCGGTGCCGTGCCGCGGACAGCACCAGCCCCAGCTGCGAGCGCACCCGCTGCTGGCCGACGAACTCGTCGAGGCTGCGCGGACGCAGGGCACCCTCGGCGGCCACCTCGTCCGGCGCCGCCTCCCCGGCCAGCAGATGGTCCTCGCTCATGCGCGGTCCAGCAGGCGCAGGGCTGAGCGCAGGAGCGCCGGGACGGAGGGGAGCTCGCCGGCGTCCAGGGCGGCCTGGGCCTCGTCGGCGACGCCCTGCGCGGCCGAGCGCGCGTCGCGCAGCGGCCAGCCCAGGGCGACCAGGCCGTCGGTGACCGGCCCCGACCAGGTGTCGGCGGCCGGCGCCGCCGAGGGTGCCGCCGACGTGGCCGGGCCGAGCTTGTCCTTGAGCTCCAGGGCGATCCGCGCGGCCCCGCGTCGCCCGATGCCGGCCGGCTTGGACAGCGTGGCCAGGTCGTCGGCGGCCACGGCCGCGCGCAGCTCGTCGACGGTGAGCGTGGCCAGCACCGCCTGCGCGGTGCGGGGCCCGATGCCGGTGACCGACTGCAGCACGTCGAAGGCGTGCCGCTCGTCGTCGTCGGTGAACCCGAACAGGGTCAGGGAGTCCTCGCGCACGACCAGCGTGGTGGGCAGCTGGGCGGACCGGCCGACCGCCAGCGAGGCCAGCGTGCGCGGGCCGCACTGCACGGCGACCCCGATGCCGCCGACGTCGATCACGGCCTGGCTGGCGGTCAGCGTGACCACGGGACCGCGCACGAAGCCGATCATCGCCCCACCCCGCGCCGCGCGGCCGGAACCCGCGTGGGGATCCTCGACGGTGGGGCCGCCGCGGCGGCCTGCGCGATCCGCTCGGAGGCGGTCCCCCGCCACAGGTGGCAGATGGCCAGCGCCAGCGCGTCGGTGGCGTCCACCGGGCGGGGCGCCTCGGGCAGCGACAGGATGCGCACCACCATGGCCGCGACCTGCGCCTTGTCCGCCCGGCCGCTGCCGGTGACCGCGGCCTTGACCTCTGTGGGCGTGTGCCAGAACACCGGCAGCCCGGCCTCCGCTGCGGCCAGGACCGCGGCGGCCGAGGCCTGGGCGGTGCCCATCACGCTCTGCCGGTTGTGCTGGCTGAACACCCGCTCGACGGCGACCACGTCCGGCCCGGCGGTGTCGATCAGATCCCGGACCCGACTGGCCACGGCGATCAGCCGATCGGTCAGCGGGGCGGCGCTGGGGGTCTGCACGACCTCCACATGAGCCAGCGTGAGCCGCCGGCCGAGCCCACCGTCCACCACGCCCAGACCGCACCGGGTCAGGCCGGGATCGACGCCCAGGACACGCACGCACGAACCTCCTTGCCCGGGGTTAGCGGCAACTCGGCGACCCGGCACCCACGGGCAGGCGGGCCGACATAACCGAACAGATGTTCGCACCCTAGCCCTTGGCTCGGCCGCCGCCGGACCGCGACACGCCTTTGCCGGTCCGCCGAGCCCCGCACGGATCGGAGCCCAACAGTCACAGATCGAACGGCTCCCGCGCGGTGACCGGGCGGCCGATGACCTCCTCGAAGCCCTGGCACAGGCAGTCGATGAACGCCTCGCGGTCCGGGATCGCCGCGTCGTCGGTGGAGATGCCCAGCCCGGCAGACCCGTTGTACGACAGCAGCGTGATGTTCGTGGCCGCCCCCACCGTGGACATCAACGGGTACATCGCGCGGATCCGCGCCCCCGAGATGTAGATCGGGATCGGCACGCCGGGCACGTTGCTGGCCGTGAAGTCGCTCTTCTGCGCGGCCGAGGCCACCACCTCGGTGGGCATGAACCGGATGCCGATGTCGGAGATCGGGTCGGCCAGGTGCAGCGCCGGCTCCTTGCGCCACTGCGCGACGATCTCGTGCAGGGCACGCATCCGCTCGACCGGGTCCAGGATGTCCACCGGCACGACGAACCGGGCGATCGTGACCGCGTTGGCGGCCGGCCGGTTCGGATCGCGCAGGCTGATCGGCATGTTGCAGCGCAGCGCGGCCACCGGCTCGTCCTGCTGCTCGTGGTAGATCCGCAGACCGCCGGTGACCGAGGCCATGAACGCGTCGTTGACGCTTAGCCCGTGCGGCTTGGCGGCCTGCTTGAGGTCGCTCAGGCTCACGTTGAACGTCGAGAAGTGGTAGTTGATCGAGCGCCCGGTCATCAGCGGGGACATCGGCCGGGTCGGCACCGCCAGGAACTTCGAGACCGACTTGACCACCGTCACGATGTCCTCGACCGCGCCGACCGGGTCGGTCAGCGCCCGGGTGGCGATCGGGACGGCGGCGTCCGCGGCCGACTGCGCCGCCTTGCGCACCAGCGACGAGGCGTCGGCCAGCGCACTGCCCAGGATCGCCGGGGTGTCGTGTGGGGCGCTCACCGGCGCCGGCGGCATCGGGCCGAGGTCGGACTCCTCGGGGACCATGTCGATGATCGTGGCCGAGAGCATCATCGCCCCCTGCCCGTCGGCGATCGCGTGATGCAGCTTGAACAGCAGGACCGCCCCACCGTCCTGCAGGCCCTCGATGACGGTGACCCGCCACAGGGGCCGGGCCAGGTCGAAGTCGGCCATCGACTGGCGACGCGTCTCGGCCAGCACCTGGTCCCAGGAGCCGGGGTCGGGCAGCCGGTACCGGCGCGCGTGGAAGCTGAGGTCGAAATCCGAGTCGACCACCAGCCGGGGGCTGCTGATGTCGGTGGGGCCCTCGATGACCTTCTGGCGCAGCACCGGGGCGATCCGGCTGGCCCGGTCCAGCCGGTCGACCAGGCGGTCCCAGTCCGGGGGCTGCTCCAGCACGATCAGGCCGATCATGGGCGAGCGCATGATCGGGTCGGTGGTCGCTGTCCGCCAGGTGGCGAAGTCGAAGCCGGACAGCTTCTTGGGGGCCAGCACCAGCGGGTCGTCGGAGCCACGGGCGCCGGCGACGGCCGAGTCGACCGCCCCGTGGCCCGACCGGGCGACCGCGCGGGCGGTGCGCTTGGCGGTCGCGCGCTTGCCGGTCGCGCGGGTCGCGGGCGCCTTCGTGGCGGCAGCCTTCTTGGCCGGCGCCTTCTTCGCGGGCGCCTTCTTGGCCGGGGCCTTCTTGGCCGGCGTGTCCGCGACAGCGGCCTTCTTGACGGGCGCCTTCTTCGCGGGCGCATCCGCAACTGCGGCCTTCTTCGCCGTGGACGTGGTGGCCGCGCTCCGCTTGGCGGGGGCCTTGCCGGTGCTGGTGCTCGCTGCCTCGGTCGCCGGCTCCGGCACCTGATCCTCGTCTGCCACGTGTGTCTCCTGCCCGGTGGTCACTCCACGGGCACCGTAGCGCCCCCGGCACCGGGATGGGCAGGCCACAAGCGGTGCCATCGGCCCCTCCGACGGACGCGCCACCGGCTGGCGCTGACCGGCGGCTGCCGCGCGACTCGCTCGTCGCGCCCGGGCAGGGCGACCAGCCGGTCTGCTCCGAGGCTCGCCTCGGCTGGCGCTGCCCGGTCCCTCAGTCGAGCGCGGCCAGCACTTCGTCGGGGATGTCGGCGTTGGTGTAGACGTTCTGCACGTCGTCGCTGTCCTCCAGGGCGTCCACCAGGCGCATCACCTTGGCCGCCCCCTCGGCGTCCAGGGGCACCTCGACCGAGGCCACGAACTGAGCCTCGGCCGACTCGTAGTCCAGCCCGGCGGCCTGCAGCGCCTTGCGCACGTCGACCAGGTCCGAGGGGGCGGTGACCACCTCGATGGCCTCGCCCAGGTCGTTGACCTCCTCGGCCCCGGCCTCCAGGACGGCGTCGAGCACCGAGTCCTCGGTGGCCCCGTCGGCGGCCGGCACGATGATGATGCCCTTGCGGCTGAACAGGTAGGAGACGCTGCCCGGATCGGCCATGTTCCCGCCGTTGCGGGTCACCGCCACGCGCACCTCGGAGGCGGCCCGGTTGCGGTTGTCGGTGAGGCACTCGATGAGGATCGCCACGCCGTTGGGTCCGTAGCCCTCGTAGGTGATGGTCTGCCAGTCCGCGCCGCCGGCGTCCGCGCCCGAGCCGCGCTTGACCGCTCGGTCGATGTTGTCCAGCGGCACCGAGTTCTTGCGCGCCTTCTGGATCGCGTCGTAGAGCGTCGGGTTGCCGTCCGGGTCCCCGCCCCCGGTCCGCGCCGCGACCTCGATGTTCTTGATGAGCTTGGCGAAGAGCTTGCCGCGCTTGGCGTCGATCGCGGCCTTCTTGTGCTTCGTGGTGGCCCACTTGGAATGGCCGGACATGGTGCTCCTTCGGTCTCTCAGGCAGCGTCGCGCACGATCTGCGCGAACAGGGCATGGACCCGGTGGTCCCCGGTGAGCTCGGGATGGAACGAGGTCGCCAGCAGGGACCCGCTGCGAACGGCGACGATTCTAGACAGCGCGGCGGCGGTCCCCGGATGCGTGGCGGCGGGCAGCTCGACAGGCCGTGCCTGCGTGCCGGGCAGGTGGGGCTCGAAGTGCGGGGGCACCGGCACGCTCGCCAGGACCTCGACGCTCTCCCCCACCGACTCGACCCAGGGGGCGCGGATGAACACCGCGTGGATCGGCTCGGCGCCGAGCGCGGGGAAGTCGAGGTCGGCCTCGAAGGAGTCGACCTGGCGGCCGAACGCGTTGCGCCGCACGACCATGTCGATCCCCCCGACCCCCTGCTGGTCGGGCCGGCCGTCCAGGACCGTGTCGGCCAGCAGGATCATGCCGGCGCACGAGCCGTACATCGGCAGCCCCGACCGCGCGGCCTCGCGCAGCGGCTCCATCAGGCCCCAGCGCAGCGCCAGCATCGAGATCGTGGTGGACTCGCCGCCGGGAAGGACCAGCCCGTGGACCCCGGCCAGCGCGTCGGCGTCCTTGACCGGCACCGCCTCGGCACCGACCTCGGCCAGCGCCCGCAGGTGCTCGCGGACGTCGCCCTGCAGCGCCAGGACCCCGATGCGGGGTCCGGTCACCACCCGCGCTGCGCGAGGCGGTGCGGCTCGGGGATCTCCTCGACGTTGATCCCGACCATCGCCTCGCCCAGTCCACGCGACACCTTCGCCACGATGCCGGGGTCGGTGTAGTGCAGGGTCGCCTGGACGATCGCGTTCGCCCGCTCGGCCGGGTTGCCCGACTTGAAGATGCCCGAGCCGACGAACACGCCGTCGGCACCCAGCTGCATCATCATCGCCGCGTCGGCCGGGGTGGCGATCCCGCCGGCAGTGAACAGCACGACCGGCAGCTGGCCCTGCTCGGCGACCTCGGCGACCAGCGCGTACGGCGCCTGCAGCTCCTTGGCGGCCACGTACAGCTCGTCGGGGCTCATCGAGCGCAGTCGGTTGATGTCGCCGCGGATGGCGCGCATGTGCGTCACCGCGTTGGAGACGTCGCCGGTGCCCGCCTCGCCCTTGGAGCGGATCATCGCCGCGCCCTCGGTGATCCGGCGCAGTGCCTCGCCCAGGTTGGTCGCGCCGCAGACGAAGGGGACGGTGAACGCCCACTTGTCGATGTGGTGGGCGTAGTCGGCCGGGGTGAGCACCTCGGACTCGTCGATGTAGTCCACGCCGAGGCTCTCCAGCACCTGCGCCTCGACGAAGTGCCCGATGCGGGCCTTGGCCATGACCGGGATCGAGACCGCCTCGATGATCCCGTCGATCATGTCCGGGTCACTCATCCGCGACACGCCGCCCTGCGCCCGGATGTCGGCGGGCACGCGCTCGAGGGCCATGACCGCCACGGCGCCGGCGTCCTCGGCGATCTTCGCCTGCTCCGGGGTGACGACGTCCATGATGACGCCGCCCTTGAGCATCTCGGCCATGCCGCGCTTCACGCGGTCGGTCGCGACGGTGGCGGTGGTCTGCGGGGTGCTGCTCACGGGGAACTCCTGGCGTCGAGCGGGGAATGTGCACAGGGTACGACCCGCCGCCACCGACGCGGAAATGCCCGACCCGGCCGGAGGCCCCGCGCGGTTCGAGCCCGCCGGGGGCGGGGCCCGCCGTCAGCGCGCCCCTCGCACGGTCACTTCTCGATCTTGACCTTCTGGGTGCGGTCCTTGAGCACGATCCAGACCTGGCCGTCCGGCAGCGTCACCGGGGTGCCGTCGGCGGTCTCGTACGTGGTCGGCGAGGCCTTGCGCGCCTTGCTCCACGTGATCGGGATGGCGCGCCCGTCACGCAGCAGCACGCCCTTGCCGGTGCCGGTGGTGATCGTCAAGGGAGTGCGCCCGCCGAACTTGTCGCCGTAGCCCGAATCGACCTCCTTGACGTACTGCACGATCACCGAGCTGGCACGCTGTGTGCCCGGCTTGTCGGTGTCGCGCGCCTGGCGACCGTTCATCCACACGTCGTAGCTGCCCCGCTTGCCCACCCAGCGGAACTGCACCGACGAGTTCTGCCACGTGGCCGTCACCACCTTGGCCTTCTTGGCCTTCTTGGCGCCCGGCAGCGGGTCGTCGGAGAAGGCCAGCCCGACCGGGTTGGCCTGCGCCTTCTTGCCGACCGCGGCCAGGACCTCCTTGGGCGAGACCATCAGGTTGGTGGGGACGTAGCGGCCGGTCCCGTACTCGCGGTGGAACCCGGCGCCGCCGTGGTCGTTGTCGACGACGATCAGCGCTGAGGCCAGCAGCTTCGGGTAGAGCCGCGACTGTGCCCCGGAGAAGACGAACGGAACCTTCCCGTAGGGCGCGAAGATCTGGATGTCGCTGATGCGCCCGCTGCGCACCGGGCCGATCGTTGCCGGCAGCTTCGTGGTGTACACGGCGGCCAGCCGGGTCAGGCCCCATTCCACCGGCTCGACGTAGACGACGTCCGCCGAGGTGAGCCCGCGCTGCGGCTGCGCGGCCAGGGTGTTGTCGATCTTGACCACGAGCTTCGGCTCACCGAGGGTCCGCACCGGTGGCGGAGTCGGCGTCGGGGTCGAGGTCGCGGGCGGCGGGGTGCTGGACTCGGCCGCGACCGGAACCGCCGGGGGCGGGGACGACGTGCAAGCGGTCAGGGCGACGCCGAGGGCCAGCACCGCGGGCACGACGAGCACCCGAGTGCGGCGTGGAAGCGTGGGCATGGGCACACGGTACGAGATGATCGGCAGTGCGCGGGAATCCCGACTGCAAGGCGGGTCGAGCGCTTCAGGCCTCGCCATTGTCGGCTCACCGGGAGGCGCGCCCAGCAGGCGAGGTCTGGAGCTGTGCGCTGGCTCAGGTGTACGGGACCAGGGCTGGGGGGATCTCGTCGTCCAGCTCGGCTGTGGTGGGCATCGGGGCGTGGCCGGCCAGCCGGAACGCGCGGACCACGGGGCCGGTGCGCAGCAGCCGCGCCGCCTGGACGGCGTCGTTGTGGAACCGGCGCGCCATCGCGACCCCGTTGCAGGCCGCGGCCAGGTCCTCGACCAGCTCACGGCCTTCCGGATGGTCGTGCAGCGCCGCCACGTCCCGGGGGCTGTCCAGCACGTCGCGCAGATCGCGGGACAGCTCGGACTCCACCAGGGCGCGGTCCAATGGCTGGGCGGGGTCGGCGTTGCGGCTGTTGCTGGCGGCCAGAGCCAGCACCATCGCGCTGGCCGGGTCGATCAGCCCGGATCGGGCCAGCGCCTCGGCCGCGCGCGCCCGGCGGACCAGCTGGTTGTCCAGCGACCCCTCGGCCAGCTCGATGCGGTGGTGCAGCCGATCGATCCGCGCGGCCAGCGCACTGAGCCGCCAGACGATCAGGGCCAGCGCGAAGACGAGGACCAGGACCCAGATGAGGTCGATGCTCACCACGCACCCCGATCCGAGCCGGTGACCACAGCGGCCACGATCCGCTCGTCGCGCCGGATCAGCTCGATGCTCACGACGTGCTCCGATCCGGACCGGAGATCCGTCGCACCGGCCAGCGTCCCCAGAGCTGGGTGGACAGGTCGGCCACGACCTTCTCCCCGCCCGGGGTGATGCTCTCGTAGACCGCGACGACCCGGCGGGCCACCGTGGCCCAGTCGAACTCGGCCGACCGGCGGTACCCGGCACTCTGCAGGTCCGCGCGGCGCTGGTGGTCGCCGAGGAGATCGACGAGCACTCGGGCCAGGTCGGCGGAGTCCTCGTTGCGGAAGTGCACCCCGGCCCGGCCCTCGTCGAGCACGCGCTGGAACGCCTCGATGTCGCTGGCCACCACCGGCGCGCCGGCGGCCATCGCCTCCAGCAGGATGATCCCGAAGGACTCGCCCCCGGTGTTGGGGGCGACGTAGACGTCGGCCGTGTGCAGAGCGCGGGCCTTGTCGGCCTCGCTGACCATGCCCAGGAACTCGACCCGCTCGGCGATCGCCGGGTCCAGCCCGGCCCGCACGGCGTCGACATCGCCGGGCCCGGCCACCAGGAGGCTGACCTCGGGCACCGCGGCGGCCACGGCGGGCAGGGCGGCCAGCAGGATCGGCAGCCCCTTGCGCGGCTCGTCGATGCGGCCCAGGAACATCAGCGTGCTCGACCCGCGAGCCCGCCCCGGCAGCGGCTCGTCGCCGGCGTACTGGCTGCAGTCCACCCCGTTGGGGATCAGGACCGCGTCCCCGCCGGTGTACTCGACCAGCGAACGGCGCGCGTACTCGCTGACCGCGATCCGGCCGCGGATCTTCTCCATCGCGCTGCGGACCATGGGCGCCATCGCGTTGAGCTCGCGCCGCGAGGACTCCAGGCTGGCGTGCCAGGTGGCCACGATCGGGCCCTCGCTGACCCAGATGGACAGGATCGACAGGGTCGGCCCGGCCGGCTCGTGGACGTGCAGGATGTCCAGGTCGTTGTCCTTGACCCAGCGCCGCGCCTTGGCCGTGGCGCCAGGGCCGAAGTTGATCTTGGCCACCGAGCCGTTGGACGCCACCGAGATGGGCTTGCCCGCGGACGTGACGAAGTCCGGGATCGCGTCGTCGTCGTCGGCCGGGGCCAGCACGACCGCCTCGTGCCCCAGGCGGATCAGCGCGTTGCGCAGGTCGTTGACGTGCACCGCGACACCACCGGGGGTGTCCCAGGAGTAGGGGCAGACGAGTCCGACGCGCATCAGGGGGCCGCCTTGTCCGAGGTCGCCCCGTCGTCGTGCCCCGTCGTGTCCGGAGCCGCCAGCCGGGCGGGGTCCAGATCGGCCAGCCACAGCTTCTGCAGCATGTGCCAGTCCGTGGGGTGGTTGCCGATCGCCCCCTCCAGGGCGGTCGCGATCGCCTGCGTGGTGACCCGGATGCGCTCCGCGCGCTCGCCGTGGGCCGGCGGCACCACCTCGGGGAGAAGCTCGCCCACGTTGGTGGTCCCGTCCAGGTACATTCCCAGCGGGTGCAGCGCCGAGCCGGTGTCGACCGCGAGCGCGGCCGGGCCGGCCGGGAATCGGGTGGGCTCGCCGAAGAACTGCACCTCGACGCCCTTGGCCGAGAGGTCGCGGTCGGCCAGCAGGGCGACCACTCCCCCGCCGCCGCACACCTGGGCCAGCTTCTCGTAGACCCCGGGATCGCCCAGCCCGTGGATGACCATGCCCAGCTCGCGCCGGTAGGCCAGGAACGCCTCGTAGAGCCGCGCCGGCTCCAGCTTCTCGGCCACCGAGTTGACCGGGCTCAGGGTGTACGAGGTGTAGGCGCCCGCATGGTCCCAGTTGCCCATGTGCGGGGTGGCCACGATGATCCCTCGCCCGGAGTGCACCGGGTCCAGCAGCCGCTCCTCGTTGACCACCCGGAACGACTCGATCCGAGCACCGTCCCAGCCAGGCAGCCGGAAGGCGTCGCACCAGTAGCGCAGGTAGGAGCGCATGCCGGCCCGCGAGGCCTCCCGCAGCTCGTCGTCGGACACCGGGCCGAGCACGCGCGTGAGGTTGCGCTCGAGCTGGCGGACGCCCTTGCCGCGGGCGCGCCACTGCTGGTCGGCGATCTGGCGGAAGGTCGCCTGGGCCACCGGCTCGGGCATCATCCGGATGGCCTTCCAGCCACCGGCGTAGGCCAGGTAGGTCGCGGAGTCCGAGAGCATCGCGGCCCCTCAGGCGTCCGGCGCGGCCGCGGAATCCGGGGCCGGCGCCGCGGTCCCCCCCGCGGGTCGCAGCTGGGAGCGGACGTCCAGCGCCCGCTGGAACACGGTGATGACCACGGCCACGGCCAGCAGGAACAGGGAGAGGGTCAGCGCCCACTCGTGCCCGAGGCTGTAGAGCAGGGCGCCGATGCCGATCATGATGAACCGCTCGGCCCGCTCGGCGATGCCGCCGTTGGCCGTGGCGCCGACGGCCTCCGCGCGCGCCTTGGCGTAGCTGATCGTGACCGCGCCGGCCAGCACCACCCAGGCCAGCACGATGGTCAGCGTGTCGCCGTCCTTGACCGCCCACCACAGGAACGCCCCGTAGACGGCCACGTCGGCGACCCGGTCCAGCGTCGCGTCCAGCCAGGCGCCCCACCGGCCCTGTGTCCCGGAGAGCCGAGCCATCGTCCCGTCGAGCACGTCGGCGACCAGGAAGAAGCCCAGGATCAGGATCGCCGGCACGAAGCGACCGTTCGGGATGAGCACCAGCGCGGAGGTGACCGTGATGACCCCGCCGATGATCGTGACCATGTCCGCGCTCAGCCCGACGCGCAGCAGGGCCCGGGCCACGGGCTCCACCACCGGTGCGACGACCCCGCGGGTCTCAGCGTTGTTCAGCATCGGCCAAGATGGTACCGGGAGACTCCATCCGCTCACCTGCGACGAGAGGGGACACGCAATGGCCGGATCTGCAGGCGCTGCCACGGGGGGCGCGGTACAAGCGCCGGAGAGCCCGGCGCAGCTGCGCAACGTGGTGCTGGTAGGACCCTCGGGCGCGGGCAAGACCACGCTGCTCGAAGCCACGCTGGCCACGGCGGGCGCGATCAGCCGGGCCGGGCGGACCACCGAGGGGTCCACGGTGTCGGACTTCGACGAGGCCGAGGTCCGCCAGCAGCGCTCGATCGGCCTGGCCCTGGCCCCGGTGACCTGGGAGGGCGTCAAGGTCAACCTCATCGACACCCCCGGCTACGCCGACTTCGTGGGCGACCTGCGGGCCGGGCTGCGCGCGGCCGACGCGGCGCTGTTCGTGGTCTCGGCCGTGGACGGCATCGACGCGGCCACCCGCCAGCTCTGGGAGGAATGCGCGGCGGTCGGCATGCCGCGGGCGCTCGTCGTCACCCGGCTGGACCACCCGCGCGCCGACTTCGACGACCTGGTCGCCAGCGCCCGCGAGCAGCTCGGCGAGGGCGTGATGCCGGTCGAGCTGCCGGTGCGCGGCGCCGACGGGGTGCCCACCGGGTTCCTGGACCTCATCTCCGAGCAGATCCACGACTACTCGTCGGGCACCCGGGTGGACAGCCCGCCGGCCGCCGAGCATCAGGACCTGATCGAGGAGCACCGCTCGGGCCTGATCGAGGGGATCATCGCCGAGAGCGAGGACGAGACCCTCATGGACCGCTACCTCGGCGGCGAGCACATCGACGTGGAGACCCTGGTCACCGACCTGGAGAAGGCCGTCGCGCGCGGCTCGTTCTACCCGGTCCTGGGCACCGCCGGAGAGCTCAGCGGGCTGGGCACGCGCGAGGTGCTGGAGCTGATCCGCCGCGGGTTCCCGGCACCGGGCGAGCACACCATCCCGCCGGTGACCCATCCGTCGGGCGAGGCCCGGGGGGCGCTGAGCTGCGACCCGGCCGGGCCGCTGTGCGCGGAGGTCGTCAAGACCACGACCGACCCGTACGTGGGCCGGGTCTCGCTGGTCCGGGTGTTCTCCGGGACGCTGACCTCCGACACGGTCGTCCACGTCTCGGGTCATTTCGCCGAGGGGCGCGGGCACGAGGACCACGACGTCGACGAGCGCATCGGGGCGCTGTCCAGCCCGCTGGGCAAGGCGCAGCGCACCATCGACCGGGGCATCGCCGGGGACATCGTCGCGGTCGCGAAGCTGACCCGCGCCGAGACCGGCGACACCCTCTCGGACAAGGACGCGCCGCTGCTGATGGCGCCCTGGACGATGCCCGAGGCGCTGCTGCCGGTGGCCGTGGTGGCCACCTCGAAGGCCGACGACGACAAGCTGGCCAACGCGCTGGGCCGGCTGGTCGCCGAGGACCCGACGCTGCGGCTGGACCGCAACCCGGAGACCAGCCAGGTCGTGCTGTGGTGCATGGGCGAGGCGCACGTCGACGTGGTGCTCGACCGGCTGCGCAGCCGGTACGGGGTCGCGGTGCAGCCCGAGGACCTGCGGGTCTCGCTGCGCGAGACGTTCGCCCACAAGGCCACGGGCCACGGCCGGCACGTCAAGCAGTCCGGCGGGCACGGGCAGTACGCGGTGTGCGACATCACCGTGGAGCCGCTGCCGGCCGGCAGCGGGTTCGAGTTCGTCGACAAGGTGGTCGGCGGGGCGGTCCCGCGGCAGTTCATCCCCTCGGTCGAGAAGGGCGTGCGCGCGCAGATGCAGCGCGGCGTGGTGGCCGGCTACCCGGTGGTCGACATCCGGGTGACCCTCACCGACGGCAAGGCGCACTCGGTCGACTCCTCGGACATGGCCTTCCAGATGGCCGGATCGCTGGCGCTCAAGGAGGCCGCCGCGGCGGCCCAGGTGTCGATGCTGGAGCCGGTGTCCGCGATCACCGTGCTGGTCGTCGACGACTACGTCGGCTCGGTGATGGGCGACCTGTCCGGCCGGCGCGGGCGGGTGTCGGGCTCGGAGCCGGCGGGCCCGGGGCGCACCCTGATCCGCGCCGAGGTGCCCGAGCTGGAGCTGATCCGCTACCCGATCGAGCTGCGCTCGCTGTCGCACGGCACCGGGACGTTCACCCGCGACTACATCGGCCACGAGCCGATGCCCGCTCAGGTGGCCCGCAAGGTCGCGGAGGCAGACCACGCCCGAGGCTGAGGCCTCACCCCCGTTCGGGCGTCGATCGGGGGTCCGATCAGCCACACGCTGGCACGAATCGGCCACATACGGCCGATTCGTGCCCCTCAGCCTGCTTGAGATCTTCCGCGGGTCGCGTCAGCCGCGGCGCAGGGGCTTGAGGGTCCAGAGGAACGACGCCTCGCCGGTGGTCGTGCCGTCGGCCGTGCGCAGGGCGACCTCGATGCGGAACTCCGGGCGGCTGCCGGCATCCAGGGTGGCCAGGATCGACTCGGGCGACTCGGCCAGCGTGGCCTCGGCCAGCAGGTCCCCGTGCGCGACCTTCAGGTAGCGGATCGTGGCGTCCACGGCCAGCGGGACGGCCCGGTCCATGTGCTGGCCGAAGTTCCCCAGGACGATCGCGCCGGTGGCGGTCTCGGCCAGCGTGAACATCGCGCCGGCGTGCGGGCCGCCGATGTGGTTGTGGTATGCGGGCTGGTCGGGCAGGCGCAGCAGCACCCGCTGTGGCGCCAGCTCGAGGAACTCGATGTTCAGCGTCCCTACCATGGGCACGGCGGTCGGCATCTGGGCGACGAGGTCGTTGAAGTCCATGCCCGCGACCGTATCGCCGCGGCGACGGGCCGTTCCGAGCGCCCCAGCAATCGGCGCCGCCCACGAGCCGGGTGCTCGGGGTACGGTCGCCGAGTGTCCCCCGCCGATCCGGTCCCGCCCGGCGACTCGGCCCTGCCGCCGGTGACCGTGTTCGACATCGACGGCGTGCTGGCCGACGTCCGCCATCGGCTGCATCACGTGACCCGGGCACCCAAGGACTGGCGAGCGTTCTTCGACAGCGCGCCGCAGGATCCGGGCCTGCCCGACGGCATCGGCGCGGTCCACGAGGCTGCCCAGGCCGGGCACGCGGTGATGTACCTGACCGGTCGGCCCGAGCGCTGCCGGTCGGCCACCCTGACCTGGCTGGCCGACCAGGGGCTGCCTGAGGGTCCGCTGCACATGCGTGGCGACGCCGACCGACGGCCCGCGCGGATCACGAAGGTGGCCACCCTGCGACGGGTCTCGCGGCGCTACCGGATCGAGGCTTTCGTCGATGACGATGCCGCCGTGGTCGCAGCCGTGCGGGCGGCCGGGTTCCCCGTGCTGCACGCGCGCTGGATGGGCAGCGAGACTCAGGGCGCCGACTGCGCGGTGCCCGCCCCGGATGCTGCCCTGGACGATTCCGGCCGCACCGCCACCGACGTGCTCTTCGAGATCCAGGAGACCGAGGGCCGCAGCTGAGGTCGTGCGCCCGGCGGCGAATCGGGTTCGCGCGTTCGGCACCGCCCGGCTCGATGATGGTCGCGCGGGGAACCTTGCGTCCTCGCCCGTTGGTGGGGGCTGGATCGGGACCGGCCGACGGGATCCGTGTCAGCGCAGGGGGGACATCGCCATTCGGCGGTAGGCGTGGCGGCGACCACGGATGACCATGCTGTAGGCGGCCAGGTTCTCCGGGAGCGCGACTCCCGAGTAGGCGCCGTCGCCCAGGTGATGGATGTCGGTCCCGGTCATCTTGGCCATCAGCGCCATCGCGCGGATGGTGGCGACGTCGGCGGACTCCTGAGACGTGCCGATCGCGGTCATCGTCAAGGCCCCGGCGCGATGCGCGGCCTCCACCCACCCGCGGACCTGCGCCTCGTGGCAGCCCGGCACGGTCCCGGGCGCGGGCAGCAGCACCACGTCCGAACCCGCCGCCACGAACGCCGCGATGGTCTCGTCGTCGATGATCGCCGACCCCGCCTCGCTCACGCTGCCTGCCGCGTGCATCTTGCCGGAGATGATGATGACGTCCTCGCCCACGGCCGCACGGGTGGACGCCGTGGCGCGCACCAGGGAGGCGTTGGTGACGCCCATCCCCGGGTTGCCGGTGAGCACGATCGCGTCCACTCCCAGCTCGGCCGCGCGCCGCGCGGTCTCGGGGGTCGCCAGTCGGCCACCGGCCGCGGCGGGGTCGAAGTCGGTGGACGTCTCGAGGTCGGCGTCGGGATCGATCGGCTCGAGGTTCACGGCAACCATGCACCCGGTGAGCCTCTTGATGGCGCGCACGACCTCGTCCGGGCTCGCGGCAGGGACCCCGGCCACCATCGGAGCGAGGACGTCGAATCCGTTGAGGATCACGATGTCCGCGCCCTGACTGGCGGCCAACTCCGGATTGCTCACATCGCCCAACAGCGGATGCAGCGGGGTGACGATCTCCGCTGCGAGGGTGCGCCCCTCACTGCCGCGGATCGCAGCGAGCTTGTCCGCGCGCGAATAGGTGGCAAGATCGCTGGCGGTGGTGTCGAGAAGTCTCTTCGGCATGACCTCGAACGTAGGACTGCCAGGACAGCCACGCGCGTCGGGTCGTCATTGCTACGCCCGAAGGCACTTCCGCATTCGCGGAATCTGAATGGTGGACTGCGTCGGACCCCGCCGGGCGACATCGGCATGACGTGCCCCAAGGTGAGAGGCGCTACGCCACATGCGAAGGGATCGACCCTTCGCTCATCACCGGGTCGACACCACGCAGCAACGGTGTGTTGGCCGTCGACCGGTCCAGGGAGGGCAGGGACTGATGTCCGAGACGACGTTCACCGAGAGACTGACCGAGGCGATCCTCCCGCAGGTATCCAGATTCACCAGCCTGCGGCCGATCATGGCGCTGCGCTCCGGCATGGTCGTGATCATGCCGCTGACGATCGTCGGCTCGGTCTTCCTGCTCTTGGCCAACTTCCCCATCCCCGGGGTCTCGTCCTGGTTCGCCGACATCGGCCTGACGCCCTGGCTGAACCAGGCCTACGCGGCGACGTTCAACGTCATCGGCCTGGTCGCCTGCCTCGGCATCGCGTACTACTACGTGAAGGAGGCCGGGCACGATCCGCTGGTGCCCGCCGTCTTCGCGGCCTGCACCTACATCCTCCTGCTCAACCTCTACGTCGTGGCCCCCGAGAGCGGTGAGATCGTCACCGGCGCGATCCCGATGGAGTGGACCGGATCCAAGGGCATCATCCTGGCGATCATCGTCGGCGAGCTGGTGGGCGTGATCTACAACTGGTTCCTCGACCGAGACCTCTACATCAAGATGCCCGACGGCGTCCCGCCCGCGGTCGTCAACTCGTTCACCGCGCTGCTGCCCGGCACCGTCATCATCACCGCGGCCACGGTGATCTGGGGCGTCATGCAGCACTACGACACGACCGTTCCCGACTGGATCTACCAGACGATCCAGACCCCGCTGCAGGGAATCACCGACTCGCTGGGCGGGGCTGTGGTCATCGCCTTCCTCATCTCGTTCCTGTGGTTCTTCGGCGTGCACGGCGGCAGCATCATCGGCGGCATCGTCACCCCGCTGCTGACCGCCAACTCCGTGGCCAACCAGCAGATCCTGGACTCCGGGCAGGCCCTGACCGTGGAGAACGGCGGCGCCATCGTGACCCAGCAGTTCCTGGATCAGGGCGTCACGATGACCGGCGCCGGCATCACCATCGGCGTGGTCATGTACATGCTGATGCGGGCTCGCTCGGCGCAGTACAAGACACTGGGCAAGCTCAGCGCCGGCCCGGCCTTCTTCAACATCAACGAGCCGGTCCTCTTCGGCACGCCGATCGTCGTGAACCCGATCATGTTCGTCCCGTTCGTGTTCGTCCCGGTCGCCGCTGCGCTCTTCCAGTACTTCTGCCTGGCCACGGGTCTCGTGCCGCTCTACACCGGCGTGCTGGCCCCGTGGACGACCCCGCCGATCATCTCCGGCTGGATCGTCGGCGGTCCCCGGGCGGCCCTCATGCAGGTGTTCATCATGGCGTGCGCCGTGCTGATCTACTACCCGTTCATCCGGAAGATGGACCAGATGGCCAAGGCTGCGGAGGACGAAGCGCATCAGGCGCACCTCGACGCCGAGGCCGCTGCCGCCGAGCTGGCCGCCCAGACCGAGCGGGAGCACGCGGAGTACGTGGCGCACCACCCCGGCGCGGGCGCGCAGCCTGCGCCCGACCAAGGCGCAGGGGGCGCCACGAGCTGATCGGACCCGAGTCCCTCGGCGCGCTGACGGGTGCGCCGAGGGACTCGTCGTTCAGGCGAACGCCTCCGGCGGCGGGCAGGCGCAGACCAGGTTTCGGTCGCCGTAGGCGCCGTCGATCCGGCTCACCGGCGGCCAGTACTTGTCCGTGCGCAGCCCCGCGACCGGGAAGACAGCCTGCTCGCGGGAGTAGGCCCGCTGCCAGTCCTCGGCCAGGTCCGCGGCCGTGTGCGGGGCGTGGCGCAGGGCGCTGTCGGCCACCGGCACGGTCCCGGCGGCCACCTCGCGGATCTCGTCGCGGATCTCGATCATCGCCTCGCAGAACCGGTCCAGCTCCCCCAGGTCCTCGCTCTCGGTCGGCTCGACCATGAGCGTGCCGGCCACCGGGAAGCTCATCGTCGGGGCGTGGAACCCGTAGTCGATCAGCCGCTTGGCGACGTCCTCGACGGTGACGCCGGTGGCCTTGGTGATCTCGCGCAGGTCGAGGATGCACTCGTGGGCGACCAGCCCGCCCGGCCCGGTGTAGAGCACCGGGTAGTGCTCGGCCAGCCGGGTCGCGACGTAGTTCGCCGAGAGGACCGCCACCTGGGTCGCGGTGGTCAGGCCCGCCGCGCCCATCATCGAGATGTACGCCCACGGGATCGGCAGGATGCCCGCGCTCCCCCACGGCGCCCCCGAGACCGGGCCGACCCGGACCTCCTCGGGCAGGTCGGCGGCCGCCGGGGCGCAGTCCGGGCGCAGCGGGTGGGCGGGCAGGAACCGCGCCAGATGCGCGCGCACCCCGATCGGGCCGACCCCGGGACCGCCGCCCCCGTGCGGGATGCAGAACGTCTTGTGGAGGTTGAGGTGGGAGACGTCCGCCCCGAACCGGCCCGGCTTCGCCAGACCGACCAGCGCGTTGAGGTTCGCGCCGTCGACGTAGACCTGCCCGCCGGCGTCGTGCACCATCGCGCAGATCTGGTCGACCGCCACCTCGTAGACCCCGTGGGTCGAGGGGTAGGTGATCATCAGCGCGGCCACCCGGTCGGCGTGCTTGGCCAGCGCGTCGCGCAGCGAGTCGACGCTCACGTTGCCCTGCTCGTCGCAGGCCACGACCACGACCCGCATCCCGGCCATCACCGCCGAGGCCGCGTTCGTGCCGTGCGCGGAGGACGGGATCAGGCAGACGTCGCGCTGGGCGTCCCCCCGGCTGCGGTGCCAGGCGCGGATGGCCAGCAGACCGGCGAACTCGCCCTGCGAGCCGGCGTTGGGCTGCAGGCTGACCGCGTCGTAGCCGGTGATCTCGACCAGCAGAGCCTCCAGCTCGCGCACCAGCTGGAGGTAGCCGACCGTCTGATCGGCCGGGGCGAACGGGTGGATGCCGGCGAAGCCCGGCCAGGTGATGGGCTCCATCTCGGTGGTCGCGTTGAGCTTCATCGTGCACGAGCCCAGCGGGATCATCGAGCGGTCCAGCGCCACGTCGTAGCCGGCCAGGCGGCGCAGATAGCGCAGCATCTGGGTCTCGCTGTGGTGGGCGCTGAACACCGGATGGGTCAGGTACTCGCTGGTCCGGCGGTACTCGGGGGGCAGCGCCGGGGGGGAACCGTGCGGGGTGGCTGAGGCGACCTCGGGGCCGGGCGTGGGTCTCGACACGCTCGACCGGCGGGGGGTCGGGTCGATCGACTCGCTGGGGTCGGGCGCGCTCGGCCCTGCGAACGCGCGCAGGACCGCGGCGACGTGCTCGGGCTCGGTGCGCTCGTCGGTGCTGATGCCGACGTGGTCGGCGTCGACCAGCCGCAGGTTGATCCCCTCGGCTCGGGCCGCCGCCACCACCTCGGCCGCGCGTCCGGGGGCCTGGGCCAGCACCGTGTCGAAGAACCGGGCGTGCCGCACCGGCACCCCGGCCGCCGCGAGCCCGTCGCTCAGGGCCAGCGCGTGCCCGTGCACCCGCTCGGCGATCAGCCGCAGCCCGGCCGGGCCGTGGTAGGCCGCGTAAAGGCCCGCGATCACGGCCAGGAGCACCTGCGCGGTGCAGATGTTGCTGGTGGCCCGCTCCCGGCGGATGTGCTGCTCGCGGGTCTGCAGCGCGAGCCGGTAGGCCGGGCGCCCGGCCGCGTCGACCGAGACCCCGACCAGGCGCCCCGGCAGCTGGCGCTCCAGCCCGGCGCGGACCGCCATGAAGCCCGCGTGCGGCCCGCCGAAGCCCAGCGGCACGCCGAAGCGCTGCGCCGAGCCGACCACCACGTCGGCGCCGCACTCCCCCGGCGGGGTGAGCAGACACAGGCTGAGCAGGTCGGCGGCGACCACCAGCCCGGCCCCGGCGGCGTGCAGCGCCTCGGCCAGCGCGCGCAGCTCGCCCGGGTCGCGGACCAGCCCGGTCGACGTCGGCGCGCTGACCAGCGCCCCGAAGCAGCCGTCGGCCGGCAGCCCGGCGGCCAGGTCACGCACGTCCAGCTCGATCCCCAGCGGCTCGGCGCGGGTGGCCAGCACGGCCAGCGTCTGCGGATGGGTGTCGGAGTCGACGACGAACCGGGCGGACTTGGACCGGCCGGCCCGGCGCAGCAGCGTCATGGCCTCGGCCGCCGCGGTCGGCTCGTCGAGCATCGAGGCGTTCGCGATCGGCAGGCCCGTGAGCTCGCCGATCATCGTCTGGAAGTTGAGCAGCGCCTCCAGGCGGCCCTGGGAGATCTCCGGCTGGTAGGGCGTGTAGGCGGTGTACCAGGACGGCGACTCCAGCACGTTGCGGCGGATCACCGCCGGCGTGATCGTGTCGTGGTAGCCAAGCCCGATCATGCTCACCATCGGGGAGTTGGCCGCGGCCATGGTGGCCAGGGCGGCGCTGGCCTGGGACTCGGTGAGCGGCTCGGGCAGGTCCAGCCCGGTCGTCCAGGCGATCGCCGCGGGGATCGCGGCCTGGGCCAGCGCCTCGAGGCTGGGCTGGCCGACGACGCCGAGCATGTGGGTGACGGCCGTATCGTCCGGGCCGAGGTGGCGGTGCGGGAACAGGTCGGGGACACGATCCGGGATGGGCACGACCAAACCCTAACCGCGCGCCGGGGCTTCCCCGGGGGCGTGCGTCAGCCGGTCTGGCGGCGCTGACGGCGGGCGCTGAGCTCGTCGTCGGCGGGCACCGGCACCACGCCGGTGGAACGCTCCGCCGGCAGGTTCATCAGCGTGCCCTCGACCTCGGCCCACACCTTGCCCACCGCGATGCCGAAGACGCCCTGGCCGCCGCGGACCAGGTCGATCACCTCGTCCTCGCTGGTGCACTCGTAGACGCTTGCCCCGTCGCTCATCAGCGTCAGGGTCGCCAGGTCGTCGACCCCGCGGGCCCGCAGGTGACCGACGGCGGTGCGGATGTTGTGCAGCGAGACGCCGGTGTCCAGCAGTCGCTTGACGACCTTGAGGACCAGGATGTCGCGGAAGCTGTAGAGGCGCTGCGTGCCCGAGCCGGAGGCCGGGCGGATGGAGGGCTCGACCAGCCCGGTGCGGGCCCAGTAGTCCAGCTGCCGGTAGGTGATCTCCGCGGCGCTGCACGCCACCGGGCCGCGGAAGCCGACGTCCTCGGGGTGCACCGACTCTGGCAGGTCGAACAGCGCGTCCTGCACCTGGTCGTGCGACCCGCTGCCCTCTGCTGGCATGTCGTCGTCCTCCGTGGGTGGCATGACCCGTAAGCGCAGTCACGCGGCTGGAACTACATCGGTCGTATTCCCACGTCGGAAACTAGGCCGCGACCCCCCCGTCGTCAACGCAGTCGCCCACGACACGCCGGAGCAAAGTCTCACCCTCAAGTTGAAGGTACGACTAGCCCCGCACGGATCGGAGCCAGCAAGCACGGCTATTCGAAGTCCTGGGGCTCCACCGAGTCGAGGAACTCGCGGAAGCGCTCGACTGCCTCGGCTTCCTCCTCCGGGTCGTGCTCGCTGGTGTCCAGCGGCACCCCCGCCTCGGCCAGCACGGCGTCGGCGACCAGCACGGGGGCACCGGCGCGCAGGGCCAGGGCGATCGCATCCGAGGGCCGGGCGTCGATCACGGTGCTGCCGTGCGGACCCAGCCGCAGCTCGCCGAAGAAGATTCCGTCCTCCAAGCGGGTGATGCGCACACTGGTCAGCGGGGTGCTGAGCACCTCAAGGGCCGCGACGAACAGATCGTGGGTCAGGGGGCGGGGCGGCTCGACCCCCTGCAGGGCCATCGCGATCGCGGCGGCCTCCCCCGGTCCGATCCAGATGGGCAGGACGAGGTCACCGGGTCCGCGCACTAGCACCAAGGGCGAGTTGGAGGACATCTCGACGCGCACACCCACGACCTCGACCGCGACGAAGCCCTCCATGCGGCCCAGCGTAGACCCGAGCCCGGAGACCGGCCCGGCAACGAGCCCGGCAGAGAGCCGGGCGGCGCGCGGGTCAGCGGCCGACGGTGCTCGGCAGGCCCATCTTGAGCAGGGTCACGTGCAGCTGGAGGTTGAGGGCGGCGATCGTGCGGGCGGTCTCCTCCGCGCGGGCCATCGAGTCCTGCTGCTGGCCGCGCGCGATCGGCTTGACCACCTGCTCGACCAGCGCGAGCTCGCGGTCCACGGCCAGCCGGAACGGCCGCAGGTGCCGCGGCCCGAACCCGTATTCGGACAGATCCCTGGCCAGCCGGGCCACCTGAAGAGCCATCGCGTCGTACTGGGCGCAGCCGGGGACCGGCGCGACGAGGTTGAACGACTCCAGCTCGCGCAGGGTGTCGCTGCTCAGCCCGCTCTCCTCCAGCAGCTCCCGGCGGGACAGGCGCAGCTCGGCGGGGTCCGGCGCCAGGTCCTCGGCCTCCGGCTGGCCGGCGACGACCACCACCGGGCGGGGCGCGGGATCCTGGGCGTCCAGCGGCGGCGGGGCCATGCCCCGGTCGAGCTTGTCCAGGTGCTCGCGGATCACCTTCAACGGCAGGTAGTGGTCGCGCTGCATGCGCAGCACGTAGGCCAGCCGGTCGACGTCCACGCGGGTGAACTTGCGGTACCCCGACGACGTGCGCTGCGGCTCGACCAGACCCTCACCCTCGAGGTAGCGGATCTTGGACAGGCTGACGTCGGGAAAGTCCGCCTTGAGCAGGTGAAGCACCTCGCCGATGCTCAGCAGGCCGTCGGTGGCGGGCTGAGCGCTCACGGGCGCACCTCCCCGGCCAGGAAGAGGAACCGGTACTTGCCGATCTGGACCTCGTCCCCGCCGGAGAGCTGGATGTAGTCGATCCGCTCGCGGTTGACGTAGGTGCCGTTCAGCGAGCCGGCGTCGCGCAGTCCCCAGCCCGAGGCGTTGCGCGTCACCTCCGCATGGTGGCGGGACACGGTCACGTCGTCCAGGACGATGTCGGACTCGTCGGACCGGCCGATCCGGGTGAGGTCGCTGCTCAGATGCAGGGTCGTCCCCTCGCTGGGCCCGCGCCGCACGATGAGCACGGCCGTCCCCGGCGGCGCCCCTTGGCCGAGCACCGGCCCGAGCGGACCGGTGCTGGACACCGGGATCTCGAGCTTTCCGGTGGCGTCCTCCGGGGTGTCCAGCGCTTCGGCCAGCGGCGTGCCGCAGTTGCTGCAGAAGCGCGCGAGGTCGGAGGCCTCGCTGCCGCACCGGGCGCATTTGCGGACCACTGCGACTCCATTCGGTCGGCCGCTGCCCGGGCCGGGCGGACCTGGGTCCGCCGCAGGCGCCGGTCCAGGACGGGTGCTGGTGACTGGTCGGAACTGCGCTGGGCGACTCGACCTGAAGTCGAGGTTCACCCAGGGCAGAAACCTATCGCGCGGCCTCGGGCAGGGGTCAACCCCAGCGTGAGAGTGAAAGTACGGAAACGCGCTGCGCTGGCGCGGGTCAGTCGACAGCGGCGGAGTACTGCTCGGCGTTGAGCAGGCCTTCCCATGCGGCCTCGGCCGCCTGCTCCGAGGCGCACTCCACCAGGACCATCCAGCCCTGGCCGTACGCGTCGGAGTTGACCAGGTCCGGCGACGCCTCCAGCTCGGAGTTGGACTCGACCACGATGCCGTTGACCGGGGCGTAGAGGTCGCTGACCGACTTCGTCGACTCCACCTCGCCGCAGGACGCACCCGCGCTCAGCTCGTCGCCGGCCTCGGGCAGCTGCACGAACACCACGTCGCCCAGGGACTCCGAGGCGAAGTCCGTGATCCCGAACCGCAGCAGAGCGCCACCCTCGCGCCGCACCCACTCGTGCTCGGCCGTGTAGCGCAGATCCTCGGGGTACATCGGTCCTCCTGAGTCGGGCGGTCAGCGATCGGCGGGCTCAGCGTAGCGAGGACGCTCCAGCGGAACCGTGGACTCGATCTTGATCGAGTCGCGGCGCTCGATGCTGATCTCGGCGCCGTCTGTGCGCGCGGACTCGGCGACCCCGCCGGGGATCTCCATGGCCGTGGCCAGCGTCTGCGGGTCACCGATGGCCAGGATCGTGTAGGGCGAGCCGCGCAGGTCGCCGGAGACCAGGATGCCGGCCTGGCCGTCGGCCGGATCGGCGAACCAGGTGTTGACCACGACCCGCCGCTGGGCCACCTCGATGCTCTCCGCACCGGCGTCCCGCAGCTCCTGCACTGCCCCCAGGATGTCCCCGGCCGAGACCCCGCCGTCGGGGTCGCGGATCACGATGCGGACCCCGGGGCCGGTCACCGGGGTGGTGCCGGCCAGCACCTGCAGGGACTGCTCGCGCGCCCGGGCGACCTTGAGCGCCTCGGCGGAGCTGCCCGAGCGCAGGGCGTCCAGCTCGGACTGCAGGCCGCGCGCCTCCTGCTCCAGCCGGTCGTTGTCGGACTCCAGGCTGTCCAGGATCGTCACCAGATCCGCCGGGCGCGCGGCCGCCAGCGCGTCGTCGCCCTGGTAGGCCAGGGCGCCGGCGACCAGCAGCCAGCCGAGCACCGCGAACAGGACCCCGCCGGCCAGGCTGACCGGCCCGCGCCACCGCCACAGGGAACTGTCCCGGTAGGCGGGCACCCGGTCCTCGCCGGTGGCGGCCCCGGCAGGGGACGGGGCCGCTGCCGGGGCCTCGGCGGCGGGCACCGGCGGGGAGTCCGCCTCGGCGGCGGACAGGGGCACCTGCGAGCCGTTCTCGGCGTCCATGTCAGGCCTTCAGCAGGCGCCGGCGGATGGCGGCGGCATTGGAGAAGATGCGCATGGTGAGCACCACGATGACGCCGGTGGACATCTGGCTGCCCACCCCCAGCAGGTCGCCGATCCACACGATCAGCGCGGCGACCAGCACGTTGCTCAGGAACGAGATCACGAACACGCGCTCGCGGAACAGCCCCTCGAGGACCGCCCGCGACGCACCCACGACCGCGTCGAGCGCGGCGATGATCGCGACCGGAAGATAGGGCTGGAACCACACGGGGACGGTCGGCTCCAGGATGAGGCCGGCGACGATGCCGACCAGCAGTCCCGCCAGAGCGATCATCGGTCGTCTCCCTCCCCCGCGGCCGGCGTCGCGGGCGACACCGGCTCGGCCAGCTCCGGCAGCGCGGTGGTGGCCGCCGGGAGGGCCAGCTCGGTGGCCGCCTCGGTGTCGAACCCTATGCCGAACCGCTTCGCGACGGACCGCAACTCCTCGGCGTCCGGCCCGGCGTCGAACTCGTCGCGCATGCTCGGCGGCCCGATCGCCTCCACCAGGTAGGGCGGGATCAGCGGCCGGTAGTTGACCAGGATGGCGCCGGCCGCCGAGCGGATCGCGGAGCGGGCGCTCAGCCGCTGGCCGTTGACCGCGATCGCCTCGGCGCCGGCCCGCCACAGCCCGTTGACGGCGTCCTGCACGTCGGAGTCCAGCACCTTGTCCAGACCGTCGTCGGAGTCGGCGCCGTCGTCGGAGGGCGGGGCGTCGCTCAGGCGCACGACCACTCCCGGGCCGGTGACCGCCAGGTAGCCGGTCACCAGCTCCAGCTCGCGCACGTCGCGGGCCAGCTGTGCACCGCCCAGGGTGCGGGCCAGCTCGTCGTTGCGGGCCTGCTCCACCTCGGCCCGCAGCGCGAGCAGCTGCGGCGTCAGCTCCTCGCGGCGCTCCTCCTGCGCGGCGATCCGCTCGCGCAGCTCGACCTTCTGGTCGGCGACCTGGGGTGCGCTGTGCAGGCGGGTCGAGACCCCGATCGCCAGCACGAATCCGGCCAGGCCCAGCGCCAGCATCGCCACGACGACGCGCTGCCGGCGGGTCGCGGGGCGGGCGTCGTCCGGGGCGGTGGCGTAGTCGCTGGCCACCGAGATGGCCGCCAGCTCCTCGATGAGGTTGGACCGGCGGCGGGCGGCCCACAGGTCCTCGGCGGGCTGCTGGGGGTCCGTGCGCAAGGAGGTGCGCCTGCTCATGGGGCGCCGGTCACGCGGCCGCCGCCTCGATGCGCGCCGACCAGTGGGCGATCAGCTCGGCCGCGCGCTCGTCGGTCGGGCCCTCGGCCCACAGCCGGATCAGCGCCTGCGTCTGGTCGGGGACGGCCAGCACCCAGCTGCCGTCGTCCTCGCGGATTCGCACTCCCCCCTCCGGATCGGCCAGCCGGCTGCCGGCCGCCTCGACCAGGTCGCGCATGACCGCGCCGCGCTTGGCCCAGGGGGTTGGCACGGCCGCCCGCGCGGTGTGCGCCTGCGGGATCCGGGCACCGATCGCGGACAGGGTGAGCTTGGTGCGGGCCACCAGGCCGACCAGTCGGACGAACGCGGCGATCCCGTCCACGGTGGAGGCGACCTCGGGAACGATGAACCCGCCGAGGCCGTCCCCGGCGAAGATCAGGCCCGGCGCCAGCGCCGCCTGGGTCAGCGAGCGCGGGTCACTGCCCGCCCACGAGACCGAGACGCCGTGGTAGTGGGCCACACCCTCGGCCAGCCGGGTGAACTGGGCGGGCAGGGCGACCACCCCCCCGCGGCGCTCGGCGGCCACCAGGTCGAGCATCACCAGCAGAGCGCGGTCATGGTCGAACGGCCGGCCGGTCTCGTCGACCAGCGAGAGCCGCTCGCCGGAGGGGTCGAAGCGCACGCCGAGGTCCGAGCGGGACGTCGAGACGAGCGCGCCGAGCTGGCTCATCGCGGCGCGGTACGTGTCCTCGGTCGAGGTGGGGACATCCTCGTCCAGGCGGTTGTTCACGGTGAGCACGCTGATCCCCAGCTCGGAGAGCACACGGGGCAGGACCAGCGCCGCGGAGCCCAGACCGGTGTCGATGACCACCTTGAGCCCGGCTTCGCGGACCCCGGACAGATCGATGCTGCGGGCCAGAGCGGTCGCGTACTCGTCGACCACCCGGTGTGGGGTGTGGATGTCGCCGATGTCGCCGGGGAAGGCGCGGCGGAAGTCCCGGCGGGCCAGGATGCGCTCCAGGCGCCGCTGGTCGGCGACCGGCAGGTCCGATCCGGACCCGTCCATGATGAGCAGGTCCAGGTTGTCCGGGACGCCGAGCGTGGTGTGCAGGTAGACCCCGCCGGCGGCCGAGCGGGCGGTGTCCGAGCGGGCCACCGGCAGCGGCATGATCCGCAGGTCGCGGACCCGCAGGCCGGCCGCGGTCATCGAGCCGGCCAGCGCCCGGTTCATCGCCCGGGCCGCCCGGGAGTGGTCGCGGGCCACCGTCACGATCGAGCCCTTGGGCAGCAGGGTCGCGTACGCGGCCCCCAGCCGCACCACCATCTCGGCGGTGATGTCGAGGTTGATGACCCCGCTGACTCCACGCCTGCCGAACAGCGACCGGTGCGCCTGCGCCTCCCACACGACGTTGTCGTTGACGACCGCGCCGGCCTCGATGGTCTTGGCCGGGTACACGTGCACCCCGGAGGAGACCACGACCTCCTCCTCCAGCACGCACTGGTCGCCGATCACCGCACCCGGGTCGACGTGGACCCGGCCGCGCAGCTCGCTGGAGCGCCCGATGAGCGCCCCGTTGACCTCGCAGCCCATGCCCACGAAGACGCTGGCGTCCAGGACCGAGCGGCTGACCCGCGATCCGCTGGAGACCAGCACGTTGCTGGCCAGCACGGCCACCGGGCCGATCACACAGTCGCCTTCCACGCTGGTGTTGGCCCCGATGAACACCGGCGAGACCAGGGTCGCGCTCGGGTCGACGATCGCCCCCTCCCCCAGCCAGACGTTGGGCGCCATCTCGAACCCGGCGACCTCCACCTCGACCTCTCCGCGCAGCGCGTCGCTCTGCACGGCCAGGTAGCTGTCGATGGTGCCGATGTCCTCCCAGTAGGCATCGGTGCGATAGCCGAACACCGGCTCCCCGTCGGCCAGCAGCTCGGGCAGCACGTCCCGGGCCCAGTCCATGACCGCGCCTGCGGGGATGCGGTCCAGGACGTGCGGCTCGATCAGGTAGATGCCGGTGTTCACGTCGTCGGAGACGACCTGACCCCACGACGGCTTCTCGATCAGCCGCTCCACCCGCCCGTCGGGGCCGGTGATGACGTTGCCGAACTCGACCACGTTGGGCTTGCGCGCCAGGGCCACGGTGACGGTCGCGCCCCGCTCGCGGTGGAACGCGATCATCTCGGTCAGGTCCAGGTCGGTCAGCGCGTCGCCGGAGACCACGAGGAACGGCTCCCCGGCCAGGCCCTTCTCGGCGTTCTTGACGCTGCCGGCGGTGCCCAGGGGCACTGACTCGGTTGCGAACGACAGGCGCACCCCGTACTCGCTGCCGTCGCCGAAGTAGGACCGGATCGCACCGGCCAGGTACTGGACCGTGACGACCGCCTCGGTGATCCCGTGCCGGGCCAGCAGCCGCAGGATGTGGCCCATGATCGGCTCGCCCGCGACGGGCAGCAGCGGCTTGGGGACGTTGGTGGTCAGCGGTCGCAGGCGCGTCCCGGCGCCACCGGCCATCAGCACGGCGCGCACGGCGGCTACCCGGTCGCCGGGGCCGGCAGCGCCAGCAGGACCGAGCGGGCCTGCCGCAGGTACAGCAGGCCGCTGTAGACGTAGAGACCCGCGCCCCACAGGGCCAGCGCCCAGCCGACCACGTGGGCCACGAGCGCCAGGCCGCTGTCCGCGTCGACGCCCCACATGAGCAGCGGGAAGGACAGCATCAGGTTG
This sequence comes from uncultured Bifidobacteriaceae bacterium, assembly GCA_964418695.1. Taxonomy (GTDB): domain Bacteria; phylum Actinomycetota; class Actinomycetes; order S36-B12; family CAIYMF01; genus Prado023. The sequence goes on along the minus strand of CAYQMN010000010.1, from coordinate 20,212 downwards.
GCGGTGGCCGCCTTGCCCACGAAGTTGACCGGCAGCCCCGTGATCCCGTGCCGCTTGAGGGTGGCCATCCGCAGCGCCAGAGTCACGTCGCGGCCCAGCAGCAGCACCACGAACCACCACGGGACCGCGCCGCGCACGAGGAACACCAGCATGACCGCCAGCGTCGAGAGCCGGTCGGCGATGGGGTCCAGCAGCTGGCCGACCCGGGAGATCTGGTTCCACCGCCGGGCCAGCATCCCGTCGAGGAAGTCGGTGATCCCGGCCAGTGCCAGGGTCAGCGCCGCCCAGCCGTCCTCCTCCTCGACCAGCGCCAGCCACAGGAACAGCGGGATGGACAGCAGCCGCAGCAGGGACAGGGCGTTCGGCAGGGTGAGGACCCGGTCGGTCTGCACCTGCGTCGCCTGCACCTGCATTGATCGGCCTCGCTCACTCGGGGGCGCCGACAGCCTACTCGCGGCCCCCGCCGGCAGGCCTCCACGGGCCGGGCACGCGCGGGCGGGCGCGTGGGCGACTTCTCCTTCAAGCTGCACAACGGCCACGGGCCGGGCACGGGCGGGCGGGCGGGCGGGCGGGCGGGCGGGCGGGCGGCAGTGAACCCTCCACGCCCACTGTCGATCGGCGCCGCGGCTACGTCAGCCGAGCCTGAGATGCCGAACTCAGCGACCGGTGAACTGGGCCTTGCCGGGACCCTCGGCCAGGAAGCTCTCCATGCCGATGCTGCGGTCCTCGCTGGCGAACAGGCCGGCGAACTCCAGACGCTCGATCTGGCAGCCGGTGGCGATGTCCACCTCGAGGCCCAGGTTGATCGCGCGCTTGGCCGCGGCCAAGGCCAGCGGCGCCCCCGCAGCCAGCTGCTCGGCAAGCGCCTGCGCGGTCGCGAGCACCTCGGAGTCGGGCACCACCCGGTCGACCATGCCCAGCGAGAGCGCCTCGGCGGAGTCGACGAAGCGGCCGGTGAAGATCAGGTCCTTGGCTCGCGAGGGCCCGATGAGCCGGGCCAGGCGCTGCGAGCCACCCAGCCCCGGGATCACGCCGAGCAGCACCTCGGGCTGGCCGAGCTTCGCCTTCTCGCCGGCGATCCGCAGATCCGCGGCCAGAGCCAGCTCGCACCCGCCGCCCAGCGCGTAGCCGGTGACCGCGGCGATCACCGGCATCGGCAGCGCGGCGACCGCGTTGAACGACTCCTGCAGGAGCGAGGAGGCCTGCGCCATGTCCCCGTAGGTCATGGCGGCCATCTCCTTGATGTCCGCGCCGGCCGCGAAGGTCCGCTCGCCGCCGTAGATGACCACCGCCCGCACGTCGGACCCGGCCAGCAGCCGGCACGCGGCCAGGATCTCCCGCTGCATCGCCAGGTTCAGCGCGTTGACCGGCGGCCGGGCCAGCCGCAGCGTGGCCACTCCCCCGGTCCGCTCGACCTGGATGCACTCCCCGTCCAGGACCACCTCAGCCGTCACGGCCGCCTCCCTCGTTTCGTGATCTGCCCTCGCCGCACGGCCGCACAGCCGGGTGCGGCGGCGCCCGGTGCGTCCGGGGCGCCCCGTGGGACATCGCCGCCGGCGAGCGTAGCGACCGCTCGAACCCACCCCCCGAGCGCCCCAAGCAGCCGCTCCACTTCCTGACAGATGCTCCACTTCCTGACAGATGCTCCACTTCCTGACAGATGCTCCCGCCCGGGGCGGAGCATCTGTCAGAGAACGGAGCATCTGCACGAGAACGGAGCACCGGCGCGACGTTGAGGGTTCAACGCTGGACCGTGACTACCCTGTGCGCGTGCACTCCTCGGTCCGCGGTCATGCCCATCCCGGCGACGGCCCCGCATCGGTGCGCACTGTCGCGCTGACGCCCGACCGCCTGCCCGACGCCTGGCCGGGGACCTGGGGTCCGCTGGGCGTCACGCTGGACGCCGGCGGGGCGAACGTGGCGCTGTGGGCCGAAGGCGCAGAGTCGGTGGACCTGTGCCTGTTCGACGAGGAGGGTCACGAGCGGCGGGTCGCGCTCAAGGAGAGCACCTTCCACGTCTTCCACGGGTACGTGCCGGGGATGCGGGCCGGGCAGCGCTACGGCTTCCGGGTCGAGGGTCCGTGGGATCCGTGGCGCGGCGCGCGCTGGAACTACTCCAAGCTGCTCATGGATCCCTACGCGCGGGCCATCGAGGGCGAGTACCACGCCCATCCGGCCACCCGCGGGCACCTGGGTGGCGACGACACGGCGCTGAACCCGGAGGACTCCGCACCGCACGTCCCGCGCTGCGTGGTCGTCTCCGACGAGCCCTACGACTGGCAGGGCGACACGCCCCTGCGCACGCCGTGGACCGAGACGATCATCTATGAGGCGCATGTGAAGGGATTCACGCAGCGCCATCCCGGGATCCCGGAGCACCTGCGCGGCACCTACGCGGGGCTGGCGCATCCGGCCGCGATCGAGCACCTGACCCGGCTGGGCGTGACCGCGATCGAGCTGCTGCCGATCCACCACTTCACCAGCGAGGACCATCTGCTGGCCAACGGCCTGGTCAACTACTGGGGCTACAACACGCTGGGCTTCTTCGCCCCGCACGCCGCCTACAGCTCCTCGGGCAGCCGCGGCGAGCAGGTCCGCGAGTTCAAGGACATGGTCCGCGCCCTGCACGACGCCGGCCTGGAAGTGATCCTCGACGTGGTCTACAACCACACCGCCGAAGGCAACGAGCGCGGACCGACGCTGTCGTTCCGCGGGATCGACAACCGCGGCTACTACCGGCTGGCCAACGGCCGGCAGTACGCGGACTACACCGGCTGCGGAAACACTCCGGACGCCTCCCAGCCGCACGTCCTGCGGCTCATCATGGACTCGCTGCGGTACTGGGTCACCGAGATGCACGTCGACGGCTTCCGGTTCGACCTGGCCAGCGCGCTGGCTCGCTCGTTCCACGACGTGGACATGCTCGGCTCGTTCATGTCGACCATCCAGCAGGACCCGGTGCTGCGCCAGGTCAAGCTGATCGCCGAGCCGTGGGACGTGGGCGCCGGCGGCTACCAGGTGGGCGAGTTCCCGCCGCTGTGGACCGAGTGGAACGACAAGTACCGCGACTGCATGCGCGACTTCTGGCGCGGCTACGGGGCGCTCACCGAGCTGGGCTGGCGGGTCACCGGCTCGGCCGACCTGTACGCCTCCGAGGGGCGCCGACCGTTCGCGTCGATCAACTTCGTCACCGCGCACGACGGGTTCACGGCGCGCGACCTGGTCAGCTACAACACCAAGCACAACCAGGCCAACCGCGAGGGCAACCGGGACGGCACCGACAACAACCGCTCCTGGAACCACGGGGTCGAGGGCGAGACCGACGACCCGCAGATCAACGCCCTGCGGCAGCGCCAGATCCGCAACCTGCTGACCACGCTGCTGCTGAGCACCGGGGTGCCGATGCTCACGATGGGCGACGAGCTGGGCCGCACCCAGCACGGCTCGAACAACGCCTACTGCCAGGACAACGAGACCTCGTGGGTCGACTGGGAACTGGCCGAGTGGCAGCGCGACCTGCTGGACTTCACGAGGTCGGTCATCGGGCTGCGCCGCGCACGGCCGGTGTTCTCGCGCAAGTACTTCTTCGAGGGAACCTCGTCGGACCCGGCCCGCCCCAAGGACATCGCGTGGCTGCGCGCCGACGGCCTGGAGTTCGGCAGCGACGACTGGCATGTGCCAGAGAACCGGCTGCTCGGGATGTACCTGTCCGGCGACCTGCGCACCCGCGGGGCCACCGGCGAGCCGATGATCGACGACGCGTTCCTGGTGGTCCTCAACGGCCAGCCGCAGACCGGCACGTTCCGGCTGCCCGACGGGCCGTTCGGTCAGGGCTACCTGGTCGTGGTGGACACCGCCACCGGGGTGGCCGGCGAGCAGGCGCGGGTCCTGCCGGCCGGGTACGCCCTGTCGATGGCGCCGTTCAGCGCGATGGTCCTGCGCGTAGCCGCCTGAGCGAGTCGGCAGAGGTCGGGTCGGCCACGCGCCCCGCGCGGGCGAGACCGGCGCGGGGGCTCGGCCGGCGCGGGGCGAGACCGGCGCGGGGCTCAGACCCGCCCGCGACGGGCGCGCGAAGGGCCGGGGTGCCTCGGCACCACCGGCCCCTCTGCGGCTCCCCGATCAGCCCAGGCGCTGGCCGGTCTCCGGGTCGAAGACGTGCACATGGTGCGGCACGGCGGCGACGTTCAGGATGCTGCCGCGCTCGGGGTGCAGGCGACCGTCGGTACGCAGCACCATCTGCTCGGTGCCACCGCCGGCGACCTGCACCTCGCCGTAGACGTAGGCGTCCGCGCCCAGGCCCTCGACGATGAGCACCTCCACCGGGAAGCCCTCGCCGTCGCCGACGACGCGCAGGTCCTCGGGGCGGAACCCCACGGTGACCGAGCTGCGGCCCAAGGACACCGCCTCGGCGATCCCGGGCGCGTCCAGGTCCACCTTGCGGTTGCCCAGCTGGACCTGGCCGTCGACCAGCGTGATCTCCAGCAGGTTCATCGCCGGCGAGCCGATGAACCCGGCCACGAACGCGTTGGCGGGCCGGTCGTAGAGCTCCTGCGGCGTGCCGACCTGCATGAGCAGGCCGTCCTTGAGCACCGCGATCCGGTCGCCCATGGTCATCGCCTCGGTCTGGTCGTGGGTGACGTAGACCGTGGTGACCCCGAGGTCGCGCTGGAGCTTGGCGATCTGGGTGCGCGTCTGGACGCGCAGCTTGGCGTCGAGGTTGGACAGCGGCTCGTCCATGAGGAACACCTGCGGCTTGCGCACGATCGCCCGGCCCATCGCGACGCGCTGGCGCTGGCCGCCGGACATCGCCTTGGGCTTGCGGTCCAGGTACGGCTCGAGGTCCAGGATCTTGGCCGCCTCCAGCACCCGGCTCTCGATCTCGGCCTTGTGCACGCCGGCGATCTTCAGCGCGAACCCCATGTTCTCCCGCACGGTCATGTGCGGGTAGAGCGCGTAGGACTGGAACACCATGGCGATGTCGCGGTCCTTGGGCTCCAGCTTGGTGACGTCCTTGTCGCCGATGAGGATCCGGCCCGCGTTCACCTCCTCCAGCCCGGCCAGCATGCGCAGCGAGGTGGACTTGCCGCAGCCGGACGGGCCGACCAGCACCAGGAACTCGCCGTCGTTGACGGTCAGGTTCAGCCGGTCCAGGGCGGGCTTGGTCGATCCCGGGTAGACCCGGGTGGCACCATCGAAGGTGACGCTTGCCATGAGTGACTCCCTTCACCGGCAGGTACGTGCCGGACGATCCGTTGTGGAGGGCGGGACGCGGGTGCGGCCCGGGTGGTGCTGTGTGCCCGTCGATGGTCTCATCGCCGGGGTTGTGCGGGGATCACCCCTTGACCGAGCCGGCGAGCAGCCCTCGGACGAAGTAGCGCTGCAGCGACACGAACACGATCAGCGGCACGATCATCGAGATGAACGCCCCGGCCGAGAGCAGGTGCCAGGCCGATCCGCGGGTGCCCGAGAGCTCGGCGACCCGGACCGTCAGCGGGGCGACCTCGGGGCTGGCGCCGAAGGTCAGCGCCACCAGCAGGTCGTTCCACACCCAGAGGAACTGGAAGATCGCGAACGCCGCGATCGCCGGCACCATGAGCGGCAGCAGGATCCGGAAGAAGATGGTCAGGTGCCCGGCCCCGTCGACCCGGGCCGCCTCGAACAGCTCCTTGGGCAGCTCGCTGATGAAGTTGTGCAGCAGGAAGATCGCCAGGGGCAGCGCGAAGATGCTGTGCGCGATCCAGATGGGCCAGAACGTCCCGTTGAGCCCCACGTTGACGAACATCGTCAGCAGCGGGACCAGCGTGACCTGGATGGGCACGATCTGCAGCGCGAACACCGCCACGAACAGCAGCGGCGAGAGCCGGAAGCGCACCCAGGCGAACCCGTAGGCGGCCAGGCAGGCGATCGAGATCGGGATGATCACCGCCGGGATCGTGATGATGAACGAGTTCAGGAAGTACGTCGACAGCGACGTCGTGCCGCCGTAGAGGGCTTCCTTGTAGTTGTCCAGCGTGAAGCTGGGGTCCTGCCAGACCGTCCACCAGCCGCTGTTGAGGACGTCCTTCTGCGGCCGGAAGCTCGTGATGAGCAGGCCCAGAGTCGGGATCGTCCAGAGGATCGCGATGATCGCGGCCAGCACCGACGCCCAGATGGACTTCTTGCGCAGCGCCGTGCCGCCCTCGGTCGCCTTGATCTTCGTCAGGTCCAGCGCTGCCCCCTCCGGCTCGGGGACCCCGTGCGCGGCCGGGTTCAACGTGGCCATCAGTGGGCCGCCTTCCGGAACTGGATGATGTTGTAGACGACGATCGGGATGACCAGGACGAACAGCAGAACCGCCAGGGCGCCGGCCATCCCGGCGTTGTCGTATCGGAACGCCTGGTTGTAGAACTCGTTGGCGATGACGCTGGTGTCGAAGTTGCCGCCGGTCATCGTGCGCACGATGTCGAAGACCTTCAGCGTGCCGATCGCGATCGTGGTGATCACCACGATCATCGAGGGCCGGATGCTGGGCAAGGTGATCATCCGGAACATCTGCATGCCGCTCACCCCGTCGAGCTTGGCGGCCTCGATGATGTCGTCGGGGATGGCCTTGATCGCCGCGGAGAGCACGGTCATGGCGAAGCCGGCCTGGATCCAGATCATCACCACGATCAGGAAGAACGTGTTCCACGGCGGCGTGATGATGAACTGGTAGGTCTCGAAGCCCATCCACTTGAGGACCTGGTTGGCCAGTCCGATCTGGTTGGACGACGTGGGCCGGTACTCGTAGACGAACTTCCAGATGATGGAGGCGCCGACCATCGAGATGGCCATCGGCAGGAAGACCAGGGCCTTGGAGAGGGACTCCGAGCGCGTCCGGTCGACCAGCACCGCGTAGAGCAGGCCGATCGCGGTCGCCGCGACGGGCACGATCAGCACCCAGAGGAACGTGTTGAAGATGACGCGCTGATAGATCGGCTCGGTGAACAGGGTGACGTAGTTCTCGATGCCCACGTACTCGGTGCTGTCCGCGTTCTGGAAGGACTGCTGGATGGTGATCAGCGCCGGGTAGATCAGGCCGACGGCCAGCATGACCATCGTGGGCCCGATGAAGGCGATGGCGAACGCGGGCTCCGAGGCCCGGCCGCGGACCCGGCTGACGATGAACAGCAGGGCGAGCAGGACGACCGCGAAGAGAGCCAACGCGGCGCACATCTGAAGGATCTTCTCTTGCGGGGTCACAGCGCCTGTGCCTCCTGGGCCCCCGAGGGGCGAAGTGGTCGTCCGGAATGCGGTGGTCCGGTGGGCCGGGCAGCATCGTGCCGCCCGACCCACCGGTGTTGCCGGCCTACGGCAAGGTCAGCTCTTCGGCCAGGACTTCTCGATGAAGTCCAGCGTCTCAGCGGTGCTCTGGCCGGTCTGCCAGTCCGTCATGCCCTTCCAGAAGGTGCCCGCACCCACCGCCGCCGGCATCAGGTCCGAGCCGTCGAACCGGAACTGGGTGGCCGGGTCCTGCAGGATCTCCACCGACATCTTGTCGATGCCCGTGAAGAGGTTCGGGTCGGCACCGCTGTTGGCGGTCACCCAGCCGCCCGCAGTGACGCGCGCCTTCTCGTTGGCCCACTCGGCCGAGGACAGGAAGGTCTGGAAGGCCTTCACCTCGGGACGGTCGGTGAACGCGGCCGTGAACTCGCCGCCGCCCAGGGTGGGCTTGGAGTCGTCGGCGCTGGGCAGGTAGAACGCCCACACGTCGCCGTCCTCGGCGATGGTGGCACCGGCCTCGACGAAGTTGGCCGCGTAGAAGGACGCCATGCGGTGCATCGCGCAGCTGCCCTGCGTGATCGGGATGCCGGCGTCCTGGAAGGCCGTGGACGCCACGGACTTCACGTCACCCAGACCACCGTTGACGTGCTTGTTGTCCTTGAGGAACCAGCCGACCTCGTCGACCGCCGCAGCGACCTTGGGGTCGTTGAAGGGGATCTCGTGGCTGACCCACTGGTCGTAGACCTCCGGGCCGTTGATGCGCAGCATCACGTCCTCGACCCAGTCGGTGGCCGGCCAGCCGGTCGCGTCACCGGAGGCGATGCCGGCACACCACGGCTTGTCCACCTTGCCCGACGCGACGATGTCGTCGGTCAGCTTCTTCAGATCGTCCCACGTGGTCGGGACGGTCCAGCCGTTGTCCGCGAACATCTTGGGCGAGTACCACACGAAGCTCTTCACGTTGGCGCCCAGCGGGGCGGCGTAGAACGTGCCGTCGACCGTTCCGTATGCCTTCCAGTCCGCGCCGAAGTACTTGTCGACGTTGGCCGAGGTCTCGGCCGGTGCGGGCTTGACGTAGCCGTCCTTGACCAGCGTCGCAAGGAGACCGGGCTGCGGGATGTAGGCGATGTCCGGCGGGTTGCCGGCCTGCGCGCGGACCTTGAGCTGGGCCTCGAACTCCTTGGACCCCTCGTAGTTGACCTTCGCGCCGGTGCACTGCTCGAACGGCTTGTACGAGTCGATGTGCGGCTTGTCCTCGGGAGTGACGATCGAGGTGTAGACGGAGATGCTCTTGCCGGTCAGGTCTCCGTACTGGGAGTAGGCCGAGCAGTCGACGGCGGCGGACGAACCGCCGTCGGCCCCCTCATCCGAGTCCGACGCGCAGCCGGACAAGGCCAGGGCGAGGCTCGAGGCGCCGGCCGCGGCCATCAGCCAGCGGGAACGCTGAGTTCTGGTCATTGCGATGTGTCTCCTTCGCAGGGTTCGGGCGGGGAGTCCCGGCCCAAGTGGAGACTGTCGCGGGGCCAGGGGGGCGCACAACCCCGGCGCACCGTTACGCGCGGTCAAATGGGTAACGATCCGATAACGGAGCCGGATTCGCCCAAACCACGCCATTCCGGATCTGTCTGCGGGGTCGCCCGACCGCCGGCGCCTCGGGTGCTCAGCCGACCCAGGCGGTGCTCGTGCCGGGCAGCGCGAGCACCTGCCCGTCCCAGGTGACGCCCGGCGCGCTGGCTGCCAGCAGGCCGGCCCCACCGGGCCCGCCCGCCCCACCGGGCCCGACGTCCAGCGTGACGCGGGCCGGCTCGTCGGCCGTGTTGCAGACGCACCACAGGTCGCGGGCGCCCCGGCGGCGCACCACCAGGACCGATCCCTCGCGGGTGACCTCGACCGTGGCGTCCGGGTCGGCGAAGGCCGGATGGCTGTGCCGGACCGCGGTCATCGCGCGGTACCGGGCCAGCGTGCTGCCCGGGTCGGCGTCCTGCGCGGCGACGGTGAGCGCCGCCCAGCCCTGCGGTGAGGGCAGCCACGAGTCGGGTGCCGTGGTGAAGCCGTAGGGCGGCTGCGCGCCCGACCACGGGATCGGGACGCGGGCCCCGTCGCGCCCCGGGTCGGTGCCGCCGGACCGGAACCAGATCGGGTCCTGCCGCCGGTCGTCGGGGATCGGCGCGTCCGGCAGCCCGAGCTCCTCGCCGGCGAACACGTACACGCCGCCGGGCAGCGCGTGCGCGATGTGGGCCAGCGCGAGGGCCCGGCGCAGCCCCTGGGCTCCCCCACCCAGCCGGGTGACGACGCGCGGCGAGTCGTGGTTGGACAGCACCCAGGTGGGCGGGGCGCCCACGAGTGCCACTGCGTCCAGCACCGCGCCGATCGCGCGCTGGATGGCCGCTGCGTCCCAGGTCACGATCAGGAAGTCGAAGTTGAACACCTGGTGCAGCTCGTCCGGGCGGGCGTAGTCCATCGCCCGCGAGACCGGGTACGCCCAGGCCTCGGCGACGGTCACGAGCTCCCGCGGGTAGCTGTCGAGCACCGTGCGCCACGCCCGGTACACCTCGTGGACGGCGTCGCGGTCGAAGAACGGCGCGGTGAGCAGCACCGCGCGCGGGTCCGGGTCGCGCTCGATCCCGTCGGCCAGGTCCAGACGCATGGCCCGGATGACCGCCTCCGGGTCCGGGTGGTCGGCGTAGGTCATGTCCTTCTTCAGCCCGAACGCCACGTCCACCCGGAATCCGTCGACGCCCAGGTCCAGCCAGAACCGCAGGGTCTCCAGCGAGTCCGCGAGGATCTGCGGGTTGTCCCAGTTGAGGTCGGGCTGGGAGGCGTCGAAGACGTGCAGGTACCACAGGCGCCGGCCCTCGCCGTCGCGCACGTCGCCGGGCATCGGCGACCAGGTCGGCCCGCCGAACACCCCCACCCAGTTGTTGGGCACCTCCTCGCCGCCCGGGCCACGGCCGGGGCGGATGTGGAAGCGGGCGTGCTCCGGGCTGCCGGGCGCCGCGGCCACCGCCGCGCGGAACCAGGCGTGCTGCACCGAGACGTGGTTGGGCACGACGTCGACCAGGATCCGGATGCCGCGCTCGTGCGCGGCGCGGACCAGCGCGGAGAAGTCGTCGAGGGTCCCGAACCGCGGGTCGACCCCCCGCGGGTCGGCCACGTCGTAGCCGCCGTCGGCCAGCGGCGAGGGGTAGAAGGGGCTCAGCCAGATCGCGTCCACGCCCAGGGCCTGGATGTGGTCCAGCCGGGAGATGATGCCGGGCAGATCGCCCTCGCCGTCCCCGTCGGAGTCGGCGAACGAGCGCGGGTACACCTGGTAGAAGACCGCGCCCCGCCACCAGAGCGGCTGCACGCTCACGCCCCGCCCCTGCCCGCGCTCGGCCGCCTGGGGGCGTCGGTGGACTCCCGGGGGATCGCCATGATGGGCACCGTCACTCTCTGTGTGGGGGGTGCCCGTCATCGTGGCTCATCGAGCGGCCCCGCTGCAGCGTGGCGAGAAGATGCCCCCCAAGCCCCGCAGAGCCGACCCCACAGCCCACCCGGCCACGAGCGCGCCGAGGAGCGAGCTGAGGGCCGGTCCCGAAGCCGCGCAGCGGCGAAGGGCGCCGGCACTCGGCGAGCCCCGCAGGCTGCCGCCGGGAGGCCGAGGAGTGAGCCGGGGTTCAGTGCCCCGCAGGGGCGCGGAACCCGGCGAGCCCCGCAGGCCGAGCGGCCAACAGGTACAGCATCAACAGGCTTGGGGGGCGGCCCCGGTAGTAGCGTCGCGGCGTGATTGGTCGCTACCCCATCCTTGACATCGACCCGGTCGTCGAAGGCGGTCGCTACCCGGTGAAGGCGGTCGTCGGCGAAGCGTTCCCTGTCTCGGCGACCGCGTTCCGCGAGGGGCATGACGCGATGGGCCTGGAGGTCCAGTTCGTCCCGCCCGGCGGCGCCGGCGACGACTTCGAGATCGGTGCGGGCACCGGTCCGCTGGTCCGGATGCACAAGGTCGGCAAGCACGAGCCCGACCGGTGGACGGCCAGCGTGCGCCTGGAGTCGGCGGGCGACTGGAGCTTCTACGTCATCTCGTGGGGCGACCCCTATGAGACGTGGAAGCACAAGGCCGAGATCAAGGTGCCCGCCGGCCTGGACGTCGAGCTGGAGCTCGAGGAGGGCGCCCGGGTCCTGGACCGGGCCGCGCAGGAGGCCCCCGACGAGCACGCCCAGCGCGTCTTGCGCGAGGCCGCCGCGGCGGTCCGCGACGCCGGGGAGTCCGCGCGGCAGCGGATGTACGCCGCGGTCTCCCCGGCGGTCCGCGACGCGCTGGACGCCCACCCGCTGCGGGTGCTCCCCCACCGCTCCGGCCCGTGGCCGGTGCGCGTCGAGCGCCAGCGCGCCCTGTACGGCGCCTGGTACGAGTTCTTCCCGCGCTCCGAGGGCGCGAGTCTGAACCCGCCGCGCTCGGGCACGCTGCGCACGGCGGCCCTGCGGCTGCCGGCGGTCAAGGAGATGGGCTTCGACGTCGTCTACCTGCCGCCGATCCACCCCATCGGGCACACCTTCCGCAAGGGCCCGAACAACACCCTGACCCCCGGCCCGGACGATCCCGGCTCGCCCTGGGCGATCGGCTCGGCGGCCGGCGGGCACGACACGGTCCACCCGGACCTGGGCACGATGGAGGACTTCGAGCACTTCATGTCCGCGGCCGCCGACCACGGCCTGGAGATCGCGCTGGACTTCGCGCTGCAGGCCTCGCCGGACCATCCGTGGGTGCAGGAGCACCCCGACTGGTTCACCGTGCGCGCCGACGGCTCGATCGCCTACGCGGAGAACCCGCCCAAGAAGTACCAGGACATCTACCCCATCGCGTTCGACGCCGACTTCGAGGGCCTGGTCGCGGAGTGCGAGCGGGTCCTGCGGCTGTGGATGTCCAAGGGCGTGCGGATCTTCCGGGTGGACAACCCGCACACGAAGACCGTCGAGTTCTGGGAGGAGCTGTTCGCCCGGATCTACGCCACCGATCCCGACGTGATCTTCCTGGCCGAGGCGTTCACCCTGCCGGCGATGATGCGCACGCTGGGCACGGTCGGCTTCCACCAGAGCTACACCTACTTCACCTGGCGCAACACCAAGTGGGAGCTGGAGACCTACTTCGCCGAGCTGAGCACGTCGGCGGCGAACTACATGCGGCCCAACTGCTTCGTGAACACCCCGGACATCAACCCGTTCTACCTGCAGAGCGGCAACCCGGCGGCGTTCGCCATCCGGGCGACGCTGGCCGCGCTGCTCGCCCCGACCTACGGGGTGTACGCCGGGTTCGAGCTGTACGAGCACCTCCCCCTGGCTCCGGGCAAGGAGGAGTACCTGGACTCGGAGAAGTTCCAGTACCGCCCGCGCGACTGGCAGGCCGCCCGCCACCACAGCCTGATCCCGTACCTGACGCTGCTCAACCGGATCCGCGCGGAGCATCCCGCGTTCCACGAGCTGCGCAACCTGCGCTTCGAGTCGATCGACAACTCGCAGCTGCTCGCGTTCTCCAAGCGCACCGACGACGAGGTCATCGTGGTCACCTGTGTGCTCGACCAGAACTCGGCGCAGGCCGGCGTGCTCCGGCTGGACCTGGCCGCGCTCGGGTTCGGGGACGCCGAGCGCGTGCTGGCCCGTGACCTGATCTCGGGCCAGACCTGGGCCTGGGGCGCGCAGAACTACATCCGGCACGATCCGAGCTTCAACGTCGCCCACGCCGTCGTCCTGGAGAGGATGCCATGACCCCGAAGACCCCCCACCCGAAGGCTGCCGGCTCGGGCCCCGACCCGAAGCCCGCTGCCGCCGCGGGGCCGGCGGCCCATCCGGTCGACATCGGCGAGCTGGACCGGCTCGTGGACGGTGCGCACCACAGCCCGCACTCGATCCTCGGGCCGCACCCGCACGACGGCGGGGTCACGATCCGGGTGCTGCGGCCGATGGCCAACGAGGTGGTCGTCGTCACCGCGGACGGTCGCGTCCCGATGACCCACCAGCACCGCGGGGTCTGGTCGGCCGTGCTGAGCACCCCGCAGGTGCCGGCGTACACGATCGACGTGGACTACGGCGCCGGGACGATCCCCTCCGACGACCCCTACCGGTTCCTGCCCACGCTCGGCGAGCTGGATCTGCACCTGATCGGCGAGGGTCGCCACGAGGAGCTCTGGAAGACGCTGGGCGCGCACGAGCACAGCTACGAGGGCGCCCTCGGCCCGGTCTCCGGCACCAGCTTCGCGGTCTGGGCGCCCAGCGCCATGGGCGTGCGCGTCGTCGGCGACTTCAACGGCTGGAACGGCACCGGCCACCCGATGCGCTCGATGGGCGGCACCGGCGTGTGGGAGCTGTTCATCCCGAACATCGGCGCCGGCACGCACTACAAGTTCTCGATCCTGGGCAAGGACTGGGTGTGGCGGGACAAGGCCGACCCGCTGGCCTTCCACACCGAGGTCCCGCCGTCGACCGCATCGGTGGTGTTCAGCTCGGACTACACCTGGGCCGACCAGGACTGGCTGGACAAGCGCGTCCAGACCGACGTGCTGCGCGCCCCGATGAGCGTCTACGAGGTCCACCTGGGCTCGTGGCGGCTCGGCCTGGACTACCGCGGCATGGCCACCGAGCTGGTGGACTACGTCCTGGAGATGGGCTTCACGCATGTGGAGCTGATGCCGGTCGCCGAGCACCCGTACGCGCCGAGCTGGGGCTACCAGGTCACGTCCTACTTCGCGCCGACCTCGCGCTTCGGCAATCCCGACGACTTCCGGTTCCTCGTCGACGCGCTGCACCAGGCCGGCATCGGCGTGATCCTGGACTGGGTGCCCGCGCACTTCCCCAAGGACACCTGGGCGCTGGCCCGGTTCGACGGGACCGCGCTCTACGAGCACGCCGATCCGCGCCGCGGCGAGCAGCCCGACTGGGGCACGTACGTGTTCGACTTCGGCCGCTCGGAGGTCCGCAACTTCCTGGTCGCCAACGCGCTGTACTGGCTGGAGGAGTTCCACATCGACGGCCTGCGCGTGGACGCGGTCGCCTCGATGCTCTACCTGGACTACTCGCGCAAGGACGGCGAGTGGCTGCCCAACCAGTACGGCGGCCGCGAGAACCTCGACGCGGTGGCGTTCTTGCAGGAGATGAACGCCACGGTCTACAAGCGGGTGCCCGGCGCGGTCACGATCGCCGAGGAGTCCACGTCGTGGCCCGGCGTCACCCGGCCGACGTACCTGGGCGGACTCGGGTTCGGGTTGAAGTGGAACATGGGCTGGATGAACGACTCGCTGGGGTACATCTCCCGCGAGCCGGTGCACCGCATGTGGCACCACAACGAGATGACCTTCGCGATGGTCTACGCGTGGAGCGAGAACTTCTGCCTGCCCATCTCGCACGACGAGGTCGTGCACGGCAAGGGCTCGCTGGTCCAGAAGATGCCCGGCGACCGCTGGCAGAAGATGGCCAACCTGCGCGCCTACCTGGGGTACATGTGGTCGCACCCGGGCAAGCAGCTGCTGTTCATGGGCTCGGAGTTCGGCCAGACCTCGGAGTGGAGCGAGGAGCGCGGGCTGGACTGGTGGCTGACCGAGTACCAGGACCACTACGGAGTGCAGCACTGCGTGCGCGACATGAACCTGGTGTACCAGCAGACCCCCGCTCTCTGGGATCAGGACGTCGTGCCCGAGGGCTTCCAGTGGATCGACGCCAACGACGCGTCGGGCAACGTGTTCTCGTGGCTGCGCGTGGGCAGCGACGGCTCGCTGCTGGCCTCCATCACGAACTTCTCCCCGATCGTGCGCGCCGACTACCAGGTCGGCCTGCCGACGGCGGGCACCTGGGCGGAGGTGCTCAACACCGATGCGGCCGACTACGGCGGCTCCGGCGTCGGCAACCTCGGCGGCGTCACCGCGCACGAGGACCCGTGGCACGGCCGCCCCGCCTCGGCGCACGTGACCCTGCCCCCGCTGGCAACGGTGTGGCTGCGCCACGAGCCGGCGGCAGAGGAGGACGAGAACCCGGCGGAGGAGCCCGAACCCGCGGGGGCATGACCCAACACCCCGGCGGTCGAGCCTGCCCAACGCAACCCAACCCCGGACCAGCCGTCACGCCGCAGCCCAGCGGGCACCGTGGACTGCGGGCTACCCTGAGGCGACGCCCGATCCGCTGAAGGGACGCCCACGATGAGCGCATCCGTGTCCGACAAGCTCGCCCAGGATCTGCAGAGCGTCCGGGACGATCTGCGCCAGGGCGTGGAATCGCTCCTGGACGGCATCAGCCCGCCAGCCGCCGCGCAGCAGGCGCTCGAGCGGCTTCCCGACCAGCTCGGCGAGGTGCGCGACCGGGTCGCCGACAGCGCCGCCGTCGAGACGCTGCAGAATCAGGCGGGCGTCGCTGCCGACCGGCTCCAGTGGGCCGCCGAGGAAGCCGGCGAGCGCGCCAAGCACCTGCGCGACCACCCTGTCGCGATCGGCGTCGGCGCGTTCGCGCTCGGCACGCTGGTCGGCGCCCTCGCGCGCCGCCCCCGCAAGAAGAAGAACGACCCGCACTCCGCACGCCTGGAGTAGCCAGCGCCGGTCCTCAGCCGGCGACCGGCCGGCAGAGCCTCAGAACAGGGCGTTCGCCAGGTCGACCCGGGCCCGGCTGACCGCCGGGTCCTCAGGCCCCACGACCTCGAACAGATCCAGCAGGTGCCTACGCAGCCGGTCGCGGTCGGCACCGGACGTGAACCGGATCGCGCCGGTCAGCCGGGCGAACGCCTCCACCGGGCGTCCGTCCAGGACCAGCACATCGGCCGCGATCTCCTGCGCGCCCAGGTCGTTAGGGCCAGCGTCGGCTGCGGCCAGGACGCTCGCGTGGTCGCGGCCGTCGACCCGCTCGAACACCCCGACCAGGGCGAGTCCCGCCTTGGCGACGGGATCGGCGGGCGAGGCGTCGAGCAGCTGCTGGTAGGACGCCCGCGCGGTCGCCCAGTCGCCGGCCTCGATCGCGTCGTAGGCCGCCTCCATGCGCGGATCGGCCGGCGGCTCGGCCGGCTCGGCCACGGACTCGTCCGGCGCCCCAGCCGCCTCCGCACTCCCGGTGATCCCGTTCGCCACGGCCACGCGCAGCACCTCGTCGAGGAACTGGCGCACCTGCGGCTCGGGCAGCTCGCCCTGGAACAGCGGCAGCGGTCGCCCGCCCAGCACGGCGAACACGCTCGGGATGGACTGCACCTGGAACGCCTGCGCGATCCCGGGATTGGCGTCCACGTCGACCTTCGCGAGGATCCACTTCCCGGCATCCTGCTCGGCCAGGCGCTCCAGGACCGGCGAGAGCTGCTTGCACGGACCGCACCATGTGGCCCACAGGTCGATCACGACCGGGACCGTCATCGACCGCTCGATGACCTCGGCCTGGAACGTGGCATCGGTGACGTCGACGACCGTCGTCACGGCCGTGGGGTCCGCGGCCCGGGCGGCGGCGCGCTGCTCGGCCTGGGCCTGTGCCTCACGAGCGGCGGCCAGCGCCCCCAGATCGACAGCACCGTAGGCAGGGATGTTGGTCATGGGCGGCATTGTCCCACTCCCCCCAAGATCCCGATCCCCGACGGACCCGATCCCCGACGGCTCCGCCCCGGCACGCGCGCCCCGTCCCGCCCCGGCACGCCCGTCGGTCCCGGCACGCCCGCCCTGCCCCGCCCGGCCCCGGCACGCCCGTCCCGGCACGCCCGCCGGGTCCCGGCACGCCCGCCGGGTCCCGGCACGCCCGCCCTGCCCCGCCCTGCCCTGCCCTGCTCCGCCCCGCCCCCGCCCGCCCCGGAACACCCGCCGGGTCCCGGCACGCCCGCCCTGCCCCGCCACGGCACCACCGCACGGCACCACGGCGAGACGCCACCACGAAGTGCGCCGGACGCCGCCGCGGCCTTCGCGACTCACAACTCCCAGCCCGCACCGACGGCGGCCCGCACCCGCCGCAGTCCGGTCCGGCCAGCCGCCAGGGGACCAACGCCCCCGGCCAACCCCGTCACGGGCGCCGCCCTCTTCCCACCCTCGACCGGGTGCCTCACGCCGCGGAGGGAACACGGCCCGCGCCGCGCTCCAGCCCCTGGCACCAGTCCTCGGCCGCAGTCCGTGGGCCACCCGCGCTCCGGACACCCGACGCGAAACGTCTCCTACACGGGTTCGCGGTACGTGCCCCACTGGGCGCGCAGCACCTCGCACATCTCGCCCAGCGTGGCCTCCAGCCGGGCGGCGTCGATGAGAAGGGGCACGAGATTCGCGTCGGTGCGCGCTGCCTCACCGAGCACCGCGAGCGCCTTCTCGGCCGCGGCCTGGTCGCGCGCGGCCTTGCGCGCACCCAGCGCTGCGACCTGCGCGCGCTCCACCTCGTGCGAGACGCGCAGGATGTCCAGCGGGGTCTCGATCGTGGCGGTGTGCATGTTCACCCCGACGACCTTCTTGCGCCCCGCCTCCAGCGCGCTCTGGTATTCGAACGCGGCATCGGCGATGTGCCCGGTGAACCAGCCGGACTCCACCCCCGCCAGCAAGCCTGAGGTGATCGGCCCGATGGGGTGCTTCCCGTCCGGATGCCGCTGCGCACCGAGCTCGCGGATCTGGGCGAAGATCTCCTCGGCCTGCGCCTCGATCCGGTCCGTCAGCGCCTCGACGTACCAGGATCCGCCCAGCGGGTCGGCCACGTTCGCCGCCCCGGTCTCGTCGGCGATCACCTGCTGGGTGCGGACCGCGATCTCGGCGGCCTTGTCGCTGGGCAGCGCGAGCACCTCGTCCAGTGCGTTGGTGTGCAGCGAGTTCGTCCCGCCGAGCACGGCCGCCAGCGCCTCGACCGCCGTGCGCACGATGTTGTTGTCCGGCTGCTGGGCGGTCAGGGAGACGCCCGCGGTCTGGGTGTGGAAGCGCAGCCACTGGGCGCGCTGGGTGGTCGCGCCGTACTCGTCGCGCAGCCAGCGCGCCCAGATCCGCCGGGCAGCGCGGAACTTCGCGATCTCCTCGAAGAAGTCGATGTGCGCGTCGAAGAAGAACGACAGCCCAGGCGCGAACGCGTCGACGTCCAGCCCCCGCGACAGCCCCAGCTCGACATAGCCGAACCCGTCGGCCAGCGTGTACGCCAGCTCTTGCGCGGCCGTCGAGCCCGCCTCGCGGATGTGGTAGCCGGACACGCTCAGCGGCTTGTACTTGGGCACGTGCGCGCCGACCCACTCCATCAGGTCGCCGATCAGGCGCAGGTGCGGCTCGGGCGGGAACAGCCACTCCTTCTGCGCGATGTACTCCTTGTAGATGTCGGTCTGCAGCGTGCCGTCCAAGCGGCTCACGTCCGCGCCCTGTCGCTCGGCGGCCACCACGTACATCGCGAAGATCGGCACCGCGGGACCGGAGATCGTCATCGACGTGGTCACGTCCTGCAGTGGGATGCCGGCGAACAGCACGTCCATGTCCGCCGCCGAGTCGATGGCCACCCCGCAGTGACCGACCTCGCCGAGTGCCAGCGGCTCGTCGGAGTCGCGACCCATGAGCGTGGGCATGTCGAAGGCCACCGACAGCCCGCCACCGCCTGCGGCCAGGATGTCGCGGAAGCGCTGGTTGGTCTGCGCGGCGTTGCCGAACCCGGCGAACTGGCGGATGGTCCACATGCGCCCGCGGTAGCCGGTGGGGTAGAGCCCGCGGGTGTACGGGAACTGGCCGGGCCACCCGACGCGCGGGTCGGGCTCGGAGCCGTCCGCCGGGCCGTACACCGGCTCGACCGGGTCGCCGGACAGGGTCGTGAAGTCTGCGTCGCGGACCTGGCCGCGCTCGTTGGCCGAGGCCCAGTCCTGCTCCCAGCGCTCGCGCCCCGAGTCCACCATCCGCCAGCCTCCTGCACCCGCGCGCCCGCCACCGGCGCGTCCGCGGGCCACGCTACCCGCGCCCAGACGCCCCCGGACACGAGGCTGCGCAGGACCTGCGCGAAACGCCCACAGGTGTCCGCTGAGCGCAGGTCGTTGTCCGTTTCGCGCAGGTCTGCGCGCAGCCGCTCCGGGCAGGATCAGGCGATCGTCGCCTGGCGAAGCGCAGACTCGATCCGCCTGAAGACATCGTCGGGGTTGCTGCGCAGGTCTTCCCACGTGAACCTCAGGACGGTCCAGCCAGCGGCCACGAGGTCGTTCTGACGTCGCCGGTCTCGGCCGAAGGCACGTGGGTCGCTGTGGTAGGCGCGACCATCGACCTCGATCGCGACCCGGGCGCCGGGGAACGCCACATCGATGTAGTAGATGCGCCCGCCGATCCGCACCGGGTAGTTGGCACGCCATCCGGTGACGCCCCACTCGCGTAGCCCCCCGACCAGCAGCGCCTCCCCTTCGGAATGTGCCCCCACGGCGAGCACCGCGATGAGCTCGCGCAGCTGCCCGGCTCCTCGCAGGTGGGCGATCCGGGAGTGGGCGGTCACCAGCAGCTCGAGGGTCACGATCCGCCGCTGGAGAGCCGCACGACCAACCCGAGCCGCGTCGCCGGGGTCGAGGAACCGCAGGAGATCGACCACCGCGGCGTTCGGCTGAGCCACGATCAGCCCGGCATGGCGGACGGTGGGCAGGCCCGGGTGAGTGACGAACCGCGCCGCCAGCGATCGGTCGGGCGTAGCGACCAGCCACGGGTCCCCGATCGGGGCCACCTCGTCCCACGGGCCCGGGCCGAGCAAGGCGCCGGCGGACAGTCCCGTGGGAATGGCATCCGGCCGGGCGAGCATGGCTGCGCGGGTGCGTAGCGCGAGGTCATGCTCGATCCCCGGCAACGCCACCACGAGTGGGTTCACCGGCACGAGGAGACCAGCCAGAATCCGGCGACGGATCTGCTTCTGCGAGACGCCCAGCGATACCAGCTCGTCGCGTCGCGCGATCCCGCCTCGCCGGACCAGGTGCTGGACTCCCGATTCCCACATGCTCACGGGCAGACCCTGAAGGCGATGTTGGCGGTCACGAGAAACTGCCTGGAGACGGCCACGAAGCTGCCCGTTGGCG
>CAYQMN010000009.1:64752-119821 GCA_964418695.1 uncultured Bifidobacteriaceae bacterium | reverse complement strand
GACATGCCCCGATCAAACCGGGCAGACGTGCTCACCCAATGGAGACACGCCCTAGTGGACTACCCACCGCCTATGCGGGGCTCGGTTGCTCGCCAACTGCTTCCCCGCGTGGTTAGGGGCGTCAGCCCCGGCGAGTCGGCCTGCGCCCACCCTCGGCCCTCGACGACACCGTGGCCGACCGGACCAGCCCGACCGTCTCAGCTCAGTAGCCGCGGGTGACCTCGATGATCTTGGGCCGCACGTCCAGCAGGTACACGCCCACCACGACGATCGAGGCGACCTTGAGCATGCTGTAGATCGGCAGGGGCGCGAGCGCCAGGAGCAGCGCGCCGCCGGTCAGGGCCAGCCAGATCGCCTTGGTCTGGCGACTGATCGCCGGGAACGCGTCATGACGCCGGCGCGCGCAGTCGATGAGGCAGAACCCGGCACCGACGATGGTCGCCAGGTCGATCGCCAGCATGATCCACTCCACGACGCGCATGTGCGCAGCCTAAGCCTCGATCCGCTCAGGGGAGTCGCACCGCCGACTGAGCCGAGGCTGATTCCCCGCGCGCCTCGACCGATCCCCGGCGTCCCGCGCGAGCACCCTGACCACCACCCTGACCACCCCGTGAGGCCGGCACCGCGCTCCCGGCCGATGCGGGCACAGCGCAGTAGGTGGGATCCCGAGGAGTCGGGCGCCCTCGCGGGGCAGGGGCGGCCCGCCGCGCCGAACTGAGTGACTCAGATCATGCGTCTTCTGCTTGCTGAGCGCTTGCAATTGCAAGCACCCTACGGAAGGATTATGGACGTGGCCAAGATCGACACCGCGAAGCTCGGCGAGTACATCCGCGAACAGCGGACCTCCGCCGAGATCTCGCTGCGTCAGCTGGCCAAGGCTGCCGATGTCTCCAACCCGTACCTGAGCCAGGTCGAGCGGGGGCTGCGCAAGCCCAGTGCGGAGATCCTCACCCGGATCGCCGCGGGACTGCGCATCTCCGCCGAGACGCTCTACGTGCGGGCGGGACTGCTCGACGAGCGCTACGGGGACCCCTCGGTCCGCGCCGCGATCGCCGAGGACCAGACGCTCAGCGAGCGTCAGCGCAGAACGCTGCTGGAGATCTACGCCGCCTTCCAGACCGAGAACTCGACCCTCACCACGAGGGCCGGGGACCTGAATGAAGGAGATACCCATGACTGAGAAGACTGCTGCCGCCGCCGAGCACACCGCCGAGGCCGCGCACGACCTGGTCGAGGCCGTGCAGGAGCAGGCCGAGGTGACCACCGAGGCCGTCGTCGAGAGCGCCACCGAGGCCAAGGCGACCGCCACCAAGAAGGCGACCACCGCGCGCAAGACCGCGACCGCGAAGACCAACGAGGCCCGCCGCGCCGTGGCCAAGAAGATCGAGCCGAAGAACGACGGCCTGCACGTGCCGACCGTCGCCGAGCTCAAGGAGCTCGTGGGCTCCGTCGAGCTGCCCACGGTTGCCGAGCTCAAGGCCCAGGCCAACGATGTCGTCGCCGACGTCAAGGCCAAGGTCGAGCTGCCCAAGGTCGAGCTGCCCACGGTTGCCGAGCTCAAGGCCCAGGCCAACGGCGTCGTCGCCGACGTCAAGGCCAAGGTCGCCAAGGTCGAGCTGCCCAAGGTCGAGCTGCCCAAGGTCGCCGACCTGCGCGCCGACGCCGAGAAGGTGGCCACCGATGCCCAGGCGCAGGCCACCGAGGCTTACCGCAAGGTGCTGGCCGCGATCCGTTGACCGCATCGCAGGTTGTCAGTGCGCAGGCCATCTGATGGCCCCAAGACTGACAACCGGGCGCGTGGCTCGCGCGCTTGCGCGTAGCTGAGAGTTCGCAGAGGGGCTCCGACCGCGAGGTCGGGGCCCCTCTGGCGTGCATCGGCGAGCTCAGCCGAGGGTGAGCTCGCGCACACCCCAGCAGCGGCCAATGACGGCCGCGCTCAGAACACCGCCTCGACCCGGCCGACCGGCCGTCCGCCGCCCAGCACGGGGCCTGGCCCGGCTGCCGCCAGCACCGCCTCGTCGGTGACGCCCATCCGGCGCAGCAGCCCCACCACCGCGCCCGGCCGCGCCCGTTCCGAGCCGTCCGCGATCTTGACGGCCGCGGCCCGCCCGTCCGGCAGGGCCAGCACATGCACGCCCTCGGCGCCGTCCTTGGCGATGGCGCCGGGTACCGCCGTCATGAACGCGGTCACGTCGCGCCCGGTCCCGCCGACGTACTGCGGATGTGCGGCCATCGCCGCCGCGACCCGGCCGGTCGGCGACCCGGGCGCGGCCTGGACCATGCGCGAGAACGCGCGAGCCAGGCCGACCAGGCTGATCGCCAGCACCGGCGCCCCGCACCCGTCGACGCCGACGGCCGACACGTGCTCGCCGGTGGTCCGCTGCACCTCGCCGCGGATCGCCCGCTGCACCGGGTGGGCCGGGTCGAGGTAGCCCTCGGTGGCCGCGCCGAGCGCCTGCGCCGTGCGCAGCATCGCGGCGTGCTTGCCCGAGCAGTTCTGGGTCACCGACGACGGCCCGCCCCCGCCCTGGATCCACGACACCTGGGCGGCCTGGTCCAGCGGATACGTGGGCACGTTGGCCAGGTCGTCCTCGCTCAAGCCGCCCTCACCCAGGATCGCGCGCACCGCCGCGACGTGGATCGGCTCCCCGTTGTGGGACGCGGCTGCGACGGCCAGCTGCTCGCCGTGCAGGTCCAGGCCGGCCGCCAGCATCGCTGCCGCCTGCAGGGGCTTGTTCGAAGACCGGGGATACATCGCGTCGCCCGGGCGGCCGAACACCTCGGCGATGGACCCGTCCGGGTCGACGATCACCGCGTGCCCGGCGTGGACGGACTCGACGAACCCGCTGCGCAGCACCTGCACCAGCGGCACGCCGCGCTCCATCAGGCGGCCCTCACCGTCGTTCGCCGCCCACGGATGCTGGGGGGCCGCCCCGATGCGCCGACCACGTGCTTCGACGAGCCGGGCTCGGTGCCGGTCGCGGTCATCGTGAGGATCGTCCGGGCGTCAGGCATGGGGGGCATTCTGGCACCGGGACGCCCCCAGCCTCAGTCCAGTTCCAGCCACAGGGTCACCGGACCGTCGTTGGTGAGCTGCACGCGCATGTGCGCGCCGAACCGGCCCTGGGCAACCTGCGCGCCTCGCTCGCACAGCCGATCGGCCAGCACGTCGACCAGCGGCTCGGCGACCGGGCCGGGGGCGGCAGCCTCCCAGGTGGGCCGTCGACCCTTCTCGGCGCGCCCGTAGAGGGTGAACTGGCTGACCACCAGAACCGGCAGCCCGAGGTCCTGCGCACTCACCTCCGGGACGCGTCCGTCGGGCCGCGTCGGGCCGTCGAAGATCCGCAGCTGGTGCACCTTGTCGGCCAGCCGGCGCGCGGTGTCGGCCGTGTCGGTGTGGGTGACGCCGACCAGGACGCACAGCCCGGGGCCGTCGATCGCGCCGACCACCTCGCCGTCCACCTCGACGCTGGCGCCGTCGACCCGCAGCACTAGTGCTCGCACGGCGCCCATGCTGCCCGAAGCGCCGGGACGCCGCTGCGGCTAGGGCAGGACCACGACCTCCTGGCCGGCCGCGACCGGACCCTGCGTGGTGTCCACGACCAGCGTCGCCTCGGGATCGGCGCCGCGCTTGACGATGACCGTGGCGATCGGGCCCAGCTCGTGGTGGCGAGCCGCGCTGCCGACCCAGCCCACGACCCGCTCGCCCAGGCGCACCGGATCGCCGTGCTCCGGAAGCGTCTCGGTCGAGCCGTCCAGGTGCGCCAGCGCCAGCCGGCGCGGCGGGCGGCCCAGGTTGTGCACGCGCGCCACCGCCTCCTGGCCGCGGTAGCAGCCCTTGGCCAGATGCACGCCCGCCCCGATCCAGCCGACCTCGTGCGGCAGCGTGCGGTGGTCGGTCTCGAATCCGAGCCTGGGCACGGCCGCGGCCACGCGCAGCGCCTCCAGCGCCCACGTGCCCGCAGGCGCACCGGAGGCGGCCACCCGGCCCGCCACCTGCTCGCGCGGCAGCAGCACCTCGCGACCGACCAGATCGGCCGGGCGGTGGGTGACGTAGCGGTCCGCCGATCCGCCGCGGTCCGCACCAGCCGGAGTCGGCGGGCCGTCGGCGCGATAGTCGCCAGGCACGACCCAGGTCGGCAGTCCGCTCGGATCGGGATCGGCGACCGGCTCCCACACGCTGGCCAGGTCGGGCCGGGCGCGCACGTCGACCCGGGTCAGGAAGCGCATCGAGTCCAGGTAGGCGATCAGCGCGGCGGCGGTGCCAGGCTCCAGCGAGACCAGCACGGCGTCGCCGGTCTCGACCAGGTGCAGCTCGTGCTCGACGTGCCCGTGCGGGCTGAGGATCAGGACCACCCGGGAGGCGCCGGCCGGCAGGTCGAGCAGGTACGCGGTGGTCAGCGCGTGCAGCCAGCTCAGCCGATCCGGGCCCGACACCTCGACGACCTCGCGATGGCTCAGGTCGACCGCGCCGCGCCCGGCGGCCAGCGCCCGCTGCTCGGCGTGCGGGTCTCCGTAGTGCCAGGGCACCGGGGCATCCACGGACTGCGGGGGGGCGGGGATCGCAAGGCTCACGTGGGGGCAACACCCGGGCGGGCGCGACGCTTCCCGGGCGGGCTCGCCTGCGAAGGCGATGTCGCCCACTCGGCGCGGTGAATCGGACTACGCGGGCGGGTCGTCGGCGCTCTGGCACTGCCGGCACCAGCCGTGCAGCACCAGGTGGGTGAGGTCGGTGGAGAAGCCCAGCACCTGCTCGGCGCGCTCGCCAAGCCCTCGAGCGACGTCGGTGGGCAGCTCGCCGACGGAGCCGCAGCCCCGACAGACCAGGTGGATGTGCGGCTCCTCGTCGACCTCGTGGTAGGTCGGCGAGCCGTGGTGCAGGTGTGCGTGGCGGACCAGCCCGACCTCGCTGAGCGTCTCCAGCGTGCGGTACACGGTGGACAGGCTCATCTCGGGTGCCGACTCGTGCAGGGCCGCCGCCAGCTCGTCGACCGTCGCGTGCCGCAGCCGGGACATCGCCGCGAGGACGGCGCGGCGCTGACCGGTGCTGCGCAGGCCTGCGGATCGCAGGCGCGCGTCCCAGTCCGGCGCGGTGCGGGGGCTCACGATCCGGTCGGCTCCGCTTCGATCGGGTCCAGGGCGATCGCCAGGTGGTTGCTCAGCGGATGGCCCAGCGCGGCCATGTCGAAGGTGGACAGCAGCCGGCCCTCGACCAGGCCGTAGAGCCGCTGGCCGCCGCTCATCTCCTGCGCGGTCTCGGTGCGGACCACCGCGTCGGTGCTCAGCTGCAGCCGGGCACCGGTGACTCGCGCGTCGTGCAGCGCGGTGACCTCCACGCGCCCGACCCAGACCTCCACGTAGCCCATCGGGTGGGCCAGCAGCACCTCGACGCCGTTGTCGGGCAGCGGGCGCCAGTAGCCGGACTCGGTGGCCGAGGGCTCGATCCGGTTGTTGTCCGCGTCGACCAGCCAGGAGACCGAGCGGTACTCCAGGAACGGCCGGCCGTCGGTGGCGAACTCGACCACCTGCTCGTAGCGGAACGGCTCCATCGTGGGGTAGCCACCCTCGCCGATGCCGCCCCAGCGGCCGATCAGCCAGGACAGGTGCGCCAGCTCGGCCGGAACCCCCTGCACCGTCAGGCCTGACCCTTCCAGAGCCGGTAGACCACGTACACGGAGAACCAGGCGATGACCAGCGAGACGAGCACCAGCAAACCGGTGAAGAGCAGCTCCAGGGTGTCCACGGCCCCGAGTGTAGGAGCCGGGGCCCGGCTACGGTGAGCCCATGCCCGCGCGCGTCCTGGTCGTGAAGTGCACGACCACCGATCCCGAGCCGTGCTCCCAGGCGTTCACGGTCGCGGCGACCGCGCTGGCCAGCGGCGCCCAGGTCTCGATGTGGCTCACCGGGGACGCGACTCTGCTGGCCACACCGGGGCCGGCTGAGGCGTTCGCGCTGCCGCACGCGGCGCCGTTGGCCGAGCTGCGCGACGCGATCCTGGCCGAGGGGACCCTGACCGTCTGCACCCAGTGCGCGGCGCGGCGCTCGCTGGCCCAGGCCGACCTGATCGAGGGCGTGCGGATCGCGGGCGCGGCCAGCTTCGTGGCCGAGATCCTCGCCGACGGCGCCCAGGCCCTGGTGTACGGAGCAGGCGACCCGGAGTAGGGGGCGCGACCGGGCCGACCGGCGTGGCGGTCTGGGTCAGACGATGTCGGCCAGTGCGGCCAGGACGTCGTCGCGGCGCGGGGCTCCGGTGGCTCGGGTGCGGATCACGCCCTGCGCGTCGAGCAGCAGGACCGTGGGCGTGCGCATGACGTCCACCCGCCGGACGAGGTCCAGATGGGCCTCGGCATCGATCTCCACGTGGGTCACGCCCGGCACGATCCGGGCCACGTCGGCCAGCACCACCCGGGTGGCGCGGCAGGGCTGGCAGAACGCGCTGGAGAACTGCACGAGCGTGGCCCGCTGCCCCAGCGCCGCGCCCAGGTCGCCGGCCGCCAGCCGGTGCGACGCCGGGATCGCGCAGTGGTCGGTGGCCGTGATCGGGACGCCGTCGACCAGCAGCGGCTGGGCCGCCTCCTCGTCGGCGGTCAGCGGCCCGTGCGCCCCCTCCTGAACCTCCAGAGGACCGGTCGGATCGGCCGCAGGGCCGGGTGCCGCCCAGGAGCCGGGATCGGCCGCAGGGCCGGGTGCAGGCGCGGAACCGGGGGCTACCGGATCGGCCTGCGCGACCGGCCGCAGGCGGCCGTCCGTGTGCCGTCGCCACAGGCCGAAGCCCGATGCGGCGGTGAGGGCACCCACGGCCACCAGCAGTCCTTCCACGGGTGCCCGAACACCGGACGCGCCCGTCTTGTTCCCCCAGGTGCCGTAGGATGCGTCGCCACCAAGCCCGCTGCGCGGGACGTTCGCCGGGTCGGAGGTGCGTCGTGAGCCGATTGCTTCTCATGACCGCGTCGCTGGGACCCTCCGGCGAGGTGCTCCCGGCGCTGGGGCTGCTGGCCCACCACGTCCGAGTCCTGCCGGCCGAGGCCAGCGCGCTGCTGGACGCCCCGAAGTCCGACGCCCTGCTCATCGACGGTCGGCGCGACCTGGCCCACATCCGCGCCCTGACCCGGCTGATCCGCCAGACCGGCGTGGACTGCCCGGTCATCCTGATCACGACCGAGGGGGGGCTGGCCGCGGTGAACGCAGAGTGGGGCATCGACGACGTGGTCCTGGATGCCGCCGGGCCGGCCGAGGTGGAGGCCCGGCTGCGGATCGCGATCGGACGG
This sequence comes from uncultured Bifidobacteriaceae bacterium, assembly GCA_964418695.1. Classification (GTDB taxonomy): domain Bacteria; phylum Actinomycetota; class Actinomycetes; order S36-B12; family CAIYMF01; genus Prado023. The sequence continues at coordinate 112,553 of CAYQMN010000009.1, read as the reverse complement.
GTCGCGGTGGCCGAGGAGGCCGAGGGCGACGGCGAGCTCCGGCTGGGCGACCTGGTGGTCGACGAGTCCGCCTACAGCGCGCGGATCCGGGGGCGCACGCTGGACCTCACCTTCAAGGAGTTCGAGCTGCTGCGCTTCCTGGCCGGGCACGCCGGGCGCGTGTTCACCCGCGCGCAGCTGCTCCAGGAGGTCTGGGGCTACGACTACTTCGGCGGCACTCGCACGGTCGACGTGCACGTGCGGCGGCTGCGCGCGAAGCTCGGCGCCGAGCACGAGTCGCTCATCGGCACCGTGCGCAACGTCGGCTACCGGTTCGTCCCGCCGCGCCAGGACGAGGGAGTGGACGCCGCCACCGCCGCGACGCTGCGCGAGCCGATCGCCTGACCCGGCCGGCTTCACCGGACGCCGTGAGCCGGACGCCGTGAGCCGGGCGCCGTGAGCCGGGCGCCGTGAGCCGGACGCCGGCAGGCCCGCACGCCCGGTGCCGTGGCGGTTTTCGAGCGTCCCGGACCAGCCTGCTCACCGGGGAGCCGTTCACCCAACGCCGGTAGACTGGAAGGCAGCCGATAGCGCCTGCTGGCGCTGCGTCGAGGAGCCGCCATGACCGACATCGCCACCGCACTGGAGAGGGTCGGCGACCTGCCGGAGCCCGACCCCGGCGCCCTCCCGGAACTCCCTGCGGACCGGTTCGCCGACCGCGAGCTGTCGTGGCTGGCGTTCAACGAGCGGGTACTCGCGCTGGCCGAGGACAAGGATCTGCCGCTGCTGGAGCGCGCGAAGTTCCTGGCCATCTTCGCCTCGAACCTCGACGAGTTCTTCATGGTCCGGGTGGCCGGCCTCAAGCGCCGCATCGACGCCGGCATCGCCGTCCGCTCGGCCTCCGGGCAGCTGCCGCGCGAGCTGCTCGAAGTGCTGCTCGTGCACGCCCACGAGCTCATGGACCGGCACGCCACCTGCTTCCACGAGAGCGTGCTGCCCGCGCTGCAGGCCGAGGGCATCGCGATCCTGCGCTACGACGAGGCGACGCCCGAGGAGGGCGCGGCGCTGCGGCAGATGTTCGTGGACAAGGTCCTGCCGGTGCTCACGCCGCTGGCGGTCGACCCCGCCCACCCGTTCCCCTACATCTCCGGGCTGAGCCTGAACCTGGCCGTGGTGGTCCGCAACCCGATCACCGGCACCGAGCTGTTCGCCCGCGTCAAGGTGCCGCCGAGCCTGCCGCGCTTCGTCCAGGTCGCCCACCAGCGGTTCGTGGCCATCGAGGAGGTCATCGCGGCCAACCTCTCCGACCTGTTCCCGGGGATGGAGATCCTCCAGCACAACACGTTCCGGGTGACCCGCAACGAGGACGTGGAGGTCGAGGAGGACGACGCCGAGAACCTGCTCAAGGCGCTGGAGCGCGAGCTCATGCGTCGCCGGTTCGGCCCGCCGGTCCGCCTGGAGGTCGAGCGGACGATGGACCCCTACGTCCTGGACCTGCTCGTGCCCGAGCTGGGCATCACCCGCGACGAGGTGTTCTTCCTGCCCGGCCCGCTGGACCTCACCGGGCTGTGGACGTTCGTCGGGCTGGACCGCGAGGATCTGCTGGCCGCGCCCTTCCTGCCCAAGACCAGCACGCAGCTGGTCGAGGTCGAGTCCGCGTCGGCCCCGGACGTGCTGGAGGCGATGCGCTCGCGCGACGTGCTGCTGCACCATCCCTACGACAGCTTCTCCACCAGCGTGCAGCGCTTCCTGGAGCAGGCCGCCGCCGACCCGAAGGTGCTGGCGATCAAGCAGACGCTGTACCGGACCTCGGGCGACTCCCCCATCGTCGACGCGCTCATCGACGCCGCGCAGGCCGGCAAGCAGGTGCTGGCGCTGGTCGAGATCAAGGCCCGGTTCGACGAGCAGGCCAACATCAGCTGGGCGCGCAAGCTGGAGCGGCAGGGCGTGCACGTGGTCTACGGCCTGGTCGGCCTGAAGACCCACTGCAAGCTGAGCATGGTGGTCCGCGACGACGGCGACCGGCTGCGCCGGTACATGCACATCGGGACCGGCAACTACCACCCCAAGACCGCCCGGCTGTACGAGGACATGGGCCTGCTCACCACCGATCCGGTGGTCGGCGAGGACGTCAGCCACGTGTTCAACGTGCTGTCCGGCTACTCGATGAACACGACCTACCGGCGGCTGCTGGTCGCCCCGCACTCGATCCGCAGCGGCCTGATCGAGCGCATCGAGCGGGAGGTCGAGAACCACCGCGCGGGGCTGCCGGCGCGGGTGCGGTTCAAGTGCAACTCGATCGTCGACGAGGCGATCATCGACGCGCTGTACCGGGCCTCCCAGGCCGGTGTCCCGGTCGACATGTGGGTGCGCGGCATCTGCGCGATCCGCCCGGGCGTGCCGGGGATGAGCGAGAACATCCGCGTGCGCTCGATCCTGGGCCGGTTCCTGGAGCACTCGCGGGCCTACGAGTTCGCCAACGCCGGGCAGACCGAGACCTGGATCGGGTCGGCGGACCTCATGCACCGCAACCTGGACCGCCGGGTCGAGGTGCTGGTCAGCCTCAGCCCCGAGCACGCCGACCAGGTGGCCGAGCAGTTCGACCTGGCCTTCGCCGACACCACCAGCGCCTGGCTGGCCCAGCCCGACGGGACCTGGCAGCAGCACGAGATCGCCGCAGACGGGCGCCCGTGCGTGAACCACCAGGAGAACCTGATCGCCCTGCGCACCGGGGCCGGACGCCGACGGGCAGGCTGATCCCCGTGGCTGACGACGATCCGGATGCCCACCAGGCCCTCGGTGATCGGGCCGGCACTCAGCCGGGCATCCCCGAGCCACCGGCGGTGGGCCCCGACGACAGTGCGGGCGAGGTGCTGCACGCGTTCCTGGCCCAGCAGGGGCGCAAGCTGCTGCACCAGGAGGCGCGGGTCCGCGCCGACCTGCCCGACTCCGTGCACCAGATGCGCGTGGCCGCCCGTCGGCTGCGCAGCGGCCTGGGCGCGTTCGAGTCGCTGGTGGACAAGGAATGGTCGGACCGGCTGCGCACCGAGCTGGGCTGGATCGCCGGCGAGCTGGGCCTGGCCCGTGACGCGGAGGTGCAGCTCGCGCGCCTCGACGAGCATGCCGCCCTGCTGGACCAGGCCGACGCCGCGCTGATCCACGCGCAGGTCGATCCGTACCTGCAGGCGCAGTCGCGCGCCGCTCAGCTCGCCGCAGTGCAGGCCCTGGAGTCGGCGCGCTACGCGCGGCTCGTGGACGACCTGATCGAGGGCATCGCCGATCCGCCGTTCACCAAGCACGCCCGCAAGCCCGCGCGCACGGTGCTGCGGCGACGCTGCCAGCAGGCCTGGCACAGGCTGGACCACAGCATCGAGCGCCTCACGATGGACGCCCCGTCGCGCCGCTGGCACCGCGCCCGGATCCACGCCAAGCGCGCCCGCTACGCGGTCGACGCCGTGGTGCCCGTGCTGGGATCGCAGGCCAAGGATCTGGCCGAGGCTCTCAGCGACGTGACCGATCTGCTGGGCGAGCATCAGGACGCCCACGTGGCCCAGCAGCACTGCCGGGAGCTGGCCGAGCGGTTCGACGGCTCCACCGGCTTCGCACTCGGGCTGCTCCACGAGCAGGAGCGCCAGCGCGAGCTCGCCGTGCGCCAGGACTTCATGGACGACTGGCCGCGCATCGCCCGCGTCGCTTCCCGGGCCCTGGGTAGGTGAAGGTTCGTCCATGCCGACGCCGACCCGGGTCATCCGCGCTGCCGGGGTGGTCCTGACCCGGGGTGTGGGCAGCGACCTCGAGGTCGCGGTCATCCGTCGCCGCCGGCAGCGGGACTGGTCGCTGCCCAAGGGGAAGCTGGACCCGGGCGAGCATCCGGTCGAGGCGGCCGTGCGCGAGTGCCAGGAAGAGACTGGCTTCACCCCCGTGCTGGACGTGCCGCTGCCCACCCAGCACTACCGCGTCGACAGCGTGCCCAAGACCGTCGAGTACTGGCGAGCCTCCGTGCTGGACGGCCAGTTCGCCGCGAACCGCGAGGTCGACATCCTGCGCTGGATGACCCCGCGCGAGGCGACGCGCCGGCTGACGTACCCGCGCGACGGGCAGCTGGTCGCCCTGTCCGCGCGGACGCCCACGACGATCCCGTTCGTGCTCCTGCGCCACACGTCCGCGGAGAAGCGGGCCGACTGGTCACGCCGCACGGGGGCCGATCGGGACGATCCGGCGCGCGGGCTGCTCGGCCGCGGCGAGTGGGAGGCCCGGCGGATCGTGCCGCTGCTGCGCGCGTACGGGGTGCGCCATCTGCACTCCTCGGACTCCGAGCGGTGCGTGGCCTCATTGCGGGCGTACGAGGCGGCCATCGGGGCCGGCATCCGGATGGAGCCGACGATCAGCGAGCAGGCGTTCGACGAGGACCCGCAGGCGGCCCTGGACCGGACGGTCGAGCTGTTCAACCAGCCGTGGTCGATCGTGCTGTGCTCGCATCGCCCGGTCATCCCCGCGCAGCTGGAGGCGCTGCGGCAGGCCGCGGGCGGGCCGCGCGTCGAGCACCGGCTGGCGCCCGGGGAGGCGGTGGTCTTCCACCGGACCTGGGTCAACCGGCCCAGCACCCTCACCGCGCGCATCGTGGCCGCCGAGCCGCGCGGCCTGCCCCCGGCGCACGAGTAGGCGGGCGGCGCGATGAGGGTCAACGGAAGGCAGAGCATGCACCTGGCCGAGCTGCAGGGGAGGGGGCAGAGCGTCGCCGAGCGCCTCGAGCTCACCCCGGTCGGACGGTTCTGGTCGCGCCTGCTCGAAGTCGAGTTCATCGACCGGGCGGTCGCGCTTGCGGCGAAGCTGCTGGTGTCGCTGTTCCCGCTGCTGGTCGTGGTGGTGGCGATCAGCCCGGTCGGCGCCCGCGCGGCCGTCTTCGAGACGATGGTGTCGCGGTTCGGGCTGGAGAGCGGCGCGATCGACCTGGTGCGCCAGGCCTTCGCGGCGCCCGCGGAGACGCGCACGGCGACCGGTCTCGCGGGAGTGGCGATCACGGTGTTCTACGCGACCTCGTTCACCACGGCTCTCCAGCGGACCTACCTGCGGGCTTGGCGGCGGCCGCCCGGTGGCGGGCTGGGCAACAAGCGGCGAGGAGCCGCGTGGGTGGGCGGCGTGGTCGTGATGTTCCTTGCGCTGTCTGCCCTGCACTCGGTCTTCCACGGGCCCGTGGGGTCCTGGGCCGTGGGCGGCTTCGGGCTCGCGCTGTCCATCGCCCTGTGGTGGTGGACGGCACGACTGCTCCTGCGCGGGGAGGTCACCTGGCGGGCGCTCCTGCCCACGGGGATCGTCACCGGGGTGGGCGGCTGGATCTACACGCTGGCGGCCTCCGTGTGGTTCCCGCCCATGCTGGCCAAGAACTTCGCCCAGTTCGGCGCGTTCGGGCTCAGTCTCTCGTTCGTCACCTGGTTCACCGGCTTCGCGTTCCTCATAGTCGGGGCAGCGGTCCTGGGCCCGGCGCTGGCCGAGGGTGACGACCGGGTCGCCCACTGGGTGAATCCGACCGGGGACTACCTCGTGCCCGGCGCCCCGCCGGCCCTGCCCGGCCCGTCGCGGCCGCTGCGGCTCTCGGACGCGTTCGCCCGGGGCCGGGCCGACGGTCCGGCGACCAGTGGCTGAGCGGCGGAGCGTGCGGGGCTCAGTCGGTGGGGGCGGGCTCCGGGGCGGTGCCGCCGAGCCGGACGGGCTGCCACCACTGGCCGGTCCCGTCGTCGGGGTAGCCCTGCTGGGCTCGTGCGACCAGGTCGGTGATCGACTCGCGCAGCCGGGCGGTCGCGAGCTCCGGGTCACCGGAGGCGGCCACCGGCTCGCCGACGTGGATCTCGACCGGGACGCCGAGCTGCTTCATGCTCGACCGGCCGTCGTAGCACCAGAGCCGCTGAGTCCCCCACAGGGCCATGGGCACCAGCGGAACGCCGGCCTCGTCGGCCATCCGCACCGCGCCGGACTTGAACGTCTTGGGCTCGAACGAGCGGCTCATGGTCGCCTCGGGGAAGACTCCGACGACCTCGCCGGCCCGCAGCGAGTCGACCGCGTGCGCGTAGCTGGCGGCGCCGGCCCCTCGGTCGACCGGGATGTGATGCATGCTGCGCATGACCGGCCCGGCCACGCGGTGCCGGAACACCGAGTCCTTGGCCATGAACCGGACGAGCCGGCCGGCGGGACGGGCCGCGTACCCGGCGAAGATGAAGTCCAGATAGCCCACGTGGTTGCTGGCCAGGACCGCGCCCCCGGAGCGCGGCAGATGCTCCCCACCGTGGACGCGCACCTTCAGCCGCAGCGCCGCGAACGCCCCGTAGCCGACCAGAAGCACCGGCGGGTAGACAAGATCGACCATTCCACGAGCGTAGATGCGGCGCGACACCCGAAGTGGCCTGGACAGGCAGCCGCAGAGCCGGCGCCACCAGGTGACCACAAGAGCGCCGAGGAGCGAGCTGCGGGCCGGTCCCGAAGCCGCGCAGCGGCGAAGGGCGCCGGCACTCGGCGAGCCCCGCAGGCTGCCGGGTCCGAGCCGGAGGAGTGAGCCGGGGTTCAGTGGCCGAAGGCCGCGGAACCCGGCGAGCCCCCCACGGCTCGCAGCCCAGCAACACTCAGCCGAAGCGGCCGGAGATGTAGTCCTCCGTGGCTTGGACCTTGGGCTTGGAGAAGATCTCGGCGGTCTCGCCGATCTCGACCAGCTGGCCGGGCTGGCCGACGCCCGCGAGGTTGAAGAACGCGGTGGTGTCCGAGACGCGACCGGCCTGCTGCATGTTGTGGGTCACGATCACGATCGTGTACTTCTCGATCAGCTCGCGGATCAGGTCCTCGACGGCCAGCGTCGAGATCGGGTCCAGCGCCGAGCACGGCTCGTCCATGAGCAGCACCTGGGGCTTGACCGCGATCGCCCGCGCGATGCACAGCCGCTGCTGCTGGCCACCGGACAGGCCCGACCCCGGCTTGTTGAGCCGATCCTTGACCTCGCCCCACAGGTTCGCCCCGCGCAGGGACTCCTCCACGAGATCCTCGGCGTCGGACTTCGACATCCGGCCGCCGGCCAGGCGGACTCCGGCCAGCACGTTCTCGGCGATCGACATGGTCGGGAACGGGTTGGGCCGCTGGAACACCATGCCGATCGTGCGCCGCACGTTGACCGGGTCGACGGCGTCGCCGTAGATGTCCTCGTCGTCCAGCAGCACCACCCCCTGCACCCGGGCGCCCGGGATGACCTCGTGCATCCGATTGATCGTGCGCAGCACCGTGGACTTGCCGCAGCCGGAGGGTCCGATGAACGCGGTCACCTTGTTCGGCTCGACCCGCAGCGACACCCCCTGGACGGCTTTGAAGGCGCCGTAGTAGACGTCGACGTCCTTCATGGTGATCGACTTGGACACGAGCGGGCTCACCCCTTGGGTGCGAAGCGAGCGGCCAGCAGCTTCGCGGCGATGTAGAAGGCCATGATGATCGTGATGAGGACCAGGGCACCCGCCCAGGCCCGGTCCACCGAGGCGGGCGTGCCGCTGGTGATCTGGTCCCAGATGAAGGTCGGCAGCGCCGCCTGCGGCCCCACGAACGGGTTGTAGTTGTAGCTCTGGGTCAGGAACGTCGTGAGCAGCAGGGGCGCGGTCTCGCCGGCGACGCGAGCCACCGCCAGCATCGCGCCGGTGACCATGCCGGCCAGCGCCGTGGGCACCACGACCCGCAGGACCGTGCGCCACTTGGGCACGCCCAGCGCGTAGGACGCCTCGCGCAGATCGTTCGGGACGATCCGCAGCATCTCCTCGGAGGTCCGGATGATGACCGGCAGCATGAGGATCGCCAGCGAGATGGACGCGGCGAACCCGGAGCGCTCCAGACCCAGGCCCAGCACGAGGGCGGTGAAGACGAACAGGCCCGCCACGATCGAGGGCACGCCGGTCATCACGTCGACGAAGAACGAGATCGCCTTGGCCAGCCGACCGCGGCCGTACTCGACCAGGAAGATCGCGGCCAGGATCCCCAGCGGGACCGCGAAGGCCGCGGCGATGGCCACCTGCTCCAGCGTGCCGACGATCGCGTGCCCGGCGCCGCCGCCCGGCGAGCGCGGACTCACGTTGCGCATCGAGTCGGTGAGGAACCCGACGCTCATCACCTTCAGGCCCTTGACCAGCACGGTCCAGAGCACCGACACCAGGGGCACGATCGCGGCGATGAACGTGGAGTAGATCAGGGTGGTGGCCAGCCGGTCGGTGGCGTGCCGGCGGCCCTCCACCCGGAAGCTCCAGGCGCTCTGGACGACCAGCAGGATGACGGCGGCCACGAGCGCCGTGCCGAACCAGCCGGCCAACCCGGTGGTCACGTTGAGCAGGAGCGCCGCGGCGACGCTGCCCACGATCAGCACCGGGGACGCCCAGCGGGGCAGCCGCCCGCCGCTGAGCGACTCCTCGTGCAGGGACTCGCGGGGTGCGGTGGTGATCGCCATGTCAGTTCGCCCCCGAGAATGCCGCGCGCCGGGCGATGATCCAGCGCGCCACCATGTTGACCGCCAGGGTCATGACGAACAGGACCAGGCCGCTGGCCACCAGCGCGGACAGTCCGTTGGGGCCTGCCTCGTTCCACTTCAGCACGATGTTGGCCGCGAACGTGTTGCCGCCGGGCTCGGTCAGGTGGATGTTCACGGTGAACGCCGCGGACAGGATGAGCGCCACCGCGATGGTCTCGCCGAGTGCCCGCCCCAGCCCGAGCATCGCCGCGGAGATCATCCCGGGCTTGGCGAACGGGAACACCGCGAGGCGGACCATCTCCCAGCGGGTCGCGCCCAGCGCGAGTGCGGCCTCCTTGTGCCCTGACGGGACCTGCACGATCACCTCGCGGCTGACCGCGGCGACCGTCGGCAGGATCATGATGGCCAGCACCAGCGAGGCCAGGAACAGGCTCTTGCCGTAGAGGTCCAGCCGGTTCTCGAAGACGATCGTCCAGCCCAGGTACTTGTCCATCCACACCTGCGTCGGCTGGGTGCCGGGCAGCAGCACCTCCAGACCCCACAGGCCGAAGATGATCGAGGGGACCGCGGCCAGCAGGTCGGTGACGAAGGCCAGCGCGCTGGCCAGCCGGCGGTCGGCGTAGAGCGCGATGAACAGCGCGATCCCGATGCCCACCGGCACCGCCATGACCATCGCGATGATCGCCGAGACGACCGTGCCGAACAGCAGGGCGGCAATCCCGAAGGACGGGGCGGTCGGGCTGTCCGGGTTCCACTGGCTGTCGGTGAGGAAGCTGCCCTGGTTCGTGGACAGGGCCGGGATCGCCCGCCAGATGAGGAAGCCCGCGATGGCGGCCATGACGACCAGGACGAGCACGCCCGCGCCCATGGACAGGCCGCCGAAGACCCGGTCCCCGCGACGCACGCTGGCCCCGCTGATGGGCGAGGCCTCGGCCAGCTGTGGGTCAGCCATGGCACCTAGCTCCTGACGATGAACGGGGTAGGTCGATCCTCTCGCACGCCGGCCGCTGGTCTGGACCGGCGGTCGCGGGCGCGCAGGGCCACGACCGGCATCCTGCGCGCCCGCGTGCCATGACTCAGCTCAGGGCCGCGACGGAGGACTGCACCTTGGTGAGCAGGTCGCCGGTGATCGGCACGTAGCCGATCTCGGACAGGATCCCCTGCGCGTCGGCGCTGGCGGTGTAGGTCAGGAACGGCTTGACCACGGCCAGGTCGGCCGCCTCCAGACCGGCCGTGCAGGTGATCTCGTAGGTGACCAGCACGATCGGGTACGTGCCGGCCTCCTTGATCGTCGGATCCAGCTCCAGCGCCAGGTCCTTGCCGGTGCCGACCACCGTGGCCGCCTCGATCGCCTTGGCCGCGTTGGCCGAGGTCGCCTCGACCGCCCCGGCCCCGTTGTCGACCTGGGCGGCCTTGAGCGAGCCGTCCTGGACGAACGAGAGCTCGACGTAGCCGATGGAGTTCGGGGTCTGGGTGATGGACGAGGCCACGCCGTCGCTGCCCTTGGCGCCCTGGCCGCCCGGGGCCGACCAGCCCTTGCCGACCTCGTAGGTCCAGGCGTCGGGCGCGGTCGCGGCCAGGTACGCGGTGAAGTTGGCGGTGGTGCCTGACTCGTCGCTGCGGTGGAACTGCGCGATGGTGGCCTCGGGCAGGGTGGCCTCGGGGTTGAGGGCGGCGATCGCCTTGTCGTTCCACTTGGTGATGGAGCTGTCGAAGATCCCCGCGACGACCTCGGGGGTCAGGACGAGCGTGTCGACGCCGGAGAGGTTGTAGGCCAGGGCGATCGCGCCGCCGACCATCGGGATGTTGACGGCCTCGCCGCCGGTGCACCGGGCGTCCGCGGCGGTCTTCTCCTCCGGCTTCAGGGCGGAGTCGGAGCCGGCGAACGCCGTCTGCTTGTTGATGAAGTCCTGGATGCCGGCGCCGGACCCGTTGGCCTGGTAGTTGATCGTGGCGCCCTGGTTGGCCTTCTGGAACGAGTTGATCCACTCGGCCATGGCGTTCTTCTGGGCCGACGAGCCCGAGGCCTTGATGCTGCCGGCGACCCCGGACGGGCTGGTGTCGCTGCTGCCCGCCTGGTCGGCGTCGCTGCAGCCGGCCAGGACCAGGGCCAGCGCGGCGGTCGCCGCGGCGGCCGGGATGAGTCGGTTCTTCACGTGATGCTCCTTGAGGGTGCGACGTCCTGTTGGCAGCGGACGCTAGGAGCGGGGAGGGAATGGCGGGCATGGCGACGATGAACGAGGGATGAACACCCGCCGTCGAGTCAGTCGCGGCGGGTGACTCACCCCCGGGCAATCGGACAAAGCACGCGCAGGCCCCGCCCCGTGGAGTCTGGCGTGCCCGCGGGGCGCTCAGGCTGCCGGGAACGCTCCCGCGCGCGGCAGGTAGGCGGGCAGCTCCCGGCCCAGCTGCTCCCCCAGCCACTGGCTCGCCTCGATCGCCGCGTCCAGGTCGACACCGGTGCTGAACCCGCTGCGGTGCAGCGCGTACACGAGATCCTCGGTGGCGATGTTGCCGGTGGCCCGCGGTGCGAACGGGCAGCCGCCGACCCCGCCCAGGCTCGCGTCCAGGACGCCCACCCCGGCGTCCGCGGCAGCCAGGGCGTTCGCGTAGCCGGTGTTGCGGGTGTTGTGGAAGTGCGCGCGCAGCGGCAGTCCGCCGATCGTCGCGCGCACGGCCGCGACCCGGGCCATCACGTCGGCCGGCACCGCCACCCCGATGGTGTCGGCGATGGCGACCTCGTCCACGCCGGCCGCCGCGACCTGCTCGGCGACCCGGACCAGCCGGTCCACCGGAACCTCGCCGGAGAACGGGCAGCCGAACGCCACCGAGAGGGTGACCGTGGGCCGGATCCCGGCGGCGAGGGCCAGCGGGGCGACCTCGGCGACGACCGCGATCGCCTCGTCGGTGCCCATCGACTGGTTGGCGCGGCTGAACTCCTCGCTCACCCCGACCACGCAGTTGACCTCGTCCACGCCGGTCGCCGCGGCGCGGTGGAACCCGCGCGCGTTGAGGACCAGCCCGATCCAGGAGGCGTCACCGGTGACCCGGGCACGCACCCCGGCCACCACGTCCTCGGCGTCGGCCATCTGCGGCACCAGCCGTGGATGCACGAAGGAGGCGATCTCGGCCCGGCGCAGACCGGCGGCGGCGCCGCGAGCGACCAGCTCGACCTTCTGCTCGGTGCTCAGCCGGGCGGGGTCGTTCTGCAGACCGTCACGGGCACTGACCTCGACGATCCGGACCGCGGTCACGCGAGCGCGTACCCGGCCTCGTCGACGGCCGCGGCGACCTGCTCGCGCGAGGGGGTCGGCTCGGCCTGAACCTGCACCTGGCCGCTGGCCAGGTCCACGTCGACCGACTCGACGCCCTCGATCGCGGAGATCTCGGTGGTGACCGCGTGGACGCAGTGCGCGCAGGTCATCCCGGTGACCTGCCAAGTGCTCGATGCCATGGCCCCAGGCTAGATGCTCCGCACGGCTGCCCGTGCTCCGGCAGCGACCGAGTGCTCCCGGCCGGACGGGAGCAGCGTCGGACCACACGTCCCCACCCCGGGCCCCGCGCTAGGGTCGAGCGAGCACCGCCCAGGCGCGAGGGAGCAGATGGCCAAGGAATCGGTCGCAACGCTGGCCGACGGACCCGTCGCCGTGGTCGACAAGGGCTCGTTCTCGCACGCGCGCTGCGAGTGCGGCTGGCGTGGGCCGGCGCGACGCTCGCGCAAGAAGGCCCGCACGGACGCCGCCGAGCATCTGGCGCAGCGGTGCAAGGCGGTCAAGTCCTGGAAGTAGCACCGCGCGGGCACCGCGCGGGCCGGCGCTACTCCTCCTGGGACATCCGGGCCCAGCCCTCGGTGAGCCTGACCCGGACCGGGGGCAGCTCGCCGACGCCGAGGACCGGCGGCACGGGAAGCTCCGGGTACGTGGCGTCGTCGTCGTGGACGAACGTCGCGCGCATCCCCTCGATGACCGGCGCGGGCAGCACCGGCGTGAGCGACCCGCCGCGCTCGTAGCCCAGGATCGGCCCGACGCGGAACGTCGGCTCCAGCCGGTCCAGCGCCGGCTCGACGAAGTCCTTGGGCAGCACGATCGTCTTGCGCGGCAGCATCCCGCACGTCGCGTACAGCGAGCCGCGCGGGTCGGCCAGCACCACGGTGTCGACCGGGGCGCCGGCGGCCACGTCGAACTCCGCCACCTGACCGGCGACGAACGGATGGGTGGCCGGTTGCACCTGCTGGACGCCGGCCGAGGTGACCAGCTGGTTGAGCACCGCCTTCTGCGCGGCCTCCAGGCTGACCGGCGCGAATCGGTCCTCGGCCGGCGACGCGCCCGTCAGGAAGCAGCCCAGCACCCCGTCGTCGGGCCGGGTCACGTCGCCGACGCGCACGCGCAGCACAGGCAGCGCGGGCGGCTCGGACAGCAGCGGCGGGTCGCCGCGCAGCTCTTGGACATCGGCGGTCGAAGCCTGGAACGACAGCCGCAGGTTCATCACCAGGACCGGCTCGCCGAGCAGCCGGACCCGGGAGCCGGTCGGCTTCGGCGACGGGTCGAGCGTGGAGCGCACGGTGTCCAGCACCCGCAGCATCGCGGTCAGCCCGGTCTCGTACCAGCCCCCCGGGGCACCGGCCGGAACGTCGATCGGCTGGGCGATCAGCGCCTGCACGAGCCGGCGCAGCGTCTCGTTGGTGATGGCCCCGGTGGGATCGGCCCCGGGCGCCAGGCCGGCGGCCACCCAGGGCAGCAGCGTGAACGTCACCGCCAGGGTGAAGGCCTGCGCGCCACCCTGCTCCACCGGATCGTCCGCGGTCAGCTGGCCGATCGGCAGGCCTGTCGCGTCGTAGACCTCCAAGGCCTGGTCGACGAAGTCCGGCAGCAGGATGCCGCACACCGGCGGTCGCAGCGGCGAGGCCTCCACGGTCGGGTCCGCGGCGTCCTGGAGGCGGAAGCCGAGCCGGCCCCAGGTGGCCAGTCGCGCCGGCAGCGCGGTCGCCCAGCCGGGCAGGGGATCGAGCGTGGCGACATTCGACGACCAGTCCACCGGGCGGCCGAACGTGTCGTAGACGCGCACTCGGTTCACATGCACGAACCCGCCCTGCTCGCGCTCGCCGGCGTCCAGCAGGGCGTCGTCCAGGCCCGCCATTGCCGCGGACACGACGTCCATCTCGTCGAACGTGTCGGCCTCGACGCCGTCCGGCGGGGGCTGCTGGTGGACCACGTTGCCCTGCGGGTCCAGGGTCAGCTTGGTGACCAGGCTCTGCTTGAGCACCTTGATGACGCTGACCGTGGCGACCTGCCGCTCGCTGATCGACTGCTCGCGATCCGGAGCCACGACCGGGGTGCGGTCGACCGCCTCCACGAACTCCGGCGGCAGCTCGAAGGCGTCGTTGAACCGCTTGCGCCGATGGGTGTAGGTCGAGTCCAGGAACAGCGCGCCGTACCAGGGACGCCAGGCCTGCAGGCCGACCGCCCCCGGCGCGGTGCCGATCGGCTCGATGCCGGCGATCACGTCCTTCTGCGGCGCGGCCAGGAGGCTCCCCCGGCCCAGCCACAGCGCCCGGGTCGCCGCCATGGCCTGCTTCGGGGCCAGTCGCGCGGCCCTCGGGTCACCGGTCCGCCGGGCGGCCCGGGCCATGATCTCGGAGTTCTGGCCGTCGGCCAGCGCGTGCTCGGCGAGCAGCCCCGCGGCCACCGCCGGCACCCCGGGCGCGGCCACGCCGGCCGCAGCCGCCACCAGGTCCTTGCCCAGCACCGTGTGGGACCCCATCACCAGCCCGCTGAGGACTTCGCCGCCGACCCGGGTGAGCAGGTGTCCGTCGGCCCGGAACCGCCCGTCCATCCCGTGCCGGTACGACCGCCCGGCCCCGTAGAGCACGAGGTGCGGCGCCCAGGGCCGGTACCAGCGCGGACCGGGCACCTCGAACAGGTGCTCGGCGTCCGGCAGATGGACGTTCGACCCGCGAACGGCCACGTACAGCTCGGCCAGGATCCGGTGCAAGGGGTTGCCGTCGGCCGGGTTGGCCGGATCGCCCAGGTCGATCTCGTCCTCGGGGTCGCCGAGGTCCACCCACCAGCCCGCCTGGCTCGGGCCGAGCCCGTCACCCGGACGGCCCAGTGCTGTCGGCTTCGCGTTCTCGCGGTGGTCCTGGACCCGGACCAGGCGCGGGTGCAGCGGCTTCCCGGCGACCGCCGCCTGCGCGGAGGCGGTCGCGAACGCGGCGCGCAGCTGGGCGATCCAGCCGACGATCTCCGCCTCGCTCGGCGGCGCGGACTGCGCCGGGGGCTGGCTGAGCACCGCCGCCGGGATCGGCTTCACCAAGGCCTGCTGGTGCGCCGCGCTCATCGCCGAGCGGGCGCCCATCGCCTGCCAGTTCCCCCACGACGGGTTCGCCGGGGCGGCCTGCAGGTCGACCAGTCCGAGAACCGCGGTGGCGCTGATCGGCGGCTTGGCGTGGATGTCCAGGCGCGCGAACCACGACGAGCGCCCGGGGACCGACTGGAACGTCCGGGCGTGCTGGGCGCCGGGCAGGTCGACGACGCCGGCGGTCGAGCCGGACTGCTGCCCGAGCTGTCCGAGCATCATGTCCAGATGGTCGGCCGCGTCGGGATCCTCGTCGCGGCTGGCGACCTCGGCCAGTGCCCGCTGCAGGTTCGGGTAGAGGAACACCGCGTCGTCGCCGAGCGGCGTCGCGGCCTGCGCGGTGTCCCGCAGCGGGACGTCCATCACCGAGCCGTGGCAGACCGTGAGAGCTCGCGTGTCGTCGGGCATCAGCGCGTCGATGACCGCGGCCTGCGGGCCGTCCTTGGCCAGCGGGATCGCCTCGACCAGCCCGGCCAGCGACGTCGCGGCGGCGCTGGACACCTGGGCCTGCAGGGCCTCGGATGCGCTCAGCGCGATCACCTCGCCCGCCGAGGGGGCGGTGGACTGCTTGATGGCCACGTCCACCTTCCACTGCGCCACGACCCCGGTCGCCTCGCCGGCTCCCTTGACGGCCTTCGCGACCGAGGTCGAGAGCTGGGTGAACGAGCGCGCCCCCGTGCGGTGGCCCAGCTTGTCGCCGCGCCGAACCCGGTCGTTGTAGAACGGGTCGCTGCCGATCGCGCTGTACCAGCCCAGGACCGCGTAGCTGACCAGCCCCGACTGGCCCGGGCCGCCGAGGTCGGACAGATCGTCGTGGAAGCCCAGGCGCCGGCGGCAGGCCGGGTAGTACGCGGTGCTCAGCGCGTCGAACGGCTCGTCCGGGTCCCAGCGCCCCCAGCCCGCGCGAGCCTTGGCCAGCACCCCCGCGGCGGTGTGGATCCGGTCGGCCGGCCGATCGATGGGCGGCGTCCACTGGGCCAGCGGGCGCACCTGCTCGCTGAACGAGTCGACCACCCACGCCCGATAGGTCCGCGGCTGCGCGCCCGCGACCGGGTTGAACCGCACCACCAGCCACAGGTCGGGCACCCCGCGGAGCGTCGGGCCGTCCGTGGGATCGGCGCGCGCGGCGGTCAGCGCGTCGGGCAGCGCCCAGTGCACGTGGATGCCCGGCTCGAGGGTCGCGGTGGCGGCGAACGGAGCGTCGGCCAGGGCCGGCACCGACGTCGCACGCTGGACCACCCGCGCGGCCACGTCGACCGCGACCAGCTTGGTCTGCTGCGACACCGCTCAGCCCTCCGATCCCTGGAACAGCGCGTGCTGCATCAGCCCCAGGGTGAAGCTGTGCCCGTTGCTCAGCTGGATGGGTCCGGCCGGGGCCGGCTTCGAGCCCGCCGACTCCGCCACGGTGGTGCGGAACACCTGGACGTAGGGCCGCTGCTCCAGGTGCAGCGCGATCCCGCGCGGGTTGGCCAGGTCCGAGCCGCCAGGCAGAGCGGCGAGCTTCGTGAGCAGGTCCTCGACGTGCAGGCGACGTCGGGCCAGCGGCGTGCGCAGCCGGATGCGGACCTCGTCGTCGAGGACCGCGCCGTGCTTGTCGCGATGGTCCACGACGTACGGCTCCTGGGCGGTCTGAACGGTGTCGACGTCGTCGGGCGGCTCCACCCCGTACCGCACGCCGTCGAACGGCTCTCGCAGGTGCACCCGCGCGGGCTGCCCGGCGAACAGCGCGATGAGGATGTCGCGGGAGACCGGCTCCGCGCGCAGGACCTGGACGGTGGACTCGGCGTCGATCGGGGCGTTGGGATCGGAGTACGCCTGCACCACCATCGTCGGCCAGCGCCTCACCAGCTCTGAGCGGATGAGCATCCCGGTCATCCCGTTCGGCGCCGGATCGACCGCGGAGCGCACGGCCGCCAGCACGCTGAGCGTGTAGTGGAAGTCGACCGTGCCGACGGTCGTGTTGGAGATGACGCCGTCGATGACCCGGTCGACCCAGGTCTGGTTGACGTGGAAGAAGCGGATCGACTCCGGCGGCAGGAGGTCCGGATCGGGCACCAGGTAGCTCAGCGGAACGCGGCGCAGCAGCCGGATGTCGGCGAGGAACTCGGCCAGCCGGGCGGGGATCGTGATCTGGTCCGCCTTCCAGGCGGCCAGGTCCGGGGAGGCGAACTCCAGGCCATCGGCCGATGCCACGACCTCGTAGGCGCTGACCGCCGAGCCAACCGCCTCGACGCCGGTCGCCGTGCTCAGGTGCTTGTCGAGCATCCCCGCCCCCTACTCCTGCGCCGCCGCGGCGACGTCGGCGAAGGCCGTGTCCAGGCCCTGGGCGGTGACCGTCCCGACGTCCAGGGTCGTCACCGGCGCGCTGACCGCCGCGCCGATCCCCGACACCGTGTCCAGCAGGTTGCCGACGCCCCAGCTCGGCAGCGCCGAGGCCAGGCCGGACACGTCACCGGCCGGCACCCCGCCGAGCAGCGCGTCGTGGTCCTTGACCAGCTGCTCGTGGGCGACGTTCACCCATGGCTGGTCGGCCCACGCGGGATTGACCACCCAGTCGGGCTTCTGCAGGGCGTCGGGGAGCTTGTTCACCGCGACCGGCGGGTCCAATGGCTTGAACGTCGCGCGGATGCCGCGCAGGTCCTCCAGGATGGCCGGGTCGTTGAGGGCCAGCAGCCGGCCGAGCTCGAACGCGGTGGCGTGCGAGAGGTCCAGCGGGGTGCCCGGAGGCGCCGAGGCGAACTCGTTCGGCGCCGCGGCGATGGCGAACGACGTGCTGCGCGACTGGGGCCCGAACGGGCGCAGCGGGCCGCGGTACGAGGCGGCCTGCACGTCCTGGTCGTGGGCCAGCGGGGTGAGCAGGTACCCGCTGGGGTTCAGCAGGCCCTGGAAGCCGCCGGAGAGCGGCGCCTGCTGGCCGGGCCCGACCGGCACGGGCAGGTTGCCGAAGCGCTGCACCCCGCCGTTGGGCCGGTAGCCGATCGAGCGGACGACCTGCTCGAAGTCCCTCCCGGTGCTGGGCCGGAACCGCCAGTGGTGCAGCACCAGCAGCGTGGTGCTCCCGATGCCGGGCAGCGTCCACAGCTCGCTGGCGCGCTCGACGGAGACCAGGACGGCCAGGTGCAGCGGGGGCTTCTGGCCCCCCGGGGCCGCCGCGCTGGGCAGCCGATTGGCCACGACGATCGCCCGGTCCACGTCGCCGGTGCCGGTGCTCTCGCGCTTCACATGGCACAGCAGCGCCAGCTCGGCCTGGGTGGGCAGGATGCTGGCCAGCAACCCGTTGGCGACGCTCAGGGTGCTGACCTCGGTGCTGCCGGGGATCCCCAGCGTGGTGATGAGCCGGTTGCGGGTGGGGGCATCCGGGATCGAGGCGACCGTGCGTCGCTGCACGCTCACGGTCGCCGCCTGGCGCATCCCCGCGGCGTCGGTCAGCTCGGCCTCGGAGAAGACCAGCAGTGCCAGCCACGGCACCGTCGCGGCGGGCTGCGGGCCCCGGCGCTCCCAGGGCAGCGTCCGCCGGCTCAGCGCGACGTGCGGCAGGAACTCGTCGGGCGAGGTCTCGCTGCCCGGTGCCGGGTAGACCCCGGCGATCAGGTCGGCGGTCAGGGCGGTCTGCGGGCCGTCGATGCGCACGTGCACCGTGCCCGGACCGGTCTGGGTCAGCAGCTGCTTGGCCGACGCACTCGAGTCGTCGGGCGGCGGCGGGAGCGCCACCTGCTGGGTGGGGCTGAGGGTGACGTCGGGATCGCCGGCCCGGACCTGGGGCAGCGCGTGGGAGAAGATCTGGCTCATGCTCGGGCCTCCAGGCGGATCTCCGACGTGAGCGAGCGGGGATGGTCTGGGATCGCGTCGTCGACCAGGTCCCACTCCCCCCGTCGGGACAGCTCCGCGACCACCGTGCGCGCGGCCCTCGGGACCGCCGCGACGCCGGCCAGCCGCCAGTCCGGCCCGAGATCGACCTCGAGCTCCCAGGCCCCGGGTGCGCGCAGCCCCATCACGAACGCGACCCGGCCGGACGCGACCACCGGGGTCAGGCCCCGCAGCACCGCGTCGGAGGTCCGCCAGCGCACCTGCTCGGCGGCCGAGCCCGGGCGCTCGACGGTGGGCACCACGCGCAGCACCAGGGTGCCCTCCTTCGGGAAGGCCACGGCCATCGACAGCCACAGGTGCTGGGCCGTGGCGAACACCTCGGCGCCGGGGAGGCTGTCCGTGGCGCGCACGGTCAGGTCGGCGGATGCCGGCGTGCGCACCACGCAGCCGGGGCCGGCGTAGAGACCGGGGCGCAGGGCCAGCAGGGTCGTCTCGGGCTCCAGGCCGGCGACCGTGGGGGCCGGCGTGGTGCCGGCGCCGATCAGCAGCACGGTGGCCGTGCGCGGGCCCAGCGGGACGGCGGCCTTCCCGCGGCGGTGTCGGTCGCTGACCACATGGCCGCCGGCGTCCAGCACGATCGTGCGCACGACCTGGTCGCCGGTGACGGTCAGCGATCCCGAGCGCATCCGGTCGCCGAAGTCGACCTGCTGGAACCGTCCGGCCGGCAGCTCCAGGTCGCTGGTCAGCGACTCGGCGGGGCGCCCGCGCGGAGTCAGCGGGGTGTGGGTGGCTCCGGCCGCGGGCGTGACGGTCTCCAGCCACGACCGGGCCACGACGTGGTCCGAGCGGACAGGCAGCTGCCGCAGGCTGACCGCGGACAGGGCGGCCGGCCGCGCCGGGGAGGCCGGGACCGCGACCACCGGGCCCGCGCCCGCCGCCGCGGCCACGGCCACGGTCAGGACCTGACCGGCCGACTGCTTGACCTTGTTGAGCAGGGCCGCGGAGTGAGCCAGCCCGGTGATCACGCGCGGGCCCGGATGGGCCATGGCGGCCAGCGCCGAGGCTCGCCGGCTGGCGCGACTCGAGATCGTGGCCGAGATGGCCGGACCGATCCCGAAGCGGAACGGCTCGCGGAGCGCCAGCGTGCTCGCGGCGGTCGCCCCGAGTGGCGCCGGGTAGGCGTCGCCGGGATCCGGGGGCTCGACCAGCGGCGCGGTCAGTGCGGGGGTGTTCGCCGGGAAGGTCGGCCCGACCTCGACGACCAGGCCCTCGACCAGCGCAACGGAGGCCTCCGCGGGCTTGACGTCGGCGGCCGCCTGGCTGGCGTTGGCCTGCGCGGCGGTCACCTCCTTCGGTCCGAACGTGGCGGCGGGGAACCAGTCGCCCAGCCACGTGCGGGCCGCTGCGAACAGCGCGGGTGCGCCCACGTCGACGGTCGATCCCAGGCCCAGCCGGCCGGTCAGCGGCATGTTCACGATGCCCTCGAACTGACCGGGCGCCGGGGCGTCGGGGTCGAAGGAGCCCTGGATCGCGCCGGCGTGGTCGACCGGGATCCGGGTGCGCAGCAGGAAGCTCCACTCCGGACCCAGATGCACCGGGTCGCTGGCCGAGAGCCCCTCCTGGGCTTCGTCGGAGGTCGGCGGCCCCGGCTTGCCGCTGCGCCCGGAGAGGAACTCGATCCGGAACAGCCCCGGCGCCGCCTCGGTGCTGAACGTCGCGACCTTGGCACCGTCGCCCTGCGGGGTCGCCGGCAGGCCCAGCTGGCCGGCGAGGAAGTCGGCGATCGGTGGCTTGGGCGGCGGGAGGAGGTCGGTGCCGAACGAGACCGTGAACGAGACGATCGCCAGGTCGATGGTCGCCTCGCCACCGAAGTCGGGGGTCCAGATGTCCAGGTCCACGCCGATCTCGTGGCGGCCGAAGAACTCGAACCAGACGCACACTCCCATCCGGGCGCGCAGGAAGAACGGGTCCCACGTCATCAGGACGTCGACGTAGACCTCCAGGCCGGCGGCGATCCCCATGAACTCGGCCCACAGCGCCGCCTTCGCCCCGGCCATCAGCGCCTGCGGGGTGCACGCGAAGAACACCTCGATGCTCAGGTGGACGAAGTCGTAGAGCGTGGCCGTGCAGCCGACCCGGACCAGCTCCGGGTAGTGCTCCGGCTTCTTGAACAGGGGGTGGTAGCCGCCGATGGAGAAGAGGAAGTCGCCGTCGTGCGGTGGGGCGTACCAGGCGCACAGCGCGATGTCGCCCTGCAGGCTGAAGATGTCCGGGTGCAGCACGTAGCTGCTCGGCGACAGGCGCGCCCGCACCGAGAAGTGCTCCTCGTCGGCGGTGGCCTCGATCCCGATCTCGATGTAGGCCAGCGGCTCGAGGCTGAACGAGGCCATCCCCAGGATCGTGAACGAGAGGTGGTGGCCGAACCCGATGGCGATGACGACCTTGCCGTTGATGAACCCGAACGAGACGAACTGGATGCCCGCCGCGATCCAGTGCTGCCCCTTCTGCGCGGCGAAGTGGGTGCTCAGCTCGGTCAGGGCCTCGACGGCGTCGCCGCTGATCGCGAGCTGGCCGCTCATCACCTTGAGGAACGGGTGGTCCGTCATGAGCCCGGGCGCCGGGAGGGTGCGGTTGAATCCGAACCCGCCGGCCACGCCGGTCATGAAGAACCACGGCGGCCCGCCGAGGGGCGCGACCAGCGAGGCGAAGAGGAACAGCGACGGGGTCTCGTCGGCCAGCTGGGTGTACCCGCCGATGGCGGACAGCTCGAAGTAGCCGGCGACCGAGACGAGCGCGCCGCCCACGTAGTCGGTGGTCCCGTCGTTCTCGACCGCCGCGAAGAACCCGCCGAGTTTGATCGCATCGGTGTCCATGGACAGGCCGAGGCCGTGCAGGAACGGGGTGACCGACCCGTCGAGGAAGCCGATCTCCAGCCCCAGCTCGTAGGCGGCGACCAGGATCGGTCCGAGCTCGAATCCCAGGTCCAGGCCGATGGCCATCGAGTCCGCGCGGATGTCCACGAGGAGCGCGGCGATCTCCAAGGGGCCGAGGGTCTGCTGGATGGGGATCTTGCCCCCGCCGGTCACCATGACCGGCGGGTTCGAGCTGGCCGAGTAGGTGAGCATCAGCGAGAAGCCGGACAGCTCGCGCATGTCCGGGATGAGGCTGGCGACGATGCCACCGCCGTTCTGGCTCGTGCCCAGGCGCAGGTCGGTGAACCCGACCTGGAATCCGTCGAGGAAGGTGGGTCCATCGGGCTTCACGACCACGCCCGCGTTGACCGAGCCGACGCTGATCTGCGGGTCGTCGTCGGACTCGGGGGCGATCGGGCCGAAGCCCACATTGACCGAGAGCAGCCCGCCGGTGAACCCGACCGTGAGCGTGAAGCCCTCGATGGGGACGGTGATCTCCTCGCCCTGCCCGGCCGCGGCCAGGACGGCCGAGAGCAAGGTCAGCGCGAGCTCGTCCGGCGCCGGCCCGCCGTTCCCGCCCGCGACCGCCAGGCACGCCTGGGCCACGTCCGCGGCGGCGGCGATCATCGGACCCAGGTCGTCGTCGGGCAGGGCGGCCTTCACGGTCCGGGTCACCAGGCCGCCGACCATCCCGGCGACCTCGGCCGTCTGCAGCGGGAAGGCGAGGTCGAGCAGCGGGGTGAGCAGGCTCAGGCGCACCGGGTCGCTGGGGCTCGTCGGGATCACGACGTCGAGGCGGTACTCGCCGTCCAACCCCACAGGCGCGTCGCCCTGCGCGACCGTCACCGACAGCAGGGTCAGCGCGTGGTCGCCGCCGTGCAGGAGCTGGTCGGCGATCGGGAGCCCGCCGGGGCCGATCGAGGCCAGCGTCGCCAGGATCGCCTGGTGCTGGGCGGGAGTCAGGTCCGGGCGGGTCAGCCCGGCGGCGGTCGCGGTCGCCAGCGGGATGCGGCAGTACTGCGTCGCCGTCTTGACGTCCAGCACCAGCGTGCATGTCCCGGCCGGCTCGGTCAGGATCCCGACCCAGGCGCCCGGGTCCGGCGGCGGGGCGACGTACGTGCCGAGGGCGTCGGCCAGGTCGGCCGGCGCCGGCCCGGAGCCGCCGGGGGCCAGCGGGAAGAACATCGAGCCGCTGAGGAAGTCGGGGCTCTCCACCCCGGTCAGCAGCGCCTTCGCGTGCCAGAGGAAGGTCAGCGGCCCGGCGGCCCCGCCGTCGGTGCTCAGCACGCTGTCGGCCCACGGGTCGAAGGTGGCCGGCTGGCCCATCGGGTCCACCAGCGGGAACGGGTCGATCGGGTCGGCGGGGTCGCCCAGCATCGGGAACAGGTGGTCGTTCACGCGGGTGAAGAAGTCGTCGCCTCCTGCCGCCTGCTGGCGGATCCAGGCGCGCAGGACGAACACGGCCAGCCGCGCGGTGTCCCAGGCCAGCACCTCTCCGGGCGGATGCAGGTAGGTGAGCTGGCGACGATCGGGCACGTTGTCGCGGGTCTCGGTCGCGGCCAGCCAGACGGTGATGTCGGCCGGTGTGGGAGACACCGAGCCACCCAGTTCGCCCTTGGCGAGGAAGCTCGGCACCGGGAACGAGCCCGCGAAGCTCACCTGGCCGAGCTCGTGGTCCACGTCCTTGGCGGCGCCCAGGATCCGCAGGATCCGGGCCAAGACCCGCAGCTCGATCTGCTGGCCGGCCACCGGGGCGTCGACCGACGCGCCCAGGCCGATCCGCAGCGGATCGCTGGCCGGAGCGGCCGACTTCGACCATGTGAACCCCAGCCCGACCCCGCCCCACTCGCCGAACGGCGCCCACCGGTCGTCGTCGCCGAAGTCGGCGGCCGGGTTGCCGAGCAGCGCCTCGACGATCCCGCCGAGCTCCTCGCGGTTGCGTGGCATGGACGCGAATCCTTCGCCGAGCGGATCGGTGAACCACTGCCAGCGCACGCTGCCCGGGCTCGCGTCGTCCGGGGCGGCGAACAGGCCCAGCAGCGTCCCCAGCCGGACCAGAGCGACGTCGAAGTCGGCCATCACGCCACCCCGGTGACCACGTCGACGGCCAGGCCCTCGGGGCCGGCCGAGAACCCGCGCAGGGTCGGGCTCTCCCCCCGGTCGCGGGGCGCGCGCGCCAGCGCGACCTCCAGCGCATCCAGGACGGCGTCCCAGACGACCCGCTGCAGGTCCGCACCCCAGATCTCGGCGAGCATCGTCGCCTCGCGCGAGCCGGCGTTCGCGGCCACGGCCGCGGCCCGTCCGGCCGTGCCCGCCCGCGCCGAGCCCAGGTGGTAGACCAGCTCGAGCGGCACTGGCCCGGTCTGGTCGGTCTGCAGCGTCAGCGCGACCACGAGCCAGCCGTCCAGCATCCGCGCGCGGACCTGATCGGCCCTGATCAGCAGCGCCTGCTCGTCCTTGCGCCACACCACGACCCGGGCGGCCTGCCCCGCCTGGAGGCGCTCCCGGATCCGCGCCTCGAGCTGGGCCGGGGCGAGGGTCACCGTGCTGGACCTCATGGCCTGGACCTCATGGCGGGTGCCTTCCTGCCACCACGACAAGATCCAGCCACGCTAGGTCCGCACTTCACCCCGGACAAGGGTCGTTCGGCCCGGATTCCATGCCCTCGCGGGCTGTATCTGTTGGCCGACCGGCGTGCGGGGCTCGGCGGGTTCCGCGGCCTCCGGCCACTGAACCCCGCCTCACTCCTCCGCCGGCCGGCGGGCAGCCTGCGGGGCTCGCCGAGTGCCGGCCCCCTCGCCGCTGCGCGGCTTCGGGACCGGACCTCAGCTCACTCCTCGGCGCGCTCGATGCCGTGACTCCGACATCAGGTGCGAGGTGCTGGGCGGGCTAGATGATCGTGCCCTTGCCGACCGCGACGATGCCGTTGGTCGAGACGGTGAAGCGCTCCTTGTCCACGTCGGAGTGCACGCCGATCTGGGCGCCGTCCGGGACGATCACGTTCTTGTCCAGGATCGCGTTGCGGACCACCGCGCCGTGCCCGATGCGCACGCCCGGCAGCAGCACCGCGCCCTCGACGTAGGCACCCTGGCCGACCTTCACGTCCTGGGACAGCACGCTGGAGCGCACGTGCCCGCCGGCGATCACCGAGCCCGCGCCGATGATCGACTCGTGGGCGTTGCCACCCTCGACGAACTTGGCCGGCGGCGGTGAGCCCAGCGACGAGGTGATGATCGGCCACTCGCGGTTGTAGAGGTTGAACACCGGGTGAACGCTGACCAGGTCCATGTGCGCCTCGTGGTAGGCGTCGATCGAGCCGACGTCCTTCCAGTAGGCCTTGTCGCGCTCGGTCTCGCCGGGGATCACGTTCGTGCCGAAGTCGTAGACGTGGGCCATCCCCTGGCTGGTGAGCGTCGGGATGATGTTGCCGCCCATGTCGTGCACCGAGCCCTCGTCGGCGGCGTCGGCGCGCAGCGTCTCCACCAGCCACTCCCGGCTGAAGATGTAGTTGCCCATCGAGATGAACGACTCGTCCGGGCTGCCTGGGATGGCCGGCGGGTCGGCCGGCTTCTCGTGGAAGTCGGTGATCTTCGTGGACGTGGCCTCCTGCTCGATCACGCCGAACTCGGTGGCCTCCGAACGGGGCTTGCGGATGCCGGCCACGGTCACCGCGGCACCGGTGTCCAGGTGCTGGGCGAGCATCTGGCGCGGATCCATCCGGTAGATGTTGTCCGCGCCGAAGATCATCAGGTGATCGGGGTTCTCGTCCTCGATGAGGTTGAGGCTCTGGTAGATCGCGTCGGCCGACCCCGTGTACCAGCGCGGGCCGAGGCGCTGCTGGGCCGGCACGGCGGTCACGTAGTCGCCCAGGATCGCGGGCATCGCCCAGGTCTGGGTGATGTGCCGGTCCAGCGAGTGCGACTTGTACTGGGTAAGGACGGCGATGCGGGCGAACCCGGCATTCACCAGGTTGCTGAGCACGAAGTCGATGAGGCGGTAGGACCCGCCGAACGGCACCGCGGGCTTGGCCCGGTCGGCCGTGAGCGGCATCAGCCGCTTGCCCTCGCCGCCGGCAAGAACGATACCGAGAACCCTGGGATTGGCCATGCGGCCAACCTAGCCATGACCCCCGGGTGCCGTCTTGCCGACGCGGCGCCGGGCGGTCACGCGGCCCGTCGCGGCAGGTGTCAGCGCACAGGACCTGCGAAGCGTGGCGACCTGACCTTCCCCGGTCCTAGGCTGCCCGGCATGAGAATCGGTCTGATCACGCGCGAGTGGCCACCGGAGGCGTACGGCGGAGCCGGCGTCCATGTCGAGTACCTGGCTCGTGAGCTGCGCAAGCTGATCGAGGTCGACGTCCAGTGCTGGGGCGCCCCACGCGAGGACGCCACCGCGCATCAGGTCCCCGACACGCTGGCCGGGGCCAACGCCTCGCTGCAGGCGATGGGCATCGACCTGGCGCAGGTGGCCGCGCTGTCCGAGGTGGAGCTGATCCACTCGCACACCTGGTACGCCAACTTCGCCGGGCAGGTCGGCCAGACCTTCCTGGACGTGCCGCACGTGATCTCCGCGCACTCGCTGGAGCCCCGCCGGCCGTGGAAGGCCGAGCAGCTAGGCGGCGGCTACCGGCTCAGCTCCTGGATCGAGCGCACCTCCTACGAGAGCGCCGACCGGATCATCGCGGTCTCCAAGGGAATGCGCGCCGACGTGCTGGACTGCTACCCGCAGGTCGACCCGGACAAGGTCGACGTCGTGCTCAACGGCATCGACACCGAGCTCTACCAGCCCGATGCGAACACCGATCTGATCGAGTCGGTG
The DNA here is from genome assembly GCA_964418695.1 of uncultured Bifidobacteriaceae bacterium. Lineage (GTDB taxonomy): Bacteria > Actinomycetota > Actinomycetes > S36-B12 > CAIYMF01 > Prado023. Next base: position 86,201 of record CAYQMN010000009.1, on the reverse strand, counting down.
GGCATCGACCCGAGCCGGCCGTACGTGCTGTTCGTCGGGCGGATCACCCGGCAGAAGGGCATCGCCCACCTGCTCAAGGCCGCCGAGCGCCTGGAGGCAGACGTGCCGCTGGTCCTCATCGCGTCCTCGCCGGACACCCCCGAGCTGGGCGCCGAGGTCGAGGCCGGCGTCGCCGCGCTGCGCGAGCGCAAGGGTGAGCAGAACATGATCTGGGTCAACCAGCACCTGACCCGCGGCCACCTGGTCCAGGCGCTCACCCACGCCGGCGTCTTCGCCTGCCCGTCGGTGTACGAGCCGCTGGGCATCGTGAACCTGGAGGCGATGGCCTGCGAGACGGCCGTGGTCGCCTCCGACGTGGGCGGCATCCCGGAGGTCGTCGTCGAGGGCGAGACCGGGCATCTGGTGCACTACGACGAGTCGGACCCGCGGGGCTTCGAGCAGGCCGTGGGCGACTCGCTGAACGCGGTCATGTCCGACCCGGCGCGGGCCGCGCAGATGGGTCGCGCCGGCCGCGAGCGGGCCGTCGGCCAGTTCGGCTGGGACAAGATCGCGGCGACCACCGTCGAGGTCTACCAGCGCGCGATCGACCAGCACGCCGCCCGGTGAGTCCGGTGACCGAGCTCGACGCGAACCGCGGGCTGGACTTCCCCGCCGTCAACGGCCGGGTCTCCTCCATGTCCACCGGGCGTGCGGTGTTCGCCGACGCCGCCCGGGCCACCGACGCCCTGCTGGCCCGGCGCATCGAGGGCACCGAGAACTGGCGCAAGGACTACATGACCCCGGCGCGTGACCTGGTGGAGTCCGGGCTCAAGGCCAGCGGCGGCACCGTGCAGATGAGCCGCGACGCACTGGCCAGCCTGTACGACCGGTTCACGTTCACCCGCGACGGGCAGACGACCAGCGTGACCGAGGCGTTCGCCCAGTACACCGAGCCGGCGTTCGAGACCGTCGAGGTGGCCGGCAAGGGCCGCGCCGTCACCGAGCTGGTCATCCCCTACCACGGGGCCCAGCTCTCCGGGGCGGACCTGCGCCACCAGCTCGACGTGTGGGTCGCCGACGGCATCGTGGAGCCGAGCTTCGCGACCGCCCTGACCTGGCTGGTCAAGAACCCGGACGCCCTGGATCTGACCGGCGAGGACGTCGCCGTGCTCGGCGCCGGTGCGGAGATGGGCCCGCTGAAGTGCCTGCTCGACTGGGGCGCGATGGCCTGGGCGCTGGACCTGCCGCGCCCGGACCTGTGGCGACGGATCCTGGCCGACGCCGAGGGCCGGGCCGGTCGGCTCAAGGTGCCGGTCGCGGTCTCCGGCGGGCTGGATCGCACCCAGCTGTCGGGCAGCGCGCTGGCCGCGGTCGCCGGGGCCAACCTGCTCACACAGGGCCCGGAGATCCGCACCTGGCTGGCCTCCATCGACGGTCCGTTCACCCTGGGCAACTACGTCTACGCAGACGGGCCGCTGCATGTGCGGGTGTCCCTGGCGATCGACGCGATCGGCATGGACCTGATCGGCCAGGGGCGCGACGTGACGCTGGCCTGGCTGGCCACCCCGACCGACGTGTTCGCCGTCGGGATCGACGCCGTCGAGGAGTCACGCCGGCGCTGGCGGGCGGCCGGGGTGTGGCGACCGTTGCGCCGGCCGCTGCGGCTGGTCGGCACGTTCGACAAGAACTACCCCGGCACGGTGTGGACGACCAATGGCGTCGAGTTCGGCGTCTGCGACTGCCTGGTCTCCCAGCAGGGCCCCAACTACCTGCTGGCCAAGCGCCTGCAGCGCTGGCGGGCGATGGTGGCTCGCGAGGACGGCGTGCGCGTCTCGCTGAACGTGGCGCCCAGCACGCGCACGGTCTCGGTGGTCAAGAACAAGGCGCTGGCCGCCGCCTACGCGGGTGCCGGGCGGTTCGGGCTGGAGATCTTCGAGCCGGACACGTCCAACGCGATCATGGCCGCGCTGCTGGTCCACGACCTGCGCAACCCGCTGTCCACCGCGAACCCCGACGTGCCGATCTCGCACCCGATGCAGCTCTTCGTCGACGGTGCCTGCCACGGCGGCATGTGGCGCTCGCAGTACGCGGCCCGCTCGGTGCTGGGGCTGGCGGCGGTCGCGGGGATGTTCGAGCGGCGCGCCTAGCTCGACCGGGCGCTGGGCTCGACAGGCTCCACAGGCGGGCGGTTGCGCCTTGTGTGATCGGCCTGCGTCGGCTGTGGGTGTCTGCCTGCGCGCCTACGATCGAGGCCGGCTACCCCAGGAGGCTCGATGAGCGCGGTCACGGCCACCCCCGGCCCGACGGACTCCGGGGTGCCGCAGCGGCCCGACCCCAAGTCCAGCGCCTGGGGCTCGGACGAGGAGCGGCGCGTCGCGCTGCGGCGCATGAAGGTGGTGGCCACCTCGCTGTTCGGCCTGGCGGCGCTGATCTACCTGGTCACGCTGGTCGTCGCGGGGGCCCATGCGACGGGCTTCCTGGGCTACGTGCAGGCCGGCTCGGAGGCGGCGATGGTCGGCGCTCTCGCCGACTGGTTCGCGGTGACCGCGCTGTTCCGTCATCCGCTGGGCCTGCCGATCCCGCACACGGCGATCATCCCGACGCGCAAGGACCAGATGGGCGCGGGCCTGGGCGAGTTCGTGGGCAAGAACTTCCTGACCGACGACGTGGTGCGCGAGAAGGTCGGCAGCGCCGAGGTGACCCGGCGGGCCGGCGAGTGGCTGGCCCACCCGGACAACGCCGCGCGCGTCACCGGGCAGCTGGGCGGGGCGCTGCGCGGGCTGCTGGCCGTGATGGACGACGAGCAGATGCGCACCACCATCGAGCGGGTGATCGGCGAGCGGGTGGAGCGCACCGACGTCTCGCCGGCACTGGGAAGGCTGCTCGCGCAGGTGGTGCGCGATCGCTCGCACACCGGGATCGTGGACGTCATCGTGGAGCGCACGTGCACCTGGGTGGCCACCAACCGGGTCACGATCATGTCGGTGGTCGAGGCGCAGTCGCCCGCGTGGTCGCCCAAGCTGATCGACAGCATGGTGGCCGGGCGCATCCACTTCGAGCTGGTGCGCTTCCTGACCGGCATCCGCGACGACCCTGACCACGAGGTCCGCCAGGCCGTGGACCGGATGCTCGTGCAGTTCGCCAACGACCTGCGCGACAACCCGGAGACGCGGGCCAAGGTCGAGCAGGCCAAGGTCGACCTCTACACCCACCCGGATGTCCAGCAGTCGATCGCGCAGATGTGGCAGACCGCCAAGCGGCTGCTGCTGGAGGCCGCCGACGACCCGCGAAGCGAGCTGCGGGTCCGGGCGTCCGGCGCGGTCGAGCAGGTCGGGCACGCGCTGGCCACTGACGCCGACCTGCAGGACCGGCTGGACACCTGGGTCACCGACACCGCGGTGTCGCTGGTGGGGGATTACAAGCTCCAGCTCACCAGCGTCATCACCGACACCGTCGCGCGCTGGGACGGACCGCAGACGGCAGCCCGCATCGAGCTCGCCGCAGGCCGCGATCTGCAGTTCATCCGCATCAACGGAACGGTCATCGGAGCCCTCGCGGGGCTGGCAATCCACGCCGTCACGCAGCTGTGGGGATGAACGTCTGTGCCCCGCAAGATGAACGCCACATGAACGGCCCTCAGGGGAGCCCCGGACAGGTCAGCCTCTGACTTCCGGGGGGGCTAACGTGGTTTCGCGCGGCCTCGTCCTGCCGCGTCGAAGACGGAGGGTATGTCGTGGACGTCGTGCTGGTGGCGGTCGCCGGGATCGTCTTCCTCGCCTTGCTGTTCGACTTCACGAACGGCTTCCACGATGCCGCCAACTCGACCGCCACCGTGGTCGCGACCAAGGCGATGCGGCCCCGGCACGCGATCTACATGGCGGCGTTCTTCAACTTCAGCGCCCTGTTCGTCATTGGCACCGCGGTGGCCAACACGGTGGGCAAGACGGTCAACGTCGAGGCGTTGGGCGAGACCCCCGCCGGGATGCCCGAGGGGCTGATCGTGGCCGGCGCGGCCCTGGTCGCCGCCGTCTTCTGGAACTACCTCACCTGGTGGATCGGGATGCCGTCCTCGTCCAGCCATGCGCTGATCGGCGGCCTGGTCGGCGCGGGCCTGGCGATGGGCGGCGTCGACGCGATCAAGTGGTCGAGCGTGGAGAAGACCGCGATCGCCATCGTGGCCTCCCCCACGATCGCGCTCACCATCGCGTTCATCGCGATGTACCTGGTGACCGCGCTGCAGCGGGTCACTGGCTGGGAGGACGACGCCAAGCCGTTCAAGTACATGCAGATCGTCTCGGCAGCCCTGGTGTCGTTCGGCCACGGCGCCAACGACGCGCAGAAGACGATGGGCGTCATCTGGTTCGCGCTGGTCGCCGGCGGGTACCTGACGGCAGACTCGGGCATCCCGTTCTGGGTCGAGATCGCCGCCTACTCGATGATCGCGCTGGGCACGATGTGGGGCGGCTGGCGGATCATCGAGACCGTCGGGCTGCGGATCACCCGGCTGAACGCCAACTCCGGCGTCGCGGCCAACATCGGCGCCACCTCCGCGATCTTCGGGGCCACCCACTTCGGCGTCCCGATCTCCACCACCCAGGCCGCCACCGCCTCCGTGGTGGGGGCGGGCGCGGCCGCCGGCAGCGGGCTGAACGCGCGCAAGATCGGCGAGATGCTCGTCGCCTGGATCGTGACCCTGCCGGCCGCCGGCCTGGTGGGCGCGGTGATCGCCTACATCATGCGGCTGCCCACTCCGTGGGGCTTCCTGCTCACCATCGCGGCGGTCGTGGCTCTGCTGGCGTGGGCCGCCCGGCTCATGCTGCACGCGGAGAACGCCGACGACGTCGAGGCCATGCTGCCGCCCGACCAGGCCCTGCACGAGTACCACCCCGAGGTGCACCCGGACGCCCATCCCTATCAGGGCCCGCCGCACGTCAACCACCACGACCACCCCGGTGGCCGCCGCGGCGTGAGCGGCCCGCAGCGCACGCACCCCGAGCCCACCAGCCGCCCGATCGACAGCCAGCCCTGATCTGAACCCCGCGGTCCGGCCGTGGCCGGCACAATCGCGGGCGCGGACCCGCCGCAGGTCGCAGGTCTAGCATCGGTGCATGCGCAGCGAGCTCTTCACCCACACCGAGGCCCACGTCGAGGCCGGCAGCTTCACCAAGCAGAACCACAAGATGCTCAAGGTCCGCATGGCCGGCGGCCCGGGCTACTTCTTCGCCTTGCAGGGCTCGATGGTCGCCTACCAGGGCGACGTCGACTTCGCCTACGAGGGCAGCGGCGGAATGGGCAAGATGTTCAAGAAGGCGTTCACCGGCGAGGGCATGGCCCTGATGAAGGTCAGCGGCAGCGGCGACGTGTTCCTGGCCCGCGACGCCGACGACGTGTTCGTGCTCCAGCTGGAGAACGACTCGGTGACCGTGAACGGCGCGAACGTCCTGGCCTTCGAGAGCGGCCTGCAGTGGGACATCAAGCGCGTCGAGGGCGCCTCGATGATGAGCGGCGGCCTGTTCAACACCACCTTCACGGGCACCGGGTCGCTGGCGATCACCGTGCACGGCACGCCCGTGGTGCTCAACGTGGACGTGCCCACGTTCGTCGACATGCAGAGCGCGGTGCTGTGGTCCAGCTCGCTGCGCTCGGGCATCCGCAAGACCGCCAAGATGGGCGCCCTGGTCGGCCGCGGATCAGGCGAGGCCTACCAGCTGGCGCTCAGCGGGCAGGGCTTCGTCGTGGTCCAGGCCTCGGAAGGCCACCCGGTGGTGGCCGGCGGCCACTGATCGGAGGAACCGGGGGGACCCACGAGCGGCCGATCGGGGTCGGCTGGTTAGCGCGTGGTCAGGGTGAACATGGTGCTGTGCAGGCCCAGGGCTGCGCGGATGGCGCTGTCGCCGGTGATCGTTCGGCTGCTGGCCGTGCCGACCAAGCGCACGGCGGTGACTCGCCCGCCGAACGGGCCTGCTCCCTCCCGGCCCAGCACCTGCACGGCGCGCAGGCTGCCCAGCCCGTAGCGCTTGGTCAGCGTCGCGACGCTGACCGTGCGGGTCCAGCGCAGCCGCGGGTTGGTCGCGGCCCGGGCATCCCAGGGGTCGGCGCGGGCGACCATCCACGCGACCGGGGAGGCGGCGGTCGCGCCCCCGTTGGATGCGCTGAACTGGGTCAGAGCGACCTGCGTGCCGCTCATCACGTACAGCCCCGCGGTCTGGGCGATCGCCTGGTCGGTCGCGGGATGCTCGTGCACCCGGGCCACCTTCCAGCCGGCCAAGTAGGACACCGCTGCCGGGTATGCCTGGGAGCGGATGCCGTCCTCGACGTCGTAGGCCGGCGAGCCGGCGAAGGCGGCGCTGGCCGCCGCGTACGAGCGGGCCGCCACGGCCTGGGCGCGCAGGGCCGCCGCCGGCCAGCTCGGCGAGACCTCCGCGGCGACCACCGAGCGCAGGTACTGCTCCATCGGCACGGTGTTGACCACCCGGACCGAGCGCTTGGCGATCCAGGTGGCCGACACGGTGCCGCGGTAGCCGCGGCGGATCGAGCCGTCCTGCGTGGCGACGACGCCGGCCGGCGTCGCGAAGGTCGCCGACTTGCCCACCTTCGACCCGTGCTGCCAGTGCCCGCAATAGGCGTCCAGCCGCAGCGACCGGCCGACGGCCCGCAGTCGCCAGCGCGACGGGGTGCTCGCACACCCGGCCGGGCGGCCCAGCGCCAGGTCGGCGCGCCCCGCGCGGACCAGCCGCAGGCGGTCGGCGCGTCGCACGACCAGGTCCCGCCCGGTGTCGCCGGCCAGCAGGACGCGCACGGAGGCCGCCGGACGGGTCGCCAGCGTCGTGCCCGGGTAGTAGAAGGCCAGGATCTGCGCGGTGGTCGCCCCCTCCTTGGCGGCCTGGTAGGCGCCCCACTGGCTCAAGCCGCGACCGTGACCCCAGCCCGAGCCGGTCACGGTGAGGACCCCGGAGGCCGGCACCGAGTAGCTCTCGACAGCCGCCGCCGTGGCGATGCCGGTCACCGTCGGCGAGACCACGAGCAGCCCGGCGACCAACCCTCCGGCCACGAGGTAGGCGGTCGATCGGGCCGGGCGGCGGACAGTCACGCCGGCCATCGTGTCCCGAACCCGGGCCCGGAGTCCCCCCGACCGGACGATCGGGGCGAACCTCGGACGGGTCGTGCGCGCGCACCGGAAGGGGTCAGCGGGGTACGCGCACGACCAGGGCGCCGCCGCCTCGGCGGGCGTCGGCGACCGCGGTGACCCGGCCGTCCGGCGTGCGCTGCACAGCGTTCACACCACCGAAGAAGACGTTGGCCGAGGGCCAGACCCGGACCGGCCACGGCGAGCGCTCGCCCAGCCCGGCCCGTGCTCCGGGCGGCAGGTGCGGCTCGACCTGCAGGCCGCCGGCGTCCAGATGCACCCGGGCACCGGCGACGGCATCGGCCAGCGACTGCCCGGCGTCGATCATCCGCAGCATCACCTCGACCAGCGCCGAGCGGATCCGCTCCGAGCCGCCGGTGCCCAGGCCGACCACCCCCCCGTCCGGGGCGACCAGGATCGAGGGGCTCATCATCGAGCCCATCCGGCGGCCGGGCGGGGCAGCGTGGAAGCCGTCGGGGTTCAGGTCCGCCTCGCCGAGCATGTTGTTCAGGTGGATGCCGGTGCCCGGCACGACGAAGCCAGAGGTGACCCCGTTGGACTGGGTCAGCACCGCCACCATCCCGTCGGCGTCCACCGCGCTGGCGTGCGTGGTGCCCGAGGTGACGATCGGCGAGCCGGCCACCCCGCGATGGTGGTCGGTGGCCTCGGCCAGCGTCTGCACGACCGCCAGCCAGCTGTCCGGGTCGCCGGGGTCCAGGGTGGGGGCGGCGCCCAAGGTGTCGGCGATGATCGGCCCGCCGAACGAAGGCGGCGGGTTGGTGTGCAGGACGTGCCCGCGCCGCTGCACGGTGACCGGCTCGCGGCTCAGGACCGTGTAGGCGGCCAGGTCGGCCGCGGTCACCAGGCCGCCGTCGGCCATTGCCGAGAGCAGCGGTCCGGCGAAGGGCGCGCTCTCCAAGGACGTGATCGCGCCGTCGCCGAGCCGGTCCAGGAACGCCGCGAGCTCGGGGTTGGTGAGCGTGTCGCCCTCCCCCAGCCAGCGGCCGTCGCGCTCGACCAGCGCGCGGCCCGGCGGGGTCAGCGCCATCAGGTCGCGGACCAGCGCCAGCATCACGCCCTGCGCGGGCTCGATGACGACCCCCTGCTCGGCGTACCGCCGGGCGGGCTCGACCAGGTCGGCCAGCTCCAGGCTGGCGAACTCGGCGTGCGCCTCCAGGATCCCGGCCAGCAGCCCCGGCACCGCCACCGAGCCCAGCCCCACATGGAAGGTCTGGACCGTGTGGGGGTACTGGACGTCCATCGGCAGGAAGTGCAGATCCAGCGCGTGCCCGGGCAGGCCGCGACCGGGGGTGTCGACGAAGAAGTCGCGCACATGGGCCTGCCCGTCGGCGGTCCGGATCGTGAGGAACCCGCCGCCGCCCAGCGACGCGACGCTCTCCTCGGCGACCGCCGCGGCGACCGTCATCGCCAGGACCGCGTCGACGGCGTTGCCGCCGGCCACGAGCACCTGCGCCCCGGCGCGGGCGGTCGCCCAGGTGCCCGCCGAGACCGCGGCATGGCCCGGGCCGCCCTCGGCCACGATGGCCCCGATCCCGGAGGCCGAGGCCGCTGCGGTGCCGTCGTCGCTCACGTCGGTCAGGCTAGCCGCGCGGCACGGATCAAGCGCCCCACCGGGACTATCCTTCCCTTCGGCGGATCGAGGATGTGACACCCATGACCAGCGTGGCGGCCGGAGCCCCTGCCCACGGGCTCGGGCCTGAGGACGGCGAGCTCGATCTGGACCCGGACCTGGTCGCCACGGTGCGCCGGATGGTCGAGCATCGGGCCGGTGAGCTGGTCTACATGCGGCGCTGGCTGCACGCCCGGCCCGAGGTCAGTCGCGCCGAGCACGAGACGACCGCGACCCTGCGCGAGCGGCTCAAGGTCGAAGGGCTCGCACCCACGGTGCTCGACGCCGGCACCGGCGTGGTCTGCGACGTGGGCCACGCGGGGCCGCTGGTGGCGCTGCGCGCCGACATCGACGCGCTGGCCATGCAGGACGTGAAGGACGTTCCCTACCGGTCGATGAACAAGGGCGCCTGCCACGCCTGCGGCCACGACGTGCACACCACCGTGGTGCTCGGCGCCGGACTCATCCTGCGCGAGCTGCTCATGTCCGGCAGGGCGCCCGGGCGGGTGCGCCTGATCTTCGAGCCCTCCGAGGAGTCGTTCCCGGGCGGGGCGCTGGACGTGATCGCCGAGGGCTGGATGCAGGACGTGACCGGCATCTTCGGGCTCCACTGCGACCCCAAGCTCGACGTCGGCCACCTGGGCTGCCGGCGCGGGGCGCTCACCTCCGCCTCGGACTACCTGGGCATCTCGCTGCACGGGCCGGGCGGGCACACCGCGCGCCCCGGACTGACGGTCAACCTCGTGGACGTGGTCGCCCAGCTGGTCCGCGAGCTGCCCTCGGCGGTGCAGGCCGGGGTGGACGCCCATCGGCTCCCGGACTCGGCGGTGGTCGCCGAGGGGCTCGACGAGCTGCGCCTGGTGTTCGGCGCCGTGCACACCGGCTCGGCGGCCAACGTGATCCCCGCCGAGGCCATGGTGGAGGGCTCGCTGCGCACCCCGTGGCCGGCGGTCTCCGAGACGTTCACCACGGTGGTCCCCCGGGCGATCGCCGGCGTGCTGGGCACCGACCTGCGCCCGGAGGCCGACGGGCACGTGGGTGCTCGCGGCGACGGTCTGCGCTGGCACCTGCGCCATCACCGCGGGGTCACCGCGGTCATCAACGACCCGGCCGCGACCCGGCTGGTCGCGCGCGCCGCCCGCACCGTCGGCGGGCCGGACGCGGTGCGCGACACCCCGCACTCGTGGGGCGGGGACACGTTCGGCTGGTACCTGGACCACGTCCCGGGCTGCTACGCCCGGCTGGGCACCCGGCCGCTCGGCGCGCACGAGCTGCTCGACCTGCACCGGCCCAACTTCGACATCGACGAGTCGGCCATCCTGTTCGGCACGCGGGTGCTGGTCCTGACCGCGCTGGCCTGGCTGGCGAACGAGTCCGCGCGCTGATCGGCGCGCCGCGTTTGACCGACGCCGCGGCAGGGTAGGCAGAGGCCATGAGTTCTTCGAAGGTGACCATGTACGGCGCGGACTGGTGCTCGGACTGCCTGCGCAGCAAGCGGCTCCTCGACCGGCTGGGCGTCGACTACGCGTACCTGGACGTGGCCGCCGACGAGCAGGCCGCGCGGCAGGCGCAGGAGATCTCCGGGCGGCAGTCCATCCCGGTGATCGTGCTGCCCAACGGCGTGCTGCTGGTCGAGCCCTCCGACCCCGAGCTGACCCGCGAGCTGGCGGGGGCGGGCGTCACCGGGCGCTGATGCGGTCGCGGGCCTGAGGCGTCGCAGGCCTGAGGCAGTCGCAGGCCTGAGCGTCGCCGGGCGCTGGCTCTGGACGCTGGGCTCAGGTCTGCGGGCCGGAGAGCACCGTGATCCGCTGGCTGCCCTCCCAGGTGCCGCCGCCGGGCACCCGGATCGGCGTGACCGCGGCCGGCTCGATGCACACGAATCCGGCGGCCCCGCCGGGCGGGACGTCGGCCAGGCCGTGCTCGGGGCCGGGGTTCCAGATCACCCGGTTCGGGAAGCCCTGGGCGCTCACGCGCACGACGCCGAGCTGCCCGTCGTGCAGCTCCAGCGGCGCCACCACCCCGTGCATCACCAGATCCTGCTCGGCCAGCGCCGCCACGGTCTGGCCGACCGGCTCGGTGAACTGCGGGTCGCTGACCGATCGGCCGTCCCACACCTTGCCGCCGATCACCCCGGAGATCCACGCCTGCGGGTCGGCCACCCGCAGGTAGGTGTGCAGGCCAGCGGTGAACTCGGCATGGTCGTGGCCGAGGTTGTCGACGACCAGGCGCATCCGCAGCTCGGTCGCCGAGGCGGCCAGCTCAAGCCGCGCCCTGAACTCGTGCGGCCAGATCGCCAGGGTCTGCTCGTCGTGGACCAGCTCGAAGCGCAGGGCGGCCAGGTCGGTCAGCTCCGGGCAGGACAGGAGCTGCCAGCGGCTCGTGCGCGCGAATCCGTGCTTGACCATCGGCCCGAACGTGCCGAACTGGGGGAACAGCACGGGGACGCCGCCGCGGATCGCCGCCCCGCCGCCCGAGCACCCGGACATCGGGGACATCCACAGCCGCTCGACGCCGTGCGTGGTCCAGGTCATCAGATGGCCACCGTGCGCACAGGCGGTCACCGAGACCCCCGGCGCCTCGGCGCGGATTTCGTCGTCCATGCCCGGCAACGGTACGCGCCCGACCCCGCGACTGCCGTCTCAGCGGGCGTCCGCTCGCGGTCAGCGCCCGGTGAACCGCGCCTCTCGGCGCTGCAGGAAGGACGCCAGACCCTCGGCGGCGTCCTCGCTGGCCAGGATCCCCGGCAGCACCTCGGACAGGTGCGCGGTCGCTGCTGCTGTGCCCTGGCTGCGGGCGATCCGGGCGTTGGCCAGGGTGGCCTGCACGCCCTGCGGGGCCTGGGCCGCGACCAGCTCGGCCAGGGCCACCGCGCGCTCCAGCTGCTGGCCGGGCTCGACCACCTCCTGGACCAGCCCGATCCGCAGTGCCTCGGACGCGCCGAATTCCGCGGCGGTGAGCAGGAAGCGCATCGCGTTTCCCCAGCCCAGGCTGGCCGGGGCGCGGAAGCTCGCCCCGCCGAAGGGCAGGAACCCGCGCGCGGCCTCGGCCTGCCGGAACCGCACGTCCGAGGCGGCCACGACGATGTCGCTGGCCAGCGCCAGCTCGATGCTCAGCGTGTACGCGAACCCCTGCACCGCCATCACGACCGGCTTGGGCACCGGCGCCCCCCAGACCCCGAACGGGTCGTAGGCGTGGTCGCCGGACAGCGCGCCCGGACCCTGGGCGCCCACCACCGGGCCCACCTCGGCCAGATCCAGGCCCGCGGAGAAGTGCTCGCCCACGCCGTGCACCACCCCCACGCGCAGCTCGGGGTCCTGGCCCAGCTCCTCGTAGGCCGCCGCGACCCCGGAGATGACCGCGAGGTTCCAGGCGTTGCGCCGCTCGGGCCGGTTCACCCCGATCAGCAGGACGTGGCCGCGGCGCTCGGTCACGACCGGAGCGGGGGCGGCGGGAGTCGGCTCGGACACGGGGCTGGTGGCGGTCATGGCCGGGATCATCGCAGCAGTGCCGTGACCGCCAGCGCGCCGGTCGCCCCCACGAGCACGGCGGTGTCGCGGACCCGCCAGCGCAGCGTGCGCGCGATGGTCCGCGGAGCACCCGGGCGCAGGCCGCGTACCTCCAGGGCCACCGCCAGCCGGGCACCCCGGCGCAGCGCGGCCACGAGCAGCCGGAACGCCATCGAGGAGAACTGGCGGGCGCGCGCCCGCACTCCGGTGCCGCCCAGCCCCCGGGCCCGGCTGGCGCTGGCCAGGATCGTCCACTCGTCGCCGAGCAGCGGCAGCAGGCGCAGCGCGGCCAGCACCGAGTAGGCCGCGCGAGCGGGCACCCGCAGCCGCGCGACCAGCGAGTCAGCCAGCCCGGTCGGGTCGGTGGCGACGGCGGCGACCAGGCCGGGCAGCGCCACCGCGAGCACCCGGGTGGCCGGCAGGGCGGCCGCGGCCCACGCGGCGCGCGTGGTGATCCCGCCGCCGAGCAGGGCGTTGGACAGCGCGACGCTGGCGCACGCCAGGAGCGCGGGCGCGCCGATCAGCGCCAGCCGGCGCGGGGGCAGCCCACCCACCAGGGCAGCGGTCAGCGACACCCCGGCCAGGGCGAGGTTGAGCGCCGGGCTGGCCGAGACCAGGGCGGCGACGCTGAGCAGCATCGCGGCGCCGAGCAGGGCGAGCGGGTCCAGACTGCGCAGACCCCGGCCGGCGGAAGGCTCGCGAGTGCCCCGCAGGGCCGGACCGGAGCCAGGGGTGCGGGCACCGGCGAGGGCGGCCGGGTCGGGCGCGGGCTCGTCGGGCGTGGCCGCGGGCTCGTCGGGTGTGGCGGCGGGCTCGTCGGGGGCAGCGGCGGGCGCAGGCTCGTCGGGCGCAGGCGGGTCGGGCGCAGGCGGGTCCTCGAGACCCAGCGCCGCCGGATCGGCCGCGACCAGGCGCACCTCCCGTGCGCCCAGCGCGGTCACCAGCTCCCGGTCGTGGGTGGCCAGCACGACCGCCCCGCCGGCGTCCCGGTGCGCGGCCACGAGCGCGGCCAGCTCGGCCCAGGTGGCCGGATCCTGGCCGAACGTCGGCTCGTCCAGCAGCAGCACACGTGGGTCCAGGACCAGCGCGGTGCCCACGCTGAGCCGGCGCTGCTCACCGCCGGACAGCGTGAACGGGTCGGCGTCAGCCAGCGCGCTCAGGCCGAGCCGGTCCAGCAGCCGCCCGGCGCGCTCGCCCGCCGCCTGCGCGGGCACCCCGGCGACATGCAGCCCGTGCTCCAGCTCGGCGCGCACGCTGCTGGTGACGAACTGGTGCTCGGGGTTCTGGAAGACGACACCGAAGGTGCTCGCGATCCGCTGCGCCGGCCACTCCCACGGGTCGCGCACCGACGGGGCCCCGGTCGGCACGCCGCCCAGCTCGACCGTGCCCGAAGTCGGCCGGAGCAGCCCGGCCAGGATCGCCAGCAGGGTCGACTTCCCGGAGCCGGGCGGTCCGGTGAGCGCGACCACCTCGCCCTGCCGGACGTCGAGGTCGACCGGGCGCAGCCTCCCGGCGAAGCCGACCCCGCGGGCCGACAGTGCCACCGCGCCCGGCTCCGCCCGCGCGGCCAGCCCGGCGGTCGGGGGGCGATCCACCCACACCTGCCGGGCGAGCTCGGGATGAGCGCGCAGGTGGTCACGCAGCGCGTCGGGCGCCACCTCGGTCAGCGACCCGTCCTCCAGGACCAGGACCCGGTCGGCGCGGGCCAGCCACGGGGCGACCCGGTGCTCGATCACGACGACCGTGCAGGGCTGACTCGCGCGCAGCTCGTCGACCGCCTCCAGCACCACCCGCCCGGCGTGGGCGTCCAGGTTCGCGGTCGGCTCGTCGAGCAGCAGCAGGCCGGGCCCGGTGATGGTCGCCGCGCCCAGGCACAGCAGCTGCTGCTGGCCACCGCTGAGTGCGGCGGTCGGACGCTCCAGCGGCACGGCCAGGCCGACCCGGTCGCGGGCCGCACCCACCCGCGGCCGGATCTGAGCGGGCGGCGCGGCCAGCCCCTCCAAGGGGAACGCCAGGTCGTCGCCGACCCGCTCCATCACGACGCACGACTCCGGGTCCTGGCCGACCAGGCCGACCGACCCCGGCACGGGGGCCAGCGCGCCGGCAGCCGCACCCGCGGCTCGTACCGCGGCCACCTCGCCGACCGAGCCCGCCAGGCCAGCCCCGCCTGTCCCGCCCACCTCGCCTGTCCCGTCCGCCTCGCCGACCGCGCCCGCCGCCAGAGCCCCGCGCGCCCCGTCAGGCGGCAGGATGCCCGCCAGGGCGGCCATCAGCGTGCTCTTGCCCGAGCCCGAGGCGCCCATGACGACCACGAGCTCGCCCGGGTCCACCTGGAACGAGACGTGGTCGAGTGCGGGCTCGGCGCGCCCGGCGTACCGGTAGCCCCAGTCCCAGGCCCGGATCGCCGCCGCGCCCACCTCGACCCGCGTGCTCGCCGGCATCCTCAGACCCGCGCCTGCTCCCGGCCGATCGGGAAGCTCGCCAGCACCCCGGTCCGCGCCAGCCGCCCGGCCAGCAGGTGCGATCCCAGCCCCGCGATCAGCGCCGAGGAGAGCACGCACGCGACCGTGTAGCTCACCTTCCAGGCCGTCGTCCACTCGGGGTAGAAGAACAGCAGGTCCAGCACACCGGGCACCGCGCCGGCGGCGGCCCCCGCGGCCAGGCAGACCCCCCGACCGAAGGTCCGGTAGCGCCCGGCGGCGAAGACCAGCTCGGGCGCCAGGCCCTGCAGCACCCCGTACCAGAGCACCGACAGGCCCCACCAGGCGCCCAGCTGCCAGGACACCGCCGCGGCCAGGAACGCCGTGGCCACCGAGGCCCCGGGCCGGCGGATGACGAGCATGCCCAGGACGCCGGGCACCAGCCAGATCCCGTAGAGCAGCGCCTGCGCCGGCGGGAAGGCCACGAAGGCCGGGCCGGTGGCGTTCCACACCAGGTTCCAGGCCCAGAACACCACGCCCGAGACGACGGCCAGCACCCCGACCGTCACGATGTCCAGCGTGCGCCACTTGCGGTCCACGACGTCCTCCCATCACCGGCCACGCCGATGGGGCTACGACTCCCTTCGCCGGCATGATCCGGATCAGGTTCGAGGGTCTGCGGCTGTCCCGCACTCTCAGCGCGCCTGGCGCGCTCCCCTGCCGTGGTGCCCGGAAGGCTAGCACCGGCTCCCGCACCATGCCCCGCGGACGGCCGGGACCGGCGACTCGCCGGAGCCCTTGTGGACTCCGGCGCCGCGAGGGTCCACGCTGTGCGCAGACAGGGAGCGGGCACCCGGGAGGGAACTGACATGGACAAGCGTCATGCGCTGGCCGGAGTCGCGGCACTCCTGCTGGTGGCCGCGTGCGGATCGACCGGGAGCGGGGACGACCCCCCGGGGGCGTCCGGCACACCCGCTCCCTCGGGCACCTCGTCCATCCAGGGCAACGGCGCGGTCGTCGTCGGCTCGGAGGACACCGACACCAAGACGATCACCCGGTACCCGATCGCGGCGGACGGGACGCTGGGCGCGGGCGTCGAGCTGCTCACCGGCGATGCGTCCTTCGAGGAGTTCCCAGCCGTCGTCGACGGCGTGGGCGACGTCGTGGCCACCGGCGTCTTCTCCGACTACTGGACCACGAAGATCACCGTGCGTGACGCCGCGACCGGGGCGGAGAAGTCCTCGGTGAAGACCGAGCAGTGGTGCGGCGGCGAGGGCCTCACCTACAACCCGTGCGTCCTGGTGGACGGCACCCGGCTGCTGCGCACCAGCACGCTGGGCGAGGAGGACGCCGCGCCGGCCACGCTGACCCTCAGCTCGCTGACGGACGGCTCGGAGATCAAGACGCTCGGACCGTTCGAGGGACTGGTCACCATCCTGGGCACCATCGACCCGAACGTCGTGCTCCTCACGATCGCCGACGAGCCGCTCGGCGACCCGCCCGAGCCGAAGCCCGGCACCCTCAAGAGCCTGGACCTGACCACCGGGGCCACCACCGACATCGGCACCTACGACGCCGACTGGACGCCGGTGTGCGCCCTGGGCACAGGCTCGGCGCTGGGCTACGACGCCGCCGGCGAGTACGTGGCCTCGGTCGTCGGATCGGCCACCATCGGGACCCTCACGTTCAGTGACGACGACGCCCTGACGGGTTGCTCCAACGACGGCAAGTTCGTCTACGCCCAGCACATCCCCACCCCGCCCGACGGAGAGGAGGACGACGAGGCGCCCAATCCGGCGACCACCGTCGACCGGATCACCCTGGCGGACGGCACCCGGGAGTCGGTCAAGACCCTCCAGCCGGGGATCTGGGTCCAGCTGGTCACGCGCTGACGACGGCGCAGGGCGGTCGCGCGGCCCGGCTACCCTCGGGCTCGTGACCTCCGCTCCCGTCGGCTCGCCCCGGCGGGGGCCTGGATACGACCCGGTCACCGGGGAGGTCGTCTTCCGGATCGACGCCACCTGGGACTGGACCCCGGTGCGGGTCTGGTACCACCTGCGGATGTCCGATCCGCACCCGGAGTTCGCGCGCGAGGGCGACTTCTGGGTGGCCCGGATGCCGCGCCCCCCGGTCGACCGGCTGGAGTACCTGGTGGTGCTGCGCCACCCGGACGGCGGCGAGTCGTGGGTGCCGGACCCGACGAACCCGCAGCGGGTGCCCGGCGTCTTCGGCGACAAGTCCGTCTTGGAGTTCCCCGGCTACCGGCCTGCCTGGTGGGTCGCGGTCGCGGATGCCGCCGACGCCCAGGCCCGCCGGGACGCCCGGGTCCGCTCGGCTGGTCCCGTCCGCCGGCCCGCGCTCGCCGGCCGGGCCGCCCACACGGCGGGCTCGAGCCTGGTCCCGGTCGGTGCCGCGCGGTCCGACGAGGCCGAGCCCGGACCGCGCCCACCCACACCCGGGGAGGGGATCGGCTCGATCGCTCACCAAGCCACCACGGACGACTTGGACGACCGGCGGACCCGCCTGCCCGGCGGCGATGGCCGGCCGGCCGGAACCCTGGTGGCCGGCGACGCGCCTGACCTGGTCGTGGAGGGCGATGCCGCGGTCGAGGTGCACGGCCAGCTGCACGTCCCGGCGGACTCGAGCCCGGCCGAGCCGCTGCCGCTGTTGGTCGTGCATGACGGTCCCGAGTACGACCGGTACTGCGACCTGCTGCGCTACGTGGCGATGCTGGCCCGGATCGACCCCGCGCTGCGGTGCCGGGCGCTGCTCCTGCAGCCGGTCGACCGCGACCGCAGCTACTCGGCCTCCCCCGCCTACGCCCGCGCGCTGGTGCTGGGGCTGCTCCCGCGGCTGCGCACGAAGGTGGCGGTGCGCGGGCCGCTGGTGGGCGTGGGCTCCAGCCTCGGCGGGCTCGCGCTGATGCATGCGGCGGTCAGCCAGCCCGGCACCTTCGGCGGCATCCTCAGCCAGTCCGGGTCGTTCTTCCGGCCCCGCAGCGACGGGATGGAGCGCGGGTACCGCTGGTTCTCGCGGATCACCCGGTTCGTCGACGTGGTGGACGCCGAGCCCGAGCGGCTGGCCGGCCTGCGGGTCGCGATGACCTGCGGGACCGGCGAGGAGAACCTCGCGAACAATCAGTCGATGGCCCGGCGGCTGACCAAGGTAGGGGTGCCGACCACGCTGGTGCAGAACCCCGACGGCCACAACCACGTCGGCTGGCGCGACTGCCTGGACCCGTCACTGCGCGACCTGCTCGCCGCGGTCTGGGTGCCGCCCGGCTCCTGATCCCTCCCGATCCCTCCTGATCCGGACCCGATCCGGCGTGTCCGGGACCATCCGCGGCGGGCAACAGGCGTCGCCCCGGGGACAGACTTGCGCCCATGCGGCGCGACGAGTGGCGGGTCTGGGCTCCCAGCCTCGGGGTCGACGGCCATGTCGTGGCATACGGGCACTGGGGGCAGCCCGTGCTGCTCTACCCGGCCGAGGCGGGCAGCGCCTACGACCTGGAGGAGCACGGGATGATCCACGTGCTCGCCGAGGCCATCGAGGCCGGCCGGATCAAGGTCTTCACGGTCGACGTCAACGACCGGGCCTCGTGGTCCAACCGCACGATCCCCAACGAGGAGCGGGCCCGCCGGCACGACGCCTACTTCGCCTGGATCACCGACCAGGTGGCCCCGGCGATCCACGGCGACTGCGGCGGCTACACCCCGATCGTGACCGCCGGCCCCAGCCTGGGCGCTTACCACGCGGTCAACTCCGCCCTGCGGCGCGCGGACCTCTTCCCGCATGCCGTGGGGATGTCCGGGTCCTACGATCCCGAGCAATGGCACGGCTGGGGCGAGTCCGGCGACGCGTTCTACTTCAACAGCCCGATGGCCTACGTCCCCCACCTGCACGGGGACCACCTGGACTGGCTGCGCAGCCGAGTGAGCATCCAGCTCGTGGTGGGCTCCGGCGCGTTCGAGGAGCACCCGACCCGCGCCCTGCCCGGATCGTGGGAGCTCGCGCACGCGCTGTGGGCCAAGGGCATCGCCTGCGACCTGGACGTCTGGGGCACCGACACCCCGCACGACTGGCCCTCCTGGCAGCGGATGGCCGTCAAGCACCTCGCCACGTTGTAGTCGCCTCGTCGCAGTCACCGGGAGGACCCATGGACGACACCATCCGCACCCATCTCGTGGGCCTGCTGCTGGGCACCGAGAACGACTGGCCGGTCGCGTTCGAGTCGCTGGTGCGGGCGCTCGGCCCGGTGCAGGACTCCGAGGGGGCGACCCACCGCATCGAGACCGAGCGGACCACCATCGAGCCGTTCAACCTGCGCGACAAGCCGCGCCACGACCTGGTGATCGACCGGCTGGCGTACTGGTACTACGTGCCGCGCGAGTGGTTGAAGAAGGTCTCGATGATGGACGACGTCTACCTGCTCAACTCGCCGTTCACGTTCCAGTCGATGGAGAAGCACACCGCCTACTGCGCGATGATGCGACTGGGCCTGAAGATCCCCGCGACGGTGCTCGTGCCCTACAAGAACCCGCTGGACAACGCGAAGTACGCGTACACGGCGGCCCGGTACAACAAGCCGTTCGACCTGGGCGCGATCGCCGATCAGGTGGGCTACCCGATGTACATGAAGCCGTTCGACGGCGGTGGCTGGCGCGGCGTCTCGCGGATCAACGACCGCGCGGGGCTGTTCCGCGCGTACGACGACTCCGGCGAGATGCTCATGCACCTGCAGGCCGCCGAGGACCACGACGTGTTCGCCCGGGCGCTGTCGATCGGGCCGGAGACGATGGTCATGCACTTCCTGCCCGACGAGCCGATGCACGCGCGCTACGCGGTGGACCACGACTTCCTCTCCCCGCAGGCCGGCGACGAGTGCATCACCATCAACCGGACGGTCAACGCGTTCTTCCGGTGGGAGTTCAACTCCTGCGAGATGCTGGTGAAGCGCGGCGTGAACGGGGCGCGCGACGAGGTCTACCCGATCGACTACGCGAACGCCTGCCCGGACGTGGCGATCACCTCGCTGCACTACTACTTCCCGTGGGCGATGAAGGCACTGGTCAAGTGGAGCGCCTACTGCATGGTCACCGAGCGCAAGCCCTCGATCGACCTGGAGACCAGGGCGTACTTCGAGATCGCCGACCGCGACGACCTGGGCTACGAGGAGAAGCTGGCCGCCTACCGCAAGCTGGCCGACGGATACTTCGACAAGGACCGCTACCGCGACTGGTGCGACTCGCGGTTGCGCAACTTCGACGCGATCGCGCTGGAGTGGTTCAGCGGGCCGGGCATGGACGCGGTGATCGTGGAGACGGTCCGCTCGACGTTCCCGGCCCACGAGCACGACCACTTCATCGCCCACTTCCGAGGCCTGGTCGCGCTCTGGTGCAAGGACGAAGCAGCCCGGCTGTCGGCGACCACGGGCTGAGGATCGGCGCAACGCAGTCCCCACCCGCCGACCCACCACCCGCGGGTCGGGTTGCTGCTGGCCGTTCGGCTACTCCTGCCAGCCTGCTGCCAACGCCGTGACCGCGGCGTCGCGGCCGGCCTGCATGCTGGCGATGAAGTAGTCCTCGTCGAAGAACAGGTAGCTGAGCAGCTCGCGGCGACCGACGTCGTCGCCCAGGCCCCGGATGCCCCGGCCGATCAGCCAGTTGTCGGTCTCGCGCAGCCAGCCCAGCGCGTCGGCCTTCTCCTGCCAGATCCGGACGGCCAGGTCACCCAGGACGGCCGGCCGCGGGGCTACTGCCATCACCGGGACGCGCCGGTACTCCCGGCCGCCCATCGAGGTCAGCCGGCCTGACGCCTGCTCGACCAGGTGGTTGACCCGGCGCAGGCTCAGCAGGTCCTCGGCCATGCGGTCGGCCAGGGCGGCGGTCAGCAGCTGGGCGCCGGCGTCGGCCATGTCGGGCTGCTCGCCGACCGGGATCGGGTCGGGAGGCGGCTGCCACGACAGGGTGGTGGCCGAGACCAGCAGGATGCGATCGGCACCCAGGGCGACCGCCGGCTGCAGGGGCGCGTTGAGCCGCACCCCACCGTCGAGGTACCAGGCCGCGGCCTGTGCCGGCTGCTCGACGCGCACCGCCGGGAACCCGACCGGGATGGCGCACGAGGCCAGGACGTGCTCGGCGGCCAGGTCGCCGCGCATGACGTCCAGCCCGCGCTTGGGGTCACCCGGGTACTCGCTCGGGGCGGCCTCCTCCAAGAAGAGCACGCTGCGCCCCGACGAGGCGCCCACGATGGCCCCGTCGCCGTCGACCGGCACCCGGGTGCCCACGACGCCCACCGCGTCGAGCACCCCGTCGGCCACGTTCTGGTGCAGCTGGCCGGCATCGAACCGCTCGTGCGCGGTGCGCGCCAGCGGCGAGGTGTCGACCAGGCTGGTGGTCCCCGTGCCCCGCTCGAAGACCGCCCCCAGGGCGAACTGCGCGGCGGTGCGCAGCGCGCTGAAGGGCAGGAGCGGGCGGAACACGTCGTCGTCGTTCATCCGCGACCAGACCCCGCTGACCTCGACCGCGGCCGCCGCCGCGCCCAAGTGCAGGGACGACCCCCAGAGCGCGGCGTTGATCGCCCCGGCGCTGGTCCCCAGCCAGATGCGCGGACGCAGCCCCTGCTCCTCCAGCGCCGGGATCAGATGGGCCAGCGCCCCGGCCTGGAACGCCCCCCGAGCAGCCGCGCCCGAGAGCACCACCGCCACCGTCTCCTGCTCGGCCACCTGGACCCCTCCGTATCTGTCTGGGCAGTTGCACTGCGGGGCTCGCCGCCCGCTGAGCCTGGGC
>CAYQMN010000009.1:0-64652 GCA_964418695.1 uncultured Bifidobacteriaceae bacterium | reverse complement strand
GCTTCGCGCCTGGCGGCCCAGCAGCCACCTCACTCCTCGTACAACGCCGGAACCTGTTTGGGCAGTTGCACTGCGGGGCTCGCCGCCCGCTGAGCCTGGGCGCTTCGCGCCTGGCGGCCCAGCAGCCACCTCACTCCTCGTACAACGCCGGAACCTTGCTTGAGCGACGAGCGCGAGGCTATCCGGGCTCTCTGACAGCGGGACCGGCAGCCGATCAGGCCAGGACGACGATGGCCACCGCGATGTACTGCACGAGGTAGGCGGCGATGGTCAGGGCGTGGAACAGCTCGTGGAAGCCGAACCACTCGGGGCTCGGGTCCGGCCGCTTGAGGGCGTAGATGACTCCGCCGGCGGTGTAGAGCAGGCCACCGATCCCGAGCAGCGCGACCACGCCGGCACCGAACGCGGAGTACAGCGTGGGCAGGTAGAAGATCGCGACCCAGCCCAGGGCGATGTAGGACCCGGCGACCAGCCAGCGCGGCGCGTTCATCCAGAGGATGGGCAGCAGCAGGCCGACCAGCGCGATCGTCCAGACCAGCACCAGGATCGTGATGCCGGTGGTGCGATCGGGCAGCGCGACCGCGAACGGCGTGTACGAGCCGGCGATGAACAGGTAGATGTTGGCGTGGTCCAGCCGCCGCAGGAAGCGGTTGACCGGCGGGCGGCCCGCGCCCAGGTGATAGGCCGCACTCACGCCGAACAGCAGGACCGTGCTGCACAGGTAGACCGCGAGCGCGGCCCGCAGGTCCTGCTCGTCGGTGAAGACCATGAGGAACAGGCCGAGCACGAGGGCCAAGGGGGCGGCGCCGAAGTGCAGCCAGCCGCGCAGGCGCGGCTTGAGGCGAGCCACGACCTCCTCGACCACGCTCGGATGCTCGTGCGCATGCCCGGCCCCATGTCCGGCCCCGTGTCCGGGCGCACCGGGCGGCGGCTGGGCGCCCGGCGGCGGCTGGGCGCTGGTCTCGGTCGGCTCCACCGGCACAGTCTGGCCGGTCGGCGGGGTCGTAGCCATGTACACCGTCCTGGTTCAGGGGGACTGACCTACGCGATCGTAGGTTACGTTGGCGTAGGTTTGGCGCGGCAGTTCTGTGACGTTGCTCCCAGTGCACCGCAGTCCCGGCCGCTGGGGCCCACCAGCCCCGGCGGATCAGCGCAGCGCGGCGAGCTCGCTGAGGACGGTCTGACTCCAGCCGGCGGCCAGCGGGCGGGGCACGTAGCCCAGCTCGCGACGGGCCTTCTCGTTGGATCCCAGGTAGGTCGGGCCCGCGGCGATCCGCAGCCCTTCGGCGGTGTAGGTCGAAGGCAGGGGAAGCACCCGGCCGGCCAGCCCGGCGACCGGGGCCAACGAGCGCATCGCGCGCGCCGGCACCGTGAGCGGGGCGAGCCGCCCGGCGACCCGCGCGGCCAGCCGCATCGCCTCGACCAGCGTGGCGCGCTCGCCGGCGATGATGTACGACTCCCCCGGGCGCCCGCGGTCCAGCGCGAGCAGGTGCCCCGCGGCGATGTCCTCGACGTGTGCCCAGCAGTACTCCGTGCCCGACGGGACGGCCGGCAGGCGCCCCCGCAGCCAGCTGCGCAGGGTCTGCCCCAGCGGACTCGGGTCGCCCGGGCCGTAGACCAGTCCGGGCATGACGATCGTGAGCGGCAGACCCTCGGCGATCCGGGTGCGGGCGACCCGGTGTGCCTCGGCCTTGGTCGCGTCGTAGAGGCTCAGGTGGCGCCCGGCGAAGTGGTAGTCCTCGTCGACCATGCGGCCGTGGGTGTCGGAGTTGACCGCCAGGGTCGAGGTCACGACGCCGCGCGGGATGCCCCGATCGGCCATGACGTCCAGGACGTTGGCTGTGCCGTCCACGTTGCTCGCCCACGCCTGCGCCGGCGCGTTCACCCCGAGGTGGTACCAGGCGGCCAGGTGCACGATCGCGTCCGCGCCGGTCATCGGCTCCACCAGCGACGCCCGGTCGGTCACGTCGCCACGGACCACCGCGACGCCCGCGTCGGTCAGGTGTCGGGCCCGGCCCGGGTCGCGCACCAGCGCCACGACCTCGTCGCCGCGGGCGAGCAGCTGACGCACGACCGACCCGCCGATGAACCCCGTTGCCCCGGTCACGAAGACGCGCATGCTGGGGATCGTAGAGCGGTCCGGCTGCCTCCGGTGGGTCGCAGGTGGTGGAATGGCGGGCATGGATCGCGGGCAGGTCTACGTCGCGGTCGTGGGCCCGGGCGTGGGCGCGACCGAGGCGGAGCTGCGCGCGGCCGAGGAGATCGGGGCGCTGCTCGCGGCGGCCGGGGCGGTCCTGCTCACCGGCGGGCTGGGCGGGGTCATGTCCGCGGCGGCTCGCGGGTCCGCTCGCGGGGGCGGGCACTCGGTGGGCCTGCTGCCGGGCAGCGACCGTCAGGAGGCCGACCCGGCGCACACGGTGGCGATCCCCACGGGCCTCGGGGAGCTGCGCAACGGACTGCTCGTGCGGGCCGCCGACGTGGTCGTGTGCGTGGGGCTGAGCTGGGGGACGCTCAGCGAGGTCGCCCTGGCGATGCGGACCGGAGTGCCGGTCGTGACCCTCGGCGAGCTCGGCCTCCAGCTGCCGGGCGCCCGATCGGCCAGCATGCCGCAGGAGGCGGTGGACGCCGCACTCGCGGCGGGTGCTGGCGGCTGAGCGGGCTTGCACCGACCTCCCCTGCGCCTGACCATGGACCTCATGAGCACCACGGAGACCGTCGCGCACGCCTGCCATCGCTGCGGCGCCGAGGCGCCCTACGACTTCGGGGATCTCTGGCTCTGCCTGGACTGCTACCACGTCGCCGGCTCCACCTGCGCGGGCATCGGACCGGCTCGCGAGTCCAGCGCGGACGCCGCCGCGCCGGACGGTGCCGGAGACCGCACGGGCGCGGTCTGCTGATTCGGCCGATCCCACCCGCTGCGAGCGGGGCTGCGGGCGCCCGCCGCACTACCCTGCGGCCATGCCCGACAGCAGTGCGCTGCTCACCGACCAGTACGAGCTCACCATGCTCGACGCGGCCCTGCGCGACGGGACCGGACACCGCGACTGCGTCTTCGAGGTCTTCACCCGCCGTCTGCCGCGGGACCGCGCGTACTTCGTCAACGCCGGGACGCACCGGCTGATCGCCCTGCTGGACACGTTCCGGTTCGGGCCCGCGGAGCTCGCGTTCCTGGAGTCCCGCGACATCGTCTCGGCGCCGACGCTGGACTGGCTGGCCGGCTACCGGTTCACCGGCGACATCGACGGACACCCCGAGGGCGAGCTGTTCGTGCCCGGCTCGCCGATCCTCACGGTGCAGGCGGACTTCGCGACCGCCGTGATCCTCGAGACGCTGATCCTCTCGGTGCTCAACCACGACGTCGCGGTGGCGTCGGCGGCCAGCCGGATGTGGGTCCAGGCGCGCGGACGTCCGCTGATCGAGATGGGCAGCCGGCGCACGCACGAGGCAGCCGCGGTGGACGCGGCCCGGGCGGCGTTCGTGGCCGGGTTCTCCTCGACCAGCAACCTCGAGGCGGGCCGGCGGTACGGCATCCCGACGGTCGGCACGGCGGCGCACGCGTTCACGCTGCTGCACGACTCCGAGTCCTCGGCGTTCGCCGCCCAGGTGGCGTCGCTGGGCGCCGGGACGACCTTGCTCATCGACACGTACGACCTGGCCGAAGGGGCACGGGCGGCGATCGCGGCGGCCGGACCGGGACTCGGCGCGGTGCGCATCGACTCCGGCGACCTGCCCGAGGGCGCGCGCCTGGTGCGCGGGCTGCTCGACGAGCTGGGCGCCACCGGCACGCGCATCCTGGCCACCTCCGACCTGGACGAGCACGCGATCGCGGTGCTGGCCGACTGCCCGGTCGACGGGTACGGCGTGGGCACGTCGGTGGTCACCGGCTCGGGCAGCCCGGCGGCCGGTCTGGTCTACAAGCTGGTGTCGGTCGACGGTCGGTCGGTGGCCAAGCGGTCCGCCGGCGACAAGGGCAGCCGCGGCGGGCACAAGTGGGCCTACCGGCGCGTGGACGACTCCGAGGTCGCCGTGGCCGAGGTCGTGCGGCACGCGAAGGCGGGGGTCGCCCCCGCGGACCTGGCCGGGCCGGGCGAGCGACTGCTGACGGTCCCTCTCGTGCGCGACGGCGTGCCGGTCGGGTCGGCGGCGCTGGCACAGGGTCCGGCGCTGCGGGCCGCTCGGGCGCGGCACACCGAGTCGGTCGGCGAGCTGGGCGAGGCCGGGCGGGCGCTTCGGGCGCAGGGCCCGGCGTTCGCCCTGGAGGTCGAGCCGGGCAGGTGACTCAGGGCGCCGCGGGAGCGGGCGGTCGCGAGGGCGTGCAGGACGCCTGCGCGGCGCGCCCGACGACCCGGCGTCTGAGAGCCCGGCGGCCTGACTCAGCGGCTGCCCGCGAGCTCCCCGCCGCGAGGGACGTACGGGCACAGCGGGTCGGAGGCCAGCGGGTCGCCGGTCCAGGCGTAGGCGCGCGCCCGCGATCCGCCGCACCACATCCGGTACTCGCATCGGCCGCAGCGGTCGGTGAACTGGTCGGGGTCGCGCAGCGCACGCATCATCGGGGCGTCACGATAGATGTCGACCAGGCCGGTGTCGCGCACGTTCCCGACCGTCAGGGGGAGGAAGCCCGACGGGGTCACGGAGCCGTCGTGGGCCACGAAGACGATGCCGTTGCCGTCGCGGATCCCGAACCCGCGTGAGATGGGGTGCTCCTCGATCTCAGCGTCGCTGAGGCCACGCCGGTGCAGCGCCTTGGCCGCGACGCGGCGGTACATCATCGCCTCGGTCGTCTTCACCTGGAACGGAGCCTGCGCGGAGAGGTCCCAGAGCCAGCGGACCAGCCGCTCGGCCGCGCCGGGCGCCAACTCGGTCAGCGCTGTGCCGCGGCCGACCGAGATGAGGAAGAACAGGCTCCACCGCATGAGCGTGTACCGGGTGAGCAGCTCGTAGACCTCGGGCAGCTGCGCGGCGTTGTCGGCGGTGATCAGCGTGTTGATCTGCACCGGCAGGCCGAGCTCGTTGGCCCAGGTCAGCGCGGCGAGCGTCTCGTCGAAGGTGCCGCGCACCCCGCGCAGCCCGTCGTGCGTCTCGGGACCCGCGCCGTCCAGGCTCAGCGAGATCGCCTGGATGCCCGCGGCCTGCAGCTGCGCCATCCGCTCCTTCGTGAGCAGCGGCGTGACCGCCGGCGCCAGGGACACGCCGATCCCGCGCTCCCCGGCTGCCGCGATCAGGTGGTCGAGATCGGCACGGAGCAGGGGGTCGCCCCCGGTCATGACGACATGCGGCAGGGGATCGCCGAACCGGGTGATCTCGTCGAGCACGGCGATCGCCTCGGCGGTGCTCAGCTCGCCCGGCCCGGGGCCGGGCATCGCGGTCGCGCGGCAGTGCCGGCAGGCCAGCGCGCAGGCCGTCGTGAGCTCCCAGTAGACGATCATCGGGGCCTTGGCGTACACCCAGCCCTCCGGCCGGACCGAGCCGATGCCCAGCGGCCGGCCGGGGCGACTCCGGCGGACCGGCGTCCCAGCCGCGGCGCCCGCGGGCGGAGGCTGGCCAGCACCTGCTTGGTCACGGTGGGTGGTCTCGCCGGCGTGGTCGGTCATCGGGCCTCTCCTCGAATCGACAGGCAACCCCACCATTGTCCGCCCGCGTCGCGGCCCCGAAGAACGCGACCCCAGATCATCCAGGGACTCCGCTGAAGACCCAGCCCCCGGCCGGGTCAGCCCAGGGCGCCATCGCAGCCTGACGAGCAGGGGCATCGGCCCGCGGGACCCCGGGTCAGGCTCGAACATGCTAGACAGCCCCGGTGTGGTGGGTGCTGGCCTGGATGCTGCTGATCCCGATCGGATGGGCTCTGTCCGGCCCGGAGGCGCTGCCCGACGGGCTGGTCGACAACCTCTCGGCAGGGCTGAGCTGGCTGGGCGGCGTGCTGCCCGGACCTTGGGGCGAGAGCCTGGCGTCGACCAGCCCCGCCGACGTCAGCCAGTGGCTGGGCCCGGCCCCCGTCCCCTCGACCGAGTGGCTCACCGGCGCGCTGGCGGTCGGAGCGGGCGTGGCCCTGCTGGGCTTCCTGGCGCCCGTGCACGCGACGACGATCGTCCACGAGCTGGGGCACGGTCTGGTGGGCGCCGCCCTCGGGGCGCGCATCCTGGGCATGGTCACGTCCCGCGACGGCAGCGGTCACGTTCGCTACCAGTTCTCCGGGCCGGCACCGATGCGCAGCGCCCTCACGGGCCTGGCCGGCTACCCGTTCCCCGGCATCCTCGGCCTGGCCGGCGCGCAGCTGGCGCTGGCCGGGCTCGCGGGCACCTGGCTGGTGTACCTGGCGGTGCTCATGACCGTGCTGCTCGCGGCCGCCCTGCGGTCGTGGTGGGCCGCCCTGGTCGCCGTCGGCCTGGCGGCGACCGCGACGCTCACCCTCGCGTTCGGCTCGAACCTGGTGATCGCCGGGTCCGTCATGGCCCTGGCCGGAGCGCTGGCCGTGCAGGGGGGCCGGCAGGCGCTCACCCAGTGGTCGCTGTGCCGAGCCGGCCGGCGTTGCGACGCCACGATCATCGCCAAGACCCGCCGGCCCCTGGCCTACGGGATCGCGGGCGCCCACGTGGTCACGACCTGGGCGCTGGCTGCCGCGCTGCCGTGGCTGGTGCTGCGGTAGCGCGCCTCAGTCCTGCATCGCCAGCCCGTCAGCGCGTGTAGAACTTCACCTCCGCGATGGCCACCCGGGTGCTGTCCTTGAGGCCGTAGGCGCTGTCCACGGTCAGCTTGACCTTGGACACGTCATCGATCCCCACGTCCAGCAGCTGCTGCCCCGGCTTGTCGGCCAGGCTCCAGCTCTTGGTCGTCTGCTCGCCCCCGTGGGTGATCGTCAGGGTGACGTCCTGGGGCCGTGCCTGCTTGAGGAAGTCGGCCTCCTCGTCGGAGGCACCCGCGAACATGAGCACCTGGACCACGCGGAACGGCTCCTCGAACGAGAAGGTCAGGGAGTCGCCCGTCTTGCCCTTCGGCTGGGCCTGCCACGACGTGTTGGTGAAGCCGTCGGCGGCCAGCTCGGCATCGTGCTTGCCCGCCTCCGAGCTCGCCTTGACGCTGGACGCGGCCCGCGGGACCTTCTCGCTCGTCCGGTCCTTGGTGCTCTCCACGAACGCGCCACCGCGGGACACCGCGTACCAGGCGCCGGCCACGACCAGGGCGAGCACGAGCACCGTGACGACGATCCCGCGGGCGCGGCTGGCCTTGCGCTGCGACGCGCTCTTGAGATGCTGAGGGCGGGCGCCGGCCACGTTCGTGGTCGGCTTCTTGCCGCCGAAGATCCGCCGGTACCAGGGCACCCTGACCGCAGCGGCGACCACGGCCTGCTCCAGCGAGTTGCCGCAGCGACGACAGAACTTCCGGGTCGGGACGTTGCCTGCCCCACACTTCCCGCAGATCAGGTCGCCCGGCTGTGGCTCCGGCTCGTCGTCGGGCTTGGGGGGCGGCGGGACGCTCGCCCGAGGGGGCGCCTGGCCGGGCTTGCGGGCCTGCGGCTGGCGAGCCGCAGCGCCGGGTTGGGCGGCGCCGGGTTGGGCGGCCTTGGGCTGGGCGGCCTTGGGCTGGGCGGCCTTGGGCTGGGCGGCGCCGGGGGGGCGCGCAGGGGCGGTGGAGGGGGCTGATCCGGCTGCCGACGAGGATGCGGCAGCTCCGGGCGCTGTCGCTGACGAGGGCGTGGAAGACGACTGAGCCTTGGCCGACTTGGCCGGCTTCGTCTTCTGCAGCATGGCCGCGGCGGCGGCACGTCGCTTGGCCAGCTCCTCCGGCGACTCCTGGGGTGGTGCCGGAGGGGGCGGAGGCGGAGGTGGGGGCGGGGGCTTCGGCGCCGCCTCGGTCGGGATCGGCGCGGGGGCGGGCGCCGGCTCGGGAGGGGTCTCGGGAGGGGTCTCGACCGGCTCGACCGGCGTGGGGGCGGGCTCCGTGGACGAGGCGGGCTCGGGCTCGGGCTCCGGCGCGGGCGCGGGCTCGGGCTCGGGCTCGGGCTCGGGCTCCGGCACGGGCTCGGGCTCCGGCTCCGACTCGGGCTCGGGCTCCGGCTCGGGCTCGGGCTCCGGCACGGGCTCCGGCTCAGGCTCCGGCTCGGGCGCGGGGGCGGGCTCAGGCACGGGCTCCGGCTCAGGCTCCGGCACGGGCACGGGCGCGGGCTCCGGCTCCAGCTCCGGCTCCGGGGCTGGTTCTGACCAGGCTAGGTACGCCCCGCAGTCTCCGCAGAATCGGGCTCCTGCCTCGTTCTCGGTGCCGCACTCGTCGCACACGCTCATCTGGGCCACCCCGGTTCCCTTCTGGTCAACGGATCCGCCACGGGCTCATCGTGGTGCACAGCGCGGCCCGACCTCAGCCTGAACGGCTCTGGTCGGCGCCCGAGCGCACCGGGCCGAGCTCGATCCGGTGCGGGACGTGCGCGGGCTTGACCGAGGCGACGAGCGCCTCGATGCGCCGACGCTCCAGGTCGGAGAGCTCGCCGACGTCGATACGCACGACCAGATCGGGCTCGACGGTGCCGGGCAGGTCCGACCCGGGCGCCTGCGACCAGGTGGCCGCGCCGTTCTCGATCACCTCGACCGGCGCGTCGAGGACCAGCGACACGGCCTCACGGATGCCGGTCGCGGTGCCCCGGAACATGTGGATGTCCACCGCGCGCAGCAGCACCTGGCGGCGCCGCTGCATGCTCCACGACGGCTCCAGCCGGATGCCCAGCCACTCGGCGAGGTACTCCAGGAAGTCCTCGGGCGCGGTCCGCGGGTCGAAGTACGCCGAGAGGTTCGCCAGGGTGGCGAGCACCGGGGCCAGCTCCTCGTCGAGCCCGGCGGTGAACCGCTGCGCGAAGTCGTCGCCGTGGTAGATCGCGGGCAGCATCTGCCCGAGCGGGTAGGGCGTCGGGAGACCGGGGATCAGGCCGCGCATGTCACTGCCCCGCGCTCACGCGGACCTGGTGCTCGAAGCTGAAGACCAGCGCGTTCTTGTCGACCTCCAGGCGCTGGATCGGGTCGCTGCGCTCGCCGGTGATCGGGTCGGCCGCGAACAGCAGGACGTCGTCCACCAGCTCGGTGCCGATCACCCCCTGCAGCACGCCGAACACCTCGCCGGCCTGGACCGGCCGCCCGAACGGCCAGCCGACGCCGTCCTGGCCGCCGGTCAGCGGGTTGAAGTACTCGTAGAGCGCCACCAGCGCGCGGTCGCGCAGGTCGGCCGGATCGACCCGGGGCCGGGCGGTCACCTTCGCCACCACCGTGATGCCCTGGTAGAAGGGCGGCTCCACCGCCAGCCGCGTCCCGATCACCCGCCGCCTGTCCAGGTCGGTGGTGATGGCCTCGAGGATCTCCTCGGAGGGGACGAGGTCCTCGAAGCGCAGCCGCCCACCCTCGGCCGAGGCGTCCGGCACGACCAGCACCCGGACCCCGCCGGCAGTCCCGTCCGCCTGCGCCTCGACGCACCGGACCCGGGCCACCCCGGGGGCCGCGCGCCTGGCCAGCTGCTCGTAGTCCTCCGCGGTCACCGCCCGGTTGCGGGTGCGCAGCGACAGCGGCCCGCGCACCTTGGCCGCCTCGACGTTCTCCCCGTCCACCCCACCCTGCGCGGGGAACCGGTTCTCGCAGCGGTCCACGAACGGGATCGACGTGCGCAGCACCGACAGCGCCCCCCGCGAGACGTTCCCGCGCCGCCCGCCGCCGCGCTGGTACTCCGGCACCCGCACCACCGAGCCCTTGCGCGGCACCGCGCCGAAGTGGGTCAGCGAGCCGTCGGGCTCGCGCACCGCCGGCCCGAAGCTCACCTGGCCGGTGGCCGGGTCCAGCGTGAAGTGCCGGTCCGACGGGCCGGAGTCGGCGAACGTGTCCACCTGCGTCCAGGTCTCCCACTGGCCCTCGCCGGAGACCTCGACCACGAGCTCGCGCCCAGCCACGACCGGCGCCCGCGAGAGGCTCAGCACCTGCCCGGGCACCCCGTCTGCCGAGCCGAGGACCTCGTTGCGGATCGTCTCGGCGTTGGTGGCCGCGACCGTCCCGCCGATGGTCCACGCCCGCACCGAGCCGATCGTGGGCGACGCCGAGTAGTACGGCTGCCCCTCGACCGGCGGGATCACCCGGCAGCGGACCCAGCCCGCGCGCTTCTTGCCCAGCGGGGACAGGTCGTGCTCGGCGGGGATGTGCAGGACCACCTGGCCGGGCTTGTTCAGCCCGCCGGTGTCGTCGACCTCGACGTCGCAGCCGACCCAGCCGCCCGCGGTCCAGGCCTCCCAGACCAGCGGCGGGTTGCGCGGATCCACGCCGACGCCCTCGACCGCGCAGTCCATCTCCAGCACCAGGATGTTGGAGGGGGCCGCGGCGGTCAGCCCGAACAGAACCTGGTCGTCGTAGGCCGGCTGGTGCGAGAACGCGGGCACCCGCGCCCCGGTGACCAGCTCCTCCTCGTGGAACCTGGGCTGGCTTCCCTCGGCCTGCGTGCCCAGCAGTCCCAGCGAGACCGCGATCACCGACAGGTCCGCGGTCGTGGTGAACGTGATCGGCTCGTCGATGTCCGCCCGCGGCGTGCTCACCTGCGTGCCGGCCGCGATGACGAACACCTCGGGCCGCGGCGCGGAGAGCCAGAACGTCACGGGCGCGTGCGCGGCCGCCGGCGGCAGCAGCTGCACCCCGATCAGGTCCAGGAACGTGGTGAACAGCTTGTCCGGCACCCGGTTGAGCCGGTACAGCAGCTGGTCGGTCATGAACGCGAACGTCTCGATCAGCGTGACGCCGGGATCGTGCACGTTGTGATCGGTCCACTCCGGACAGCGCTGCTGCACCAGGCGCTTGCCGTCGTCCACCAGGTCCTGGAAACGACGGTCGTCGAGGTTCGGGCTGACCAGTCCCATCAGCGCTCTCCGCTCGGCTCGGACCCCTCGTGCGCGGGGATCGTGTAGAAGGGGAAGACCAGGTTGCGCTTGTCGTTGGTCCCCCGGTGCGTGTACTGGACGTCCACGTAGAGCAGGCCCTCAGTCGCCGAGTCCATGCTCACCGCCACCACCTCGATGTCGATGCGCGGCTCCCAGCGCTCCAGCGCCGTGCGCACCTCGTAGGCGATCTGGCCGGCCGTCGAGCCGTCCGCGGGCGCGAAGACGAAGTCGTGGATGCCGCAGCCGAACTCCGGGCGCATCGGCCGCTCGCCCTTCGCGGTGGCCAGGATGATCCGGATGCTCTCCTCGATCTCGCGCTCCCGGCGCACGAGCGCCACCCCGCCGGTCGCGTCGACCCCCATCGGGAACGCCAGCCCCACTCCGATGAACTGCTCAGCCATGACTGCTCCTAGGGCCCGATCAGGACGGTCATCTCGCCGAGGATGATGGCAGCGCCGCACGGGCAGATGTCGCCCATCCGGATCGCGGGGGAGCCGCCGATCAGCACGGTCGGCGAGCCCGGCATCGCCCCGGGCATCGGCGGATGCGGCGCGGGCGTGCCCGGGATCACGTCCACGTGCATGGTCAGCATGTTGGCCGCCGGGCGCCCCCCGATGAGCACGGTCGGCGCCCCCGGAGGCATGAGCGCGCCCCCGTAGGCGGTGGAGTCGCCCACCCGTGCAGCCGGCTGTGGCATGCCGCCACCTCCTCTTCGTCGGTCGTGCCTAGTTGATCTTGACGATCCCGCCCTGGATCTGTGCCATCGCCGAGCCCTTGACCGCGGCGTTCAGCCCGGAGAGCTCCGCCGAGGTCTGGCCCTTCACCGTGGAGGTCATCCCCGAGGCCTCGAACGTGCCGGTCGCCTCGGCCTTGAGGTTGCCCGAGGCCTTGACCGTGACGTTGCCGTTCGCCTTCAGGTCCATGTTCCCGGTCGCCTCGATCACCGCGTTGCCCCCGGCCTTGAGCGAGAGGTCGGTGTCCCCGGAGATCTCCACCTTGCCGTTGGACTTGATCTGGATGGTGGTGCCCTTCTTGTCCAGGCGCAGCGAGAGGTTGCCGTCGCCGGTGACCAGCAGCACCCCGTCCTTGCTGGGGTCGTCCATCAGCTCCAGGCGGTGCTTGGTCCGCGAGGCGATGGTGCGCCCCTTGACCTTGCCGCCGCCCACGAACTCGGTCACGTCGCCGGCCACCGGCTTGTCCTTGCCGTTGTAGAGCCCGCCCAGCACGAAGGCCCGCGACATGTACCCCTGCTCGAAGCCGACCAGCACCTCGTCGTCGACCTCCGGGATCATCAGGCCGCCACCCGAGCCCCCGCCCATCTGCAGGGTGCGGGCCCAGTCAGACTCGAGGTTGTCGTCGAGCCAGGGGAACTTGACCTTGACCCGGCCCAGCTTGTCCGGGTCGTTGTTGTTGGTCACGATCGCCGGCACCAGGCCCCCGACGGTGCCCGGCGCCCGGCGCTGGCCGTTGTCGCTGACCAGGCCGAACAGCGTGCGGTCCTCGCTTCCGCTGACCGTCAGCGTGCAGGAGTACGCCCCCGAATCGACGACGTGGCGCACCGAGGTGATGACCCACGTGCCGTCGTAGGGGTTGCCGAACCCCTTGAGCTCGACCACCTTCCCGGCGGCGTAGAGGGGATTGCCGTGCACCGTGGCCTCCAGCTGGGTGTACGCGCTGGCCACCTGAGCCGCCAGCGCCTTGGCCAGCGCGTCCACGCCCGGCTTCGAGGCGGCGTAGGGCGCGTCGGTCACCCGCATCGGCGGCGGGCTGAACGTCCTGGCCACGGCCGAGGGCTGCACGCCTACCGAGGTGCCCTCCGAGGACTGCGCCGAGCCGGTGCCCACCAGGACCGCCTTGGTCTTGGGATCCCACGTGCGCACCTCGACGCTGTCCACGTGCTCGGCGGCGGTGATCGCCGCGCGCAGGGCGATGATGTTGACGCCGTACTCGATCGCGAGGGTGGCCCCCTGGCTGGTCGAGGGCGGCGGCTGGGCGTGCAGCGTGCCCTCGCGCACCGAGAGCTCCAGCCCGTTGTCCCGGCACAGCCCCTCGAGGAAGTCCCAGTCGCTGATGTTGGACTGCACGATCCAGTCGTGGACCTCCGAGGTCGAAGCCACGTCCGCCGACAGCCCCGCACGGGAGGCGACCGCGCTGACCACGTCGCTCACCTTGGACTTCAGGTGCACCTCGACCCGGCGCCCGCGCATCAGCCGGTGCGACTTGTCGTAGCCGCGCACCGTGGTCCAGGTGCCGTTGGAGTCGAACTCGGTCTCCATGGCCGTGACCTCGCCGGTGATCAGCCAGGTCGGCGTCGAGCCCTCCGCCGAGACGCCCACCGCGCACTCCCCGCCCAGCTTCAGCCCCGACTTGTCGTACAGGACGCCCTCGGAGTCCCGGAACCGCAGCTCGAACGTGTCGGGCACCTGCCGGTTGTCCTCCACCTGCACCGAGACGAGCCGGCCCATGACGTCATCGGCCAGCGGCGTGCCGTTCGCCTTGATCGCGACACTGACGACGACGAACCCGAGGGGTGTCTCTGCTGGCACGTCAGCGGCTCCTCAGGTCGGCTGCGGCGGGCAGCAGGATGGTCATCCCGGGCCGGATCGCGAGCGGGTCGTCGATGCCGTTGGCAGCCGCCAGCTCGCGCCAGCGGTTGGGGTCGCCGTACTCGCGGCTGGCCAGGCTCTGCAGCGTGTCGCCCTCCACGAGGATCTGGGTGGCCTTGGGGTACTGCGAGCCCGACGTCGGGTTCTGGGCCGGGAACTCCGAGGTGAGCTCCTCCAGCGTCACCTGCGCGGTGCCGCGCACCGGCACCCCGCTGGGCGTGAACAGCGAGTACGTGACCGACACGCTGGAGACCAGCGCCACGAAGCCGGCCAGGCCGCCCCACCGGAAGATGACCAGCGGCGGGATGCCCTTGCCCGCCGACAGGGTCTGGGCGGTGGGCACGACCAGCTCGAAGAGCTTCTCGACGGTCTTGACCACGCCGTCGTCCATCTTCTCGGTGGCGTCCAGGAACATGTCCAGGGTGAGCTTGATCGGGTCGGTGCCGCCGTACTCGGGCACGCCACTGGACTTCTTGTTGCGCTGGGTCTCGCGCTTCCACTTGGCCGTCTTGGCGATCTTCAGCTCCTTGGGGTTGAACTGGAAGTCGATCCGGCCGCGCACCCCGCCCGGGTTGGTCTGACCGCTGGCCGGCGGATCGCGGACCTCCAGATAGGCGTGCTCGAGCTTGGGGGCCGCACTCCCCCCGGACGCGGTGGTGGGAGTGGCGGAGAAGCCGATCGGGCTGGCCATCGTGATGCCTCCTACGAGCCCTTGACCTCGGCGAAGCCGTGGTACGCGATCTCGATGGTCTCGGTGGCGACCTTGGGCGAGTCGGGATTCAGGCTCGGCCCGCTCCACCGCACGGGCACCACGCCGGTCAGCCCCCAGCGCGCGACCACCGAGCCGTCGGCACGCATGGCCACGATCTGCCCGGTCTTGCGCGTGACTCCGGTGGACATGCTCTGGAACCACTTGGCGACCTTCTCCGTCTCCGACGTCAACGGCCGGGAGAGCTTGATGTTCGGGTACTTCAGCCGCGTGGGCAGCTGGTGCACGAACGTGTTGTTGCCGCCCTCCTCCCGCTGCTCGATCACGACCTCGATGCCCAGCCCCTCGCACGAGTTGAACGAGCCCAGCTCGATCCCGTCCACGGTGACCGCGAAAGCGACGGTGACCGCGGGGTCGTCGGTGGCTGCCATGTCCGCTCCTAGTGCCTGAAGTCCGTGAGGGTGCCGCGGCGGTCCCGCTCACGGGTCAGCTCGATGCGCAGCTGCCGGGCGATCCGCGGGTAGAGCTTGATGGCCAGCTGCTCCAGCTCCTCGCCGGAGGGTGCCGCGGGCGGTGGGGCGGCGCCCTCGGCGGGCGTGGGGGTGGGAGTGGGTTCGGGCGGGGCGGGGGCGGCGAGTGCGGTCTGGACGGTCGGCGGCGGAGGTCCGCCGGAGGCGCCCGCGGGGGCGCGCTGCACGTCGGGCGGCGGGGCGAAGGTCACCGATCCGTCGGCCTCGCGCTGAGCGATCCCGGCGGCCACCGCCATCGACCCGGCGTCGGGTGCGGAGCGGGCGATCGTGGGCAAGGCTGGGGCGGAGGGTGACGTGGTCCTGGGTCCCGTGGCCGAGAGCGGAGTCGACGGCATCGACGTGGGCGTCGGCGGGGAGGACATCGGCGAGAACTGCGTTGCGACCGCGGCTGGTCCGGCCGCGGCTCGGCGCAGGGCGGAGTCGGGAGTGGCCCCGGTGGACGGCGACGGTGACCACGCGCGCTGCACGCTTGCCCGCCCGGCGCCCAGGGTGGACGGGCTTCCTGACGCGCCGCTGGTCGGCGTGGCTGGCCCCGTAGAATCCGCCGCAGCCGCGACCCCCCAGCCCGTCGCCGGGCTCTGTCCGCCCGCGACGGTGAGCGGCGACCAGCCGAATCCGCCGCTCGTGGGCAGTGATGGCAGATCGCTTGTGCCGCGCGGCATCGGCCCGCTGGGCGATGCGGTCGCGGGCGCTCCGGACGACGCCGGCCCGCTGCTCGTGGGCGCGCTCGACGTGGGTGAGCGCTGCAGGCCCAGCATCTCGATCGGCAACGCCGGGACGCGCTGGAGCGCCGCCGGCAGGCGAGCGGAGGACGCCGAGCCCGTCGAGTGCCCGGGCGCCAGGCCGGGCGAGTCTGTCGGGTAGCCCGGCGCTGGGCTGGTCGAGCCCGTCGGGTCGGCGGGCCGGGTCGGTGGCTCGTGGGCGCCGAGTCCGGGCGGGGACGGCGCGCCGGGGGCGGCGCTCATCGCGGCGCTCGACGCCGAGGTGCTCGTGCCGCTCGGGCCCGACGCCGGGATGCTCGTGCCGCTCGGGCCACCCTGACCACCCGGGCCACCTGGCCCCCCCTGCAGGTGCTGGACCGGCTGGGTCCGGGGCAGGCCCGGTGCCCCGGGCGGGCTGTGGCCCGGGCCGGCGGGGTTGCCTGCGCCTGGGGCTGCTCGGCCGACCGGGCCCGCCCCCTGGCCGACCGAGGACCGCTGGACCGCCGCCGCTCCGGCGCTTCCCGCGTGACCGCCGGACCCGGTCGACGCGCCCGACCCGGGTGCCGGACGCGAGCGGGAGCCCGAGACCGCTGAGCCACCTCCGGGCGCGGCGGGCAAGGGGCTGGTCGCGGGGAACGGCGTGGCAGGGACCGCGACCGGCGGCACGCTGGGCGGGCCACCAGCGTCGTGCATCGCAGCGAGGCCGCGCCAGGGCGTCAGCGGCAGGGACTCGCCCTCGTCGGCGGGCAGCCGGGCGACCAGCGGGGCCGGCGGCCATGGCGTGAGCGGCACCCCGGGGTCCGCGGCGGCCTCCTCGGCAGAGGGTGACCAGGGGCCGGCATCTGTCGGGAGCGCGGAGTCGCGCGTCGGGTCGGGCGGGCCGGCATCGGCCGCCTGAGAGTCGGCCGTGGCGGTCCCGGACTCGGTCGTCCCGGACTCAGTCGTCCCGGACTCGGTCGTCCCGGGCCCGGTGGTCCCAGGCCCGGTGGTCCCAGGCCCGGCCGTCTCGCCAGTCGGGACGGCGGGTTGGGCGACCCCGGCCTCGGCCGGCTGCCGGGCCGGTCCTCCCGGCTGCCCGGCCGAGGCACTCACGGTGGGTGTCGGATCGGAGGCCCGTTGGAGCGCGGCGAGCAGCTGGTCGTTGCCCACGGAACGCTGGACCTGCCCGCCGGCGGTCGGTGGGAGCTGATGCATCGGCGCCCCGAGACCCAGCCGCAGCGGCGACGCGGGGGCGGACGGCGGGAGCGCGAAGGAGGGCAGCGAGGGCGCCTCGCGGCTCGATGCCGTCGTGGGGCTCGGCGTGGTCGCGTGGCCGGTTCCCGCCCCCCCGATCGGCTCCGCGGCGGCCTCGCGCTGGACTGGTGCGGGCGCGTCACCGGCCAGGGCGGAACCCAGTGCAGGACGCTCCCCGAGCAGGGGAGCATCCGCAGCCTGCGCGCTCCCGGGCGCCCCGGCTGCTGCGGACTCGCCCGGCGCGGGGGATCCGGCGGCGGGGGGCGCCGGTGGCGTCGGGACCGACTCCCCCGCCGCGACCGGGGAGGGTGCACCCGGCTCCCCGGCCGTGGTCTCGTGCCCCCCCTGATGCGCGGGGCCCGGGGGCACCGCCGCGCTGGCTGTGTCTATCGGAGAGGCTGTGTCTGTCGGAGAGGCGGTCTCTGTCGGAGAGGCGGTCTGCGCCGGAGGGCTCGCGTCCGCCGACGGACCTGCACCCGTCGCCGCACCCGGTGTCCCTGCGTCGCCGACCTGCCGCTGCACCGCGGGCGGTCCGCTCGCGTCGGTCGGGGTGCCGGCCCCTCGGGACGGCATGGACGGCTCGGGCGGGCGACCCGGCTGGGCCAGGGGCACCACCTCCAGGCCCTCGGTCTGCGCCCCCGTGGTGGCGACGGCCTCGAAGGCCGCGCCCTCCCCCGGCGCATGCGGGAGCGGGGCAGCCGACGCAGCGCTCGCGGTGATCGGGCCAGACTCGCCGAGCAGCTGCACCGAGGGCAGCCCGCCGGGTGAGGCCGGCGGCGCACCCGCTGACGACCCGCGACCGGACGACTCCCGGGCGCCCGGCGCCTCGCGGATCGGCTCGGACGCCGACCCGGCATCTCGTGGGCCTATCGGGGGACCGGCCGGCGCAGACGCCGGGGAACCGCCCGGACCCTGCCCGGCGTCCAGCGCCGCGGGCGCCTGGTCGCCCCGCTGCGACTGGCCGATCAACGGCCGCTCAGCCGGGTCGGGCGTCGGTGCAGCGGGGTCGGCTGTCGGTCCCTGCGCGGTCTGATCCGACGCCGCCGGCGCGTCGGCCGGCTCGGGAGCACTGGGCGCCGCCGGCGGGCTCGGCACACGCGGCGCCTCGACCACGGGCATCGGGCGGGCGAGCCCGGCGGGTGCGCTGGCGCTGGTGAGTCGCTGGACCGGGCGGGTCGGGTCCGCGAAGTGGGTGACCGACTGGCGCTGGACGGAGTCCGGGCCCTGGGGGATGTCGGGCGCGGCGTCCATCGGCAGCGCCTGCGGCTCGCCGGCCGGCTGGAGCAGCCCGTGCATCACCCCGGCCGGGACGCTGGGATCGACCGCGTGGGCCAGCGGGCGCAGGAATCCCGGGTTCGCCCGCGTGGCCAACCGCGACTCGAACGAGGCCGGGCCGCTGACCAGCGTGGGGGCGACCACCGCGCGCTGCACGGGGGCCAACGCACGCCACCCGGGATCGGCGGGCGCGG
The DNA here is from genome assembly GCA_964418695.1 of uncultured Bifidobacteriaceae bacterium. GTDB lineage: Bacteria > Actinomycetota > Actinomycetes > S36-B12 > CAIYMF01 > Prado023. Next base: position 46,516 of record CAYQMN010000009.1, on the reverse strand, counting down.
CGGGTCGAGCCGAAGCCGGAGCCCAGACCGGGCTCGAGTCACCGACCGAGCTCACGGCCCCCGAATCCCCCGGAACCACCCCCCCTGTCGAGGAAGCCGGGGACTCAGCCGGGGCTGGGCCGGCCGGGAGGGCAGCACGCGCTGAAGCGGACACGTCGCGCGACGTCGCCCGCTCCCCGGTCAGCCATCCCCACAGTCCCATCGCCTCACCGTCCTGCCGCCTCGTTGAGGCGGGCGATCTCCGCCACGAACCGCTGGCGATCCGGATGCTCCAAGTCGAGAATCTCGTCCAGCGGCCAGTGCAGGTTGTGCGCCACGTACGCGACCTCCGACCAGAGCCGATCGGCCGCGTACGTCACGATTCCCCCAGGCGCCCGCCGCCCACATCCACGGCGAACCCGTGATGGCACTCGGGGCAGGTCACCGCCGCGAGGGTGTGCCCCTCGGCGTTGATCCGCCGGTAGAAGTCCTGCAGGAACGCCAGGTCGGAGGCGAACATCTCCTCGACCACGGAGGCGTCCACCCGGCGCAGCGTGCCCAGGTCGGTGATGACCCGGCCCAGCAGGACCACGGTCAGGTACGCGGGGTTCTCCCGGACCCGGTCGTCACGCAGCGGCACCAGCTCGTCGCGCGCGGTCGCCAGGCGCATGTGCCCGGTGCGGTGGACCGTCCCGGACTCGTCGACGAACCCGCGCGGCAGCGTGAACGCGAACTCGGTCTGCAGGGTCGACGCCTCGGGCGCCTGCTCAGCCTGGTCGACCCCTTCGGGGAGACCCCCCGAGGGGTCGACGACGTTGAGCGACCTGCGCATCACTCAGGTTCCATGGTCTCGTACACGATGGACAGCTTCTCGGTCAGGACGCTGGTGTCCCCGGCCTTGAGAGTGCTGAGCTCCAGGCTCTTGGGCCACGCATTGGTGAGGTTGTACTTCTTCACCGGCTGGCCTTCGTAGTCGAAGATCGTGATGGTGGCGCCCTTGCGGACCCCCGTCATCTTCCCGAGGCGGGAGTCCTGCATCCACTTGTCGAAGCTGGCGTCGTCGGTGAGCGGCCGGGTCAAGGTGACCTCGCCCGCCTTGTACCGACCCGGGAGCTTCTTGATCTGGTACTTGCCATCGGCCATGTTCTGCTTGAGCTCGATGACGTCCTGCTCCATCTTCAGGCCGGTCACCTCGGTGATCGCCTTGATCTGGATCCCGTCGAACTCCACTCCGAAGGAATGGCCTACCGCGGAATCGCCGTCACCCCAACTGGGCATCGCCCCTCACTCTCCTACTCGTTGACCAGGCTCGTGCCGCCCGAGAACTGGGCGAGCCGGAAGATGACGAACTCGGCGGGCTTCACCGGAGCGATGCCGATCTCGCAGGTGACCATGCCCGCGTCGATCGCCTCCGCGGGGTTGGTCTCGCGGTCGCACTTGACGTAGAACGCCTCGTCCGGGGTGAGCCCGAACAGAGCTCCCTTGCGCCACTCGTTGACGAGGAACGCGCTGATCGTGCGCCGGATGCGCGCCCACAGGGCGTCGTCGTTCGGCTCGAACACGACCCACTGGGTGCCGTTGAGGACCGACTCCTCCAGGTAGTTGAACAGTCGGCGGACGTTCAGGTAGCGCCACGCCGGGTCGCTGCTCAGGGTGCGCGCACCCCACACGCGGATCCCGCGGCCGGGGAACGTCCGCACGCAGTTGATCCCGACCGGGTTGAGCTGGTCGTGCTCGCCCTTGGTGAGCTGGACCTCCAGTGCGATCGCGCCGCGCACCACCTCGTTGGCCGGCGCCTTGTGCACGCCGCGGGTGTCGTCGGTGCGGGCCCAGATGCCGGCCATGTGCCCGGACGGCGGGACGAAGATGTTCGCCGAGGTCGCCGGGTCGAAGACCTTGACCCACGGGTAGTAGAGCGCGGCGTACTTGGAGTCGTAGCCGGCCGTGTCGACGCGCCACTCCTTGATCTGCTGCGGGCTCAGGCCCGGCGGCGGGTCGAGGATGGCGATCCGGTCGCCCATCAACTCGCAGTGGGCGATCATCGCCAGCTGGACGGCCTTGACGCCCTCCAGGTCCAGCGCCCCCTGCTGGTAGGCGGCCATCAGGTCCGGGACGGCCACCATCGTGACCTCGTCCACGGCCTCCAGGCCGGAGAACCCGGTCCGGTCGGCGACGTCGCCGACGTAGTCCTGCGGGCTGAGGCTCTCGACCTCGGCCGGTGCGGACGGGGGCACCGCCAGACCCACGCGCTGGTTGCCCGGCCGGGCGACCGCGCCGCCGGCGACCTGCTCCACCGCGATCAGCTTGGAGCCCTTGGTCGCGGTGACCAGGTACTCCTTGCCCCGCTTCGGCGTGACCACGTCGTAGGACTCGGCCTGCTCGTTGCCCCGGTAGACGACCAGCCGGAAGCTCTCGTCAGGCAGGTTCTCGCCGTGCGCGTCGGTGACCTCGACGGAGATGTCGGAGCCGGCCTCCAGCGCCTTGACCCGGAAGCCGCCCACCTCCGCCTCGGCGGGCGGGGGCAGCGCCGGCGTGCTGTCGTCGGCCTCCTCGTTGCCGATGCGCACGACATACGCCGCGCCACCGCCGTTGAGGAAGTACCCGTACACGGCCTGGGCCAGGTAGGCCCCGGCCACGAAGTCGCCGAACGTGGCGGTGTACTGGGTCCAGTTGGTCACCAGCGTGGGCTGGTTGAGGGGCCCGCGCTCGGCGAGCCCGATGAAGGCCGCGACCGCGGTCCCGACACCCTCGATGGGGCGCGAACCGGCCTCGACCTCTTCTACGTAGACACCTGGGGACAGGTAGTTGGGCATCGGGCTCCTCCTGCGGGCTCACCTGCTGGCCGTGCACAGCGTCCCCAACTCCCCTGTGGGGCTGCCACCTGAAAGGGGCCGCAACGGGGGAACCCCGGTGTGCGCGATAGGGCAGTCCTGGCCAGGCGGCCCCGATGGCCCGCCGAACGCCGAAAGAGCCGATGGCGTGGGACAACGGGCCAGGCACGACCCCAGGCCCGCGCCTGGGCGGCGGTGGCTGGCCGCGGAGGCCACCGGGTGGGTCAGTGCCACCACCGGACGGCTCGTCGCGAGTCCCGCCGGGCGGTCTGCGTCAGAGCTTCACCTGGGCTCTTGCTCACTCCTCGCCTTCAGCCTCGTCGCCCTCCTCCTCGCGCTGGACGTGCGTCTGGACCGCGGGCGACTCGGACATCTCCTCCTCGGGCGCTTCGTCCTCGCGCTGCACGTAGGTCTGGACGGCGGGCGACTCGGACGCCTCCTCCTCGGCCCCCTCCTCCTCGCGCTGCACGAAGCTCTGCACGGCCGGAGACTGCGACGACTCGTCCTCGCCCGACTCGTGGCGCTGCACGTAGGTCTGGACGGCCGGCGACTCGGACGCCTCCTCCTCGGCCCCCTCCTCCTCGCGCTGCACACCCGCGGAGCCCGAGCCGGCCACGGTCGGCGCCTGGCCGGCCATCGCGGCGTCGGCGGCCTGCACGGCCTCCCGCTCGTGCCGGTCGCCCGGGTCGCTGACCCGGATGCCGCCGCTCGCGTCCTGGCCCTCGACCGGGCCGGACCGCTGCTGCACCACATGGGCCAGCTCGTGGGCCAGCGTGTGCTGTCCCTCCGGCGAGCCGGGGTCGTAGGCGTCACGCTGGAAGACCACATGGGAGCCGACCGTGTAGGCGCGCGCGGAGACCGCCTGCGCGGAGTCGTGCGCCGCGGAGTCGCTGTGCACGCGCACGTCGGAGAAGTCGTGTCCGAGCCGGGACTCCATGTCGGTGCGGACGTCCTTGCTCAGCGGCTCCCCACCCGAGCCGACCACGTCGTGCACGGGCGAGCGCTCCTCCTCGTGCTCCATCAGGGCCGAGGCGCCGGCGTTGCCGACCTCCCGCTGCAGCTTGAGCATCCCGGTGGGCCCGAGGGCTCCCACCTTGCCTTGGGCGGCGGCCTGCCCGAGCAGCGCGTCCACGCCGCGGCCTCGCTCGGTCCGGGCCCGCGGTGCGGGGTCAGCGGACAGCACTGGTTCGAACTCGCGCATGGACCAACCTCCTGGGCACGCAGCCAGAGCCCCAGCATGCTCCGGTGGCCGGGCCCTGCCAAGGGATGCGCGACTGCACGAACAGGCGCTCAGGGAGGTCCGGTCGGGCAGTCTGCCCCGTGCCGGCGCTCCTGGGGACGGCGGCGCGTCAGGCCACCACGACGACCTTGGTTCCCGGCCCGGCGAAGCCGTAGAGGTAGCGGGCGTCCGCGCTCTCCAAGCGCAGGCACCCGTGTGAGGTGTGCCGGTTGGTCCCCAGATCCGAGACCGGCTGGATCAGCTTGCCGGCTCCACTGACGGGGATCGCGTGGAAGCCGATCCACGCGCACGCGGCGCACCGCTTGCGGAAGCGGACGAAGTGGTCCAGACGCCACGCGCGCCCGTGCTCGTCGATGGAGTAGCTCACCGGACGGCTGCCCTGCACCCGGTACGTGCCGACGGGCGTCAGGTCGTCGCGGTCGGTGACGGGGAAGGTCCGCGCGACCGACCGGTCCCCGCTCATCAGCCAGACCCGGTTGCGCGACTTGGACCAGATGATGCGCCGGCCGGTCCCCGAGCTGGCGGGGACGACCGTGTTGTCGGAGGGCTTGCGCACGCTGGTCTTGCTCGTGGTGGGCTTGGAGGCCTTCGCGGTTGTGGAGGCCTTCGAGGTCTTCAGGGGCTTCGGGGGCTTCCTGACCGGGGCGACCCTGACCTTGATCGTGGCGCTCTCGCGCCGGCTGGCCGTCGCTCGAGCCTTCGCAGTGATCTTCGTCGAGCCCTTGGGCACCAACCCGGCCACTCGACCCGCGCGCGGGAGCATGATCGCGGCCTGGCTCGAACCGGCCGCGGTGCGCCACACGACGAGGACCGACCTGGCGTCGCTGGTCACCTCCAGCAGGATCCGGCCGGACTCCAGCATCCGCGCGCGCACGTCCAGAGTCGCCGGCCGGCCCGCAGCCGCGACAGCAGCCGGCGCGAGGGCAGCCGGCGCGAGGAGCGCCCCTTCCAGGAGCATCAAGAACCCCACGATCGCAGCGATCCGGCGCATCTGCGGGTCCCTCCTTCAGGCCAACACGTCACGCAATCGAACCAGCGAACGGGCCTCGCGCGAAACGCCGACACGCCCAGGTCACCCACATCGCCCACATTCGCCCCAGTTCGCCCGGGTTCAGGCCACCCGCCGAGAGGTCCCGACAGCGGGACCGCGTGGCGCCCCGGCCGGGGGCGGCGAGGCGCTTAGCCTGTCACCCGATATGGGTGCCTCTTCCCGCGCGCTGGCCGCGCTCGCATTGACCGCGTGTCTGGTCGTCCCAGGGTCGGCTGCGTCCGCCCAGGACAACGCCACTCCGAACCCGGCTCCGACCCACCCCGCCGCCGCCACGCCGGTCCAGCCGACGAGCCCTGGAACGTTCGCGACCCAGTCCGGGGCAGGCTCGGCTGCGGCCAGTGCCGCACCCAGCGCATCGCCCTCGGCTGCCCCGACCAGGGCTGCGGCCTCGCCCGGGGCCAGCACCGACGCGAGCGCCTCGGCCCAGCCCGATCCGGTGAGTCGCAAGAACATCCCCGCCACCGTGGACCTGCGGGCCCGCTCCGGCTCGGTCGCCCCGCCGCCGGTGGCCGCCGACGCCTGGGTGATCGCCGACCTGGACACCGGCGAGATCCTCGCCCAGCACAACCCCGACCTGCTGGTGCGCCCGGCCTCGACCCTCAAGCTGCTCACCGCGGTCACGGTGCTGCCCCGGCTGGCCCTGGATCAGCCCTACCGTGCGGTGCCCGCCGACGAGGTGGCCGAGGGCAACCGGGTCGTCATGTACAAGGGCCTGACCTACAACGTCGCCGACCTCGCGCACGCCGCCCTGCTGCCCAGCGCCAACGACGCGGCCAACGCGCTGGCCCGGGCGAACGGAGGCATCGAGGCGACCGTGAAGCAGATGAACGAGGAGGCCAAGCGGCTCGGCGCGACCCGGACCGTGGTGAAGACGCCCAGCGGGCTGGACGAGCCGGGCCAGTACACGACAGCGCGGGACATGGCTCTGGTGGGCCGCGAGGCGTTCGCCAACCCGGACATCGCCAGCGTGCTGATGCTCAAGCAGGTCGACTTCCCGGGCAAGCAGACCAAGAAGGGCGATCGGGTCATCTACCCGATCTACAACCTCGACCGGACCCTGTGGCGCGTCGGCTTCGAGGGCACCATGGGCGGCAAGTCCGGCTACACCAGCAAGGCCGGCAACACCCTCGTCACCGCGGCCGAGCGCGACGGGCACCGGCTGATCGCCACGATGTTCCACATCGGCGGCAACACCTACCGGACCGGCGAGGCCTTGCTGAACTGGGGGTTCGCCAATCGGGCCAACCTCCAGCCGGTGGGCCAGCTGCCCTCGTCGATCGCCGCCGCACCCACGTTCGACCGGACCGTGCAGCCGCTGCCCGAGGTGGGCACGGCACCGGCGGCCCAGACGGTGACCGGCAAGCAGGCGAAGGGGGCGGACGCGCCGACCGCCACAGCCGGGGCCAGCCGGTTCCTGCCCGGGATCCCCGGACCGCTGACGCTGCTCACCCTGGCGATGGCCGTCCTGGTGCTCGTGCGGGCGCGCGTGTACTGGGCCGAGCACCGCGATCGCACTGCCTGGATCGACCTGGACGACTGGGCTCTGGAGCAGGCCGGGTCTGCGCGGCGGACGGCTCCGGTCGATCCCGCCGATCCAGCGCCGACCGATCCAGCGCCGGCCGTGGCCGACACCAGCGAGGAGCTGGAGCCCGCACGCTCCTGAGTGCCGAAGCCGGCCCCCTCGACCGGCCCGCCTAGAGCCGGCCGGCCTCGTGGACCCGGCGCAGGAAGTCCCGGGTGGCCGGCTCCACGGGGTCGTGCAGCACCTGGTCGGGTATGCCGCGCTCCAGGATCCGGCCGGCCTCCAGGAAGCAGACCTCGTCGGCGACCTGGGCGGCGAAGCCCATCTCGTGGGTCGCGATGACCATGGTCATCCCCTCGCCCTTGAGGTCGCGGACGGTCGCCAGCACCTCGTTGACCAGCGCCGGGTCCAACGCCGAGGTGACCTCGTCCATGAGCATGAGCCGGGGCGCCACGGCCAGCGAGCGCACGATGGCGACCCGCTGCTGCTGGCCGCCGGACAGCCGGTCGGGGTACTGGTCGGCCTTGTCAGCCAGGCCGAACCGCTCCAGCAGCGCCCGGCCGTCCGCCTCGGCCCTCGCGGTGGCGATCCCGTGCACCCGGCGCGGCGCCAGGGTCACGTTGTCCAGGACGCTCAGATGCGGGAACAGGTTGAACGACTGGAAGACCATGCCGACCTGCCGGCGCACCCGGTCGGGGTCGACCAGCGGGTCGGTGATGTCCCAGCCGTCCAGCCGGATGACCCCGTCGTCGACGCGGGTGAGCAGGTTCACGCAGCGCAGCAGCGTCGACTTGCCCGAGCCGGAGGCGCCGATCAGCACGGTCACCGAGTGCTCCGGGACCCGCAGGGACACCCCGCGCAGCACCCGCTCGGCACCAAAAGACTTGACCACCTCGTGAACCTCGAGCACCGGAGCGCCTGCCACGCGCGGCAGCTCCTGGGCCCTGGAGCGCCGCGTCCTCATCCGCCCACCTGGGCGTTCTGCCGGGCGATGTGGCGGGCCAGCACCCGGTCGGTGAACCGGGTCAGCGGCACGGTGAGCATCAGGAACAGCACGGCGGCGACCACGTACGGGGTGTAGTTGAACGAGCGGGACGCCTCGATCTGCGCGGCCCGGATCGCGTCCACGACGCCGAGCACCGAGATGAGGCCGGTGTCCTTGAGCAGGGACACGAAGTCGTTGAGCAGCGGCGGCACCACCCGGCGCACGCCCTGCGGCAGCACGACGTGGCGCATCGCCTGGCCGGTGGTCAGGCCCAGCGAGCGCGCCGAGGCCACCTGGCTGGGATGCACCGACAGGATGCCGCTGCGCAGCACCTCGGCCACGTACGCCGAGTAGGTGAGCACGACCGCGGCAGTGCCCAGGATGACCACCGACGTGGTGACGCCCGACAGACCGAGCGCCGGCACCCCGAAGCCGACCAGCAGGATCACCAACAGGGTCGGCACGCCGCGGAACAGGTCCACGTAGACCGTGGCCAGGATGCGCAGCGGCGCCAGCGCCGGCGCCCGCGAGGTGCGCACCAGGGCCAGGGCCAGGCCGATGACGGCGATGCAGGCCGAGGCGATCAGGGTCAGCCGAATGTTGAGCAGAAGGCCCTGGAAGACCTTGGGCAGGACGTCCAGGCCGTAGCCGATGTCGAAGAACGTCTGCGCGACGACCGGCCAGCCCGGCGAGGTGAGCACCGCGACCGCGAGCGCGCCGAGCACCACCACCGTCGAGACGGTGGCGATCGTGGCCCGACGCCGCGCCTGGCGCCGCCGGACCGCGCGCCGGCGCACCTCCTCCGGGCTGGGGGTGGCCACACCGGCCGATGCGTGCCTCATCGGGTGCTGGGCGAGCTGCTCTGGGGCGTGCGCGGGTGGGGCGGGCGCGGGTGGGGCGGGCGCGGGCGGGGCGAGCTCAGACGGGGCGAGCGCATGGGCGGCTGGGCGAGCTCGCCGGCTACTGGGCGAGCATCGGGGCGTCGGCCTCGGTGGCCAGCCACTTCTGCTCCAGGTGGGTCAGCGTCCCGTCGGCGCTCAGCTCGTCCACGGCTTGGCTGGTGCACGCGGTCAGCGGGCTGTCCTTGGCCAGCAGGATGCCCAGCTGCTCGGCCTGTTGGCCCTCGGGCACCGGCACCTGCCCGACGATGACGCCGCCGTCGATCTCGGCCTGGACCAGGTAGAACGCGGTCGGCAGGTCCACGACCAGGCCGTCGACCTGCTTGTTCTTCAGCGCCGAGACGCCCGCGGCGTTGTCGTTGAACGTGGAGACCTGCTTGTCCGGGGCGATGACCTCCTCGGCGACGTCCAGCGAGGTGGACCCCAAGGCCGCGCCCAGCTTGGCGGACTTGAGGTCCGCGACCGAGGTCGCGCCCTCGATCGGGGAGCCCTGGTAGGAGACGATCGCCTGGGTGACGTCGTAGTACGGCGTGGACAGGTCGACCGCCTTCTTGCGCTCGTCGCTGATCGAGAACTGCTGGATGTTCCAGTCGAAGGTCTTGGGGCCCGGGGCGATCGCGCCGTCGAAGGTCGTGCGCACCCAGGTGACGTCGCCGTGGGCGTAGCCCAGCTGCGCGGCCGCGGCGTAGGCGACGGCCGCCTCGAAGCCCTCACCGGACGCCGGATCGTCGTTCATCACCCAAGGCTCGTAGGCCGGGTCGCCGGTGGCGATCGTGAGCTTGCCGGGCGAGAGGGTGGTCAGGCTGTCCTTGGTGCAGGTCTTCGACGCGGTCGGGCTCGGGGCGTCGGCCTCCGGCTCGCTGGGCGAGCACGCCGACAGGGCCAGGGCACCGATCGCGGTGGCGACGACGAGGAGACGGGTGCGGTTCACGGGCCCTCCCGGGGTGTGGTCTCGGGCGACCCTACCCCCCGGCGCACGAGGCCCCGGACGATCCAGGGGATGCGCGCGAGGCGCTCAGCGCCCGGTGATGCCGGGTCAGGCGATACGCGCCTGGGTCGACGATCCGTCGCCGGGCTCGACCCGGGAGCCGGGCTCCCGCATCTCGTCTCGAAGGATGCGCACGGCCATCACGAGCGAGGCGACCAGAGCGAAGATCCGAACGGTCTGGACGGCCACCCCGACGAAGCCGCCGTCGATGATGTCCACGTAGCAGAACGGGTAAAGCGCCTGGGCGGTCACCGCCGTGACGGCCACCGGGACGGTCGCCCGGCGCATCCGGGCCGAGCCGAGCGCCCAGACCAGCGCGGCCATGCCGACCAGCCACACGTTGTACTGCGGGCTGAGCACCCGCGACGTGGCCATCAGCCACAGGATCGCGACGAACGCGATGTCCGCCGGCGGGACCCGGTCCAGGCGGCCGATGAGGCGCACGACGATCAGCACCAGCAGACCGACCAGGGTGAGCGGCACCAGCAGCGCGGCGACCTGGTCGGCCAGCGGGTGCCCGACCTCCGAGGAGCCGTACCGGAACTCCTCCGGGATCACGTCGTTGGCCACGAACATGCGTGCCCACACGAACGGCAGCGCCGCGACCGACTCCGTCTGCAGGCCGCGGGCCTCGCCGTTGTCCACGAAGCCCGCGATGATCCCCGGGAACACCCATGCCGACACCGCGATGATGACCACCCCGGTCACGCCCGCGCCCAGCGCCCCGCGCAGCCACGAGCGCTGACTGATCGCCAGGCCCATCACCGCCGGCCACACCTTCAGTCCGCCGCCGATCGCCAGGATCACCCCGGCCGTCACCGGCGCGGCCATCGCCAGCAGCCCGCCCAACGCGAACACGGTGGGGATCACGTCGTAGCGGCCGTACATGATCGGCCCGATCAGGATCGGCGCGGCCAGCCACACCGCGAAGCCCTGCCAGCGGCCGTGCTGGCGAGCGTCGCGGGCCAGCAGCACGCTGATCGCCACGTCCACCAGCACGAACAGGATCGCGAACATCCAGGGCTTCGACCCCAGCAGGCCGATTCCCCCGAACACGAACGCGGCCAGCGGCGGGTACTGCCACATCGGGTCCTCGTAAGGGACCCGGCCCTGGGCCAGCTCCAGCCCCCAGCGGGCGTACACGTCGAGGTCGTCGAAGAGGTGCTTCCAGTCCTGGTGCAGCATCATCAGCCCGGCCACGAGCAAGGCGAATCCGCGCGTGGCGAACCACCAGCGCAGGCGCGTCCCCCGCGCGTCCAACGAGTCCGGCAAGCCCTTCAGCACGCGGACATTCTGCCCGACCGTCACGCTGGCGATTCCCGGTCAGGGCGCTTCGGAGGGGTTCACCACGGGTGGATCGGGCGGCAGCCCGGCGTCGCCGGGGGTCTCGGGGTCCGCGGTGGAGCTCGCGTGCCCGCCGCCTCGGCCCCGCTTCCCGGCCTGCGTGCCGGCGCGCTCGCCAGCCGCCAGCGCGCACGGGTCCAGGCCCTTGACCGCCAGGACCCGGGCCGCCGCCTGGTCCACCCGATCCCAGGACAGGTCGCCGTCGGCCAGGGCCTCGACCACCGCCGCGCGGCCCTGCACCGAGCCGTAGGGCCCGACGATCCCCAGGTCGCCGCCGGCGGCCAGGAAACCGACCAGCGCGTCGCCTTGAGTGGGCTGGCCGGCCGCGGCCATGCCGAGGGCGTCGCTGACCACCAGGCCGTCGAAGCCCAGACGGTCGCGCAGCAGGCCGTCGATCACCCGGGGGGACTGGCTGCCGGGCTTGGCGGTCAACCCTGGGACGGTCGTGTGACCGACCAGCACGCCCACCTCCGGACCCGTGGCCAGGATGCGCTTGTACGGGACGAGGTCGACCGTGCGCAGAGTGCCCAGCTCCGGTCCGGTGACCGCCGCGTCGTGCGAGTCCCCCGAGGCCCGCCCATGGCCGGGGAAGTGCTTGAGAACCGGCAGCAGCCCCGCCTGCGCGATCCCCTGGGCGGCGGCCCGGCCGTACTCGGCCACCACCCCCGGGGTCGAGGAGTACGAGCGCGACCCGATCCCCGGGCCGTGTCCCACATCCACCACGGGCGCCAGGACGAGGTCCACGCCCCACTCGGCCAGCGCGGCCGCGTGCCGGGTCCACAGCTGCTCCACCTGCTGCGAGGTCATCGACCACCCCAGGCGCTGCTCGGACGGGATCGAGCCGATGAGTCCGGCGTACCGCTGGACGCCGCCGCCCTCCTCGTCAGCGGCCAGCAGGGCGCCGTAGCGGTTGGCGCGATCCGACGTGGCCGCGCGCAGAGCGGTCGCGGTCGGAGCACTGAGCCGACCGTTGACCAGGATCCCGGCGATCCAGCCCTGGGCCAGCCACTCACGCACCCGCGAGACTCCGGTCGTGGTGACCAGCATGGTCTGGCCGATGCGCACCGCCTTGGGCAGCTCACGGACGCACGCCAGGCTGGTGGTGGGGTGGTCAGGCATGGTCGAGACCGAAGAAGCAATGGGACTGGGCGGACGGGGCAGGTCGGAGCTGGCATCCGGACCCGTCGAGCCGGGTCCGGTGGGAGCGGCCGAGGCCGGGCCTGGCCCGGTGGGCGGGGTCGCGCCGGGGGCGGACGGCCCGGGGGCGGACGGCCCGGGGGCGGACGGCCCGGGAGCGGACGGCCCGGGCGTGGCACGGATCAGCGCGGCGTCGGAGAGCGCGGCGTCGGACGACGAGGCACTGCAGCCGCCCACCGCAAGGGCCAGCGCCGCGAGCAGAGGCACGGTCCGCGCGACCGCGAAGCGCGGTCGCGCGGACCGCTCACCCGCGACCACCGGAGCATGATCCCACGGGGCCACTCAGCGAGCCGAGCTCGACCGTCCCCCACCTTTGGCCGAGCGGCGCCGCGAGCCGATGCGCCGCCGGGCCGCCGCGCTGACGCGGACCCGCAACAGGGCCGCTGCCTCCCGGGCACCGATGTCCTCCTTGGCCGCCTGCTTGGCGTCGCCGAGCTGCCGCTTGAGCTCGGCCTCGGCCACCCGGTCGTCCAGCACGCCCAGCACCGCCTCCACGGCCGCCTCCACCGGCAGCAGCACTCCCTCGGTGGTGGGCTCGCCCGCCGGGATCCCGTCGCTCAGGGAGGCCTGATCGCCGATCACCCGCACGCCGAGCTGCGCGACCCGCTCCGCGGTCCTCGCACCGAACTCCTGCGCGGCCTGGACCGCCCAGGCCGGGGTCGCGAGCATCGGCTCGTCCGGCCCCGGCCGCCGCGCCTCGACCATGCGCATGATCGCCCCGCGACGGACGGCGCTCTCGTAGTCCGGCCAGTCCCAGGCATTCACGCCCGAGGCGTTGATCCGGCGCAGCAGCTCGGCCTCGGCCGCAGTCATCGACCGGTTGCCCGCACTGATGCTGGGGTCCGGGACGAGCAGGCCTCGGTCGATGCCGAGCAGGTCCTCGAAGGTGCGGAACAGCATCGAGCGGTCACGGTCGTCGACCACCACCAGGGTCACCCGGTCCGCGCCCAGCCGGTCGCTCCAGCCCTTGATGACCTTCGCGTGGTCGTTGCGCTTCCAGAAGTTCGGCGACGGGGGGCAGCTCGGCGGATCGGCGAACACCGCCTCGAGCCACTCGGCATAGGGCACCGCGAGCCCGTACTTGAGGTACTGCTGGTAGGACGACGCGAGCAGCTTGGCGAACGGGCGCAGAGTGAAGATCGCGTGCAGGCGGTCAGCGCCCAAGTCCTCGATGACCCGGTCCACCGCCGCGCCCTTGGCCAGCGAGAACGCCTCGCTGGAGATGATCGCCCGCCCTCGGTGCCGGCGCGTCTCCGCGCTCAGATCGGTCCAATAGGCGGCCCGGGGCGCTCGGCCGCCCCGCTTGCCCCAGCCCCAGGTCCGCTCCGTCACCGCCATCGCGGCCCGGTGGTGGGAGCGCAGCTCGCCCGGGTAGCGCACCCCCGCGTCCAGAAGTGCCTCGCGCGAGCTGGCCAGCGCCGACTGCAGGGCGGTCGTCCCAGTCTTGTGGAAGCCCGCGTGGAACAGGATCGTCCCGGGCGGGATCGCGGGGATCGTCGCGGCGCGGGCGGCGCCGGCGACGGCCTGGACGCGAGCAGAGGTGGGCGAATCAGTCGACATGGCGCTCCTGCCAGACCATCGAAAGCACGTCCCGATCGACACTACCGGCCACCGCGGGCAGGACCGCTCCGGCATCGCAGGCAGGTCAGCTCGTTATCGGCGGGCTAGCCCCGCCATGGGCAACGGGGACAGGACCGGCCTCCCGGCACGCCTACCCGGCCTGGGTCGCCTCCTGGGCTTCCTCTTGAGCGGCCTCGCGCAGGTAGCGGCGCTGCTGGATCGCCGGGACCACGTAGCGGACCTCCGTGTGCAGGAGCATGTCCAGACCGTGCCGGCGCCGCGCGTCGAACGGGGTCATCAGCCCGGTGGCGATCCACACGGGCATCAGGAACGAGAGCAGCACCGCCCGGACGACCGCGCGTGGGAACGTGGGGTTCAGCCCGTCCGGCGTGCAGACCCGCAGGCCCAGCAGCCACGAGCCCAGGGTGCGCCCGAAGAACCACCAGGCCACGCACAGATAGAGCGGAAGCAGCCCGAACGCCATCCCGGTCAGGACGGTGGCCAGACCGCGCGGCACCGACCCGAACAGGCTCGCGGTCAGGTCCAGCAGCGCGGACAGCCCCTGCGTGGAGGCGACGCCCACGAGCAGCAGGTCCACGCCCAGCGCGAGCGACCGGGTCACGGCCCCGGCGTGCGCGTGCTCGCGGCCCGGGGCGACCGGCGGCATCGCCGAGGTCTTCCAGGTGCGCCGGCGCTGAGCCAGGCTCTGCCGCGACATCCGCAGGGTCAGCCCCTGGCCCTGCTTGCCCGTGGCCGAGGCGACCACCTCCCGGGCCGGCTCGGGATGCGGGCGGGGGCGGCGGCCGGTGATCCGCCGGCCGAACCCCTCCAGCAGGTTGTCGGTGTCGGCGAGGTTCTCGCGCAGGGACTCCATCGCGTCCAGGAACAGTCCCGCGCTCTGCTCGCGGATCAGATCGCGGACCCGAGGGTCGTCGATGATGTCGTCCATCACCGTGGGCACGATCTCCGCGCGGATCTTGGGCATCAGGGCGTCCACGAGCTGCGGGGCGACCTCGTCGCGGATCTTGGGCATGAGCGCGTCGATCAGCCGCGGGGCAACCTCGGTCTCCAGGTGCGGCATCAGCGCGTCGACCACATGCGGGACGAGGTCCTCGACCAGGTAGGGCCGCAGGTCCTCCAGGATCCGGGGCAGCAGCTCCTCGACCAGCGCCGGGGTGACCCCGGTGAGTACCCGGGGGACGGTCACGTCCACCAGGTGATCGGTGACCCCGTCGACCACCTCGGGCACGGTGGTGCTGACCAGGTGGTCGTGCACCGCGGCCAGGATCTCGGGGACCACCTCCTCGGCGAGGTAGGGGGTCAGCCCCTCGACCAGCCGGGGCACGGCCTCCTCGATCAGGTAGGGCTCGAGGTCCTCGATGACCTGCTGGGCGGTGGCCTGGGTGACGTCCATCGCGGCCTCGCCCATCGTGGCGCCGACCCGGCCGACCGTGGCGTCCAGGGCATCCCCGACCGCGCGGCGCATGCCCTGGCGGCGGCCGCGACGGCCCCGCGGCCCGCCCTCCTCGCTCACAGCGGGCAGGCTACCGGCGTCCGGGGGCGACGGGCGGGTTGTCGGCTCGGTGGGGTGATCCGCGACGGGCGCCGCTGCCTGGCAGCCGACACTGCGCTCGGTCGCCGTGGTGTGATCTGGGGTCATGGTCCGCACCCCGCCCGAGTCCGCGCCCGAGTCCGCGCCCGATCCGGGCAGCGCTCCGGGCTCCGATCCGGGCTCCGCTCCGGGCTCCGATCCGGGCAGCGCTCCGGGCTCCGATCCGGGCAGCCCTTCGGGCTCCGCTCGGGACCCCGACCCGGTCGCCCGGGAGGCGCGGGCGCTGCGCGTCTCCGGGGCCACCGCCGGGGTGCTGGCCGGCGTCGGCGTGGCCTGGGGGCTCTGGGCGTCCTCGATGGTGATCCTGTTCGACGGGCTGTTCGCGCTCGTCGGGGTGGCCCTGTCATGGCTGGGTCTGCGGATCGCCGCGCTCGTCGAGCGAGGGCCGACGCCCAGCTACCCCTTCGGCCGGGAGGCGCTGGCCCCGCTCATGGTCGCGGTCCAGGCGCTGGTGCTGGTCGCCACGTTCGGATACGCGGTGCTCGACGCGATCCGGGTGATCCTCGACGGCGGCAGCGCGGCCAACGTCGGGTCGGCATTGCTCTATTCGGTGCTGACGCTGGTGGTCTGCGTGGGCGTCCACCGGCTGCTGGCCGGGTGGGCCGGCGACTCCGACCTGGTCGCCGCCGAGGTGATGCAGTGGCGGGCCAGCGTGGTGCTCGGCGTGGCGATGACCGTGGGGTTCGCCGGCGCGCTGGCCCTGGAGCGCTCGGCGTGGGCCGGTGCCGCCCCGTACGTCGACCCGCTGCTGGTGCTGCTGGCCGCCTGCCTCGTGCTGCCCGAGCCGCTGCGGATGCTGCGGGGGGCGTTCCGCGAGCTGTTGGAGGGACGGCCCGATGTCAGCATCACCGACCCGGTGGACGCCGCGGTCGCGAAGGTGCGCGACGAGTTCGGGCTGCCCGAGCCGGATCTGCGGATCGGCAAGCTGGGCCGCAAGGTGTATCTGGAGCTGGACTTCCTGGTCGCCGCGGACGGGCCGTGGACCGTCGGGCACGCCGACCTCGTGCGCCGGCGCCTCATGGAGGAGCTGGCGCGGCCCGGCCGGCTGCTGTGGATCAACGTCGAGATCCACACCGATCCGTCATGGGACGCCGCCCCGCAGTAGGCGGGCGGGTCGGGGGTGGAGCGGGCAGGCCGATCAGAAGGACCAGATCAGGGGGACCACCAGGATCGCGATGACGCCGAACAGGGCGGCCAGCGGCAGCCCGAGCTTCCAGTAGTCGCCGAACCGGTAGCCGGCCGGGGCCATCACCATCATGTTGGCCGGGGTCGCGACCGGAGTGAGGAACGCGACCGTGGCGCCCACGCACAGGCTCATCAGGACCGGCCGCGACGAGATGTCCAGCTGCTGGGCGGCCGAGATGCCGATCGGGATCATCACCAGGGCGGTGGCCGTGTTGGAGATCAGCTGACCGAAGACCACGGTGATCGCGAACAGCCCCGCGATCAGGGCGGTGGGGCCGTATTGACCCACCGCATCGACGATTCGGGTGGCGATCATCTCGCCCGCACCCGACTTCGTGATCGCCGTGGACATCGGCATCATGCCCGCGATCAGCAGGACGGTCGTCCAGTTGATGCCGCGGTAGGCCTGCTCGACGCTGACCACGCGCAGCAGGATCATCGCCCCGGCGGCCAGCAGCGCGGTCACCGCCGGCGGGATCAGCCCGCTGGCCAGCAGCACCACCATGACCCCCAGGACCGTCAGCGCCCGGCCGCTGCGCTGGCTCAGCGGGACGGCCTGCCGGCGGATCATGTCCGGGTGGTCCACGACCAGCACGTCGTGCCGGGCGGCGGCCTCGTCCAGCAGCGCCCACGACCCGCGGATCAGCAGGGTGTCGCCGACGTGCAGCTCGACCGGGCCGGCGCCGAGGTCCCGGCCCTGCCGGGAGATGCCCAGCACCACCAGTCCGCCGGCCACGTCGCTGGTCCGGATGGTGCGCCCGGCCAGGCCGGAGCGCGGCGGCACCACGATCTCGGCGACGCCCGCGGTCGGGGACAGGATCGCTCCGGTGTGGTCGCCGGTGGCCGCGATCAGAGTGATCTCCAGGTCGAAGTCGCGGGCGAACTTGTCGCGCTCGTGATGGTCGCCGACGACCGTGAGCCGGTCGCCCTCGCCGATCGTCCCGTCCGGCGCCGGCTGACCGGTCGTCGCGTCGATCACGGTGACCAGCCGGATTCCGGGGTACTCGTGCAGGGCGTCGACGTGCCGTGACTGGCCCAGGAGCGGCGAGCCGGGCTTGACCTGCAGGTGGGCCATGTCGGTCAGGCCGTAGTCCTGCACGACCGTCGCCGCGAAGCCGCTGAGGTCCGGTGGGGTGATGCTGCTGCTCCGGGTGGGCACGAGCCGCTCGCCGAACAGCAGGACGATCGCGATCGTGCCGACGACGGCGGGCAGGCCGACCCACGCGAACTCCGCGAACGCGAACGCGCTGCCCGAGCTCTCCCGGGCCGCCTCGGAGATGATGACGTTCACCGGGCTGCCGGTCAGCAGCAGCAGCTGCCCGGCCGCGCCGGCGAACGCCAGGGGCATGAGCAGCCGCGAGGGCAGCAGCTTGCGGCGCATCGCGACCACGACCGCCATCGGCAGCATCGCGGCGACCGTCCCGTTCAGGCCGATGACCGCGGTCATCATCGCGGCCAGGAACATGAGCAGGAACAGCAGCCGCCGCTGACTCGCGCCGGCCCGGGCGACCACCGATTGGCCCAGCCACGTGGTCACACCGGTGGCGTCCAGCCCTTCGCTGACCACGAACAGGCCGGCGATCAGGATGACAGCCGGGTCGGAGAACCCGGCGAACGCCTCGGGCAGGGTCACGATCCCCAGGCCGTAGAGCGCCAGCGCGGAGCCCACCGCGGTGATCTCGACGGGCACGACGTTGGACACGAAGAGGACGACCACCACGCCGAGGGTCAGCAGCGTCAGCGCCGCGTCGCTCATCGGTCACCTCCAGGGACTCGCCAGGCCAGACCCTACGGGGGCCGAGGGGCCCGGGGCCCGGCCACGCCGGCACTCGGGCGCCACGTCGATGCTGACGAGACCAGGGTGGCGGCGGCCCGCGCGGTTGGGGTGCAGCGCGGTGCGCGTGATTGGCTGGGCGACGCGATCACGTCCCCACGATCCACTCGATCACGTCCCACGATCCGATTCCGCCCCGCACGGCCCTGAGGAGCCCCCGATGGCCGACGCCCACTCCGAGCTGGCCGCGATGCGCCGCGCCCTGGTGCTGGCCGCGACCCCGGGGGTGCCGCTGGGACCGAACCCGCGGGTGGGCGCGGTGCTGCTGGCCCCGGACGGGTCGGTGATCGCCGAGGGCTGCCACCGGGGCGCGGGCACGCCGCACGCGGAGGCCGACGCGCTGGCCCGCGCGGGGGCTGCCGCGGCCGGGTCGACGGCGGTCGTCACCCTCGAGCCCTGCAACCACACCGGGCGCACCGGGCCCTGCGCCGCCGCGCTGGTCGAGGCCGGGGTGTCCCGCGTCGTCTTCGCGCTGCCCGATCCGAACCCGGTGGCGGCCGGCGGCGCGCAGGCCCTGACCGCGGCGGGCGTGCAGGTGGAGTCGGGACTGCTGGCGGGCGAGGCCACCGCGCTGAACCGGGCCTGGCTCTTCGGGCTGGCCCACGGGCGTCCGCTGGTCAGCTGGAAGGTCGCCGCCTCGCTGGACGGGCGGGTGGCCGCCGCGGACGGGTCCAGCCGCTGGATCAGCTCGACCGCCGCTCGGCGCGACGCCCATCGGCTGCGGGCGGGGTGCGACACGATGCTGGTCGGCACCGGCACGGTCGCCGCCGACGACCCGGCGCTCACCGTCCGCGACGAGGCCGGCCAGCCCCGGCCCCACCAGCCGCTACGCGCGGTGATGGGGCTGCGCGAGCTGCCCCCGGGCGCCCGAGTGCTCGACGACGCCGCGCCCACCCTGGTGCTGCGCACCCACGACCCGGCGGCGGCGCTTTCCGCGCTGTTCGCCCGCGGGCAGCGGCACATCCTGCTGGAGGGCGGGCCGACGCTGGCTGCGGCGTTCCTGCGGGCCGGGCTGGTCGACGAGGTCGTGGCCTACGTGGCTCCGGTGCTGCTGGGCGCGGGTCCGCACGCGGTGGGCGACGTGGGCATCGCCTCGATCGGCGAGGCGCTGCGCCTGACGGTGGACGACGTCACGGTCCTGCCCGGCATCGACGGCGAGCAGCCCAACGTCCGACTCACGATGGCACCCCCGACCGGGGACTGACCGGCACCTCCGGGTCGGGGATGTCGTCGATCTCGCCGGCCTCGATCGCCAGCTCGTCGGCGGACTCCACCGAGACGTTCGGCAGGATCCGGTCCAGCCAGCCGGGCAGCCACCAGTTCGCGCGACCCAGCTGGTACATCACCGAGGGCACGATGACCAGCCGGACGATGAACGCGTCGAACAGGACGGCCGTGGCCAGCGAGAGCCCGAACAGCTTGATCGTGGAGTCGTTGCCCAGCACGAACGCGCCGAACACGCTGACCATGATCGCCGCCGCCAGCCCGACCACCCGGCCGGAGCCGGCCAGCCCGCGCCGCACGGCCTTGACGTTGTCGCCGGTGTGCAGCCACTCCTCCTGCATGCGGCTGACCAGGAACACCTGGTAGTCCATCGACAGCCCGAACAGGATCGCGAACACCATGATCGGCAGGAACGGCATGATCGGCCCGGTGCTGCTGACCCCCACGAGGTCGGCGAACCAGCCCCACTGGAACACCGCGACCGTCACGCCGACCGCAGCCCCGAGGGACAGCAGGCTGGTGACCACGCCGGTCAGCGGCACGAGGATGCTGCGGAAGAGCACCACCAGCACGAGGAACCCGAAGCCCAGAACCACCAGCAGGAACAGTGGCAGCGCGTCGGTGAGCACCTCGGTGAAGTCCGTGGTGATCGCCTGGGTGCCGCCGACGTGGGCGGTGATCCCGGTGGACTGCTCGACCGGCGGGATGATGTCGGTGCGCATCCGGTCCAGCAGCTCGGCGGTCGCCTCGTCCTGCGGGCTGGTCGTCGGAACGACCTGGATGGCGGTCACGGTCGCGTCGTCGCTCATCGGCAGGGCGAGCGCCGCGGCCACGCCCGGGTCGGCCGACAGAGCGCCCACCAGCTGGTTGACGGCCTCGTCGTCACCCGGGGTCGGGGTCTGCACCGCGACCACGAACGGTCCGTTGACGCCCGGGCCGAACGCCTCGGCGGTCAGGTCGTACGCGATCC
The DNA here is from genome assembly GCA_964418695.1 of uncultured Bifidobacteriaceae bacterium. Classification (GTDB taxonomy): domain Bacteria; phylum Actinomycetota; class Actinomycetes; order S36-B12; family CAIYMF01; genus Prado023. The sequence goes on along the minus strand of CAYQMN010000009.1, from coordinate 26,095 downwards.
GCTGCGGGCTGCCGGCCACCCGGCCGCCGTCGTCGGTGAAGCCCAGCCGCATGGCGGTCATCGGGATCGCGACGACCAGCAGCGCGATCAGGGCTCCGGCGCCGACCCAGCGGAAGTTCCGCTGCAGCCAGGCGCCGTAGCGGGCGAAGCCGGAGCCGTGTGGGTCGTGCTTGGGCGCCTTGCGGGCCCACGGCAGGCGCAGGGCGAACACCCGGCGACCCAGCAGCGAGAGCACCGCGGGCAGCAGGAACGTCGCGCCGATCATCATCATGAGCACGGTCGCGGCGGCGGCCACGGCCAGGCCGTTGAAGAAGTTGATCCCGATCACGAACAGCCCGCCCAGGGCGATGATGACGGTGATCGCCGCGAACAGCACCGAGCGGCCGGCCGTGCGCACCGACTCCAAGGCCGCGGCCTTCGGCTCGCTGCCGGCGTCCAGGGCCTGCTTGAACCGGTTGACCACGAACAGCGCGTAGTCGATGCCGACGCCCAGGCCGATCATCGCGGCCAAGGTCGGGGCGAACGTCGCCACGTCCAGGAAGTTCGCGGTGACGAGCACCAGCGCCTGGCCCACCCCCAGCGAGAGCAGCGCCAGGCCGACCGGGAGGACCGCTCCGACGACCGAGCCGAACGCGAACATGAGGATCACCAGGGCGACTGTCACGCCGATGCCCTCGCTGCTCGGCGGCTCCGCGGAGGCCATCTCCAGGGCCTGGCCCGAGGCGCCCACGGCCAGGCCGTTCACGCCGTTGGCGGCCTCGACCGCGTCCAGGACCGCGCGGGCGTCGGCCAGCGGCAGGTCCTGCGGGGCGGTGCCGAACGCGACGGTGGCGTAGCCCACCGAGCCGTCGACGCTGATCCCCGAGGCACCCAGACCGGCCAGCACGGCGGCGGTCTCGGCGGGGAGCTCGGCGGCGGTCCCGGCGGGTGGCTGGGCGGCGGCACCCGAGTCCGCACCCGTGGCCGCATCCGGAGCGCCCTCACCTGCGGTCTGCGGGCACTGGTCGCCCAGCGGCTGGCCGTACGGGGTCACGATGCACGCGACCGAGGGGATCGCCGCGATCTCGGTCAGCAGATCGTTCACCTGAGCCTGGACGCCCGGATCGGTCGCGTCGCCGGCCTCGCCGCCCCAGACCACCTTCGCGGTCGCGGTGGACAGCCCGTCGGAGACGCCGGGCACGGTGGCCAGCAGCTCCTGGGCGGCGGTGGACTCGGTGTCCGGCAGCTCGAACGAGTCGTTGTAGGTGCCGCCCCACATCGCGGCGATGCCGCCGATCATGGCGGCCATCAGCACCCAGACGGCGATGGCCCACAGCGGTCGCCGCACGGCCCATCGGGACAAGCGCCCCATGTCAGTCTCCTCAAGAACTCATGTGTCATGCATACAATGGGCGCAAGGCTAGATCCATGTGTGACACATGCAAAATCCCACCCGTGTGGCGATGGGCACATCTGCGCCCCGGCCGGACCGAGCGCCCGAGGGCGCGTGAACATCCCTCGGGAGGAGGGTCTCCGATGACCGAGCACGACCCGCGAGCGCTGACCCGGCTCGACCACGCCCTGCTGGCGATGCGGCGCTGCGTGACCCTGCCCGAGGTCACCGGGCTGCCGGTGCCCGGTCTGGAGCACGGCATCGACGCGGCCAAGGCCCTGGCCTGCATGGCCATCGCCGACCTGGGTCAAGGGAGGGGACACCGGCCCATCACGGTCAAGGACGTCGCCGCCGCGCTGACCCTGGAGCACTCCAGCGCCAGCCGGCTGCTCTCCGAGACCGAGGTCGCCGGGCTGCTCATCCGTGGCACCGACCCCGAGGATCGACGCCGCACGACGGTCGAGCTCACCGAGGTCGGGCAGCGCCTGGCCGAGCAGCTGGTCGGGGCGCGCACCTACGCTCTGGACCGGCTGCTGACCGACTGGCCCGCCGAGGACGTCGGCGCGCTGGTGACCCTGCTGGAGCGGTTCACGGTCGCGCTCGACGAGCGCCTGGACGACGTCATCGCCGAGACCATCGATCGCTTCACCGCCGCCCCCGCAGCCCACTGAGGGCCGGCTCGGGGGCGGTCACGGCTGACGCACTCCGGAGTCCCTCTTTTCCTGGAACTATTCCAGATAGTACAATGGTGGACATGCTCACTGACCCGGTCGGCGCCCTGCGTGAGCGGGGTCTGCGGGTGACCGGCCAGCGGATCGCGGTGCTGAAGGCAGTCGGCGAGGGTGAGCACCTGACCGCCGACGCGGTGGCGACGGCGGTGCGCACCCAGCTCGGGTCCGTGTCGCTGCAAGCGGTCTACGACGCGCTGAACACGCTGATCGACGTGGGCCTGCTACGCCGGATCCAGCCGGCCGGCTCGCCCGCGCTGTTCGAGGCCCGGGTGGCCGACAACCACCACCACCTGATCTGCCGCTCGTGCGGCACGGTCACCGACATCGACTGCTCGATCGGTCCCGCGCCCTGCCTGGCCCCCTCCGACCACCACGGCTACGCGATCGACGAGGCCGAGATCACGTACTGGGGAGTCTGCCCCGAGTGCCTGGCCACCGCCAGCCGCGACCTCCACGCCCACCCCACGTCCTGAATCCTGAACACCGTGCCGTCCGTGCCGAGCGGACGGCCTCACCAGAGAGAGATCAGATGGCAGACCAGACCACCAACCCGGCAGCCGGGGGAGCCCAAGGCACCACCGAGCCTCGCGAGGGCGAGCACCAGACCCTCGATCCGCACTCCCACCGGGCCGACATGGCGGCCCGCTCCAACCGGGACTGGTGGCCCAACCGGCTGGACATCCGCGTCCTGCACCAGAACCCCCACGAGGGCGACCCGATGGGCGAGGGCTTCGACTACGCCGCGGCCTTCAGCGCCCTGGACCTGGCCGCGGTCAAGGCCGACATCCGCGAGGTCATGACCACCTCCCAGGACTGGTGGCCGGCCGACTACGGCAACTACGGCCCGCTGTTCATCCGGATGGCCTGGCACGCCGCGGGCACCTACCGGACCCACGACGGCCGCGGCGGCGCCGGTGCCGGCGAGCAGCGGTTCGCCCCGCTGAACAGCTGGCCGGACAACGCCAACCTGGACAAGGCCCGGCGCCTGCTGTGGCCGGTCAAGAAGAAGTACGGCCGCGCGCTGTCCTGGGGCGACCTCATGGTGCTGACCGGCAACGTCGCCCTGGAGACCATGGGCCTGAAGACGTTCGGCTTCGGCGGTGGCCGCGAGGACGTCTGGGAGCCCGAGGAGGTCAACTGGGGCACCGAGGACACCTGGCTGGGCGACACCCGCTACACCGGGGCGCGCAAGCTGGACAACCCGCTGGCCGCGGTCCAGATGGGCCTGATCTACGTCAACCCCGAGGGCCCCAACGGCGTGCCCAGCGCCCTGGAGGCCGCCAAGGACATCCGCGAGACGTTCGCCCGGATGGCGATGAACGACGAGGAGACCGTCGCCCTGATCGCCGGCGGCCACACGTTCGGCAAGACCCACGGGGCGGCTGCGGCCAGCAACGTCGGCGTCGAGCCGGAGGCCGCGCCGCTGCAGGAGGTCGGCCTCGGCTGGCGCAACGCGCACGGCTCGGGCAAGGGCGGGGACACGATCACCAGCGGCCTGGAGGGCGCCTGGACCCCGACGCCGACCGCGTGGGACTCCAGCTTCTTCGACACGCTGTTCGGCTACGACTGGGATCTGACCAAGAGCCCGGCAGGTGCCTGGCAGTGGGTGCCGACCTCGCCGGCCGCTCAGGGGACCGTGCCCGACGCGCACGACCCGTCGAAGTCGCACACCCCGGTCATGCTGACCACTGATCTCGCGCTGCGGATGGACCCGGTCTACGAGGCGATCTCCCGGCGGTTCTACGAGCATCCCGAGGAGCTCTCGGACGCGTTCGCGCGCGCCTGGTTCAAGCTGACGCACCGCGACATGGGTCCGGTCGCCCGCTACCTGGGCCCGGAGGTCCCGGCCGAGGAGCTCATCTGGCAGGACCCGGTGCCCACCGCCACCGGCCCGGCGCTGTCCGACGCCGACGTCGCCGCGCTCAAGGAGCTGGTGCTGGGCAGCGGGCTCTCGGTGGCCGAGCTGGTCCGCACCGCGTGGGCCTCGGCCTCCACCTTCCGCGGCACCGACAAGCGCGGTGGCGCCAACGGGGCGCGCATCCGGCTGGCGCCGCAGAGCGGCTGGGAGGTCAACGAGCCCGAGGCGCTGGCCGGCGTGCTGCGCACGCTGGAAGGCGTCGCGTCGCAGTTCAACGCCCGCGGCGGCGCGCAGGTCTCGATGGCCGACCTGATCGTGCTCGGCGGCACCGCGGCGGTCGAGAAGGCGGCCCTCGACGCCGGCGTCGAGGTCAGCGTCGGGTTCACCCCGGGGCGCACCGACGCCACCCAGGAGCAGACCGACGTGTTCAGCTTCTCGGTGCTGGAGCCGCAGACCGACGGGTTCCGCAACCACCTGGGCAAGGGCGGCTCGCGGCCGACCGAGCAGCAGCTGGTCGACCGGGCCCAGCTGCTGACCCTGACCGCGCCCGAGCTGACCGTCCTGATCGGCGGGCTGCGCGTGCTGGGCGCGAACACCGGCGGCTCGACCGCGGGCGTGTTCACCGACCGGCCGGGCGTCCTGAGCAACGACTTCTTCGTCACCCTGCTCGACCCGGCGATCCGCTGGTCGGCGGTCGACGCGGACGAGGAGACGTTCGCGGGCAAGGACGCGGCGACCGGCCAGCAGCGCTGGACCGCCAGCCGCGCGGACCTGGTGTTCGCCTCGAACTCGCAGCTGCGCGCGCTCGCCGAGGTCTACGGCGCCGACGACGCCACGCAGAAGCTGGTGGCGGACTTCGCCAAGGCGTGGACGAAGGTCATGGAGCTGGACCGCTTCGACGTGAAGTAGCGGTTCGCGCGCAGTCGCAGCGGCGCCCCGGTCCCCCACACGGGGCCGGGGCGCCGCTGCGCCACCAGACGTTCGGGGCAGGGTCGGGCGCATCATGGAGGCGCCCCTCACGGAGGTTCCGATGCCGGTGCTCGCCCCACCTCCCGAGGTGACCGCCGATGTCGGCCGCCTCTCCGACGCCGTGCACGCGCTCGTCCCGCCGCGCGCCGACGACAACCTGCTGATCGGCACCTGGAACCTGCGCGCCTTCGCCGGCGTCACCCCGACCTGGGTGGCCCGCCCGACCGACTCGCCCAAGCGGGACTGGCACGCGATCGCCTGCATCCGCGCGGTGATCGAGTGCTTCGATGTCGTCGCGGTGCAGGAGACCCGCCGACGGACCGGCGCGCTGCGCGCCCTGCTGGAGCAGCTCGGCCCCGACTGGCACGTGATCAGCTCCGACGTCACCGAGGGCGACGCGGGCAACGGGGAGCGGCTGGTCTACCTCTACGACACGCGCCGGGTCGCCCCGTCGGGGCTGGTCGGCGAGATCGTGCTGCCCCCGAGCGCGGGCACCGCCCAGTTCGCCCGCTCCCCGTATCTGGCCAGCTTCACCCGCGGGGACGTCGAGTTCATCCTGGCCACCGTCCACATGATCTGGGGCGACGGGACCGCCGCCCGGCTCGGCGAGGTCACGAGCTTCGCGGGCTGGATGCGCGACTGGGCCGACCGCCCCGACGACTGGAACGACAACCTGCTGGTGCTCGGCGACTTCAACCTCGACCGGGTCGGCGACCCCCTGTACGAGGCGTTCCTGAGCACGGGGCTGTGGCCGCCGGCCGCGCTGAACGAGGTGCCGCGCACGGTGTTCGACAACGACAAGGCACACCACTTCTACGACCAGATCGCCTGGTTCACGACCCCGGCGGGCGGCTCGCGGCTGGCCGGGCTCACCTACACCGGGCACGCCGGCGGCATCGACTTCCGGCCCTACGTCTTCCAGGGCATGAGCACCAACGAGCTGTCCTGGCGGGTCTCCGACCACTTCCCGCTCTGGGTGGAGTTCCAGCTCTAGACCGACTCGGGCGCCGCCGGCCCGGGCTCCTCCTCGACCGCCTCGCCCTCGGCCGCGACCGCCTCGACCGGCTCCGCGCCCGGCATGAACTCCTCGATCGGCACGTCCTTGTCGCTGATCCCCGCCGCCAGGCACGCGCTCAGGTACAGCACGAGCGAGAACAGCTGCAGGATCAGGAGAATGGCCAGCGGGGCGGCGAAGACGCCGTACTGGGGCTTGTCCAGCGCCCAGGCCATGATCGCGCCGAGCAGCGTCTTGACCAGGGCCATCCCGACGGCGCCGACCCCCGCCGCGACCTTGCGTGGGAACGGCTCGGGGCGGATGCCGCCCAGGATCCCCAGGAGCAGCCACAAGATCAGGAAGTCCACCCCGAGCCCCAGCAGGTAGCCCGGCCACGGCACGCCCAACAGCTGCCGGGCGACCTCGACGGTCACGAACGACAAGGCGATGAACGGGCCGACCGCGACCAGGATGGCCCCCGCGCGGACCTTGCCCAGCACGAAGTTGCGCGGGTCCGGGGGCGCGCCGTAGATGAGGTGCATCGAGGCGGCCGCGCCGCTGACCGCGCCGGTCCCGGAGTAGAGCAGCACGAGCAGACCCAGGACTCCGGCGGTCGCCCCGGTCGCCTTCAGCGCCGCCGGGTCGATCCCCTGCTCGCCGATCACGCCGGGCAGCGCCTGCTCCAGGGCGTCGGTCAGCCACTGTGCCATCCAGTCCGCGCCCAGCAGGGCGGCGATGCCGAAGGCGAACGCGAGGATCGAGAACAGCGCCAGGAACAGGTAGTACGCGGTGCCGTTGGCGAGCAGCCCGACCTTGGCCACCGAGTACCGGCGCAGCGCCCGGTACCCGATGCCACCGACCGCGATGGCGTCCAGCTTGCGCACGAACGGCGGAATCGGCGGCGGTTCGGGGTCGGTGTGGATGCCGGCGATGGGCGGGAGGGCGGCGCTGGGCATGGGGGAAACGTATTGCCCCCGCCCGCTGCCGGCCCCTCCTGCCACCGCGTGCCCCCCGGTTGCCAGTCCAGGGGCCATCGGATGGCCCGAGGGCTGACCATCCGATTCCTCGGCTCGTGCGGCACCCGGCCTCTAGGGTCGGGTCATGTCCGCGACCGCCGATCCCCGGTCCGCCCCGCCTGTGCGCTGGGGGGTGCTGGCGCCCGGCGGCATCGCGCGCACGTTCGGCCGGGCGGTCCTGGGGCACACCCGCGGCACCATCGTCGCGGTCGGCTCCCGCTCGGCCCGGCGCGCGCAGGAGTACGCCGACGAGTTCGGGGTGCAGCACGTCCACGACAGCTACGAGGCGCTGGTGGCCGACCCCGACGTGCAGGCGGTCTACGTCGCCAGCCCGCACTCCGAGCACGCCCGGCACGCGCTGCTGGCGATCGAGGCGGGCAAGCACGTCCTGGTGGAGAAGGCGTTCACGCAGGACGCCACCCAGGCACGGCGGGTGCTGGACGCGGCGCAGCAGGCCGGCGTCTTCGCCATGGAGGCCATGTGGACCCGGTTCCTGCCGCACGTCCGCGCGCTGCACGAGGTGGTCGCCCGCGGCGAGATCGGCGACCCCGTCGGCTTCATCGCCGACCATGGCCACGACACGAGCGGGCTTGCCCTGACCCATCGCCTGCACAATCCCGACCTGGCCGGCGGCGCGCTGCTGGACCTGGGCGTCTACCCGGTCAGCTTCGCGCAGAGCCTGTTCGGCCGCCCGGACCGGATCAGCGCGGTGGGCTCGCTGACCCCGACCGGCGTCGACGGGCAGATCAGCATCGCGCTCGGCTTCGGCCAGCGGGTGCAGGCCAGCCTGCACACCACCCTGTGGTCGGCCACCCCCACCACGGGCGCGGTGCTCGGCACGCGAGGGCGCATCGAGATCGAGCGGCAGTTCTACCAGCCCACCTCGTTCCGGGTGACCGTCGGCACCAACGACCCGTGGACGTTCGAGCACCCGGTCGAGGGCGGCTTCCAGTACCAGGTCGCCGAGGCGGCCCGCTGCATCGTCGAGGGCCGCCAGCAGAGCGAGCTGCTCCCCTGGTCGCACACGGTGTCGGTGATGGAGACCCTGGACGAGATCCGCCGCCAGGTGGGGGTGGTCTACCCAGGTGAGCAGCCGGGGTAGCGCGACACCGCCCCGGCGAGCAGCCCGGGTAGCGCGACACCGCCCCGGCGAGCAGCCCGGGTAGCGCGACACCGCCCGGGTGAGCAGCCGGGGTAGCGCGACACCGCCCCGGGAACCCACCCGAGCGCACCCGCCGGACGGCCCGACCGGACCTGCGATGTGCCCGGAAAGGCACTCCCGCCGCCCACCGCGCCGGAGTAACTTCCCGCGCATGAAGCTCCAGAGCGTGGAGGCTTCTCGAAGCCTCGCCTTCGATCACCTGCGCACCGGGATGCCCGACGACCTGCAGATCGCCGCCGACACCCTCGCGGCGCTGTCCGGCCAGCCCGACGACGACGGGCGCACCGCCCACCTGACCGGACTCGTGGCCTTCCTGCAGGCGCGCTACGACGATGCGGTCGCGGCGCTCACCAGCGCGGTCGCGGCGAACCCCGAGCAGGAGGACTGGGGCCTGCTGCTCGCCCACGCCCAGCGCAACGCGCGCACCGCGCTGGCCGACTCGCCACCGCCCACCGAGCCGTTCGACCTGGCCCGGATCCAGGAGCCACCCGAGCGCTTCCTGCGCGAGCCGCAGGACATCCAGCCGCTGCCCGGGCAGCACTGGTCGCTGCGGCTGCGCGGGACCTCGCGCGGGGTCGCCGGGGCGGCGGTGAGTCCGCTGATGGACGCGGTCCTGCGCTTCGAGACCCGCTGCGGGATCCCCCAGGCGTGGATCGACTGGCCGAAGCTGGAGAAGGGCGACATCCGCAAGGACCTCAAGATCGGCGGCATCCGCAACTGGATGAACGCGAACACGCTGCAGTCCACCGAAGCCCCAGGCACCCTCGTCGACGACCAGCCGCGCGGCCAGGTGAAGCCCTGGTACGCCCACCGGTTCCCGACCGCGGACGGCACCTGGACCACCGACGACCCGCGCGAGGGCGCCGCCGGGTCGCGCGTCTCCTGGCAGGGCAAGGACCCGGTCGCCACCGTGCGACGGGACCGCTCCGCCGACGCCGACCTGCCCGACGTGCGCACGGTCTCGCGGGCGTTCCTGGCCTGCTCCGGCGAGCAGACCAAGGCCCCGTTCCTCAACCAGCTGGCCATCTCGTGGATCCAGTTCATGCTCGAGGGCTGGATCCGCCACCGCGAGTCCGAGCTGACCGCGGAGGACCCGATCGTCGTGCCGCTGGCCGAGGACGATCCGTTCCGGGTGCGCTACGGCCAGGACGCGCTGGTGTTCCGGCGCACTCAGAAGGACGTCGCCCCGACCCCTGGGATGCAGACCTACCGCAACTCCTCGACGGCGTGGTGGCGCGGCAACCAGGTGTACGGCAACGACCAGGCCCGCCAGGACCTCCTGCGTACCGACCCCGCCACCGGCGAGTTCCTGCCCGGCGGGCACCTGCACCTGCCCGGCGGGCGGCTGCCGCTGGACGACTCGGGCCGCGAGCTGAGCGGGGCCACCCAGAACTGGTGGGTCGGCCGCTCGGTGCTGCACACCCTGTTCGCGCGCAACCACAACCGGATCGCCGACCTGCTGGCCAGCGGCGTCGACCCGTGCACCGGGAAGCGCTACGGCAGGGGCCACCCGGACTGGTCCACCGACCAGCTGTTCCACACCGCCCGGCTCGTCAACGGCCACGTCATGGCCAAGATCCACACCGTCGAGTGGACGCCCGCTGTGCTGCCGACCAAGGAGCTCGCGGTCGGGATGAGCACCAACTGGAACGGCCTGCTCGACGCCCTGGTGAACAAGTTCGACAAGCGCAAGGTCACCAACGGGTTCGACCTGACCAACCCGGTGCTCGGCGGCCTGGTCGGCGGCCGGCGCGACGGGTTCGGCGTGCCCTACAACTTCGGCGAGCAGTTCAGCGAGGTGTACCGGCTGCACGCCGGGATCCCCCAGGAGCTGGACATCCGCCCGGTCGGCGCGACCGACCCCGTGGCGACCGTGCAGACCGACGCGTCGCGCGAGCAGGGCAGCCGCCAGCTGCTCGACGAGCACGGCTTCGCGACCATGATCCACACGCTGCTCTACGACAAGATGGCGCTGCTGGTCCACAACAACTACCCGCCGTTCTTCACCGAGATGAGCGTGGAGGGCCGCCCGGTGATGGACCTGGGCGCAGTCGACATCCTGCGTGCCCGGGAGCGCGGAGTGCCCGCGTACAACGAGTTCCGCCGCCAGATCGGGCTGCCGCCGATCGACACGTTCGCCGATCTCAAGGCCGACGAGGAGACCACCGCCCGGCTCACCGAGATCTACGGCGAGGGCCCGGCGGGCGTGGAGAGGCTCGACCTCATCGTGGGCACGCTGTGCGAGGGCGACCGCCCGCTGCACGGATTCGGCCAGACCCTGTTCGCGGTGTTCGTGCAGTTCGCCAGCGGCCGGCTGCAGCGCGACCCGTGGTTCAGCAAGGAGAAGTACAACGAGCGCTACCTGACCTGGGAGGGCATCCGGTTCATCGACGACGCGGACCTGCGCGAGACGATCCTCGCGCTGTGCCCGGAGCTCGCGGACACCAACCTCGGACGGCTGGACGAGCACGGCGAGCCGCTGGTGCACAACGCGTTCGAGCCGATCAGCTCGACCTGGCGCTCGGCGCCCGAGGAGCACCCGCTGAAGTCCTCGGGCGCCGAGAAGTACTGAGTCGCCGGCGCCCGCGATGGCCGTCCTGGTCACCCTCGTCTACACCGCCCTGCTGGCGTGGGGGTTCTCGGTGGGGGCTCGGCAGATCTACCAGGGCTTCCGGCGGCCCGACCAGCTGCTCAACCCGCTGTTCGCCAACCCGGTCGCGATCCGGATCTTCACCTTCCACATCGTGATCGTGACTCTGGACCTCTTCGTCATCGGTCCGTGGGCACTGGGCCACAAGAGCGCGCTCTGGTACTGGGGCGGGCGGATCGCGCTGTTCACCTGCTCGCTGTCGCTGGCCGCGTTCTTCAACCGCAACCGCGAGACGTTCGGCAACCTGATCGGCACGTGGGTGCGGCTGCGCAACTTCTTCGAGTACGGCGCGCACATCGTGGTGGCGGCGATGGCGGTCAACTGGTTCCACTACTACGTGCTGCTCTACTGGCTGGTCGCCTACCGCTACCTGGACGTCGGCCCGCGCCGGGCGATGCAGAAGCTCTACGACACTCCGGAGAAGCTGGCCGCGCGGCCGTGGGCGCCCAAGGCGAACTGGGCGGTCATCACGACGATCTACGTGCTGGCCTTCGTGGTGGTCTGGAACGAGCTGGTGCTGTGGGCGCAGCCGCCGGCCGACTCGGTCGTGCCGCACGTGGCCGCCCCGTGGGAGATCGGCGTCGTGGTGCTGGCCAACGTGGCCGTCGCGATGGTGACGTGGATCATGATCCGCCGCTACGCCGCGACCGTCGGCCTGGCGCAGCTGCCGATTCCGGTCGGCCACGCGGACCAGTCCGGCCAGTCCGGCCAGTCCGGCCAGTCCGGCCAGTCCGGCCAGTCCGAGAGGAGCGCATGGTGACCATCGTCGACGAGGGGCTGCGGACCCGCCGCCACGAGCTGTGCCTGGCGCACATGACCCTGGAGAACGCGCACGACTTCGACGCCGCGATCGCCAAGTTCGCCCGGCCGCGGTACGAGGTGATGCCGACCGGCGAGGTCTACGACGGGGTCGACGGGCTGACCCGGTTCATGCACGAGACGGTCGGCGGGTTCCCCGACTTCGAGTACGTGGTCGAGCTGATGCACGACGCGCAGGACGTGATCGTGGTCGAGGGCCGGTTCACCGGCACGCACGAGGGCAGCTGGCGCGGACTGCCCGGCACCGGCAAGCGGGTGGACTTCCCGATGCTGCTGGTGTTCCCGTTCGACGGCGAGGACATGCTCGGCGAGCGGATCTTCTTCGACCTGGACTCCGCACTGCGCCAGCTGGGCGTGGCCTGCGACCCGAACACCGTGATGGGCAAGGTGTCGATCGCGATCAACCACCCGATCACGATCACGAAGGCGTACCTGCGCAGCCTGACCAAGCGCCGCAAGCGCTGAGGAGCCGAGCGCCCCAGCGAGGTCTCGACAAGCGCGACGGGGTTGCGTCATCGCCGGGCAGGTCTGGTCGCCCGGTCTGGTCGCCGGGCCGGTCTGGTCGCCGGGCCGGTCTGTTCCGGGGCCCGTCTGGTCGCCGGGCAGGTCTGGTCGCCCGGTCTGGTCGCCGGGCCGGTCTGGTCGCCTGGTCGGTCTGGTCCGGGGCCGGTCTGGGCGCTCGGGCTTAGGATCGTTCGCGGTGCGTCGGGCCCTCGGGGTCCGGGTGGGCCGGCTGGGAACCCTCCCCCGCGCCGCCGGGCACCTGACCGCCGGACCCGAGGACGCCATGTCGCACGATCACGCCGCTCGACCCCTGCGCGAGCTCTGGGCGCGTCAGCGCCAGTACCGCCCGCGCGTGGTGCTGGCCGTGACGATGTCCTCGGTCAACAAGGTCGCCGACGTCATCCCCGAGCTGCTCATCGGCGCCGCGGTCGACGTGGTCGTCAACGGCGCGGACTCCTTCGTCGCCTCGGTCCTCGGGGTCGAGTCGCGATTCCAGCAGCTGGTCTGGCTGGCGATCATCAACGCGATCTTCTGGGTGATCGAGTCGGCCTCGGAGTACGCTGCGGCGCTGCTGTGGCGTGGGATCGCGCAGGGCGTCGAGCACGACCTGCGGGTGGCCGCCTACGACCACGTACAGCACCTGGACCTCTCGTGGCACGAGTCGCGCCCGCAGGGCTCGACACTGGCGACGCTCAACGACGACGTCAACCAGCTGGAGCGCTTCCTGGACGTCGGCGCCCCGGCGATCCTGCAGACCGCGCTGAACGTCCTGCTCGTGGGCGCGGTGTTCGCGATCGCGTCCTGGCAGCTGCTGGTCGTGGCGTTCCTGCCGATCCCGATCATCGTGGGCGGCTCGCTGCTCTTCCAGCGCCGGCTGGCACCGCTGTACGTGCGGGTCCGCGCGGCGGTGGGCGACCTGGCCGCGGTGCTCGCGTCGAACCTGTCCGGCATCCCGACGATCAAGGCGTTCACCGCCGAGGACCGCGAGCGCGACCGGGTCGCGCAGGCGTCGGCCGCGTACCGGCAGGCCAACGTCGAGGCGATCCGCTCGTCGGCGGCGTTCGTGCCGCTGGTCCGCATGGCGATCCTCATGGGCTTCACCGCGACCCTGCTCATCGGCGGCTGGGCGACCCTGAACGGCACCCTCAACATCGGCCTGTACTCGGTGCTGGTGTTCATGACCCAGCGGCTGCTGTGGCCGCTGACCGAGATCGCCGAGGTCCTGGACCTCTACCAGCGGGGCCGGGCCTCGACCGCGCGCATCCTCGCCCTGCTCGACGAGCCGGTGACCGTCCCGGCGGGCACCCGCTCGCTGGCCCGGCCGGTGCGCGGGACGGTCGAGCTGCTCGACGTGCGCGCCGGGTACGGCGACGGCCCGGACGTGATCGACGGGGTCACGCTGGTCGTGCCGGGCGGGCAGACGCACGCGATCGTCGGCTCGACCGGCTCGGGCAAGTCCTCGCTGCTGCGGCTGGTGCTGCGGTTCGACGACCCGCGCTCGGGCGTGGTCCGCCTGGACGGGCAGGACGTGCGCGAGCTGGACTGGGACTCGCTGCGCGGCTCCCTGGGGTACGTCGCCCAGGACGTGTACCTGTTCGCCGGGTCGATCGCGGAGAACATCGCGTACGGCCGCCCGGAGGCGACCCGCGAGGAGATCCGGGCGGCGGCGCAGGCCGCGGCGGCGCTGGACTTCATCGACGCCCTGCCCGACGGGCTCGACGCCTGGGTGGGCGAGCGCGGGGTGACGCTGTCCGGCGGTCAGCGCCAGCGCCTGGCCCTGGCCCGGGCGCTGCTGCGCGATCCGGCCGTGCTGGTGCTCGACGAGGCGACCAGTGCGGTCGACAACGAGACCGAGGCGGCCATCCAGCGCTCCCTGGGCGTGGCCACCCGGGACCGGACCGCGATCGTGGTCGCCCACCGCCTGTCGACCGTGCGGCACGCCGACCGGATCTGGGTGCTGGACGCCGGGCACGTCGCCGAGGCCGGCACCCACGACGAGCTGGTCGCCGCGGGCGGGGCGTACGCCGCGCTGTGGCGGGTGCAGACCGGGATGCTCGACCCCGAGGACCCCACCCCCGCCATCGCCACCTGAGCGCAGCGCCGATCCAGCCCGCGCCTGTCCAGACCCGGCCAGTCCGGACCCGGCCGGTCCGGACCCGGCCCGCCTCGGCTCAGCCGCGCTGGCGGGGCAGGACCGTGAGCACCCGCTCGACGTGGTCTCGGAACTCCGTCATGAACCCGCGCAGGAACTGCTCGGAGCCTTCGTTCGTGATGGTCCCGTCCGGGAGGTAGACCTCGGGGTCGAACTTGATGTAGCCCTCCGGGGCGGTCATCTGCCGGGCGTTGCAGAAGCCCAGCACGCCGCGCAGGCTCTGCTGGGCCAGGGCGGTGCTGATCTGGCCGGGCGACGCGCCGATCACCGCGGCGGGGATGTGGTCGAACGAGTTCTGGCCCCACGGCCGGGACGCCCAGTCGATGGCGTTCTTGAGCCCACCGGGGATCGAGCGGTTGTACTCGGGAGTCACGAACAGCACGGCATCGACCGAGGCGATGGCCTCCTTGAGGGCGCGCGCGACCGGCGGGAAGTCCGCGTCGTAGTCGGGGCTGTAGAGCGGCAGGTCCTTGATCGGGATCTCGACGAACTCCAGGTCGTCGGGTGCGACCTTGATGAGCGCCTTGGCCAGGACCCGGTTGATGGACGTCGAGGACAGGCTGCCGATCAGGTAGCCGACGCGGTAGGTCATGGGAGCCTCCGAGCTGGTCGTGACCCAACGATCCGGGTCAGTATCGCTGAATCTGCTCCGTTCGTCGTCATCTGCTCCGCCCGCGGGGGGAGCAGATGACGACACGTGGAGCATCTGCACCCGCGGGTCAGTTGATCGGCAACGGGCGCAGGTGGCGCTCGGAGATCTCCACGACCTTGGCCACGCGGCGTCGGTACTTCTCGTCGGTCAGCGGCTCGGTGGCCATCCAGACCCGGACGATCTCGTGCGCGAGGGCCGAGCCGATGATCTTGCCGCCGATGCACAGCACGTTGGTGTCGGAGTGCGACCGGGCGAGCTCGGCGCAGAACGGGTCCTGGCAGACGGCGGCGTAGACCCCGTGGATCCGGTTGGCGATCAGCGCGCTGCCGTAGCCGACGCCATCGACGAAGATGCCGCGCTCCACCGTCCCGGCCCCGACGGCCAGGGCCGCCGGATACACCGTGTCGGGCAGGTCCACGGCGTCCTCGCTGGGCGCCCCGAAGTCGACCACCTCGTGCCCCTGCGCGGTCAGCGCCTGCGCGATCTCCTCCTTGAGCCGGAACCCCGCGTGGTCACTGGCGACGGCGATGCGCATGGTGCGTCCTCTCCCGACCGGGATCCTCGATCGACGCCCATCGTGCCCGGCGGCAGACGGCCTCGCAGCACGGCGGCCCACATTCCCCGAGGGGGACGTGGGCCGTCGCGGGAGTGCTGCTCTACTTCTTGATCTTCACGACCTTGGAGCGGGAGTCCTGCGCCGCGCCACCCTCGGCGGGGCGCTGGCCGGCGCCCGAACGGCTACTTCTTGGGGTCGGACTCGGGCAGCCGCAGGGAGAGCACGGCGCCGGCCAGGATCACCAGGGCGCCGGCCAGCAGGGTGATCCGGGTGGCGTCGGTGTACCCGTCGACGCTGGCGGCGATCACCGGATCGACCTGGGCCTGGCCCGGGTGCCCGGCGAAGGCGTTCGCCGCGTCGGCGTCGCGGATGGTGACGATCGCGGTCCCGCCGGACTGCGCGATCGCCTCGGACAGCGGGCTCACGACCTGCTCGGGCAGGCCCGGCACGTCGGCCAGGGCGGCGCTGACCTGGCTGCTCAGGGTCACCGCGAGGATCGTGCCGAGGACCGCGGTGCCCAGCGCCGAGCCGAGCTGGCGGACCGTGGACTGGATCGCCGAGCCCTGCGCCGACTCCGTCAGCGCAACGTCCTGCAGGATCACCCCGGACAGCTGGGCGGTCGCGATGCCGATCCCGGCCCCGTAGAGGAACAGCCCGGCCGCCAAGCCCGCGAAGCTCACCGACGGGCTGAGCAGCAGCGCGACGAGGGCCATCATCACCGCGCCGGCGAACATGCCCGCGATGATGATCCGGCGCAGCGGAATCCGCTTGGCCAGGGGCGCGACCACGATCGCGGAGACCATCATGCCGAAGGCGAGGCTGGCCATCGCCCAGCCGGTCTGAGCAGTGCCGTAGCCCAAGACCACCGAGCAGAACAGCGGCAGCGAGAAGAACAGCCCGAACTGGCCGAGCGTGGCCAGGATGAGGACCACGTTGCCCCGCCGGAAGGACGCCAGTCCGAACAGCCGCAGGTCGGCCAACGGCGCCCCGCCGGACTGGGTCAGCCGCCGCTCGTGCCGGACGAAGCCGGCCAGCAGCACCAACGCGAGGAGCAGCAGGAACGGCACGATCGAGACCGGGGCGTCCTGCGGCCAGGTGAAGCCGAGGATCTGCACGTCGCCGGCCGGTCGGATCCAGCCGTAGCCGTGACCCTCGATGAGCGTGTAGACGAGCACGACCAGTCCGGCCGTGGCCAGCAGCGCGCCGACCAGGTCGAAGGGCCGCCGGGTCTTGACCGAGGCGGACTCCGAGAGCAGCATCGCGCAGCCCACCAGCACGCCGGCCGCCAGCGGCACGTTGATGAGGAAGGCGACCCGCCACGACCAGCCCTCGCTGAGCCAGCCGCCGATCAGCGGACCCAGCGCCGCCGCGCCGCCCAGCGCGGCCCCCCAGACCGCGAACGCCTTGATCCGTGCCCGGCCGCGGAACGTGCCGTTCAGGATCGACAGGGCGGTCGGGTTGATGAGCGCCGCCGCCACGCCCTGACCGGCCCGAGCCGCGATGAACACCTCGGCGGAGTCGGCCGACCCGACGAGCAGGCAGGAGAGGGTGAACAGCAGGACGCCGAACACGAGCGTGCGCCGCTGGCCGAATCGGGCGCCCAGCCAGCCCGCGGGCAGCAGCAGCGCGGCGAAGGTGAGGGTGAAGATCGCGTTGGCCCACTGCGCCTGGGTCAGGCTCATGCTCAGGTCGGTGATGATGACCGGCATCAGGACCGCCACGACCGTGCCGTTGATGAGCAGCAGCGACACCCCAGCGACCAGGACGGCCAGGCCGTACCAGTCGCGCCGAGTGACCGTGGCACCCTCGGGGCTGACGGGCTGGGTCACGGGCACGCGTGGCTCCTCATCCTCCCCGCGTAGGCCGCCACGATAGTGCCGCGCCGCCGGCATCCCCCGGTCCAGCGAGGCGGGGGTCAGCGAGGCGGGGGCACTGGTGGGGGTCTGCCCAGGTCAGTGCCCCCGCACTTGCCTGGGTCAGGCGGCGGGGACCAGCTTGAGGCGCCATGCCTCCGGGCCGCGCTCCAGGTACTCGACCGTCAGGCCGGCGCCGTAGCGCGCCTCGGCCTGGCGCAGCAGCGGCAGCGGGTCGTGCGGGGCGATGAGGATCAGGCCGGCGCCGGCAGGCAGGGAGTCCAGCGCCCCGAAGATGGTCGCGTGCCGGATGGCGTGCGGGATGGCCCGCGCGTCCAGCTCGGGAAGCGCCTCGTCGTGGCCGCCGCACCCGCAGGTGTGGCCGGCGCCATGCGCCATGGGCAGCTCGGTGTGGGCCTCGGTCATCGTGGGTCCTTTCGAAGGTCGCGTCGGCCGGTCCGGCAGGCGAGCGCCGCCGGTCGACAGGGGATCCGCCGGGGACGGCTGGCGTCCGTGGTCGGAATATCTACACTCTACCTTGTGGATATTGGCAGGGTGCCCGACGAGCCCGAGGCCGGTGCGCACGGTCTGCGCAGTGCTGCCCAGGCTCTGCGCGGGCCAGCCCCAGCTCCGGGCGGGCCAGCCCCCGGCGGGTACGGACCCGCGCCGGCGCCCAGCGGTGCTGGCGGCCCGCTCCTGACGCCGGCCCGCGCGCGGGTTCTCGACCATCTGCGCGAGCACCCCGATCCGGTGGCGGCCGAGGAGCTGGCCCGCAGCTTCGGCCAGCATCCGAACACCGTGCGGGCGCACCTGGACGGGCTGGTGCGCCAGGGTCTGGCACTGCGCGAGCGTGTGCCGGGCCCCTATCGCGGTCGCCCGCCATGGCGCTACCGCAGCAACCCCGACCGGCCGGACTCGGACCCGCGGCTGCGCGAGCACCAGGGTCTGGTCATCGCCCTGGCCACGCATCTGGCCGAGCGCAGCCCCGAGCCGCGCGCCGAGGCGCGATCGGCGGGCCTGTCCTGGGGCAGTGCGCTGGTGGCCGAGCGCTCGCGGAGCAGGGCGGCCGGCCCGCGCGACGCAGGCTCCGGCCAGCGCTCGACGCCGGCCGCGGCTCGGCGCGAGGTGGTGGCGCTGCTGGCCGACCTGGACTTCACGCCCCGCGCCGACCGGGCCAACACCCAGGTGGTGCTCACCACCTGCCCCCTCCTGGACGTCGCCCGGCGGAATCCGGAGGTGGTGTGCTCGGTGCACGAGGGGATGGTCGCCGGCGCGCTGACCGCGCTCGGGGGCGTCGAGGGCGTCAGGGGGCTCGGGGGCGCCGGGGGGCTCGGGGGCGCCGCCGTGCCCGACGACCGGGCCGCAGCAGAAGCCCCGGACGACGGCGTTCGGCTCGCCCCGTTCGCGCACCCGCGGGGCTGCATCCTGACCCTCCCGCGCGCCGCCCCTTGAGTGGTGCAGCACGAGCACGCGGCACGAGCACGCAGCCCCAGCACCGTGCTGCGGCGCCGAGGCCCGCGGGCGGGCGCCCTGCCCCGCCCTACTCCGCCGCGGGCAGCCCGTTCTCGGCGATCACCCGCCGGTACCAGGCGAAGCTGTCCTTGCGGTAGCGCGCGAGGTCCAGCAGGTCGAACTCCTCGCGGTTGACGTACACGAAGCCGTAGCGCTTCGAGCTGCCCTGATGGGTCGAGACCAGGTCGATTGCGGACCACGGGCAGTACCCGATGACCTCGACCCCGTCGGTGATCGACTCCTGGATGGCGGCGATGTGGGCGGCCAGGTAGTCGATGCGGTACTGGTCGTGGACCTGCCCGTCCTCGGTCAGTGTGTCGAAGGCCCCGAGCCCGTTCTCGGTCACCAGCAGGGGCAGCCGGTAGCGCTCGTAGAGGGCGCGGAACGTGAGCCGGAAGCCGTCCGGGTCGATCTCCCAGCCGAACTCGTTGGTAGCCAGGTGCGGGTTGCGCTCGGCCCGGTACAGACCTGCCTCCCCGGCGGCGATCTGCTGGTCGGCCTCCTGCTCGGCTGCCCGGTCGGGCTCCGGGTCGGCGTCCGGGTCGGAGTCGTCGTCTGCGGGTGCGCCGACCGTGTGGGTGGAGTAGTAGTTGAACGCGATGAAGTCCGGACGGGCCGCCGCGAGCGTCTCCAGGTCGCCGTCCTCGATCGCCGGGGCGACCCCCAAGTCCCGCAGATAGGACCAGGCGACCGGGTGGTAGCGGCCGTGCACGACGGGGTCCAGGTACATCCAGTTGCGGATCGCGCTGAAGTCCTCCGCGGCGAGGACGTCGGCGGGCTTGCAGGTCATCGGGTAGACCGCGGCGATGTTCGGCGCGGGGCCCATCAGGGCGTCGGGGGCCACCTCGTGCAGCAGCGTCATCGCCTTGGCCTGGGCCAGCAGCATGTGGTGGTTCTTCACCCACACATTGACTTCGGAGTTCATCGGACCGTCGATCGCACCGAACATGTCGGCGTACATGACCATCATGTTCTGCTCGTTGATGGTCAGCCAATAGCGCACCTTGGAGGCGTACTCGTCGTAGAGGACGCGCGCGTACTCCACGAACGCGTCGACGGTGTCCCGCGACCCCCAGCCGCCCCGCTCGGCAAGCGCCTGCGGCAGGTCGAAGTGGTACATCGTGAGGACCGGCTCGATGCCGCGCTCGCGCAGCCCGTCGATCAGCCGGTGGTAGAAGGCGATGCCCCACGGGTTCGTGGCGCCGGTCCCGTCGGGCAGGATGCGCGTCCACTGCACGGAGAACCGGTAGGCCTTGAGGCCCAGCTCGGTGAACAGGTCGAGGTCCTCGTCGAGGCGGTGGTAGTGGTCGGAGGCGACCTTGAAGTCGGTGGTCCCCTCCGGATGGCGGGATCGGGCATCGATGACAGACATCCCCTTGCCGTCCGCGTCCCACCCGCCCTCGACCTGGAACCCCGATGTCGACGCGCCCCACAGGAAGCCCTCCGGGAAGGGCGCCAGCCTGATGTGCTTCATGTCTGCCTCCTCGCCGGAGCACGCTACGGGAGGGCGCTGCGCGTGAGCGTGGCGAGCGGTCGCGATGCCAGGATCGCCACACGCGACGAGGAGGCCGATCGCCCGTGTTGACCATCGCCTACATCGGCAACGGCAAGAGCACGAACCGCTACCACCTGCCGTTCGTCCTGACCCGCGACGCATTCCGGGTGACGACGATCCACGCGCGCAGCACGCCGACGTGGCCGCGCGTTCCGGGCGTGGCGTACGTGTCCGACCTGGACGCGATCTGGGACGACCCGGCCGTCGACCTGGTGGCGATCTGCACCCCGATGGACTCGCACGTCGCGCTGACCCGCGAGGCGCTGGACCACGGCAAGCACGTCCTGGTGGAGAAGCCGTTCTGCGCGACCCCCGACGAGGCGCGCGGACTGTTCGACCTCGCCGCGCGACGGGGGCTGTTCCTGCAGTGCTACCAGAACCGGCGGTTCGACTCGGACTTCCTCACCACCCAGCGGGTCATCGACAGCGGCGTGCTCGGGGACCTGTTCGAGGTGCAGCTGGCCTTCGACTACTACCGGCCCGAGGTGCCATCCCGCGAGCCGCGGTTCTCGGTGGGCTCGGCGTTCCTGTACGGGCACGGCGTACACACCGTGGACCAGGTGCTCAGCCGCTTCGGCAGCCCGGATGAGGTCCGCTACGACGTGCGCGCGCTGCTGGGCCCGGGCCGGATGAACGACTACTTCGACCTGGACCTGCTCTACGGTCGCCTGAAGGTCTCGGTGTCGTCGAGCTACTTCCGGGCCAAGCCGCGCCCCAGCTTCGTCGCCTACGGCACGCGGGGCATGTTCGCCAAGCACACTCGCGACCGCCAGGAGGAGCACCTCAAGGTGTTCTACCTGCCCGGTCAGCCGGGCTTCGGCGTCGACCTGCCCGAGCACTACGGGACGCTGACGTACTACGACGACGCCGGCGTGTTCCACGAGGAGAAGGTGGTCTCTGCGGTCGGCGACTACGGCCGGATCTACGACGGCGTTCACGCCTCGATCGTCGACGGGGCACCCAAGCTCGTGACCGACGAGCAGACCGTCGAGCTCGTCGAGATCCTGCACGAGGGTCTGCGCCCCCTGGTCGAGCGCGAGCCCGGCCAAGGTTGACGTTCAGCCCAGGATCGGCCCCAACCCCAACGGAGATGAACGCCTGACGCTCCAACCCCAACGGAACAGGCACTTCCGTTGTAGTAGAGGGGCCCAACCCCCACGGAGCTGATCGGATCGCGAGCCGACGTCAGCCGGCTCACCCGTGGGCCTGGCGCCGCAGGCCGTCGAGGAGGAGGTCCAGGCCGGCCCGGAACTGCTCGCTGTCGTCGTGCGCGGCGAACTCGTCGACGACGTGATGCAGGAAGGGGAACTGCTCGGGGTCCAGGGCACGCCACTGGGCGATGGCTCCGGCGAGGTGCTCCTCGGGGCGCAGCTCGCCGGATCGCACGACCGCGGGCGGCTCCTGGCTCATGTCCGCGGCGGTGCCCACGACGAAGCCGACGACCGCGGACACGGCGTGGAACCGCTGGCGGGCGGTGAGGTCCAGGCGCAGCGCCTGCTCGCCGAGCTGCTCGTAGAGCCACAGCGCGTTGGGCTGCACGCCGGTGTCGCGCATGAAGTACGAGCTGAGCCAGGGCCGGTCCACGATCGCGTCGAACAGGGTGACGGCGATGGTGCGCAGATCGGCGATCGGGTCGGCGGTGCCGACGTCGCGGACGCTGGCCAGGACGTCGCCGAGCACATGGTCGGCCGCTCGGTCCAGCAGCTCGTCCTTGGAGGAGACATACCAGTAGATGCTGGCCACCCCGCCGCCCAGGCGCGCGGCCAGCGCGCGGAAGGTCAGGCCGGCCTCGCCGGACTCGTCGAGCAGGGTGACCGCCTCGGTGAGCACGGCGTCGAGGGAGTGGGAGGCCCGCTGCCGCTCGCGGGTCCGCGCGCCGCGTTGGGGCGTGGGGCGGGCACCCTCGGGCGCTGGGCGGGCGGCGCTGGGTTCGGGTCTGGACAAGCTCGACCGGCGAGTGGTTGGCCTGGCGGGGTCTGGCTGGGCGAGGTCTGGCTGGGCGGGGTCCGACTGGGCGGGGTCCGACTTGGCGGGGTCTGGCTGGGCGGGGTCTGGCTGGGCGGTCGGGCGCTGGGCGGGGTCCCGCGGGTCGGTCTTCGCAGGCGTGGCCATGGCCCCATCCCACCACAGCCGACTCCTCGAACTTGCAGTGGATCGAACGGTGTTCTATTCTCTCGAACGTCGTTCGAGTACCGAACTGTGTTCGACATCCTGGAGGAAGCCATGAGCACCACCGCACTCGCCAGCGCGGCTCCGCCGCGCACCTATCCCTCTCTTCGCGCGGCCTGGATCCCCCTGGCCGCCCTGTGCTTGGCGTTCTTCGTCGAGATGGTCGACAACACCCTGCTGACCATCGCGCTGCCGACCATCGGCCGCGACCTCGGCGCCAGCACCACCTCCCTGCAGTGGGTCACCGGGGCCTACTCGCTGACCTTCGGCGGGCTGCTGCTGACCGCGGGCGCGACCGCGGACCGGCTCGGCCGGCGCCGCGTGCTGCTCGTCGGCCTGGCCGCCTTCGGGGTGATCAGCCTGGGCGTGGTCGCCGTGACCACCTCCGGCGAGCTGATCGCGCTGCGCGCCGCCCTGGGCATCACCGCGGCCGCGATGGCGCCGATCACCAACTCCCTGGTCTTCCGGCTCTTCGACGACCAGTTGCTCCGGATGCGGGCGATGACCGTGATGATCGTGGTCGGGATGTCCGGCTTCGTGCTCGGCCCGCTGCTGGGCGGCACCGCCCTGGCGCATGTCTCCTGGGAGTGGCTGCTGCTGGTCAACGCGCCCATCGCGCTGCTGGCCTGCATCGGCGTCCGGCTCGGCGTCCCGGCCGACCGCCCCGAGGACCTCACCGCCGACCGCCTGGACCTGCCCGGCGCCGCCCTGAGCATTGCCGCCATCGGCCTGGCCTGCTACGCCCTGACCAGCGGCGTCCAGCACGGCTGGCTCTCGGCCGCCACCATCGGCGTCGTCCTCGGGGCCGTGGTCGCCCTGGTCGCGTTCGTCTGGCACGAGCGTCGCACGCCCGCCCCGATGCTGGATCTGAGCATGTTCTCCAGGGGAACCGTGCGGGGCGCGGCGGTCGCCCAGATCGGCACCGCGATCGCGATGGCCGGGGTCATGTTCGCCCTCATCCTGCACTTCCAGTACGCCTGGGGCTGGAGCCCCATGAAGGCCGGGCTGGCGAATCTGCCGCTCATCGTCACGATGATCTTCGCGACGCCGCTGTCCGAGGGGCTGGCCCGGCGGTTCGGCCATCGGGTGGCGTGCCTGATCGGCGCGGGCCTGCTCACGATCTCGCTGGCCGGGCTCGCCTGGGGCGTCGAGCACAGCTACCTGGCGATCGCCGCCTGCATGGTAGTGATGACCATCGGCCTGCGGACGGTCATGACCATCTGTGCGGTCGCCCTGGTCGAGGCCATGCCCGCGAACCGCACGTCCATCGGCACGGCCCTGAACGACACCGCCCAGGAGGTGGGCACCAGCGTGGGGACCGCGGTCGTCGGCACCATGGTGGCCCTGCTGGTCACCAAGGCCCTGCCGTCCGGCTCCTGGGGCGCCGACCTCCTGGCGTCGTTCTTCCGCGGCGAGCGCATCACCTTCGTGGTCCTCGCCGTGATCGTCGGGGTCATCGCCACCTGGGGAGCATCCACCCTCACCGACTCGCGCTCGGTCGAGGAGCACCCCGAGGACTCGGTGGATGAGATCGGCAAGGTCAGCGAGGTCGGCGGAGTCGGCGAGGTCGGCGAGGTCGGCGCGCTGGTCACCGTCGCCGCGCCCGCCGCGGGGTAGCCAGCTCCCAGCACCGGGCCACCCGCCCGCAGCCCGCAGCCCCCAGCCCCCAGCACCGGGCCACCCCGCCCGCAGCCAATCAGCCCTCGCCGCGACCTCCCACGGGTCACGGCGGGGGCTCTTCACGGCCACACGGTGGCTGCGTCCAGGAACGGGAGGGACTCCGGCGAGTGCCTGGCTGCAGGTACGGATCGACCTGCGCGTGGATCAGCGCGGCGTCGGCCTGGTCCAGCAGGGCGGCATGCTGCCTACGTCTGCACTCTCCGCCGAGGCTCTCGCCTTCAGGTGCCGGTGGGCGGATCGATGGCAGGGGTACGTCCCCCCGCACTGGCGACTGCGCGCCCGATGCCCCGTACGACCATCGCCATGCCCCAATCTGGACCGCGTGAACGCCTGCTTCACCGAGCATCGCGAGGCCTGGCGTCGCACAGGTGTCCAAGTGGTGACCGATCGCAGTTCCGGGTCTGGCGGGGCTACGAGTTCGACCACATCGCCGAAGAGCTGCCCGCAGACCTGAGCCAGACGGACTGGTTCCTCGTAGAACCGGAGTCCGAGCCGGCCAGGCCATGCTGATCGTCCCCGACAACGGCATGTGCGCGGTTCACGTCGTTGCTGACCCGGCGGATGAGGACGTCGAGACGCTGTTCAATCACCCGGGTCGCGCGGGGCAGCCTCGACCTTGACGGTGTGGGGCCGCGTCGTCGAGCGTGTTGGCCTGCCTGGTGCGCCTCTCCGACTCGGCGACGTCGCCGGTCCGCGCCCGGGGCAGACCTTAGGGATTCGAGGTGCGCTCGCGGCGTACCCGTGTCCCCTACCGCAGGGCTTCCCGGACCGACTCGCGCGCGGTGTAGGTGGGGGTCCAGCCAAGCTCGACCTTGGCCCGGGCGGTGTCCATGATCGCCGGGTGGGTGAGCACCTCGACCCACTGCGCGACCGCCGGGAGCGGCAGGCGCATCGCCACCTTGGCGGCCGTGCGGGTCAGGACCGCGGGGAGCGGCAGCGGCAGGACGCCGACCTCGCGGGCGACGTCGGCCATGGTCAGGACGTCGTCGGCGGCCACGTTGTAGGCCCCGGGTGGACCGGCGGCCACGACGCACTGGAGCAGGGCGCGGCCGACGTCAGACTCGTGGATGAACTGCACCTGGACGTCGGGCACGACGACCGGGGCGTGCACTGTCCCGGCCGCCTGCATCAGCGCCTGCGCGAGGCCGGTCAGCGGACCGGGCCCGAGCGACTTGGCGCCCACGGCGTGCGGGCCCAGCACGATCGGAGGCCGCAGCAGGTACAGCTCCAGCTCGGGGTGGGCCTGGGCCTCCTCGACCAGCAGGGCCTCCAGCTCGGCCTTCTCCTGGGCGTAGGCCAGCAGATCCGCGGGGCGCGTCGGCCACTCCTCGGTCATCGGCACCGGGTTGTCGTCGTGGAAGCCGTACGCCGACACCGAGGACGTGTAGACGAACCGCCGGGCGCCGCTGGCCACCGCCGCCCGGAAGGCGTTGAGGGTGCCCTCGACGTTGATCGCATGACTGGCCGCCCCCGAGCCGCCGACGATCAGGAACGCGAGATGGACCACCACGTCGGCGCCGGCGAACGCCGCCGCCAGCGCCCCCGGGTCGCGGACGTCGCCACGGCGGTACTCCATCTTGGTCCAGCCGTGCTCGTTCGGGTCGAAGGGCCGGCGGGCTATCCCCACGATCCGCGCCACCCGCTCGTCGGCCTCCAGAAGCGGGGTCAGCCCGAAGCCCAGCGTCCCCGTCGGCCCGGTCACCGCCACGACCAGATTCATCTCTCGTTCGCTCACGCGTTCGCTCACGCCGCCATGCCTACCACCCGGCTTCGGCCCGGCGCTCGGTCGGCTGGGCGCTCGGTCGGCTGGGCGCTGGGACTGCTTCACGCTCGGACGGCTGAGCCCTGATCCACCGACTGGGTTGGGTTTGGTGAGCGTGGCGTAGGACGG
>CAYQMN010000008.1:0-132142 GCA_964418695.1 uncultured Bifidobacteriaceae bacterium | reverse complement strand
GGCCCCTGACCGATACCAGCATCGTACAAGTGTTCGAACGCCAGCGCAAGTCGCCGACCCCGCCGATGCCATCTCTGAGGACATCGGTGACAGTCCCGCCTCATGACATCGGTGACGGTTCGGGTGGTCTGGGTGGTGAGGCTTCGGGGCTGCGGAGATCAGGAACCCAACGACCGTGAAACCTCACGGGCCGGGCCGGACACTACGAGATGTGAGCGAGGGGTCGTGGATCGAGGCGGCGCTGTGGGCGCGCAGCCTCGACGGGGACGCGGAGGCGTTCGCGCTGATCTTCGACCGGCACCGCGACCGGGTGTTCGCCCACGCCTGGCGCCTGACGCAGGGGCGCCACGACGCCGAGGACGTGGCCGCCTCGGCGTTCCTCGAGCTGTGGCGCCGACGCCGGAACGTCCGGCTCGTGGGCGGCTCGGTGCTGCCGTGGCTGCTGTTGACGACGTCCAACCTCGCCCGGAACTCGGTGCGCGGTCGGCGGCGCTACCGGACCTTCCTTGCGCGGCTGCCGCGCGAGGAGCACATGGCGGACGCGGAGAGCATCGTCCTGGACGGCACCGCTCTGGGCATCGACCCGCAGCTGCGCGCGGCGCTCAAGACACTGCCGGAGCGCGACCTGCACCTGCTCACGCTGGTGGTGCTCGAGGACCAGACCCTGGCCGACGCGGCTGCCCTGCTGGGCATCAGCGAGTCGGCCGCCAAGACCCGGCTGCACCGGCTCCGCCAGCGACTGCGCGCCGACCTGGGCACGGACTCGCGCACGGACCTGCGCGCCGACCTGGGCACGGACCTGCCCGCGGACCTGCGCGCCGACCTGGACGCGGACCCACGCACGGACCCGCGCGCGAAGCCTGCGGACGACGCGCCGTCGACCACACGAGGAGGCCAGCGATGACCGTGACGATGGACGACCGGTTCGCGGCTGCGCTGCGGGCCGAGCTCGTGGAGCTCGTCGAGTCCGCACCCCGCCGGGAGCGCCGGGGCCGGCGGCGGCTGGCCCTCGGAGCCGGGGCCGGGGTCCTCCTGCTCGGCGGTGGGGTCGCGTACGCGACCGGCGTCCTGGACCTGCCTGGCGCCGACGTGGCGACGCCCCTCGCGGAGTCGGTGACCGTCACCGGCGACGGGACGCAGACCGTCGAGCTGGGCTCCGCGCCGGCGGGTACGACCGCGATCGACCTGACCCTGACCTGCCTGACCGCCGGCACGTTCTTCACCGCGGACGGCGCGAGCCTGACGTGCGACGACGACGCCGGACAGGCAATGGGCTGGCAGCTGCCGGTGCAGCCCGACCAGCACAGCACCGTCATCCGCGCCCGCGACGGTCAGCGCTGGCGGCTGACCGCCACCTACGCCCAGGTGCGCGCGTCGGCCTGGGGGGTCAACGCGGACGGACTGACCTACGGAGTGGCCAACGCCTCGGGCACCCCGGATCTGGTCGCCGCGATCGCCACCAACGGCCGGACCGGATACGTGTATGCCCGCGAGCTCGAACCGCCTCAGCCCACGACGCTGCAGCACGGAACCCCCCCGGGCCAGTACCGCGAGATCCCGGTGTTCACCTCGGACGGGCACACCGAGATCGGCCGATTCACCCTGGGCAGCCCAGCAGAGGCTTCGATCCCGAACCCGTGAGCGAAGGGGCCAGGGGTGCCACGGGGGGATCGATTCCGCCCAGGTCATCTGTTCGCCTCGACCCTGGCGAGCGCCCTACCGGGACCGGATCTCGCTCAGGTTCCCGCTGGAGCATGCGCCCGGCGAGTCGCTGGTGCTCTACATCCACAGCGCCCTGTGGCGCGGCGGGTTCGTCCGAGCCGCGGCCCCACCGACGTCCTGGTCGCCGCGTACGCGCTCACGAACGACGCCACCGTGCTCGCCGCTGAGCGCGTCTTCGTCCAGATCGCGGAGGTGACCGACCTCCGGCACGAGCAGCTCGCGCCTTCGGCGTGATCCCGATCGATCAGAGCTCAGAGGGATGCCCTACCCCGTCCATTACTGCGGCGTGTCGCGTCGGCGGAAGCCCACCAGCCCCGTCGCGCCCAACGCGACGGCGACCCCGGCCAGCAGCCACTCGGTGCCCGGCGAGACAGCGTCGACCGGGACGTTGCCGACTGCGTGCAGGGGCGAGAGGTGCAGCGCCCACTCGGGCAGCGTGAGCAGCTCGCCGAGGAAGGCGACGACGGCGGTGTAGGCCACGACGGCCCAGAGGAGCCCCACCCGGCGCGGAACCAGGCCGAACAGCGCCCACCCGATCCCGGCGACCACGAGCACCGCGGGGACGTAGGCCAGCGTCGCGCTGGCGATGCCGTCGACCGCGCTGCCCACAGTGAGCACCAGCCCGGCCCCACCGGCGACGAGCGTGAGGACCGCGGCGAGCGCCGAGACGCCGAAGTGCGCCGAGCTCCAGCCCGCGCGCGAGACCGAACGGGCGAGCACCGACTCGAGCCGGCCCTGCGCCTCCTCGGCCCGGATGCGCGCAAGGCCCTGGCCGACCACGCCGAGCGCCATGAGCACCAGCAGCGTCAGCGTCAGTGCGACATAGGCGGCGTTGACGTCGGCTGCGTCGGGGAAGAAGGCGGCCATCTGCGGGTTGGCCGCGATCGTCTCGGCGATGTCGTCGGTGAAGGCGCCGAAGACCACGGCGACGAGGAAGGCGCCCGCGATCCACCCGAGCGCCGAGGGCGCCTGCATGCGCACGGCCACGCCGAGGGTCGTGCGCAGGATCGCCCCCGCGCGAGCCGGTCCGGGCCGCGACGCGACCAGCGCGGCGCCCAGGTCGCGTTGCCCAGCCAGGGCCAATCCCGTGAGGACCAGCCCGAGCGCGACGCCCAGCGAGAGCAGCAGCGGCCAGAGGCGCAGGTCGTCGGTGAACGGGCGTGTCTCCTGCTGCCACGCGAGCGGCGAGAGCCACGTCCAGCCGTTGTCACGCACCGCGCCGATCGCCCGCGTGACATAGGAGAGGCCGAGCACCACGATGCCGACGGCCGTGACGCCCGCTGCCCGGCGGAACATCTGCCCGGCGAACACCGCGATCCCGGCGAAGACCAGTCCGAGTGCGGCCATCGACGCGCCGTACGTCACCGCCCCCGCGGCCTCCTCGCCGTACGCGACGAGGGAGACCGCCATGACGACGCCCACGAGCAGCAGCGCGATCGTCGTGGTCAGCAGGGCCGCGAACCAGGGCGCCCGGATTCCGACGCCCCGCGAGCGCAGCAGCTCCAGCATCCCCAGCTCCTCCTGGGCGCGGGTCTGGCGCACGACGAGCAGCAGCCCCATGAGCGGGACCGCCAGGGCGGTGACGAAGCCGTACTCGTTCGAGACGACGCCGCCGAGCGTGTCCGCGCCGTAGGGCGTGCCGTTGATCGCCGCCATCGCGGGGTTGTCGGCGACGGTCGCGTCGTAGGTGGCCAGCAGCTCGGGTGTGCCGTACAGCCCGTCGACCGCGGCGACCGTCGCGACGTAGCCGCCCGCGAGCCCGAGCACCCAGGCCAGCGGCGCGACCCAGCCCGTGCGCAGCTGCGCCCGCAGCACCGCCCCGAAGCCACCGCCGGGGCCGCGAGCGCTCATCGCGTCGTCTCGTAGGCGTCGAGGAAGAGCTCGTCGAGGCTGGGCGGGCGGACCGTGAGCGCGGTCGTGCCGGCCGCGAGGATCGCGGGCAGCACCCGGTCCAGCGCGGCCGGCTCGACCGTGAACGACAGCTCGGTGCCGCCGTCTTGGGTGGGACTGGACTGCATCTCCGAGATGGCGGCGTCGGTGGGTGTGACGATCGGCGTGCGGGTGACGGCGTGGACCGACGTGCGCGCGTGCCGGCGCAGCTCGGCGACGCTGCCGGACTCGACCACCCGCCCGTGGCGGATGATCGTGACGTTCTCGCACAGCGCGTCGACCTCGCTGAGGACGTGGCTGGACAGCAGCACCGAGGTGCCCGCCGCCGCCCGCTCCCGGACGCACTGGCGGAACACCTCCTCCATGAGCGGATCCAGGCCCGAGGTCGGCTCGTCGAGCACGAGGAGATCGGCCGTCGTCGCGAGCGCGGCGACGAGCGCGACCTTCTGCCGGTTGCCCTTCGACAGGTCGCGGATGCGCTTGGCCGGGTCCAGGTCGAAGCGCTCGATCAGGTCGCGGCGGCGCTGCTCGTCCAGCGGCGCCCCCGAAGCGCCGAGCAGGTCGATGCACTGACCGCCGGTGAGCGCGGGCCACAGCGAGACCTCGCCGGGCACGTAGGCCAGCCGCCGGTGCAGCTGCACGGCGTGCTGCCAGGGGTCCTGCCCGAAGAGCTTCGCGGTGCCGCCCGACCGGCGCACCAGGCCCAGGACGATGCGGATCGTGGTGGACTTCCCCGCACCGTTGGGGCCGAGGAAGCCGAGCACCTCGCCGTCGTGCAGCGTCAGGTCGAGTCCGTCGAGTGCGGTGAACGTGCCGAATCGCTTCCTGAGCCCCGCGAGCTCGATGACGGGTTGGTTCACTCGAAGACTCCCGATGTCAGTGACTGCCAGTTGGCAGCGACTGTACTCTCCTTCCATCGAACCGGAGGACGTCATGGACCTGCGCGCACGATCGCGGTGGCAGACGATGCAGCGCGTGCAGTCGGTCGCGCTGGACCTGTTCGAGCAGCACGGCTACGAGGCCGTCTCCGTTGCCGACATCGCGCGCGAGGCCGAGGTGGCCGAGCGGACGATCTACCGCCATTTCGGCTCCAAGGAGCGCCTCGTCACCGCCGACGAGCTCGACGACCGAGCCTTCGCCGAGATCGCCCAGCTGGCCGCCGACCACGACCTGCGGACCGCCACGCGGCTGGCGATCGAGGGGCTGCGGGCGGACGCCTCGGTCTCCGGGGCGCAGTGGAGCGACGGGTTCCGCAAGCTTCGTCTGGTCTACGGCGACCAGGCGCTGCGCACGGCCTTCAGCGCGTCGCTGTCGGGCATGGTGGTCGGCCTGGCGGTGGACGTTGCGCACGCCCGAGGGCTGCCGCCGGACGACCTCGCCACGCGGGCGGCAGTCGCCGCGGTCTTCGCTGCCCTCGAATGCGGCATCGAAGGCGCACTCGACGAGGCGACCCCGCAGGCCCTGGTACGCGAGCTGCTGGTGTGCATCGACGCCCTCGACCGTTTCTGACCGCGTGGTCACCGGCCTGCACGCCACCGCCTACAGTCCCGCCATGGACCTGCCCGGTCCCGCTCTGGACCTGCCGTGGCCACTGCCCGGTCGCCTGGCGCTCCGTGATCGCCTGCATGCCGCCTACGCGCAGCCGGCCCGCGGCTACCACGACGTGCGGCACCTGGCCGAAGTGCTGGCCCGGATCGGCGAGCTGGGCGCAGCGGAGCACCGAGAGCTCGTCCTCGCCGCCTGGTTCCACGACGCCGTCTACGACGGTCAAGCGCAGGCCGAGGAGCGCTCCGCGGCACTGGCCGAGGCCGAGCTGGCGGACGAGCCGGGCGTGGACGTCGCCGAGGTGGCGCGCCTGGTCAGGCTCACCGACTCGCATCGACCCCACCCCGGGGACTTCGCCGGAGAGCTGCTCTCCGACGCCGACCTGGCCATCCTCGCCGCGCCGCCACCGCGGTACGCGCAGTACGTGGCCGGGGTGCGGCGCGAGTACGCCGCGGTGCCCGATCCCCTGTTCGCCGCCGGCCGGGCCGCGATCCTGCGCGACCTGCTCGACAAGCCGACCCTGTTCCACACTGCCCATGCGCGGGAGCACTGGGAGGCCGCGGCGCGGGCCAACCTGACCCGGGAGCTCGAGGCGCTGACCGGCTGAGTCCCGGGCTTCGGGGTCCGACCACGCCCCCAGCTCGTGACCGGCCTCACTCCCCGACTCGTGACCGGCCACGTCCGACTCGGCGCCGGCCACGTCCGAACTCGTGACCGGCCTCGTTCGACCACCGACCACCGACCACCGACCAGCGCTGTCGCGGATCGGGCGGCTGTCGACGGAAATCCGATAGTTGAAAACCGTGCTACCTTCCCGTCCGTGAATTCTCGGGACGCGCTTCGCGGGGACTTGGAGCTCGTGCTGCAGCGCCTGTGCGGGCTGTCCGGGTCCGAGGGGCTCCACGCCCTGGCCGACGCGGATCTGACCTGGTCGCAGGTGCGGGTCACGATGCTGCTGGCCTGTTCCGAGCCGCTGCCGATCGGCTCGGTGTCCGAGCGACTGGGCACCTCGATCCACTCGGCGGGCCGCACGATCGACCAGCTCGTCTGCCTCGGCATCGTGGACCGTCGCGAGAGCCCGGCGGACCGTCGCGTGAAGCTGGTGTCACTGACTCCGCGCGGCGTGGAGATCATCGACCAGCAGCTCGCCCTGCGGCGCCGGGCCCTGCAGACCTTCCTGAGCCGACTGCCCGACGACCAGGTCACCGCACTCGCGGACGCCCTGCGACCGATCCTCGCCGGCGACTACCTGCACCCGGATGCGCACCGAGTCCCTGCGCCGGACGGGGCTTGCGCGCCTGGCGCGGCCCGCGAACCGGACGGGGCTTCTGCGAGCTGCCCGCCCAGCGCCGCCGCCCTGAGCCCGCGCTGACCGCGACGCGCCCCGCTCCACTCACCCAGCACGGCCCCCACCGCTCGACCCGAGACCGCTCGGCCCCACCGCTCGACCCCGGATCACTCGATCCCAGACCTCACAGGAGACCCCGACCCATGGCCGACTCGCTCGACACCGAAGTCCCACCGCCCGACCCCGGATCGGTCAGCCCGAGCACCGCCCCGTCCGCCCCGTCGGCCCTCTCGGACGACGACCGGATCACGCCCGCGATCCTCAAGGTCGCCGGCGTCGTGGTGCTCGGCTCGATCATGGCGATCCTGGACACCACCGTGGTCAACGTCGCCCTGCCGACGTTCCAGGAGGAGTTCGGGGTCGAGGAGTACTCGACGGTCGCCTGGACGATCACCGCGTACACGCTCGCCCTGGCGGCCGTCATCCCCGTGACCGGGTGGGCGGCCGACCGGTTCGGCACCAAGCGGCTCTACATGTCCGCGCTGGCCCTGTTCACGACCGGGTCGGTGCTGTGCGCCACGGCCTGGAGCATCGAGTCCCTGATCGCCTTCCGCGTCCTGCAGGGCCTGGGCGGCGGCATGCTGATGCCGCTGGGCATGACGATCATGACCAAGGCTGCCGGCCCGCACCGGATCGGGCGGCTCATGGCGATCCTGGGCATCCCGATGCTGCTCGGGCCGATCCTGGGACCCATCCTCGGCGGCTGGCTGATCGACGCCGTGTCCTGGCACTGGATCTTCCTGATCAACCTGCCCCTGGGCATCATCGGGATCGTCTACGCGTGGCGGGCGCTGCCGTCGGACCGGCCTCAGCCCAGCGAGACCTTCGACGTGGTCGGCATGCTGCTGCTCTCCCCCGGCCTCGCACTGTTCCTGTACGGCGTCTCGTCGATCCCCTCCGAGGGGACCATCGCCGCCGCCGGCGTCCTCGTGCCGGGCCTGATCGGCCTGACCTTGATGATCGCGTTCGTGTTCTGGGCCTTCCGCCCGGAGCATCCTCTGCTGGACCTGAGGCTGTTCGCCAACCGCAACCTGACCGCGGCCACCGGCGTCATGTTCCTGTTCGCGGCGTCGTTCTTCGGCGCGCTGCTGCTGGTGCCCACCTACTTCCAGCAGGTGCGCGGGGAGAGCGTGATGATGGCCGGGCTGCTCATGGCGCCGCAGGGCCTGGGCGCGATGGTCACCATGCCGATCGCCGGCCGGCTCGTCGACCACCACCCGGTCGGGCGCATCGTGCCGTTCGGTCTCCTGGCCGTCATCGCCGGCATGACCGGACTCGCCCTGAGCACCGACCCGGCCACGCCGCTGCCGCGGATCCTGGTCTGCCTGTTCGTGCTCGGGATGGGCATGGGCGCCAGCATGATGCCGATCTTCACCTCGGCGCTGAAGACGCTGCAGTCCCACCAGGTCGCCCGCGGCAGCACGCTCATCAACGTGATCCAGCAGATCGCCGCCTCGGTCGGCGTGGCGAGCATCTCGGTCATCCTGACCAACCAGATGAACTCCTCCGAGGCGATCACCGCCGCGCGCGCGATCGGGCAGGCCCAGGCGCAGGGCGTCACCGTGCCGACCTGGGCCGCCGAGATCGCACACCGGCTCGGGGAGGCCCTGCAGGCGGTCGCGCTGGACGACATGGCCCACGCGTTCAGCAGCTCCTACTGGGTCGCTGCGGTCGCCCTGACAGTGACCTTCGGAGTCGCCGTCGCGTTCCTGCCGCGCCAGCACGAGGAGTCGCACCTGCTCGACGACCAGCCCGGCGCCGGATCGCCAGCGATGCTGCACTAGGGCGCCCGACACCCGCACCCTCACCCGCGACGCCGCGAGCCGGAGACGTCCCCCGACGCCCGACTCGCGGCGTCGCCGCGTCCGGGACCGGCGGTCGATCATGGTCAGCGGCCGCGATCGGCCTGGGCGCACCACCGTCCGGGCGCGTGGTCCCCTCGACGTCGGTCGCGCGCGGCAGTGACACGCCCTTCCCTGCGGCGTGG
Organism: uncultured Bifidobacteriaceae bacterium; assembly: GCA_964418695.1. Lineage (GTDB taxonomy): Bacteria > Actinomycetota > Actinomycetes > S36-B12 > CAIYMF01 > Prado023. The sequence continues at coordinate 123,650 of CAYQMN010000008.1, read as the reverse complement.
GCGGGGTGCCTCGCGGGGGTGCTCCCGGTGGAACGCCGCACGGATCACGGCCATGATCGCTCCGACAGCCCAGCGCAGGAGCAGCCATGAAGACGTTCGTCCTACCCGGCACCGAGATCACCGTCCCCGCGGTCGTCACCGGAGTGATGCGGATCGAGGAGAAGTCCGACGCCGAGATCCGGGCCCTGTTCGACGCGTCCCTGGCCGTCGGCATCGACTTCTTCGACCACGCCGACATCTACGGCTCGACCGTGCATGCCTGCGAGCGGCGCTTCGCCGAGGCGCTGCGACTCACCCCCGCCCAGCGCGCGGAGATCACCCTGCAGTCCAAGGCCGGGATCGTGAAGGACGCGTCCTACTTCGACTTCTCCTTCGAGCACCTGATCGAATCGGTGAACGGCTCGCTGGCCGCGCTGGACACCGACTACCTGGACATCCTCCTGCTCCACCGGCCCGACGCCCTGGTCGAGCCCGAGGAGGTGGCCCGCGCATTCGACGACCTGTCGTCGGCCGGGAAGGTCCGCGCGTTCGGGGTCTCCAATCACACGCCGGCGCAGATCGAGCTGCTGAGGCGCTGCGTCCGCCAGCCGCTCGTGGCCAACCAGATCCAGCTGTCCATCACCCACGCGCCCGCCGTCGCGCAGGGGGTGGCGATGAACATGGCCGCCCTGGACCAGTCGCTGAGCCGCGATCTGGGGATCGTGGACTACTGCCGGCTGCACGACATCCAGGTGCAGGCCTGGTCGCCGTTCCAGGCGGGCTACTTCACCGGGGTCTTCCTGGGCAACCCGGAGTACCCGCAGCTCAACGCGGTCATCGATCGGCTGGCGGGCCAGTACGCGGTCGCCCCGGAGGCGATCGCGACCGCATGGATCACTCGACACCCGGCGCGCATGCAAGTCGTCCTGGGGACCACGTCGGCCGACCGGCTCACCGCCGCCGCCGCGGGGGCGGACCTCGAGCTCACTCGCGCCGAGTGGTACGAGCTGTTCCGGGCCGCCGGCCACCACGTCCCCTGACCAGGCGTGCGGACAGTGACCGTCCCCAGCAACGCGCGGACCGAACAATCCTCAGGGTGGACAGGAGAGGCCATGACAGAGCTCATCGGGTCGGTGGAGGCCGGCGGCACCAAGATGGTCTGCGCGGTCGGGACCGGCCCTGACGACATCCGCGACGAGGTGCGGTTCCCCACCACGGCGCCCGACGAGTGCCTGGCCCGCGTCATCGACTACTTCCGCACCTGGCAGGCCGAGCACGGCGAGCGGATCGCCGCCATCGGCTACGGCACGTTCGGTCCCTGCGACCCCAACCCCGATTCGCCGACCTTCGGCTGGATCACCAAGACTCCCAAGCCGGGCTGGTCCGACACCGACGTGGTCGGACCGCTGCGCGAGGCGTTCGGCGTCCCGGTGGGCTTCGACACCGACGTCAACGGCGCCGCTCTGGGCGAGCATCTCTGGGGGGCGGCGCAGGGCGTCGGCACCAGCGTGTACATGACGATCGGCACCGGCATCGGGGGCGGCATCATGGTCGACGGGCGCCTCCTGCACGGCCTGATCCACCCCGAGGTCGGGCACATGGCACCCCCGCATGACCTCACGGTCGACCCGTTCCCCGGGGTCTGCCCCTTCCATGGCGACTGTCTGGAGGGGCTGGCCTCCGGGCCTGCGATCGGCGCCCGCTGGGGGGTCCCGGCCACCCAGCTCGGCCCGGACCACCCGGCCTGGGACCTGGAGGCCCACTACCTGGCGCACCTGTGCCGGACCTTGGTCTGCATGGTCTCCCCGCAGCGGATCGTCCTGGGCGGCGGGGTGATGGAGCAGCTGCAGCTGTTCGCGAAGGTCCGGGCCCTCACCCAGACCGAGCTCAACGGCTACGTCCAAGCGCCGGAGATCCTCGAGCGGATCGACGAATTCATCGTGCCCCCCGCCCTGGGCAACCGCGCCGGGGCCGCCGGCTGCATCGCGCTGGGACAGCAGGCCCTGAAGTCCGCGTGAGGACGGCCGGTCCGGTTCGGCCCAGTCGAGACCTACGCTGATCGGACACAGGTGTCCGTTCCGCGCACAGGGATGTCCGTTTCGCGCAGGTCTGCCGCCCACTCGATGAGGTCCGGGTGGAGCCGGCCCGCAAGCCCACCACCCGTCAGTTGAGCTGTGCCGAGACAGGCAGGGGCGTGGATGTCAGATCTGGCCCGGCTCGTCCTCGGTCGGCTCGTCCTCGGTCGGCTCGTCCGGTCGGTGCGCGAGGATGTGGGTCACGTAGTGATCCGTGGCGGCGGCCAGCCCCACGTCGCGACCGGCCCGCTCGGATCGGTACCAGCGATGCTCCATCACCTCGTGGACCAGCTGGGCGTCGTCCATGCGGCCTGCCAGCTCGGGCGGGATGCGGCGCAGCACCTCGTCGTAGACGTGCGCGGCCCACGCCCGCGCGGCGCTGCGCTCGTCGCGGTGGCCATGGATGGACCGGAACGAGTCGATGTCGTTGAGCAGCCGACGTGCCTGGTTCTCCTGCATGTCAAGCCCCGTCAGGCGCAGCATCCGGCGTCGATGGTGGCCCGCGTCGACCACCTTGGCGCGCACGCTGATCCGGGAGCCGGAACCATCCGCGGCCGCGTCGGCGGTGAGCTCGCCGACGTCGAAGCCCAGCCCGTTCAGGGTGCGCAGCAGCGTGTAGATCGGGGTGCGGTCGTCGCCGTCGACGAACACCGGCTCGGTCAGGGTCATCCAGAGATGCTCGTAGCGCTGGAGGAGCTGATCGCCGATCTCGACCGGGTCGACGTCCTCGGGCACCAGACCGCCGGCCTGCAGGTCCATCAACTCGCCGATCACGTTGAGCCTGGCTGTCTCCAGGTCGTAGTGGCGCTGGCCGGCGGAAAGGGTCCGATGCAGCTCGCCGGTCTCGGCGTCGACCAGGTAGGCGGCGAATTCGCCAGCGTCCCGGCGGAAGAGCGTGTTGGACAGCGAGCAGTCGTTCCACGCGAAGCCGAGCAGGTGCAGCCGCACGAAGAGCAGGACCAGCGCGTCGATCAGGCTGGGCCAGAGCTGCAGCGCCGAGCCCCGAGACATCACGGCCCGGTACGGCAGCGAGTGCGCCAGGTGACGCGTGACCAGAGCCCCCGGCAGCGGCTCGCCCGAGCTGCCGACCCGACCCGAGACGACCGCGATCGGCTCGACGCACGGGGCATTGCGGCGCTGCAGCTCGAACAGCAGCCCGTACTCGCGATCGGCGGTCGCCTCGGCCGTCTCCTTGATCGCGAGCACGGCGCTGCTGCCGTGCACGAACCGCACGGTGTGCCGCGAGATGCCCCGCGGCAGCGCGACCGTCACCGCGGCCGTCCAGGACTCCAGGGGCAGCTGCCAGGGCAGCGTGAGGAGCTCGGGCTCGGCCGCGGTTCCGGTCAGGTGCAGGGCCATCGTGCGGGGCACTCTGCCATCAGATGACGCCCCGGCATCAGATGACGCCCCGGCATCAGGCGACGCCCCGGCATCGGGTGACGGCCCGACGTCAGGCGACGCCCAGCCATCAGGCCGTGGCGATCCGCTCGCCGGTCGCCGGGTCGAAGACGTGCAGGTGGCGCTCCACGACCTCCAGCCCGAGGCGCTGGCCGCGGCTCGGGTGCATGCGGCCGTCGGTGCGCACGACGATGTCCTGCGAGGCCCCGCCCGGGATGTCGACCGACGAGTAGACGTAGGCGTCCGCGCCGAGGCCCTCGACGATCTGGACCTGCACCGGGAACGCCGCCTCGGAGTCGCTGACGCGCAGGTCCTCGGGGCGCATGCCCAGGATGGCGCTGCTCCGCCCGGCCTGCGCGAGGGCGTTCGCCGCCTTCTCGGGCAGCGGCAGCGAGCGGTCGCCCAGGTGCACCGCGCCCTGGGCCACGGGCGCCTCGAACAGGTTCATCGCGGGGCTGCCGATGAAGCCGGCGACGAACACGTTGTTCGGGGTGTCGTAGAGCTCCTGCGGCGTGCCGACCTGCATGAGCAGGCCGTCCTTGAGCACCGCGATCCGGTCGCCCATGGTCATCGCCTCGGTCTGGTCGTGGGTGACGTAGACCGTGGTGACCCCGAGGTCGCGCTGGAGCTTGGCGATCTGGGTGCGCGTCTGGACGCGCAGCTTGGCGTCGAGGTTGGACAGCGGCTCGTCCATCAGGAACACCTGCGGCTTGCGCACGATCGCCCGGCCCATCGCGACGCGCTGGCGCTGGCCGCCGGACATCGCCTTGGGCTTGCGGTCCAGGTACGGCTCGAGGTCCAGGATCTTGGCCGCCTCCTGCACGCGCCGCTCGATCTCGTCCTTCGGGGTGCCGGCGATCTTCAGGGCGAAGCCCATGTTGTCGCGCACGGTCATGTGCGGGTAGAGCGCGTAGGACTGGAACACCATCGCGATGTCTCGGTCCTTGGGGGCGACGTTCGTGACGTCACGATCGCCGATGAAGATCTTGCCGTCGTTGACCTCCTCCAGCCCCGCGAGCATGCGCAGCGAGGTGGACTTCCCGCAGCCGGACGGGCCGACGAGGACGAGGAACTCCCCGTCCTCGATCTTGAGGTTGAACTTGTCGACGGCGGGCTTGGTGCCGCCCGGGTAGACCCGGGTGGCGTTCTGGAACGTGACGGTGGCCATGATGTGCTTCCCTTCACCGGCAGGTACGTGCCGGACGGTCCGTGGTGGAGGGTGGACGCTGCCGGGCGGCAGCACCCACGGGGGCTGGCGACCTGCTGTCGGCCGCACGCGCAGCGCGGTGGTGCCCGCTCGCGTCGAGATCGAGGAGCCTGCATCGTCACGCCTCCCCGACGATCCAGGCCGTGGTGTCCGGCGGCAGGGTGCCGTCCGTGGTCGGGCCGCTCGCGACGACCACCCGGCCGGCCGGCAGGGCAGCCGCGGAGCCGCCCAGGTTGGCCACGCAGTGCCAGCCGCCCGCCCGCTGGAAGCGCAGAACCCCGGCCGGGGCCTCGTGCCAGACCAGGGAGGCGTCGGCGGGCAGGGTGCGCCGGACCCGCACGGCCTCCCGGTAGAGCTCCAGCGTCGAGCCCGCCACACCGTCCTGCGCCTGCACCGACGAGTCGGCGAACCACGCGGGCTGCGGCAGGTGCGCGGTTGCGCTGCCGAAGCCGAACGAGGGTCCCGACCTGGTCCAGGGCAGGGGCACCCGGCAGCCGTCGCGCCCGGGCGAGGCCCCGTGGGTCCGCAGGTAGGTCGGGTCCTGACGGCTCTCGCCGGGCAGGTCGCCGACCTCGTGCAGGCCCAGCTCCTCGCCCTGGAACAGGTAGGCCGAGCCGGGCAGGGCCAGCAGAAGCAGGGTCGCGGCGCGGGCGCGGCGGATGCCGAGCTCGCGGTCCAGCGGCGGCTCCTGCCCGAGGGTGCGCAGCCACCGGACGCCGTCCTGGGGTTGGCCCGGAGTGCCCTGCGGCAGCCCGTAGCGGGTGGCGTGCCGGACGACGTCGTGATTGGACAGCGTCCACGTCGAGCTGCTGCCCACCTGCGCGGCCAGCCCGAGGTTGCGGTCGATCACGTCCCGGAACTCGGCCGCGCTCCAGTTCGCCTGGAGCAGGTCGAAGTTGAAGGCCTGCCCGAGTCCGGTCTGGCTGGCGTACCGGGCTCGCCGCTCCGGCCTGACCCACGCTTCGGCGACCGCAGTCAGCTCGGGGTCGTACTCGGCGAAGAGCGCACGCCACTGCGCGTAGATCTCGTGGACCTCGTCGCGGTCGGCGAGCAGGTGCACGCCAGGACTCATGGCCGCCAGCTCGGCCTCGCCCGGCAGCTCGGCGGGCAGGTCCTTGGCGAGCAGGTGCGCCACGTCCACCCGGAATCCGGCGACTCCACGGTCGGCCCAGAAGCGCAGCGTCTTCAGGAAGTCCTCGCGGACCTCCTCGTTCTCCCAGTTGAGGTCCGGCTGCTCGGCGGCGTGGATGTGCAGGTACCACTGGCCGTCGGGCACCTGAGTCCACATGAGCCCGCCGAAGCCGGTCGTCCAGTCGGCCGGTGGCAGCGCCCCGCCGGGGCCCACGCCGTCGCGGAAGTGGTAGCGGGCGCGGGCGGCCGATCCGGGGCCCGCGGCCAGTGCCTCCTGGAACCAGGGGTGCAGGTTGGAGGTGTGGTTCGGGACGATGTCGACCACCAGTCGGATGCCTTGCGCCTTCAGGGCCGCCACGAGGGCGTCGAAGTCGGCGAGCGTTCCCAGCCGCGGGTCCACCCCGCGGTAGTCGTCCACGTCGTATCCGCCGTCGGCCAGCGCCGAGGGGTAGAACGGGCTGAGCCACACCGCGTCGACTCCCAGCTGGGCGAGGTAGGGCACGCGCGAGGTGATGCCGGGGAGGTCTCCGATTCCGTCGCCGTTCGAGTCGGCGAAGGACCGCGGGTAGATCTGGTACACGACAGCGTTGCGCCACCAGGTGGCGCCGGCGTTCGCAGAGCCTATGAGCACAGGGAACACCCTCCCGCACCTGCGTGACGGACGTCCCGGGCACCGATCTCGCGAGGTGGCCCGTCGACGCCCCCGAGCCCAAGTCGCCACACCCGCAGGCTGGGCGAACCACTGGGCGATCCGGCGAGCGAACCGGCGGCGCGGACGACCCAGACGGCACCCGTCGGAGCCGGGTACGCGCGGTGCGTGCTCGTGAGGTCGCTCGCGGTCGGCCCGCTCTCGCCGAAGGCCTCGATCACGCTCCCGTCGACCAGGACGCGCAGCCCGGCCCCCTCGGGCACCGGAACCCGCAGGACGTGGAGCCGGACGCCGTCGGCATCGAGCAGCTCGAGGTGGACCTCGCTGCCTGCCTCGCTGCCGACCTCGCCGGCGGCCCGCTGCTCACTGCCGAGCTCGACCTCGAACGCCGCCTCGGTCAGGACCAGCCCGCCGTCCGGGACCGGGCCGTCGTGGATCGCTGCCTGGCGCAGTCCGGCGAGCTCGCGCGCCGGACTGCTGACCAGGCGCCCCTGGGCCAGGCGCAGCTCGCGGGGGAACGAGACGACCCCGGCCCACCCGACGGTGTCGAGCTCCTCCTGTGCGCGGCCGTGCTCCCTGATCCATCCCCACATGAGGACCCGGTCGGGCAGCGCCAGCACCTGCGGCGCGTAGAACGCGGGCTCGAGGTCCACCAGACCACCGGCGTGCGGCTCGAAGCGCAGGCAACCCTCGGTCACCGACAGATCCCCGATCAGCCAGCCGACTGGGCCAGGCTCGGGCGACGCCCCGGGCACGCCGGCGAGGGGCGACAGGATCAGCACCCATCGCCCGTCGATCCGGCACAGCTGCGGGCACTCCCACACGGCCGCCGGGACGATCTCCTGGGCGAGTGCGAGACCGCAGCGCGTGAGCAACGGACCCCGGTACTGCCATCGGCGCACGTCGTCGCAGCTGTGCACGACGACCGAGCACTCCCCACTGTCCAGCACGGCGCACTGCACCGCCCAGCGACGACCGTCCGCCTCGACGACGAAGGGATCGCGCATCTCGGCCAGTCCGGCCGGGGTGCGGGCCACGGGCTGCTCGCCCTGGCGCCAGACCCGCATGGCGCGGTCCGACTCGGCCAGGAGCACGGAGCTGTCGCCACCCTCGCGGACGGCACCGCTGTAGATGGCGGTCGGCACCCCGTCGACGATCGTGACGCAGCCCGACCAGCAGCCGAACGAGTCCGCGCGACCCGGCCGAGGCGCCAGGGCCAGCGGCTCCTCCGCCCAGGAGACCAGGTCGGTCGAGGACCAGTGGCCCCAGCCGATCCGCTCGTGCCGCGCCGAGCCCGGGTTGTACTGGAAGAACACGTGATAGACGCCGTCCACGCAGGCGAGCCCGTTCGGGTCGTTCAGCCAGCCCGCGGCCGGCCTGATGTGCAGGCGAGGGAAGGCCGGATCAGCTTGCGGCGCAGGGTCGGGCGCGCACCCGGAGCCGTGCGTGCCGGAGCCGTGCGTGCCCGCAGACGCGCTACCCATGACAGCGCCACATCCCGAAGGCCGGGCCGTCGCCGGGCAGGCTGACCCACCCGTCCGCGCCGGCGGTCAGATCGGCCGCGCCCGCGAGCCCGGTCAAGGCCGCGCCGATCAGCGCGCTGGGCAGCCGCACGGGGTCGTGCCCGGCCCGGGCCGCATGGACCAGGACGGACTCGCCGGGCGCCTCTCGCAGGAAGGTCAGGGCGTCGTCGGTGATGGAGACCCAGCGCAGGCCGCCGCGTTGCAGGGCCTCGGACGAGCCCCGCGCCCCGAACAGCGCGCGCGTGTGGGCGAGCCTGCGCTGGTCCCAGCGCTCCGGGTGGTCCCACGGCATCGGGATGCGCGCGTACTCCGGCCCGAGCGTGGCCAGGCCCAGCTCGTCGCCGGCGTAGAGCATCGGCACGCCGGGGTAGGCCGCGAGCATCCCGAACGCCACGTCGACCATCGCCGGGTCGCCGAGCAGGGAGGCGACGCGATGGGTGTCGTGGGAGCCGATCAGGTTCATCGCGTGCAGCGTCGACATCCACGGCATCACCGCGGAGAGCTCGCGCATCGACTCGACCACGAGGCCGCCAGGGAGGTTGGGCAGGCTCGGGTACTTCCCGTGGACGTAGGGCCGGGGCTGCGGCGGGAGCAGCCACTGCCACAGCGGGCGGGTGAAGGCCGCGTAGTTCATCGTCCCCTGGTACCCGTCGCCCAGCAGGTCGGCGGACGCGTCATGGTTCGACTCGGCCTGCAGGAACGACTCCGGGACCGCGGCCGCCATCGTCGCCCGGATGGTCCGCGCGACCTCGTGGGCCACGTCGATGTCGCCGTGGATCCCGGTCATGTTGGCCACGTCGATCCGCCACGCGTCCAGCCCGTCGGGGCCCAGCCACCGGGCGACCACCGAGTCTGGCCCGTCGTAGAGCCGTCGCCGCAGCTGCGCGGACCGGTGGTCGAAGATCGGCATCTCGGGCATGTCCCACCAGGCGGCGTACTCCGCCGGGTGCCTGGTGAAGAAGAAGAAGTCGGCCTCAGGGCAGGCCGGGTCGGCGAGCGCGGCCTGGAACCACTCGTGCGTGCTGCCGCAGTGGTTCGTGGTCAGGTCGCCGATCAGGCGCATCCCGCGCCGGTGGGCAGCCTGGGCCAGCCGGGCTAGGGCCTCGTCGCCGCCGAGCAGCGGGTCGACCCGGGAGAACGTCGAGGCGTCGTATCGGTGGTTGGAGCTCGCCGGGAAGAACGGGGTGAGGTAGAGGGTCTGCACGCCCAGGGAGGCGACGTGGTCCAGGTGCGCGGTGATCCCGTCGAGGTCGCCGCCGTAGAGCTGCAGCGGGGTGCCGGGGCCCTCGCCGATCACGGGGTCGTCCCACTGGGCCGGGATCGCCCACTCCGGCACTGCGCGCCGGGCCGTGACGGCCGACTGCGGGGCGGCGGACTGCGGGGTCTTGGCGAACCGGTCGGGGAAGATCTGGTACATCGTGCCGGTCGCCCAGGCGGGCGGCTTGTCGAAGGTCGTGACGCGGAAGTCGCACGCGTCGGCCACGTCGCGGCCGTGCAGTCCGGCTCCGTTGAGCCACTGGTAGCCGTGCGGGCCGCCGTCGAGGAGGAATCGGTAGGAGACCACCGGGTTGACCACCGGGAGGTCGGCCCGCAACCACACCTCGTGCTCGTCCTCCCGGTCGACGCGGGCCGGGACCAGCTCGGGCTCGCCGTCCTCCAGGACCCGCACCCAGGCGGAGGTGACGCCGCTGGCCCGTGGCACCCGCAGCATGACCGGGACGCTGGCACCGAGAGCCGGTGTCGGCTCGGGCACGTACGTCGGCGATCCGTCGTGGTGCGGCTGGCACCACTCGACCCTGGACATTCCCCTCCTTGGACGTCGTCAGTTCCGGTGCTCGTCAGTTCCGGTGTTCGTCAGTTCCGGTGTTCGTCAGTTCCGGTGTTCGTCAGTTCCGGTTCTCGTCAGTTCCGGTTCTCCGGGGCGAGTGGAGCGCGCACCCGTCGCGTCTGGGTCCGCGCTCCACTGGCCTGCGCAGGGCCGGTCAGCCCTTGATCGCGCCGGAGATCATCGCCTTGACGAAGTGGCGCTGGAAGAACAGGAACACCACGATGGTCGGGGCCATGATGAGCAGCGACCCGGCGTTGAGCAGGACCACGTCGGTGGAGTACTGCCCGACGAAGTTCTGCAGCGCGCCGGCCATCGTTCGCTTGCTCGGATCCTCGATGAGCACGATCGCCTGGAGGAACGTGTTCCACGTCCACAGGAACAGCAGCAGGCACATCGACGAGATGGCAGGGACCGCGAGCGGCACCTGGATCTTGACGAAGGACTGCCACGCGTTCGCGCCGTCCACCGACGCCGCCTCGCTGAGCTCCTTGGGCATCGTGAGGAAGTGCGCCCGCATCCAGAAGACCGCGAACGGCATGAAGCCGCCGATCAGCACCAGGATCAGGCCCAGCCTCGTGTCGAGCAGCCCGAGGTCACGGATCTGGTAGTACAGCGGCACGATGGTGGCCTCGCGCGGCAGCGTGAGACCGAAGACGAACAGCAACAGCAGCGCCGCCCCACCGGGGATCTTCAGCTGGCCGAGTGCGTACCCGGCCATCGTCGCGAAGAGCGCCGCGATGGGAACCACGGCCAGCACGTAGATGATGCTCGACTTCAACAGCGGGGTGATGTCAGCGACGTGCCAGGCGTCGATGAAGTTGTGCCACTGCGGGTCCGAGGGCCAGCTCAGGCCGGTCGGCACCGAGCCCTGCGGTTGCAGGGCCGCGGACAGCATGCTCACCAGCGGGAAGATCGAGAAGACCATCGCCGCCAAGAGCAGGATGAGACCGGGGATGCGCTCGCGCGCTGAGGTCTGCACGGCTCAGTCCTCCCTGAAGAATCGCTGGATCGGAAGGATGACCGCGAGGATCAGCACCGTGAGCACGATGCCCAGCGCGCTGGCCAGACCGACCTGGGACCTGGTGAAGCCCAGCTCGTAGATGAGCACCCCGGGGACCATCGTCGAGGTGCCCGGACCACCCTGGGTGGACATGAACACGACGTCGAAGCTGGCCAGGGCGGCGATCATGGTGACCGTCACGCACACCCCGATCTCCTGACGCAGTCCCGGCAGGGTCACCGCCCGGAACGTCCGCAGGAAGCTGGCGCCGTCCAGCCGTGCCGCCTCGTAGATCGACACGTCGATCTTGCCGATCCCGGCCATGAGCAGGATCGTGCAGAAGCCCAGACCGAGCCACCATCCGATGACGCCCACCGAGGGCAGCGCCCACGTGAAGTCACCCAGCCATGGCCGCGCGAGGCTGCCCAGGCCGACCATCCGCAGGAACTGGTTGATCGCGCCGTTGCTGGAGAACATCCACACCCACGCGATGGCCGCGGCCGCCCCAGGGATGATCTGCGGCAGGAACAGCGTGGTCCGGGCCACGGTGGCCAGCCCACGCAGTCGGATCTCCTGGATGAGCGCCGCCACGATCAAGCCGCCCATGACCGGCAGGATCGTGTAGAAGATCATCAGGAAGAACGAGTGCCAGATCGACTCGAGCAACAGCGGGTTGGTGAGCACCCGGCGGTAGTTGTCCAGGCCGACCGGCGTCGCCTGCGTGATCCCGTTCCAGCTGTAGAACGAGTACTGGATGGTCGAGATCATCGGGCGGATGACGAAGACCAGGTAGACCAGCAGGGCGGGCAGGACGAAGAACCAGCCAGCCCAGTTGCGCCGCCCGGACCCGCCGCCCCGCCCCCGCCACCGGGCCCGCCAACGGGGCCCGGTGAGGGTGGCCTCGGCCTCCCCCGCAAGGGTGGAGTCGAAGGTGCTCATCGGCCGAGCTGGTCCTCGTACTCGGCCTGGACGTTCTTCAGGTACTCCGCGGGAGTGACCTTGCCGGCGAACAGCAGCTGGGTCTGCTGGTTCCACACGGTGTTGATGCCGCTGGTGGCGTCCTGGACGAACTGCACCTGACCGTCGGCCTCGATGAGCTGGGCGAACGCGGTCTGGATCGACTCGTTCAGCGAGCCCGCCGCGGTGGTGGGCGCGGCACCGGTGCCGCTGGGCGCGAACCCGTTGTCCACGAGCACCTGACGTGCCTCAGGGGTGAGCAGGAAGTTCAGGAAGGCAGCCGCGGCATCCTTCTGATCGGACTTCGCCGGGATGCCGAAGTTCGAGACCGGGTTGGACATCGCCAGCGGCTTGTCACCCGCGGCGTTGACCGGGGGCAGCACGAAGGCGACCTTGTCGCCCATCTGGTCCTGCAGCGCCTTGGCATCCCAGTTGCCGGAGCCGAAGAACAGGGCCTCGCCCTTCGCGAACCGGCCCAGCGCCGTCGTCGCGTCGGTCCCGTTCGCGTCGTCGTTGGTGTAGCCCTTGCCGATCCAGTCGGCCACCGTCTGGACGCCGGCCTCGGCCTCGGGGGTGCTGATCGTCGCGCCCGGCACGTCGAACACCCAGTCGTTGATCTTCTGGGCGCCCACGTGGTTGTTCATCTGCATCTGGGTCGGCATGGTCCCGCCACCGGTCTGGTTGCCGACCATGAGCGGCACGACGTCCGCAGCCTTGGCAGCCGCCATCGCGGTCTCGAGCTCCGCGAGCGTCGTGGGCGCCGCGGTCATCCCGACCTTGGCCGCGACATCGGTGTTGTAGTAGAGCCCGGTGAGCACGAAGCCGCTGGCGACCGTGTACTGCGTGCCGGACCCGCGGACGAACTGGTCGTTCACCTGGTACTGCGCGAGCTGGCCGGCGGGGATGTTCCACCCGTAGGCCTGGGACCAGGGCGTGAGCGGGCTGAGCTGACCGTTGCGCACGATGTCGGCCAGGGCGTTGATGCGCGCGATGTCCGGCGGGTCGTCGGAGGAGAGCACGCGCGGGGCGTTCACGGCCTGGACGTCGTCGGGGTCGTAGCGCCCGGTGATGGTCACGTTCGGGTGCTTGTCGGTGAACGCCTTGATGAGCGCCTCGTCGACGTTCTTCAGGCCCGCGCCGTCGTAGAGGGTCAGGGCGATCGGCTCGGTCCCCAGGTCGGTGCTCACCGAGCTGGGCTCGTTCGCGTCGTCACCCGACGAGCCGCCGGGCGCGGAGCACGCCACGAGAGCGAAGGCAGTAGCGGTGGCCAGGACGCCGACTCCAGCGGCCCTGAATCGCGAGGCGGCCCGACGGGGTGTCGGGCGTGAGTGGGTGGGCATGTCTTCCTCCAGTACGTAGTGGTGCTGACAGGTGCAGGTCATGCAGGGCTCACTGGTGTGCGGCAGGCTGGCGTGCAGCTAGGTGCCGTCGCTGGACCTCCCGTCGCTCGCGCGGATCCAGACGGCTTCGTCTGGCCCGACGGACGGGACGGGGCCATCCGGCTGGATCTCGGGGCCGATCTCCGCGGACTGCGCGGACCGGCCGGCCGGCTGGGCGCTGCGCAGGAGGACCTTGGCCTGCGGTGGCAGCGGGTGGGGCCGATCCGAGAAGTTGACCAGGCACCGCAGGGTCGTGCCTCGGGTGAAGTCGAGGACCTCGGGGGGGGCCGGATTCCACGAGAGCTGGTCGGCGCTGTCCTCGGCCAGCTCGCGGCGCAGTCGCAGGGCGGACCGGTACAGGCGCAGCATGGAGTCCGGGTCGTCCGACTCGGCCTGCACGGTCAGTGACGCCCAGTCCGCCGGCTGCGGCAGCCAGGTCGTGACCCCCCGGCCCGAGAAGCCGTAGGGCGGCTGGTCACCGCTCCAGGGCATCGGCACCCGGCAGCCATCACGGCCGCGGATGGTCTGCCCGGAGCGCAGCCACATCGGGTCGGCCAGCAGGCGGTCCGGGATGTCCTCGACCTCGGGCAGTCCCAGCTCCTCGCCCTGGTAGAGGTACGCCCCGCCGGGCAGCGCCAGAAGCAGCAGGGCCGCCGCGCGGGCTCGGCGCATCCCCAGCGCCCGGTCCCACGGCGTGCCCTCGTCGTCGGCGATGTGCACCGAGCTGGTGCGCGCGCGCCCGTAGCGGGTGACCAGGCGGGGCTCGTCGTGCCCGGCCAGCACCCAGGTCGCCGGGGCGCCGGTGGGAGCGAGCGCGGCCAGGGTGTCGTCGATGACCGCCTTGAGTCCCGGGCCCCACGCGGCTTTGAGGAACGGGAAGTTGAACGCGGTGTGCATCTCGTCGGGCCGCACATACCGGCTCAGGCGCTCCGGGCCGTTGACGACCGCCTCGGCGACGAACACCCGATCCCCCGGGTAGGAGTCGCCGATCGCGCGCCAGCGGCGCAGCACGTCGTGCACGGCGTCGACGTCCCAGTGCGGGTTGCCGACCCAGGTCGCCGTCAGGAACCGCGGGTCGTCGCCGTAGTCGGCGTCGGGCAGCTCGGGGTCCTTGACGAAGGCCGGGGCCGCGTCGACGCGGATGCCGTCGACCCCCCGGTCGAACCAGAACCGCAGGATGGCGTCGAAGCGCTCCAGCACCTCGTGGTTGCGCCAGTTGAGGTCCGGCTGCTCCGGCGCGAACGTGTGCAGGTACCACTGGCCCGGCGTGCCGTCGGCGTCCGTCGTGCGCGTCCAGGCCGAGCCGCCGAAGGCGCTGATCCAGTTGTTCGGCGGCAGCTCTCCATCCGTGCCGGCCCCGTCGCGGAAGATGTAGAGGTCGCGCTCGGCAGAGCCCGCGCCGGCCCGCAGCGCAGCCTCGAACCAGGGATGCTGCTCGGACGTGTGGTTGGCGACCATGTCGACGATGACGCGGATGCCCCGCGCGTGGGCGGCGGCGATCAGCGCGTCGGCGTCCGCGAGGGTGCCGAAGGTCGGGTGCACGTCGCAGTAGTCGCTGACGTCGTAGCCGCCGTCGGCCATCGGCGACGGGTACCACGGGGTGATCCACACCGCGTCGACGCCGAGGTCCGCCAGGTATCCCAGCCGGCTCCGCACGCCGCGCAGGTCGCCCTCGCCGTCGCCGTCCGAGTCGGCGAAGCTGCGGGGGTAGACCGAGTAGATGACGGCGTCGCGCCACCACGGCTGCGCCGTGCGTGTCTGGACTCCGGCGCCCTCGGCGAGGTCTCGGAGTCGAGGGCGCCTCATGCGGCCCGCCTGCTGACCGGTGTCGCTTCCGCCCCGGCGCAGGCCACGCATGAGGCCTGGCCGAGCGTCGGAAACGTTTCCATGGCGTCATGGTGGAGCAACAGAACAGAATGTGTCAAGGGCAACAGAGGTCGGGTTCACCGACAGCGCTCGCCTCAGCGATGACAACCCCGCGTGCAGGTGCATTCGCCCCGAGACGGATGGAACCGCTTCCGTGACGGCGCACGCGGGCGGGTGTCCACCCCTGCGCATCCCGGGATCGGGAGGGTTACCCTGGGTCCCGTACTCGGAACCGTTTCCACGCAGGACTCCGGCACGGAGCGCCAGCACCAGGGGGAGCCGGTCTGGCGGAGGAAGGGTCGATGAGCTCCACGAGCGAGCGCGAGCCGGCAGCGCCGGTCCCGACGACGGTCACGATGGCCGACATCGCGCGCCTGGCCGGGGTCTCGATGGCCACGACCTCGCGGGCGCTCACGAACGCTCCGGGGGTGGCTCCGGCGACTCGCGAGAAGGTCCTGCGCATCGCGGAGCGCCTCTCGTACGTGGTGTCCCCCGAGGCGTCGGGCCTGTCGCGCGGGGTCACCCGCCGAGTCGGCGTCGTCGTGCCCACTCTCGCCCGGTGGTTCTTCGGCGAGATGGCCGACGGGATCGCCAGCGTGCTGCGCGAGGCCGATCTCGACCTTCTCCTCTACGAGCTCGGCGACTCGGACGCGCGACGCAGGTTCTTCCGCGACCTGCCGGCCCGGCGCAAGGTCGACGCCGTGCTCGTCGTCGGCACCCCGGTCAACGCCGAGGAGCAGCAGCGCCTGGCACTCATGGGCGTGTCAGTCGCCGCGGCTGGTGGGCAGTTCGCCCCGTATCCGCATGTGAGCATCGACGACTACGCCGCGGGGCGGCAGGCCATGGACCATCTGCTGTTCCTGGGGCATCGACGCATCGCCATGATCGACGCGATCGACCCGCACGAAGCCGCCTGGCCCATCGACGGCCGCGCGATGGCCTACCAGCGCTCAATGGCGCAGGCCGGCCACCCGGTCGACGACGACCTGCTCGTGCGCGTGCCCTGGGGCCCGGGCTTCGGGGCCGAGGCGATGGCCCGCCTGCTGAGTCTGCGCGAGCCCCCGACCGCTGTTCTGGCCCATTCCGACGAGATCGCCTTCGGGGCCATGCGCACGCTGGCCCGAGCCGGCCTGCGCGCCCCGGACGACATCTCGATCATCGGCATCGACGACCACCCCCTCTCCGAGCAGCTGGACCTCACCACGGTTCATCAGGACGTCCGCCGTCAAGGCGAGGCAGCCGCTCGACTCGTGGCACGGCTCGTCAACGGCGACGCAGTCCCCGAGTCGACGCTGCTGCCCACCCACCTGGTCCTGCGAGGCAGCACGTCGCCCCCGCGATCGAGCGAGCGCCGCAGCACGTCACTCTGAGGCCGGCTGGACGGCGCGCTCGGTGTCGGCGACGCTCACCGATCCCCGGTCCAGAATCGCACCTCGTTCTCCGGGTCGATCTCACCGTTGGCAGTCGACGAGGACCTTGCCCGCCGGGCCGCGGGGACTTGCGGCCAAGCATGCGGGCACCGACGTCAACGGCAGGGTCCGTGCGATCGGCGTGACCAGTCGGCCAGCCCGGAGATGCTCGAACACCGGCGAGAACAGCGCGGGCAGCGACTCTCGCGGCCAGGTGCGGACGAGGTCTCGCAGCCGGAACAGCTCGACCCGCCTGCCGTGGGGCTGCTCGAAGCAGGCCACGGGCAGCGGCGTGCCGCTCAAGAGGCCGTAGTGCACCAGCACTGCGCCGGGCGCCAGCGCGCGGACGAGGGTGAGGCCCTGCTCCGCGCCGACGCAATCGAGCGCGAGGCCGAGCTCCCCGCCCGACTCGTGCCGCAGGCGTGCCGGCCACGCCGGGTCCCGCGTGTCGATCAGGGCCTTCCATCGTGCCGGTTCCGTGACGGCGCGGCGCGCGTCTGCGCGCACCAGGCCGATCGGCGTGACGCCCTTGAGCTGGAGCAGCTGCGCCAGGTGATCGGCGATGGTGGAGGTCGCGGCAGTGATCGCCACGCTGCGCACGTCGGCGCGCCAGTGCCGTTCGATCATGAGGTGCGCGGTCAGCGGGTTGACGTAGGCGAAGCATGCGACCTCGTCGGGGACCGCGTCCGGTACGGGGATGCACCAGGACAGGTCGACCCGCTTGTGCTGTGCCCAGCATCCAGCCGATCCGATGGGCAGGACGCGACGGCCGATCACCTCTGCCGGCCCGCCCGGCCCGACCCGCTCGATGACCCCGACGCCCTCGAACCCCGCGACGAACGGGAACGTGGTGCGCGAGCCGTAGGCGCCGGACACCGCGACCGCGTCGGAAGGGTTGATGGTGCTGGCGACCATCCGAACCACGACCTGCCCGCTGCCGAGCTCGTCAGGATCGGGCAGCTCCTGCACCGCGAGCACCTCGGCAAGAGACCCCGCCCGCGACGCGACCACTGCTCTCACAGATGCCTCCCTGCCGGTCCGGGGCGAGCCGACGAGCGTTCAGCGCACGCCGATGCCGGCGAGGTCGCCGAGCTCCTGCTCCTCCTGCAGCTGCAGGGCGATGTCGATGATCATGTCCTCCTGGCCGCCGACGTAGCCGAGCTCGCCGACGCGCGCCAGGATCGCGTGGGCGGGGACGCCGTATCGCTCGGCGGCGCGCTCGGCGTGCAGCAGGAACGAGCTGTAGACACCGGCGTATCCCTGGGTGATCGAGGCGCGATCCATCCAAGGCAGCCGCGGGATGAAGGGACGCACGACGTCGTCGGCCGCGGACAGCACCTCGCCCAGGTCGATCCCGGTGCGCACGCCCAGCCGCTCGAACGTGGCCGCGAGCACCTCGGTGGGCGAGTTGCCGGCTCCGGCGCCGAGCGCGCACAGGGCGCCGTCGATCTGCCGGGCGCCGGCCTGGTGGGCGAGCACGGAGTTGGCCACGCCCATCGACAGGTTCTGGTGGCCGTGGAAGCCGACCTGCGCCTGGTGGCCGATCTCGTCGATGACCGCGCGGATGCGGTCCTGGGCACTGGCCAGCACCAGGGCGCCCGCCGAGTCCACGACGTAGACGCACTGGGCGCCTGCGTCGACCATGATCCGGGCCTGCCGGGCCAGCTCGCCGGGGGACGCGCGGTGGGAGAGCATCAGGAAGCCGACGGTCTCCATGCCCAGCGCCCGGGCCGCCGCGAAGTGCTGGACGGACACGTCGGCCTCGGTGCAGTGGGTGGCGATCCGCGCCACCGAGGCACCGGCGTCGTGCGCCTGCTTCAGGTGCCGGACCGTGCCCAGCCCGGGCAGCATGAGGACCGCGATCCGGGCCCGCGTGGCCTCGTCGACGGCCGCGCGGATCAGGTCGAGCTCGTCCACGAGGCTGAAGCCGTAGTTGAAGCTGGAGCCGCCGAGCCCGTCGCCGTGGGTCACCTCGATGACCTCGACCCCGGCCCGGTCCAGGGCATGCACGACGGAGCGGACCTGGGCCTCGGTGAACTGGTGGGCCATCGCGTGCGAGCCGTCGCGCAGGGTGGAGTCGGTGATCCGCACGTCGCGCTCGCCGCCGCCGGTGGGGGTCAGCGCGCGAACCTCGGTCTCGGTGACCTGCCGCTCCAGCACCGGGACGTCCTCGGGACGGATGGTCATGTCGCCCATGTCAGGCTCCCCTCCCCGCGGCGGCGGGCTCCGGCTCGGGCGCGGGCCCGGCGGCAGGCTCCGGCTCGCGTGGGGGCTCGGGCGCGGACGGCGTCCAGGTCGGGTCCAGCCCCAGCCGGTGGGCGGCGATCAGGTCGCCGACCCGGGCGGCGGCCGAGGTGATGATGTCGAGGTTGCCCGCGTACTCGGGCAGGTGGTCGCCGCTGCCGCGGACCTCGATCGGGACGAACACCCGCGCGGCCCCGCGCCAGGTGTCGCGCGCGTGGTCGAACTGCACCTGCGCGCGCAGGTGGTAGCCCGGCACGTACTCCTGCACCCGGGCCACCATGGCGTGGATGGACTCGGCGATCCGGTCCTGGAGAGGCCCGGCCTCACCGGCCTCGGCCGGGACCGCGCAGAACACCGAGTTGCGCATCATCAGCGGCGGCTCGACCGGGTTCAGGATGATGATCGCCTTGCCGCGCTGCGCACCGCCGACCACCTCCAGCGCGGCGGCGGTGGTCTCGGTGAACTCGTCGATGTTGGCGCGCGTGCCCGGTCCGGCCGAGCGCGACGAGATGGAGGCGACGATCTCGGCGTAAGGCACCGGGACCACGTCGGCGATGGCCCGCACGATCGGGGTGGTGGCCTGCCCGCCGCAGGTGATCATGTTGACGTTGACCGCGTCGAGGTTGAAGTCCAGGTTCACCGGCGGGCACACGTACGGGCCGACCGCGGCCGGGGTCAGGTCGACGGCGGTGATCCCGGCCTCGGCGTAGCGGGCGGCATTCGCCCGGTGGGCGCTCGCGGAGGTCGCCTCGAAGACGAGGTCGGGCAGCGGGTCCTGGGCCAGCAGCCAGTCGACCCCCTCGTGACTGGCCGCCAGGCCGAGCGCGGCGGCTCGGGCCAGGCCGGCCGAGTCGGGGTCCACCCCGACCATGAATCGCGGCTCGACGAGGCTGCTGCGCCGGCGCAGCTTGACCAGCAGGTCGGTGCCGATGTTGCCCGGCCCGACGATCGCCGCGGACAGGGTGCGGGTCGGGGTCGGGCCAGGCACGGTCAGGCCAGGCAAGGTCAGGTCAGGCACGGTCGGCCTCGAAACGTGCGGTGACCGAGCCCAGGCCGGCGAACGTGGCGGTGACCACGTCGCCGGCAGCGACCGGGACCATGGCGCAGACCGCGCCCGGGATCACCACGTGCCCGGGCTCCAGCGCGACCCCGCGGGGGCCCAGGGTGTTGGCCAGCCACGCGAGCACGATCAGCGGGCCGCCCATCACCGCGGCGCCGGTCCCAGCGCCGGCGGGCTCGCCGTTGCGGGTCATCGCGCACGCGACGGCGGTCAGGTCGAGCCCGTCGATCGGCACCCGGTCCGGGCCCAGGACGACCGCGCCGGACGAGGCGTTGTCGGCGATGGTGTCCAGCAGGCCGATCCGCCACTGCGCGATCCGGGAGTCCACGACCTCCAGGGCGGGCACCGCGTAGGCAACGGCCGCGGCGGCCTGCTCGACGGTGACCCCGGGGCCGACCAGCCGGCGGCCCAGGACGAATCCGATCTCGGGCTCGACTCGCGGCTGCAGGAACCGCGCCGGGTCGAGCACCGCCCCAGTGCCGGGGTCGGTGTGCACCATCTCGTCGAGCAGGTGGCCGTAGTCGGGCTCGTGGACGCCGAGCAGCTCCTGCATCGCCTGGGACGTCAGCCCGACCTTGTGCCCGACGACCCGGCCACCGGCCGCGGTCAGCGTGGCGACCTGGAGCAGCTGGATCGCGTAAGCGTCGTCGAGGGTGAGCTCGGGGTACCGGGCGACCAGCGGCTCGATCGGCTGACCGTCGCGGTGCGCGCCCAGCAGCTCGTCGGCCAGTGCCTGGCGCAGGCCAGCGCTCATCGGTGGGCCTGCAGGCGGGGGAACAGCGCCTCGGCGTTGCCGCGGTCGATGCCCGCGCGCACGGTCGGGGGCAGGTTCGTCGACTCGTACTGGGTGCGCATGTACTGCACGGCCCGGACCGGCGCGAACGGGAAGTCCGAGCCGTACAGGATCCGGGTCGGGTCGGCGACGGCCAGCAGGCTGGGGAAGGTGGCCGGGGTGCTCGACAGGGCGACGTCGTAGTAGAAGCGCTGGAAGATCCTCATCCGGGTGGCGACGGCCTGCTCCTGGCGCAACGCCAGCCCGGCGAGCTTCCACTTGGGCACGTCGCGGAGCATGGTCAGCAGGATCCGGTGGGAGATGTAGGGCACGAACCCGCCGGCGTGAGCCAGGATCCAGCTGATGTTCGGGTAGCGGTCCAGGGCCCCGGACAGGATCAGGCTGACCGCGGTGCGGGTGGTGTCCAGCAGGAAGTCCGCGGTGAACGTCGGGATGCCCGGGACCGGCTCGGCGGGCAGCTCCCCGGGGTGGACGAACACGACCGCGGCACGCTCGTCCAGGAACGCCAGGAGCTTGTCGAACTGCGGGTCGCCCAGGTAGATGCCGGCGTTGTTGGCCAGCAGGATGATCCCGTCCGCGTGCAGGGTGTCCAGGGCGTACGTGGCCTCGGCGATGGCCCCATCGACATCGGGCAGAGTCAGGGTGGCGAAGAACCCGAACTTCGCCGGCTGGGCCTCGACGATGGAGGTGGCGTGCTCGTTGACCCGCCGGGCCCAGTGCCGGGCCTCGCCGACGTCGCCGAACCACACCCCGGGCGTGGAGACCGACAGGATCGCCGTGGCGATCCCGTTGGCGTCCATCACCTTGGACGCGACCGGCATCGCCCACTCCGGCAGCGGGATGCCGCCGGGCTCGATGCCCTTCTCGCGCAGCAGGGCCGCGTAGTCCAACGGCACCAGGTGGTGGTGCACGTCGATGCGTTGTGGTCGGCTCATGAGCGCTCCATTCCCAGTTGCTTGTGCGCGGCGGCCGCGGCGGCGGCGTGCTGGCCGGGACCGGTGACCGAGAAGACGTACTTGTCGGGGCGCAGGACGATAACGGAGCCGGTCCCGGCACGGGCGCGCCGAAGCCAGGCGTGCAGTTGTTCGTCGGTGGCCTCCAGATCGACCAGCCCGTCCTTGCCGCGGCCCTGGCCCACCCGGCCCTGCGGGCGGGTGCCCGGCGCGAAGACGCATGCCCAGGTGACACCCAGCTGCTCCCAGGGATAGGCGGACACCACTTCGCGGGGGTCGACGCCGACGCCGAGCACGACCCAACCGGTCCCCAGCGCGTCGTCCAGGCGGACCGGGCGCCCGGAGTAGGTGCGCACCGGCGGCTGCGGCATCAGGGTCCCCTCGACGCCTCGGGCGCCGTGCAGGCGTCGCGGTAGGCCCAGGTAGGCATCGTGGCGGAATCGGGGGCGGGGCTTCATCCGGGCCTCGGTCAGGAAGGTGCGGGCCACCGGGATCCGGCTCCAGGCACCGATGCCCAGATCCCGGGCCTTGATTCGCGCCGGGCTCTGCGTGGAGACCAGCTCCTTGTTGAACACCGAGAGGTCGATCATCGCCTTCGCGTGCGGTCGCCGCTCGGACTGGTAGCTGTCCAGGATGGCCGGGTCGGCGCCGTGCCGCACCACGTCGGCGAGCTTCCAGGAGAGGTTGTCCGCGTCGCGGATGCCGGCGTTCATGCCCTGGCCGATGAACTGCGGGGTCATGTGCGCGGCGTCGCCGGCCAGCAGCACCCGTCCGGCCCGCCACTGCCGGGCGACCAGCGCGTTGAACGTGTAGACGAGCTGGCGGTCGATCTCGATCTCGGCGACGTCGACGTAGCGCGCCATCAGCCGGCGCGCGGTCTCGGCTGCCTGGAAGTCCTCGGTGGCATCGTCGTCCCCGAGCATGAACTCGAACCGGTGCCGGCCACCCGGCTGCGGGCAGCTGACGGTCGGCATCGCCGGATCGCAGACGAAGTCGAAGTAGGGCAGGTGCCGGAAGGCGTCGACACCCTCGCGGGCGCGCAGGTCGATGACCAGCCAGCGCTGCGGGAAGGATCGTCCCTCCATCTCGATGCCCAGGGAGGTGCGCACCGTGCTGCGCCCGCCGTCGGCCGCGACCAGGTACGCCACCCGTGCCCGCTCCTCGCTGCCCGCGATCCGGGTCGGCTCGTGATGGCCGTAGCCGGTGCCCTCGGACTGCGCGTGCACGACGGTGACCCCACCGGCGTCCTGCTCGAAGGAGACCACCTCGCGGCCCCGGCGCACGGTCACGCTCGGGTGGTCGGCCAGCCGGCGTTCGAGGGTGGTCTCGAACGCGGGCTGGTACAGGAAGTTCGACACCGGCCAGCCCTGCGGGCGGGCACCGCCGCGGAACTGGGTCAGCACGCTGCCGTCGGCGCGGACCCACTGGACGGGCAGGTCCACGGTCATGTCGGCGTGCAGCTCGTCGGCCACCCCGGCGTTCTGCATGATGCGCAGGCACTCGTCGTCGGTGTAGACCGCGCGGGCCATCCCGTAGAACTCGGGCTCGCGCTCCAGCACCAGGACGCTCACGCCCCGGCGGGCCAGCAGGTGGGCCATGGTCATCCCGGTGGGGCCCAGACCCACGACGCACACGTCGTACTCGGCGCGCGGCTGGTCGGGGGTGTGGTCGGGGGCCTGGTCCACGGCGTGCTGGACGGGGGCGGGCTTCGTGGTCGGGCTCACCGGGGGCCCTGGCTCATCGAGGGCACGGTGTCCTGCTCGCGCAGCGAGCGCATCGCGTGGCGGAACTGGGCCAGCTTGGTCACCACGGTCTCCCCGACCGGGGTGTGACCCCAGATCGAGATGCCCTGGTAGGTGCTGGGCTCCCAGGTCGACTCCAGCTCCGGGGTGACGACGATCGGGTTCCAGCCCACCTCCAGCTCGAATCCCGACGGGGTCCTCGCGTAGTACGACAGCTCGCGGTCGTTGGTGTGCTGACCGACGCTCCACACCATCGCGAACCCCTGATGGACCACGCGCTCGTAGCTGGCCAGCATGTCCTCCAGCGTCGCGACCTGGATGTTCATGTGCTGGATCGAGGTGCGGATCGGATCCATCGGCAGGCCGTTGACGTTGGCGATCGCCACCGAGTGGTGCCGGCCGTCGGTGCGCAGGAAGCGGATCTTGAGCATCAGCCCGGAGACCCGCTCGTCGATGTAGTCGCTGATCCGCGCGTCGAACACGGTGTCGTAGTAGCGCTGCAGCCCGTGCGGGTCCTTGGTGGTGATCGCCAGGTGGCCCATCCCCAGGCCGCTGTCCGGGTCGTCGGTCACGAACGCCTCGTTGAGCATGCGCAGCGGCGCGACGGTCGTGAGCGGCCGGGTGAACAGCTCGGTCGCGATCCCCTTCGGGCCGGGAAAGCGCCACAGCCGCTCGACGCCGCGCAGCGCGCACTGCTCCGCGGTGCCCTCCGTGACCGGCAGCCCCCGATCGACGACGCGGGCCAGGATCTCCTCGAACGTCTCGTGGTCGTCGACCTGCCAGCCGGCGCCGACCAGGTCCTCGGCCGGGCCGCGCTGGATCAGGAACCGGCAGGCGTGGTCGTCCAAGCGGAACCGCATCGCGTCGCGGGAGAGCCGGTCGACGTGCAGCCCGACCGCGTCGGCCCCGAATCGGTGCCAGTCGGTGAACCTGGCCGACTCGACCACCACGTAGCCCAGATGCACCGACCCGAAGACGTCCGACCCACCGCCCGGGCGGGTCAGCACGGGCCGTCTCACGGGCTGAGCCTCGCGTCCGCCCGGAGTGGCGGGCGGCCCGGCGACTGACCCGGCGACCGCGTGCACGGTGTCGGTGGCGAGCACGGTGTCGGTGGCGAGCACGGTGTCGGTCATGCGCGCGCCCCCCAGTCTTCGAGGAACCCGACGACCAGCCGGGCGAACAGCGCGGGCGCCTCGTACTGCACCCAGTGGCCGACGCCGGCGGCCAGGTACAGATCGGCCCGAGGCATCCTCTGCGCGAGCAGGTGCCCGCCGGAGGGCTTGTTGACCCGGTCCTCGGCGCCCCACAGCACCAGGGTGGGGACCTGGCAGGTGGAGAGCCGCCGATCGCGGGAGAGATCCATGCGCATCAGCGTGCGCAGGGCGCCGGGCCCCGACGGCCGGCGCAGCGGCGGGTCGGCGATCACCTCCGGATCGATGCTGGCCTCGTAGCGCGCGTCGATCAGGGAGTCGGGCACCTCGGTGCCGGGCGCCACCAGGTAGTTGCGGACGAAGTCCTCCACCTTCTCCCGCGACGGCCCGTCCCCGCCGTAGTAGCCGAGCAAGCGGTTCAGGCCCTCCGCGGGCAGCCCGCGGGTCGTGCTGATGCCGCCAGGTCCCATGAGCACCATCCGGTCCACCCGGTCGGGCCGGTCCAGCGCCAGGCGCAGCGCGGCGGCACCGCCGTACGAGTTGCCGACCAGGTGCGCCCGCTCCAGGTCCAACGCGTCGAGCAGGCCCCGCACCGCGAGCGCCAGGTCGCCGAACGGGTCGCGCTGGTCCACGCCCTTCGTGGAGCGCCCGTACCCCGGCATGTCCGGGACGAGCACCCGGAACCCAGCCTCGACGAGGTCGTCGACGTTGCGGGTGAAGCTGGGCAGCCCGCTGGCCCCCGGCCCCCCGCCGTGCAGCAGCAGCACCGGGGTCCCGGACCCCGCCTCCGCCAGGAAGATCTCGCGCCCGCCGACCGGCACCATCCGTTCCCTGACCTGGACCCGCAACTCGCTCTGCGCACTCGCCATGGGGACTCCATCCCTGTAGATGATGAAATCCTCAACCATGACGGTTCCATCGTCAAGAGGAGCGGCGGAAGCGTCGCTCCTCACCCCTTGGCAGCCAAGGCTGTGCCCCCCTATGCCAGAGCTCACGGCCGCCGAGCAAGGTCGATCGCGGCGATGGGGCGCGAGACCCGAGGCCCTGGGGGCCCCGGGCCGTAGCGTCCAGGGGAAGTGCCGGCGGCGCGCCTACGCTGCCCGCATGGCGGTGGGCGGGAGTCGCAAGGTCCGGGCGGTCCGACGCCGCAAGCGTCGCATGGCGCGCGTCGCCCACGACCTGACCGACGCCCAGTGGACGGCGTTGCGGGCGGCGTGGGGAGGGTGCGCCTATTGCGGAGCTGCAGGCTCACCGCTCCAACGTGACTGCGTGCTGCCCATCTCCCGCGGCGGCCGGTACACCCTCGGCAACGTCGTCCCTGCGTGCCGGTCCTGCAACACGAGCAAGTGCAACGACGAGGTCACCGCTTGGCTGCGCCGCAAGCGCTTCGATGAGCGAGCTTTTCTGCTGCGGCACGCGCAGATCCGCGCCGATCTCGAGCTCCACTTCGCCACGCCCTGACGCGATGAAGAGCGGCACCCGCGGCCGGCTCTGCTCGCTGCGCTCGACGAGCTGGTCCAGGTGACCGGAGGCGCAGCCGCCCGACCTCGCTGCCGCGGCGACCAGGGACGGCAGGGGGTGGTAGGGGGTGGTGGCGACGCTGGTGCGGCGAAGGAGTCACCGCTCATCAGTGGGGTCGGTAGGCGTCGCGGCGGTGGTCGATGCGGAGCACGATGACCTCGCGGGCGGTGTCATTGATCCGGTACAGCACCCGGTAGGTGCCCCGGCGTGCGGAATGGATGCCAGTCAGGTCCCCGCGCAGGGGCCTGCCCACGCGCCGGGGATCGCCGATGCGCGCCCCGGTGAGGAATGGGATGACGGCTGCGGCGACGGCTTCGGGAAGCCCCGAGCCGATCGCTCGGGCGGCTGGGGGGGTGACGACCAACTCGTAGGGGCCCGTGCGGGTCACGGGCGCAACGCACGCACGGCGTCCGCGCCGCGGACCACATCACCGCTGCGGTAGGCGGCATCCGCTTCCCGGATGTCGGCCAGGGCATCGGGGTCGGACAGCACGTCGAGGGTCTCCTCCAGCTGGGCCAGGTCCTCGGGGCTGAGGATCACCGCTGCGGCGTGCCCGTGGCGCGTCACGGTGACCCTCTCGTGCTCACGCTCGACTCGGTCGACGACGTCGCTGAAGTGGTCGCGGACCTCCCGCAAGGACTGGATACCCATGGCCACAATTGTGGCGCTTTGAGCGTGGTCGGCAAGAGAAGCCGGGCGCCTTCGCGAATCCGCGTCCGTCTGCGGCGGCATGACCCATGTGGTCGCTCGCGGCTAGCCGAGCGGCTAGCCGCCCAGGCTGGGCATCTGCGGAAGCGGTCGCGCGCACACCTCGCGCGCCTCGTCGGCGGGCAGGCCGAGCCCGCGCAGGAGGCGCTCGGCGAACTCGTCGGAGACCTGCGCGTCGTCGACGTCCGGGCGGGACTCGAGCATCTGCAGCATGCCCAGCAGCGCCCCGCCGACCAGCATCAGCGCCAGGTCCGGGTCCTCGCCGTCGAAGCGGCCGGTGGCGATCGCGGCGGCCATGTCGGCCCGCGCCATCACGGCCAGGCTCTCGTCGCGCACGAGCACGCTGGTCCCCGAGTTCAGCAGGATGCGCACCTGCTCGGGCACCTGGGGGCGCAGCCGCCCGGTCAGCCGGAAGCTCACGGCGAACGCCTCGGCCGGGTCGTCGATGCCCGCACGAGCCACGGTGAGCAGGGCCGCGTAGGACTCCAGGGAGGCGTGCACCGCCTCACCGAACAGCTCCTCCTTGGACGCGAAGTGGTTGTAGAACGAGCCGAAGCCGACGTCGGCGGTGTCGGTGATCTCCTGGATGCTCACGTGCGTGCGACCCTGCGCCAGCAGCGACTGCGCCGCCGCGACCAGCGCGCCCCGAGTCCGCGCCTTGCGCCGCGCCACCCGGTCGGACCGCTCGGGGATTGTCTGGCCGGTGACCTTCTCCACCGCCGTCATCGCCGACCTCCTCTGCATACGCTGGGACCCTACGACGCGACAGCCAAGGACATCACATCTCTGATCGTTTCATCACCCGAGGAGCCGAACGTGAGCGACGACGACCCCAGCAAGCGAACCGCCGTTGCAGGTCTGGTCCGTCGGGCGAGCCGAACGTTCGTCGACGTGTACAACGGGCTGGAGATCCACGCCAAGACCGAGATCCCCGACACCCCGTGCCTCATCGTGGCCAACCACGGCTTCGGCACCCTCACCGACCTGAACGTCCTGGCCACCATGGCCACCCTGGACCGGATGAACCAGACCCGCGAGCACATCGTGCTCGTGCATCAGATGGCGTGGACCTTCCAGCTGGGCGTGATCGTGGAGGCGTTCGGTGGCCGGCCCGCGGGCCGCGAGACGGCGCTGTCGGCGCTGGCCGACGGGTGCGACGTCGTGGTCTTCCCCGGTGGCGACAAGGAGGCGGGCAAGGCCTGGAAGGACCGCAACACGGTCAACTTCTACGGCCGATCCGGCTTCGCCAAGCTCGCCCGGGAGGCTGATGTCCCCGTGCTGCCGATCGTCACGGCGGGCGCTGGCGAATCCCTGTTCGTGGCGACCGACGGTGCTCGCATCGCCGAAGCCCTGCGCCTGCCCGAGATCTTCCGCTACAACGTCGCCCCCGTCTCGATCTCGATCCCCTGGGGCATCTCGGTGGGCCTGACCGGACTCCTGCCCTACATCCCGCTGCCGACCAAGCTGGACACCACCGTCCTGGAGGCCGTGCGCCCCGAGCCCGACGAGGACGACGCCACCTTCGCGCTGCGCATCCAAGCCGCCATGCAGCAGGCGATGGACGAGATGACCGAGCACCGACGCCCGATCCTGGGGTAGCCGAACGCTCGGCGCCCACGTGCGAGCGTGAGGTGACCACACGTCGGTGAGCTTGTCGAGGACCGGCGAGCCATGCATTCATGCTGTCCTCACCGGCTCCCTCGGGTCACGGGTGCGTCGGTCGTTGGCTTGCTATGCGCTCCGAGTGCACCAGGGCGGTGAACGAGACCACCGCAGGTGGCTGGAAGGCGAACCAGTCAGTGGGCGCGATCAGGACCCGCTCCTCTCCCAGATACGCACCGGTGTGGGGATCCAGCCCGTGGCCGTCAACAGCACTGATCGGGTCCGACACCGCCCACGAGGACAGGCGCGAGTCCCGTGGACCGCACGCGCAACCACCCTGCCGGTCGGGCCCTGCGACTCTGGCCCCGAGCGAGCGATCAGGCGTCTGCGCAGTGCGGGCAGACTCCGAAGATCTCCAGTGAGTGGCTGAGGCCGCAGCTCTTGCGCGCTGACGAAGGCGCGAACCTTGGCCACTGGGCCAAGCACGGTGCCGCGCTGGCGGGTTGAGCGCAGGGGCGTGACCATGCGGTTCAGCGACGAGCCACCCCGACTGAGGAAGGCCTCCACCACGGCGGCCCCCACCTGCGTCCGAGCGTCACGCGCGGCTTTGGTGACCTGCTGGGTTCGGTGTCACTATGGGTACCCTTACCAGCCACGCTGCAAGGCTTCGACATGATCCGGCACGCATCGTCCAGAACCATCGGCACTCTCGCTTCGGTCGCGCCTGGGGTGCCTCAACGGGTGGCCGGAGCGGTCCCGACCTCCCCGCGGATCCGACGACGACTTGCCGAGCTGGGGGTGCGCGAAGGCGCCCTGGTGGTGATCCGCAACCGGACGACGGGCGGTGGCGCGATCCTGGAGGTCGACGACGCCCGCATCGCGGTGTCCCGGCAGCTGCTCGCGACGATCCGCACGACCACGCCATCCCCGACCGACGCGACCTCCACCTCTGCCGCGCAGCCCGCCGCGACGATCCCGACTGACGACCCGACTCACGAGGCGCTGGCGTCCGACCTGACGCCCCCGCCCGAGTCGCCCGCCCAACCCCACACGAGCCAGGCCCAGCAATGACCGCGGTCGCCGCCTCCTGCCACGAGGCCGTCGGCCGGCCGGCCCGGCAGGGAGCCCGCACGGTCGCCCTCGTCGGCAGCCCGAACTCCGGCAAGTCCACCCTCTTCAACGCCCTCACCGGCGCGGGCCGGGCGGTGGGCAACTACCCCGGCACGACCGTCGAGGTCGGGGCGGGGACCTGGACCGATCCGGCCTTCGCCGCAGTGGGCGGCGACGTCGCGCTGGCGGACCTGCCCGGGGCGTACTCGCTGACGCCCATGTCCCCGGACGAGCAGCTCACCGCGGACCTTCTGCGCGGCTCGACCTCCGTGGACGTCGTCGTCGCCTGCTGCGACGCGGCGCACCTGAGCCGGGCCCTGGTGCTGGCCGCGCACGTGCGCGAGCTGCCGGTGCGGATGGTGGTCGTGCTGACGATGACCGACATCGCGCGGATCCGTCACATGCGCATCGACGCCGACGAGCTGTCCCGCCGCCTGGGTGTGCCGGTGGTGAGCCTGGATCCCCGCCGCCGGGAGGTCCGCACGCTGGCCCAGGTCGTGGCCGACACGCTCGACGCTGCGCTGCCGGCCCCGCTGGGCATCGGCGGGGGGCAGCGCAGCTGCTGCTCGCAGTGTCCGCCGGACTGCACCGCCTGCCCTCCGGTGCCGATCGCGACGCTGGCTCAGGGGCTCGACGACGACGCCGACCTCGCGCACGCCCAGGCCCTCTTCGACTGGGTCACCGCCACCGCCGGGGCGGTCACCGAGCGCTCGGTCGACGGCCAGCACCGCGAGCTGCTCACCGATCGCGTGGACCGCTGGGTGACCGCCCCGGTCATCGGACCGGCCATCTTCCTGGCGGTCATGTGGGTGGTGTTCACCCTGACCACGCGGGTCGCGGCGCCCCTGCAGGACCTGCTCGACCAGCTCATCAGCGGCCCGGTCACGGACGGGGCCGGCGCGCTGATCGGCGCCGTCGGGCTCGGCGACACCCTGGTCGAGGGCTTCGTCGTGGACGGGCTGATCGCCGGAGTCGGCATGCTGCTCACGTTCGTGCCGCTCATGGCGATCATGTTCGTGCTGCTGGCTCTGCTGGAGGACTCCGGCTACATGGCTCGGGCGGCCGTGGTGACCGACCGGCTGATGGGTCGACTGGGCCTGCCCGGGCGCGCGTTCCTGCCCCTGGTCGTCGGCTTCGGCTGCAACGTCCCGGCGATCAGCGCGGTGCGCGTGCTGCCCGACGCCCGGCATCGCCTGCTCACTGCCCTGCTCGTGCCGTTCACGTCATGCACGGCACGCCTGACGGTGTACGTGATGGTGGCGGCCACGTTCTTCCCGAACAACGCCGGGACCGTGGTCTTCGCGATGTACGTGACCAGCATCGTATTCGTCGTGCTGGGCGGTCTGCTGCTGCGCTCGACGCTGATCCGCACGATCGAGTCCGAGCCGCTCGTCCTGGACCTGCCGCCCTACCAGCGACCGACCCTGCGTGTGCTCGGCTCGGCGACCTGGCTGCGGCTGCGCGGATTCCTGCAGACCGCCTCGGGGATCATCGTGGCCACGGTCACGGTCGTCTGGGCGATGGGCATCATCCCGGCCCCCGGATCGGGCGCGAGCCTGGGCGACGTCGCCGTGGACGACAGCCTCTACGCGTGGATCGCGCAGGGGGTGGCCGTCCTGTTCACGCCCACCGGGTTCGCCGAGTGGCACGCGGTCGGCGCCCTGATCGTCGGCTTCGTCGCCAAGGAGGCGGTCATCTCCTCCTGGGCGCAGACCTACCCCGCGGGCGCGGACCTGTCCTCCAGCGTGCTGCACGACTTCACGGTCGCCTCGGGCGGCCACCCGCAGGCCGCCGCGCTGGCGTTCCTGGTCTTCCTCCTGGCGTACACCCCGTGCGTGGCCACGCTGGCCACCCAGCGCCGACAGATCGGGGGCCGCTGGACGGCCGTCGGAGTCGTGCTGCAGCTCGGGTTCGCGTTCGTCGCGGCGGTGCTGGTGTTCCAGGTCGGGCGGCTGATCGTGTGAGCACCCCGACGGTCGGCACGCTGCCCGGCGCGGCGCACCCGCTGACCCGGCTGCTGGCCGCGCTCGACGCCGGAGCCTGCCGCTCGGTCGCCGACCTCGCCTCCGCCTGCGACCTGCCGGCCCACGACGTGCATGCCGCCCTGACCACGCTCGAGTCGGTCGGACGGGTCCGTCGCGTGGCCCTGCTCGGCACCCAGTGCGCCCCGGCCGGCTGCGGCACCTGCGGCCTGCGCAAGGGCTGCCCGGTGACGACCGTGACGTCGGTGGCGACCCTGCAGACCTGGCAGGTCGTGCCTCGCTGAGCCGGACTCGCCACCGGGCGAGCGGGCGGCCGTGGGGCGTCGTCCCGACCCCGATTCCGACCCTTCGTCCCGCTCACGTCAACCCCCTCAAACCGGCCGAATTCACCCTCGAATTGGGAGCCAAGGGCAGCCTTCGCTTGCTTGACAGGGTCTCGGCATGGGCGGATTCTCGAAGCCATCAAGCCTTTGAATGGAGGAACGATGACCAGCGTTCTCGATCTCCCGGTCGTCTCGATGTGCACCGTCGAGGGATGCTCCTACAACCATGACGGATGCCACGCCGGAGCCATCACCGTCGGCGGCCACGGGGATGCCGCCAGCTGCACGACCTTCATCGCGCTGGACGCCAAGGGCGGGCTGCAGGCCGTGACCGCGCATGTCGGCGCCTGCCAGCGGGTCGACTGCACCCACAACAGCTCGCTCGAGTGCACGGCCGCCTCGGTGAACATCGGCTCCCTGGCCGACCCGGCCGACTGCCTGACCTTCTCCGCTCGCTGAGCCGAAGCCCCCGCGACATAACTGCGTAGGGATTGGTCCCTACGCCCGTTACCGCATGGGCGAGACGCGCGCTCGACGGCCGGCCACCGACGGTCCTCATCAGTGAACCCTCAGTGAACGTCACTGAAGGTTCACGAGATTCAGTGAGCGTTCACTGAGCAGCACCTTGATCGCGGAACTGCGCCGCCACGGAGCTGAGGTGCGACTGGGCCTCTCGCAGTCACCATTGTGTCTTCCTGGCTGGACGGCTGGAACAGTCGTGTCGCCGGCACTTCTCACGCCGCCGTCAGATCGCCAGTTCCCGCACGGGTTGCGTTCCTTCGGAACCGCTGCATCCGAGGCCAGCCATCACTCCCCGTTCCCGCGGCGATGGGCCTCCCGCGGGTGCTAGAACGGTGGTGCCCGTCGGCCCGCGGGCGGCCCTGTCGCGCAGAAGGAAGGTCCGCGGATGATCCTCGGAATCTCGATGTACCCCAGCAAGGCCGGCCTCGAGGAGAACCTCGACTACCTCCAGAAGGCCGCGGATCACGGGTTCTCCCGGCTCTTCCTGGCGCTGCACGGCACCGCGGGCAAGGGCGCCCAACAGCTGGTCGACGAGCTGTCCCCGATCACCAGCAAGGCCAAGAGCCTGGGATTCGAGATCAGCTGCGACGTGATGCCCACCATGGTGGATGCGATCGGGGGCAACCTGAGCCCCCTGCGGGGGACGCTCAACCTGGACTTCTTCCACGAGCTCGGCATCGACACGATCCGCCTGGACCTGGGCCTGAGCGAGCTGGAGGAGGCCCTGATCACGCAGCATCCCCAGGGCCTGAAGCTCGAGTTCAACGCCAGCGTCGCGCCCCACCACGTCGGCGGGGTGATGGAGTTCGGCGGGGATCGTGAGCGACTGAGCCTGTCCTGCAACTACTACCCGCAGTCGTGCACGGGGATGTCGCTGCGCCAGTTCGAGCGCATGGGTGAGGTCGTCTCCGGGTATGGCATGAAGGTCGCGGCCTTCGTCACGTCGCAGAACCCCGAGGGCTTCGGGCCCTGGCCCCTGGACGACGGCCTGCCGACCCTGGAGATGCATCGGCATCTGCCGATCGAGGTGCAGGCCCGGCACCTCATCGCCCTGGGCTGCGTGGAGGCGATCTACATCGGCAACGCGTTCGCCACCGACGCCGAGCTGGCGAAGCTGGGCGCGATGGACGAGCGGGTGTTCGAGTTCGACGTCCGGTTCGTCGACGGGGTCCCTGACGAGCTGCGGGCGATGTTCGACGGGCAGCGGATGGTCCCGCGCACGGACAGCAACGACATCCTCCTGCGGACTCTGGACATGAAGCGCTTCGCCGGCGAGACGACCCTGATCGAGCCGTTCAACAACACCGGCGCGATCAAGAAGGGCGACGTGATCGTCAACAACCGCGACTTCGGCCAGTACACGGGCGAGAAGCAGCTGGCCCGCGCCGACGTGGCGCCCGATCCACGCAAGAACGTGCTGGGCAGCATCGTCCCCGAGCAGCTCTTCCTCCTGGACTACGTGACCAACCAGGACCCTTTCCGACTGACGGGCGTGTAGGCCCTGAGCGGCGAGGTGCCATCCCCGCGATGAGCTCCCAGCGCCGGCGGCATCAACCCGCTCCCGTCCGGTGAGCTACCGGGACGACCTCCGACGCGGTCGCGGGGAGGCGGTGCCGGGCGAGCGTCGTTGAGCGCTCGGGGCCCGCCGGCTTCTCCCGACAGCGACGTGTGACTCGTCGGAGTGCTCCGTATGGAACACGAATCGGTGAACCTGATGGGCGACGGGCTGCAGCGCGCCACACTCCGTGGTCGTCCAGCCGGACAGGGAGGGCGGGATGCTGTGAGACAACCACGTTCGATCCGACTCCGGCCATTGACGGACCAGCTCGTCGAGAGTCCGGTCTGCCGGCGCCGACGCGATGTCCCCCAGCAGTCGCTCGCCGATGTCCGGGCGCCCCGTGGCGATTCCCAGGAGGAGTCGAACCGAGCCGAGATCAGAAGTGTCGACCAGAGCCTTGAGGATGCGATACGTGTTCAGGTAGCGCTTGAGCGCTCGCGGGGTGCGCGACACGAGCGGCGCGAGCTCTGCTATCTCCGCGATCTCAGAGAGGTCCAGGAGCACAGGCGCCGGAGGTGTGGTGCCCAGCGCGATGTCCCGTGGCCTGGGGCGGCCCTCGGCGGGCTCGGACTCCGGTCGACGCCCGGCAATCGCGGGGCGAGCAGGAGCCGGAGCATCGTCGACGTGGACGGTCCGTAGTCCCTCCTTGGCGGCACCCGGCATCTCCGATGCCTGCAGAAGGGCTCGGGCCATCGAGGACGCGGCGAGATCACTGGGTCGATCGAGCCACACGGGGATCTGGAAGATCTTCTCCAGATAGTTGTCGGGCGTGACATCTCCGTCGGTCAGCATCTCCGGGTAGACGGTGGCCAGCGACTTGGAGATCCAGTGGGCGTCGACCGCGACCACCACCACGAACAGCGGGAAGGTCAGCAGCATGGACAGGGACTCGAGCACCTTGACGACCACGGTCGGCGGACACCGGTCGAGATCATCGATGTACAGAACCACTCGATTCAGAGCTTCGTCCGGCTGCCTCGCCGGGTCCCGGGAGAGTTCCCCGTTGTTCAGCTCGACGGCGTCCGAGATGACCTGGAGGTCGCGGCGCACCGTCCCGATCAGACCCAGCATGCTCCGGTAGTCATCGGCCTCGGAGCGGCCCTCGAGGTACTCGGCAAGCAGGCCACCGGGCGTCTGCGTCCTCAGCCTCGTCTCGGCATCGGCCACTGCCCGGCGAGCCTCGTCTCGCTCCTCTCGGGCCTGCCCCAGGGTATTGACCTTCGTCAGGACGTCCTCCCTCGATTTCTCGAGCTTTTCCTGGAGGTCGGCCTGCACCTCCAGCGCCTTCGTCTCGGCATCGTCCAGCCGGTTCTTCACTTCGTCTGCCGTGGTGGACAGCCAGCGCGCCCCACCGGCCACAGCCGCCAGCACCGAGGCCAACAGTCCAAAGAGCCCGGCCAGGTCGACATCGAGGCGCTCAAGGGTCCAAGCCACCACCACCCCAGCCACGAGCAGCAGCACCAGAGCCAGCCCCAGCCTCCGCCGGTCGGGCCGCTTGGCGCGGACGGCCGCGGCAATGACCGACCGCCGTGCCTGGCGAATGTCGTCAAGGGTCTGCTCAAGCGAGCCGCCGAGTTTGGGTAGACCGGCGCTGGTCAAGGCTTTGTCCAGCTCATCCACTGTCGCTCGGGCCAAGACCTCGCGAGGTCGCTTCGCCGCGTCCGCGCGAGCCGATGCTTGGGCGACGATGACCTCGTGCGCGACCTTCTGCACCTTCGTCTGCGCATCCGCCAGGTTGTGAGCAGCGGTGTTGAGGTCCGTCTGCGTCTTCTCGGCCCGCTCGAGTTCTCCCGCGAGCAACTGGATGCGTGTCTTCTGCAGGTTCTCAAGCTCGAGCGGAAGCGTGAGCGGGGTCACGCGGGCCCCGGCGGGTCGAGCCAGCTGGCTCACGAGCTGCTCCAGCAGACCTGCCCAGACGTCGGCGGCCGCGTAGTGCCACGCGTTGAAGCGGACCTGACGCACGTTGCGCCACGCCCACAGCGCGGCCTGGGCTCGCCCTGAATCGTGCGCCTCTCGGCTGAGCTCGGCCACGCGCTCTTCGAGCCGACGCATGAAGAACGACTTCCCGGACCCCCAGGCGCCGAACAGGCCCACCGACAGCGGCGGCTGGACCGCGCGAGCGACCACGATCGCGGCCAAGGCATCGACCGTGGGAAGGATCCCCAGGTGGTCCTCGCCCTCCGGCGTGTCAGCCGAGTAGCTGGTCAGGCGCACCTCCGGGCTCACGTCGACCCGCCAGAAGCGCAGCCCGAGCGGGTACCCGGCAACGGCCACGATCGCACCGTCGTGGCTCAGGGCGACACCATGGATCCGCTCGACGCGAGGGGCCGGGTGCTCTGACTCGTCGAGCCCCCAGCCTTCGGCGTGCAGGGTCCAGCGGCCGATCAGCCCCGCCCCCGACACCACTGCGAGCTCCTGGTCCGAGGCGACGACCGCCATGCGACTGCTGCCAGCCACCTGCGTGATCGGCCCGTCCAGCACTCGAAGTGAGACTGGTCGCCAGGCCTTCCTGGCCGACTCCTCCCAAGGGATCAGCTGGACCTCGCCCTTCTCGTTGCCGAGCACCACGTGGTCGTCGGTTGCGGTGACCACTGTCGTCGTGCGGTCGAAGAAGGGCTGTTCTGACCACTCCTTGCCGGGGCCGCCGAACCAGAGCCAGCCGTCACACAGGGCAGCAACGCGGTCTCCGGCCACCGCGACGAGCGCACCTGATGGGTTGCCCAGCTCAGGCAGGGGTACGGGGTCTCCGTCGGGCGCACCCCAGTGCAGGAGACCGGGTCCGGCATCCGGGGTCGTGGCGATGCCGTCACGCGACACCATGGCCCTGGAGAGCCGTCCCCACTCGGGTCGGACCTCCAGGTCCAGGGTGTCCGGGGCGACCAGGATGAGGCCAGCGAAGGCCGACATGACGTGCAGGCGCTGGTCAGTGGACCACCCCAGAGCCTTCACCGAGTCCTCCGCCTGCTCCGGGAACGCTCGTCGCGAGCTGGCGCCCTTGCCGACGTGGACCTGCCCTCCGTAGGCGACCGCCCAGTGCCCGATCGCGTCGGCTGCGCCCGGCGGCGGAGGGGCCACGGCGATCGGACCCACCGCTCCGGCTCCCTCGACCCCGAGCAGCTCCTGGGCCGGCGGCAGCTCGTCGATGGTCAGGGCGACCCACGGGGCACGGCGCCGAAGCAGGCGCAAGCCCTCCGGCCGGAGGAACTCTCGGGCGGTGGGGGTGATGCCGCGCGCGATCCCGGCGAGCATGCCACTGGCCTGCGCGGCGGCAGCGACCCGGTCGTCCAGGAGGGACCAACCGAGGATCGCCAAGCGGCCGAACACGGTCGGCGCGTCGACGATGGCCAACAGCTCCTCGGTCCAGCGGTCGACAGGCTGGATGACAGCATCATCAGGCCAGGCCGGCCGGCTCCACTGCCAGGAGGACAGGTACTGATCGCCGTGCAGCTCGAGCAGGCCGTCGATCAGCGCGGTGACCGGAACCCGCTGGGAGCGGAATCGGTCCACGACCGACGCGACCGAGCCGGTCAGGGCACGGGACGCAGGGCGTGCGGCCGGAGCGGGCCCCGGAGCCTGGGAGGACTGCCGTCCGGCTCCCCGCTCGGGGGCCGCGGTCGGCGCCCCAGCCTCCGCCTCCGCCTCCGCCTCAACCCCAGCCTCATCCTCGAATTGGTCCGACTCGACCGCGAAGTCGTCCTCAGACTGCGCCGAGGAGGCCTCTGGAGCTTGCCTCGTCGCCGAAGTCGGTATCCGCAGCTCGTCCGCCACGCCAACAGCGTGCCGTCGCATCGATGCCCCTGTCGCGGCGTGGCCGGTGCTCTGCATCGAGGATGTCGGGAGGGCAGCCGAAGCAGCTGGGCTCTCAGCAAGGAGCAGGGCTGCTGCGGCATGCGGGTCACACCGATCCCCTTCCACGGGTGTGCGAGATGGCCGGAACCCGGCTGCGAGACCGGGCTACTCGACGCTGCGCACGACCGTCTGGAACAGGTCCCAGCCCGTGGTGCTCTCCTGGACGACCATGAGGAACGGCCGGTTGGCGACGAACGAGTGATCGGGCGCCGGTGGGGCACTCATCGCGACGGCGATCTCGGTGAGCGCGGCGGCGACCGTGCCCTGCTCTCCGACGGTGATCGTGGCCTGTTGGACGGCCTGACCCACGAAGAGCGGGGCCTCGGTGCTGATCCGCTCGAGCGGTCGGGTGCCGGGGTCGAAGATCGCGGTCAGCCCCTGTGCGCGCAGGGCGTCACCGAGGTCGATCGTCGCCGTGACGTCGAACCGGGGCAGGGCCACGTCCACCGTGCTGGGCGTCGCGTCGTCGAGCGCGTCGTCGAGCGCGGACATGGTCGTGGCGTCGAGCGCCGCCGGGTCGGTGCCGACCGGCGGGAGGACGAACCTGGCGGCCAGCCCCTTGCGGTACGGCAGCTCGATCGCGGCCCAGCCGTGCGCCTTCGCGTACGCGATGCGGCGGCGACCGGACATGAGGTGTGCAGTCTCGGTCTGGCCGGTCGACGAGGTGAACTCCGAGGTGACCGTGACGTTCGGATCGAACTCCTCCTGCCAGCGCGCCGCGAGCAGGATCGCGTTCTGCAGCACCAGGTAGAGGGACGGGTCGGGCTCGATCCCCGACTCGTGGATGCGCCCGCCGGTGTGCTCGCGGACCCAGGCGTCCAGGACCTTGCCACCCTGCTCGGTGCCGAGGTCGGTCACCTGCACGCCCGTGTCGTAGAACTGGGTCAAGCGGTCCAGGTAGGTGCCCAGCGGGTGCGCCTGGTCGTCGAGCACGATGTTGTTCGCCAGGTGGAGCAGAGGTCGGGCAGGCAGGTCGTCGTCGTCGAGGCTGGCGGGGTCGCCGTCGAGCTTCGTGAGCAGCCCGGACAGGGCGTTGACCGCCTCGCTGCGCCGATCCCCCGAGCTGCCCAGCAGCGCGTCGAGCTCGCTGGCCCCGGCGTTCGTGGCGCCCTCGCCGAGCATGGCCAGCGCCACGACCGCCGACGCCGGGGAGAACACCAGGTTCCCGCTGCGGTCCGAGCCGGCCAGCACGTCCAGGCCGAAGGCGTCCGAGGCGTTGACCACGTCGGCGGCGGCCTGGGCATCCGCGAGGGCGACCTGATGGAAGGCGGGCGTGGCATGGGTGCTCGGGCTGGGCGTCCGCGGCTGTCCGGTCGGGTCCGGGTCAGCCCCGCCGAAGCCGCAGCCACCGGCCAGGAGCGCGAGGGCGGTGATCGCCGCACCCATGCGGATGGGGCGATGGTTGCGCCGGGAGGCCACTTGGCGTGCGGCGGTGGGCCCGGGTGCGGTGGGTCGTTCCGCGGAGACGTTCGGGACAGGCCCCAGGCCACCGCCACCCTGAGCGACTGCACCCCTCGGTGTGTGCGGACATGCCACGGCGCGCACGCCGAGACGTGGGATACGCATCGATCCTCCCCATCAGTCACGCGGACCCGCCCCCGCGTGCCCGAACAGTTCTGTCCGGCACCCGCGGATTCCTGACATCAAGCAGGACGAAGGCGGGGGGCCGACGGCGGGTCAGGCGGGAAGCTTGGGTCGGGCCAGGTGGCGGAAGATCGTCCAGTAGAAGATGCCGATCATGACCCCGCCGCCGACGATGTTGCCCAGGGTGACGGGCAGCAGGTTGTGCACGACGAGGGTGGGGATGGTCAGGTCGGCGTAGTCGGCCGGGTTCAGCCCGGTGCTGGCCCAGAACGCCGGGTCGGCGTTGTTCTTGATGAGGATGCCCAGGGGCACCATGAACATGTTGGCGATCGAGTGCTCGAAGCCCGCGGAGACGAACAGGGCGATGGGCAGAGTGACGGCGAGGATCTTGTCGGTGGTGGTGCGACCGGAGTAGGCGGCCCAGACCGCCAAGCACACCATCAGGTTGCACAGGATCCCCAGCGTGAACGCCTCGCCGAAGGTGTGATGTAGCTTCGCGTTCGAGGTGTTCAGCACGACCGCGCCCCAGCCGCCGTCGGCGCTGTGCCAGGTCCCGCCGACGAAGATCAGCCCGACGATCGTGAGCGCTCCCAGGAAGTTGGCACCGTAGACGACCGTCCAGTTCAGGAGCAGCTGACGCCAGGTGATGCGTCCGCTGGCACGCGCGGTGAGGGTGAGCGTCGAGGATGTGAACAGCTCGGCGCCGGTGAGCACGACCAGGGCCAGGCCGGTGGAGAACACGATGCCGCCGATCAGCTTGGCGACCCCCCACGGCATGGCGTCCGCGCCTACCTGGGTGGTCGTGTAGAAGACGAACCCGAGGGCGATGTACGCGCCCCCGGTCAGGCCGAGCAGGAACGACTTCAGCGGCTTGCTCGTGGCCTTGGCGTACGCGGCGTCCTCGGCGGCCTGCGCCATCTGCGGCGGGGTGAACATCCCCCACGACTCCTGACCGGCACCCATGAGCACTCCTGTCGCGCAAGCGGGGACTTCGCGGACGGCGCGCCCCTCCGGTTCCGCTGGGCGACGGCCCGGCGTCGGGCCGGGATCGGCCCCGCGCGGCGGCCCGGGCCGTCGCGCGGGCGTGCCCATCCCCGCGACCGCAAGCATGGCGGCATCCCGATCCAGGAGGCGCGTCCGAGAGGACGTTCCAGCCAACAGGTCGACTCGTCGGGCCGCCCAGGCGTTGTTGCGGGGTGGATTCCCGGGACGGGCAGCTACGAGCGATGACCCGCGAGCCTGAGCCCGCGGGACACAGTCTCGAGCGCGGTCAGCAGGGAGCTTGGGTCGTCCTGGGCGTCGTCGACGGTGGCACCCTTGAGGCGGCAATCGCCTCCGGGGAGTCGAGGAAGTCGCCCGCGTCCATCCCTTTCAGCGGTGCGGCCCTTGACGCGGGTTGCCGTCTACTCCTTGCCGGCGAAGTCCTGGGCCAGTCTCGCGACGAGCCGTTGTGCATCGGGGTCGTGAGCGGATGCGTGTCCGAGGAAGAGAAGCCCTCCATTCACCACGGCGACATCCCGGATCTCTCCGAGGGATCGCGCCAGCTGTGCGCCGGCGGCAACGGCCAGGCGCGAGCTGCTGAACATCAGCACCTCGACCTCGACGGCATGACTGCGGGAACGATAGGCGAGGACACCGTCCAGACCTTCGACGGTGCGGGCCTCGCCTTCCATCAGCTCGAGGTCGTTCTCCGCGCGATCGAGGCCGAGCAGTGCCCTCGCCCTGCCCAGCTCAGCCTGGTCGCCTGCCATGTCACTCCTACCGGCGTCTCATAGGTTCTTCACGGCGCCGATCGCTGCGGCGAATCTGTCATTGTTCAGGTTGGTCAGGAAGTCGGTCCAGAACGACGCGAAGGTGCGATCGAACGTCCCACCGCCGATCATCTTGATGAACGTGAACTGGAGTTCGGACATCTTGCCGTCGAAGTAGGCACCCACCACGAGCGGCCTTCCCACCTTGGCCACCAGCTGCTCCACCAGCTTGAACTGCTCGTCGTAGTTCGCTCGGGCGATTCCCAGAGGTGTCGTCAGCTCCCGGGTGAAGAACTCGGTCATCCCTTCGTCAAGGTTCCAGCTCTTGGCTCCCACGGCATCGTGCGAGTACTTGTGGATGCCCTCGTGGATGATCGTCCCGGGGTTCCCACGGTCCTTGTGCAGAATGATCGGCCGACCCGGATGCTTCGTGGCCACGAAGGCGTTCGTTTCGAGCTGTTGAGCCTGTGTGTCGTGGGGGAACTCGGTGGCGTAGACCGTGGCCCACGTCGTGTCGTCGAGGATCGCCACCTGGCCCTCGACCGTCTTGTTCGCCCGGATGGCCGTGGCAGCTTCCTGCCCCAGCTTGTCGCGAATGAGCTTGTCGGCGTCAGCGGCCGCCTTGTGCTCCACAGTGCCCTTGTGGGCAACCCCCAGCAGGGCGACCAGAGCCATGAACTCGTTGTCACCGACCTTCTGCCGAGCGCGGTCCATCAGCGGCGCGTCGAACCAGATGGCACGCTTGTCGGTGGCTGAGGCGCCCTGAAGAGCCTCTTTGATCTTGGCGACAGGGTCCTGAGCCTCGAGAGCCGCGGAGAACAGGTCCTTGACCTCGAGTTGGCGCCGGGCCTGTGCGTAGTCGGCAGCCTGATCCTCCGGGCTCTGATTCGGGGGCTTCCCCTTCCTTTCCCAGACGTGCCACGCAGCGGTCTTCACGTCCTCCTCGGTGAAGCGCTGCAGGATCGTCCGGGTCGGCGTCGGGCTGCCGTGCCCGGAAGTGGCCAGGCGCTGGCGCGAGGCGATCCACATGACGGCGGCCCGATTGCCCGCGCCGCGCTGGAGTGCCAAGGCGAAACCTGCCGCCGGTCCGGGTGACCGAGCCGGCGACTCGATCTGTGAGAGTGGGCGCTCGATGGGTGCGCGATCTTGCCGGGCCCTCATGTGCATCACCTGACCTCAGGCGAAGGCGCTCTGCGCATGCGGACCTCCCTGGTCGTCGATCCGAGGCTGACACCCACGGCGCCGATCAGGCCTGCCCGATGGGGCGCCTGTGGGGGTGCGATCACCACCACACGCGGGCAGCGACCACCTACGGGCTGATACTCCCTTCGCGTCGGAAGGGGCGGGTCAGTCGGAGCGTTCGAGAGGCGCCTGCGAGCCAGCACGGGAACCGGCGCAGTGGAGTGCGCGTCCCAGGCGCGCCTACCGGTGACAGCCGGCCCGCTGGCAAGCCCGACCCCCTACCCGGCTGCTGGGCACGCGCCGATGATGTCGAGCCGCCCCGACAAGCTGAGATCGCAGCCCACGGGCAGGATGAGGTTGTCCCCGGCGCCGACGGTGTACTCGACGCCAGCGCAGGCGGCGACCCCGGACCCGGCAGTCACCACCATGAGCTGGTAGGCGCAGGGATCGAGGACGTAGTTGTCCCCGTACACGGAGTGCTTCACGACGGAGAAGAACTCGCCTTGCACCAGCATCTGACGGCGCCCGCCTGGACGGTTAGCTGGTTGTTCCGCGGTGTCCGTCGTGTGCCGGTCGTAGGGGGCCACCAGCACTCGCTTCGCCTTCTCAAGATGCAGCTCTCGCAGGTGCCCTGACGCGTCCCGTCGGTCGAAGTCGTAGACGCGGTACGTCGTGTCGCAGTTCTGTTGAACCTCGCAGATGAGCATCCCCGGGCCTACGGCGTGAATGGTGCCGCTGGGCACGTAGACGAAGTCACCGGCTTGGACCGGACGGCGCAGGAGCAGCTGATCCCAGGAGGCCGAGTCGATCTGGTCGCTGAGCTCTGCGGGGTCGCTCGCGTTGTGCCCGAGGATCAGTTCGGCCCCTGGGTCAGCTGCGATCACGTACCAGCACTCCGTCTTGCCCAAGGGCACCCCCTCCAACTCGACGGCTTCCGCGTTGTTCGGGTGCACCTGGACCGAGAGCCAATCCCGGGCGTCGAGGAACTTGACGAGGAGCGGGAAGTGACGGTCCAGCGGGGAACCGAAGAGCGCCGGCTCGCTCTCCCAGATGTCGGGCAGCGTTCGGCCGTCGTACCGTCCGCCCCGAATCCGGCTCGGGCCGTGGGGATGAGCGGATATCCCCCACGCCTCTCCGATCGGGCCCTCAGGCATCCCCCGATAGCCCAACACGGACTCCAAGCGCCGGCCGCCCCAGATCCGTGGGTGGTATGAGGGCT
This sequence comes from uncultured Bifidobacteriaceae bacterium, assembly GCA_964418695.1. Taxonomy (GTDB): domain Bacteria; phylum Actinomycetota; class Actinomycetes; order S36-B12; family CAIYMF01; genus Prado023. The sequence goes on along the minus strand of CAYQMN010000008.1, from coordinate 80,395 downwards.
CGAGGAACAAGGGCTCAGTCATCTGATGCGCCCTGGGTGCCGGCGAGCTTCGATTGCCGCGCGCTGCGAGGAACAGTCGCAGGCCTGGAATGCCGTGGACGCGGGGGTGCGACTCATGCCTCAACCGAGGTCAGACGGAATCGGCACCACGCCGTCGCGTGATACCTCCCGGAACCAGCGCCCGGACTTCTTGATGGTCTTGATCTGCGTGTGGATGTCATTGGAGATCAGGCCATAGCGGTTGCGGTACGCGTTGCCCCAGGACCAGCAGTCGATACCGGTCCAGACGTGGTAGCCGAAGCAGTTCGAGCCCTCCTCGAGGGCGCGATGCAGCCAGTAGAGATGCTCCTGCATGAACCGGATTCGGTAGTCGTCGGCGATGACCCCGTCCTCGCCGAGGTACCGCTCCTCGCGGGAGACCCCGATGCCGTTCTCCGAGACGAACCAGGCGATGTTGCCGTAGTCCTCGCGGATCGAACGGCCGATGTCATACAAGGCCTGGGGATAGATCTCCCAACCCTTGTCCACGTTCATCCGCCGCCCGGGCATCTCGTAGTCGGCGAAGTAGCGTCCGGGCATCCAGTCGACAGTCAGGCTGTCCGGCGAGATGTCGGGCCGGGACACCCGGTGCGGGTGGTAGTAGTTCACGCCCAGCACCTGGATGGTGTGGGCGGCGATGCAGGCAAGTTCGTCCGGGGTGCTCGACCACAGCACACCATCCCGGTCCAGGACCTCCACGAGCTCGTCCGGGAAGGAACCGCGCACCGCCGAGTCGAGGAAGAGCCGGTTGCACCAGAGGTCCGAGAAGGTGCCGGCCGCCAGGTCCTCGGCGTCGTCCGAGGCAGGGTAGGAGGGGGTCAGGTTCAGGATCGACCCGATCCGCGCCTGCGGGTGCAGCCCGGACAGTCCCGTGAACCGCTCGATGGCCTTGGCCGAGGCGAGCGCGACGTTGTACGCCACCTGCACCGCCTTGCGCCCGTCCACCACCTTGGGGTGGTGGAACTGGTAGAGGTAGCCGCCGTCGACGATGACCATGGGCTCGTTGAAGGTGAACCAGTCAGCCACCTTGTCGCCGAACTGCCGGAAGGCCGCTTCGGCGTAGTCGGCGTAGCGCTCGACCACGTGCTTGGACTCCCAGCCGCCGTACCGGTCGAGCAGCTGGGCCGGCATGTCGAAGTGGTGCAGGTTGAGCACCGGGCGGATGCCTGCCTCATGCAGAGCATCGATGACCCGGTGGTAGAAGCTCACGCCGTCCTGGTCCAGGGCTCCGGTTTCGAAGTCGGCGATCAGGCGCGTCCACTGGACCGAGATGCGCAGCGAGTTCAGCCCGACTTCGCGCAGCATGTCGATGTCGCAGATGTAGCTGTTGTAGAAGTTGGACGCCACGTCCGGGCCGACCTGACCGTAGAAGTCGCCTGGTGCCAGGTCGTACCACCGGTCGAAGACGTTGGCCCGCGGCTTGGCGAACCGGCCCTCTGCCTGCGGCCCGGACGTTGCTGCACCCCACCAGAAGTCGCCTGGGAATCGGATGGTTCGCTCGGGGGCGCTCATGACGTCACCTCCGCCGCAGCCTCCAGTTGGGCGACCCGCTTGCTCAGCCGCACGACGAAGTCGCCCACGTCGATCGTCGTCACTGCGCCGATGAAGTGATCCTGGGCGTGGATGAGGATCACCGACTTCTCGACGATGCCCTCCCTGATCTCCCGTGTCATCAACTCGGTCTGGATGACGTGGGCCTGCCCGAGCGCAGTGCGGGCAGCCTGCAGCGCGGAGTCTGATGCCTCGAAATCGCCTGCCGCGGCGGCCCTCATCGCCGACATCGCGTGCGACTTCGCGTCACCGCTGCAGCCGATCAGCTGCATGGCGATGCCGGCCAGCTCTTCGTCAATCATGGCCACCCTCGCTACTTCTGCTCATCGCCACGTAGGGCGAAGCTGACGAGCTCCACACCAGCGTCACTCGCAACTGCGCCCTCGGCGCCAACCGAGTAGCGGACGGCCTCGGCCTGGTCGTTCACCAGCCACCCGGACTTGGCCCGCGGAGCTCCATAGCTGGTCAGGACCATGTCGGCCGGGGAGAAGGACTTCACATGAGGCAGCGCCCCGGCGAACTCCGGGATCACCGCGCCCTCGCGCACGTAGACCGGTATGTCGGCCACGCTGACCGGCACGGTGACCTGCCGGTTGCCCTCGCGCACCTGGCCCGTGTGGATGTCGATCCAGCGGCCGGCCGGCAGATACAGCGATCGCTGCTGCTGCCCCTCCTCGAGGATCGGCACGACCAGGATGTCGGTGCCGATCAGGAACTGGTCGTCGATCTGACGGGCGATGGGGTCGTCGGGGTACTCGACGGCCAGGTGGCGCATCACGGGAAGCCCGTTGAGCGTGGACTCGTAGGACAGCTCCATCAGGTAGGGCAGCCACCGGTAGCGCAGATCGCTGTACTTGCGTACCGCCGCAACCGCCTCGTCACCGTAGTACCAAGGTTCGCGCACGGTGGTGCCGTGGTAGCGGGCCAGCGAGCACAGCAGACCCATCTGAGACCAGCGGATGTAGAGCTCGGGGCTGGGCCGATCGCCCTTGAACCCGGCGATGTCACTGCTCCACAAGGTCTCCCCGGAGAAGCCGATGGAGAGCCCGCCGCGCAGGGTGAACCGCAGGCCCTCGAAGCTCGTCTCCACGTCGCCGGACCAGGTCCCGGCGAACTTGCCGGTGCCCAGGAACCCGGGCCGCTTCCAGATCAGCGCGGTGTCATAGAGCTCCTGCGTCGCCTCGTAGCAGGCCTTGGAGTACAGATATATGTAGGCGTTGTGCATGTCCAGCCCGGTGAAGCCGTTGTGGAATGCCGCGTCGGCGGGCACACGGTCGGTGTAGTCGGGCTTGATGGCCCGCAACCCCAGCCCCATGAACCGCTTGACGTAGCCCTTCCACCATTCGTAGGCCTGCGGATTGGTCAGGTCAGGCAGGCCGATCTCACTGACCTTGCGGCGGCGGATGCCAGCCAGGCCACCGGCCGTGGTCTTGACCAGATAGCCGCGCTCCAAGCCCTCGGCGTACACGGCGGTTCCTGGCGGCAGGTAGGGGTTCAGCCACGCGCAGCACGCCACCCCGTCGTCCATGAGGTCGGCGAGCTTGCTCACGGGGTCCGGGAACCGCTCGTCGCTCCACTCGAAGTCGCAGCAATCGACCCAGAAGTCCTCGTACCAATAGTTCTGGCCCCACCGCACGTCGAGGTTGATGACGTCGAAGGGGATCTCCCGCTCGCGCAAGCCGGCGACGACGTCATCGACGTCCTGCCAGTCCATGTAGGCGCAGCGGCTAAACCAGACTCCGAGTGTCCACGGGGCGACCATCTCCGGGCGGCCAAGCAGCTCGGACTGCGCCGTGATCAGGGCCTTGAGGTCGTCACCGAAGTACCAGTAGCCGCGCAGCACCGGGCTCTCGACCAGGTAGCTGCCCGACGAGAAGCAGAAGCTGCCGATGTCCCAGTGCGTGCGCCGGGCGGTGTCGAACAGCATCCCGTAGCCGGCTGTGGACAGCAGCAGCGGCGCGGCCTTGTAGGACAGGTCGGTGGAGTTGGTGCCGCAGGCATCCATCGCGTACACGGTGACCCGGCTCTGCGACTTCTCGACCCGGCCGAACTTCTCTCCCAGCCCGAAGAAGGCGTCGCCGTTGGCGATGTTCCAGGACAGGAACGACTCGCGGCGCCCGTCTGCGTGGATGCGCTGACCCAACCCCGGCGTGATGAACTGCCGGGAGACCCGTTTGGTGGAGGTGGCGAACCTCACCTCGCCACCCCGACTGATCGTCAGCTGGAACGGGTCGGAGGCCAGCGTGATGGACAGCTCCCCGCACGTGACGGTGAAGCCGTCCGGGCCCTCCTCGAGCTCCGCCGGGCACTGCGGCAGTGAGCCGGTGTTCAGGTACTCGGCCGAGCTCATCTCGAATGCGCCCAGCTGGTTGGCGAACTCGAGATGGAACAGGGAATCGGAGTGGAACAGCAGCGTGAGGTGACAGGTCTCCCCACTGAGCAGCGTGGTGGAGAAGCGAACCGAGCCCTCCTCTACGACCTCAACAGCATCCAGACTGACCACGTAGTCGTAGAAGCAGTCCTCCCGGTAGAACAGGCGATCGGAGTCCTGATAGTCCCAGCCGTTGAGGTGCTTGCTGATGACGTGCTCTTCGATGGCCATCACGCCTCACCCTTGTCCAAGGCCTCGTCGAAGCCTTCAGCCGAGAGCTTGTCGCCGATGCGCACGAACGGCAGGTACATCAGCACCACGATGAAGATCACGAACACCTGATAGAGCGCCCCACTCCAAGACCCCGAGTAGAGGAAGCCGGAGATGATCGGGGGCACGGTCCACGGGACGTTGTTGCTGATGATCGGCAGGAGCCCGATCTGGGTCAGGAACGACCCGAAGAAGAAGGGGACCAGCCAGCTCAAGAAGTAGGGCACGAACAGCACCGGGTTCAGCACGATCGGGAAGCCGTAGGTGACTGGCTCGGAGATGTTGAAGACGCCAGGCGCCGCCGCCACGCGGGAGATGCTCTTCGCCTCAGCCCGCTTGCTGTACAGCAGCATCGCCAGGATCGGGGCAATGGTCAGGGCGCCCGAGGAGACCACTGTGAAGTTCATGAACAGGGTGGAGTACACGTGCTGACCGGTGCCCAGGACGTTCTCGTTGCTGTTGATGTCCCAGGTCAGGCCGTAGATCGGGCCCCAGACGGAGCTGGCGTGAATGCCGAACCACTGCAGGATCGGGGTGGTCGTCATGGCCACCACGGCGAAGAACGGAGTGCGGGAGATGGCCAGGGCAGGCTCTTGGATCAGCGCCAGCATGGCCTCGGGCAGCGTCGTGTCGTACTGCGCGAAGACCGTGGCGATGACGACGAACAGCAGCAGCGTCGCGGCGCCCGGCACCAGCGACTCGAAGCTCTTGGCGACAGCCGGCGGGACTGACTCGGGCATCTTGATGCCGATGTTCTTCTTCAACAAGGTGTTGAACACATACATGGTCACGCCGGCCACCAGCAGTCCGGTGAAGATGCCCTGCTGACCCAGGAAGTTCGAGTCCACGTACCCGTCCACCGTGACCGGATCGTCTCCGATCATGCTGGTGATGGTCCACGGAAGGACGATGAACAACGAGCCCAGCGTGTAGAGCACGACCAGGACCGGTTCCTTGTTCGTCGGGAAGAAGCGGCGGGTGCCGAAGTAGGCGAACCCGACCGTCACCAGGAGGGCGTTGATCGCCAGGGTGCCGCTGAGGAAGAGGTTGGCCGCCTCCTGGATGACTCGCAGCGCCCCCGCGAAGGCGGATGTCTCCCACGCCTCCCACGACCCGGCGATCATCTCGCCCAGGCCCAGCCCGGACTCGCCGAAGATGATGCCGTTGGGATCGACGAAGACCGAGCTGATCATGATGGCGAAGCCCGCGATCATGATCGGCGCGGAGGCCATGATGAAGGTATCGCGCAGGGTCAGCAGGAGCTTGTTGCCGGCGATCTTGCCGATCACCTTGGACAAGCGCATCTGCATGACATTGACGGCACTCATGTCACACCTCCTCGAGGGCCGGGACCGGGCTCAGAGATCCTTCTCGACCCGCGCGCGGATCACGTCACCGTTCATCGAGCCGAACTCCTGCATCGTGAGGACGATGACGGTCTTGCCCGGGTAGGCCTTCTTCACGTCGTCGAACGCCCAGCCGATCTGCGGACCGAGCACGATCACGTCGGTGTCGTCGACTTCGTTGGCCAGCTGCGAGAAGTCGTACGCGGCGACCTCGTAGTCCTTGCCCGCCGCGTCGAAGGACTTCTTGAGCTTCGAGGCCACCAGCGAAGTGGACATCCCGGCGTTGCAGAACAGGCTGATCTTCATGTGAGTCCCTCTGTCTCGAGTGGTCGCGGATGGCCGGCACCGCTACGTGGCATCTTCATTCCTTCGCCGGAACGTAGGGCCCCGAGCTTGACGGGCGGCGATCGCGAGGCGAGGCCTGTTGCCGCTGGCGCGGAAGGCGAGGTGCCCTGTCCGGCAGCTCAGGCACGCGCGCGCGAGTGTGACGAGCACCAAGGAGCCGCTCGGCACCTTCCTCACCCGCGGTCACGGTCTTGGTCCACAATCAGCGAACCCAGCCAACCACGGTGGACGGTACGGCTAGTCATGGTGAAGGGAACGGCTCGGAGGACCCATGCTCGCCGAACGCCATCTTGAGTTGCTGACCTACTTGGACCGGGCCCGTCGCCCGGTGCCCGGTGAGGAGTTGGCGGCCCGGCTGCAGGTCTCGGCCCGCACGGTGCGCCATTACGTCGCGCAGATCAACCGCACTGCTCGCGCTGATTTGGTGACCTCGTCCCACCTTGGCTACCGCCTCGACGACACCACCTACCGGGCGTTCGTCGACAGTGGGTTCGGCTCCTCGCATTCATCCGAGACACCCGGACAGCGCATGCACGGGGTGGTGGCGGAACTGCTTCGGCACCCAGATGGGCTGGACATCAGGCAGCTCGCGTCGCGCCTCCATGTCAGCACGAGCACGATCGAGGCGGACCTTGTCCGGTCACGTGCGCTCCTGCGCGAATACGACCTGAGCGTGCGTCGGGAGCGGGAGTGGCTCGAACTGCACGGGTCGGAACGACAGCGACGCCGGGTGCTGCGGCAGATCCTCGCAGAGAGCGCACGCGGTTCGCAGTCGGCACTGGCTGCGGGGTTGATGGGCCGATTCAGCAGCCGCGACCAGCAGCTGCTGCGGCTGATCCTGTCCGATGCCCTCCGGGACAACAGCCTCGACGCCAATGAGTACGTGATGACCGACCTGGTCATGCACCTGATGATCGCCGTGGACCGGGTCCGCCAGGGCTACGAGCTGTCGGCGGTGCCGGGTTCGGATGGGGTGGACGACTCCCCGATGACCGATGTGGCCACTCAGGTCGCGGGTTCGGTCAGGGACCTGCTCGATGTCGAGCTGCCCCCGGTCGAGCGCCGCTACATCGCGCTGCTGTTGAGCTTCAAGACCATTCCGCGTGAGACTCGCGACCCTTCCGAGCTGCGCCGGGCGAACGATGTCTACTACGAGATGGTCTGCCAGATCACCGCCGAGCTCTCCCAGCACTACTTGGTGGACCTGACCTCCGACAGGTTTCTGTTGAACATGGGTCTGCATGTGCGAAACCTGGTTGCCCGCATGCGAGCGGGCGAGCGTGCCCGCAATCCGGTGGCGACGGCGTTCAAGCAGGCCCACCCCCTGATCCACGAGCTCAGCGTGTTCTTTGCCCGGCAGGTGGAGCTACGCGAAGGCATCGAGGTCGACGAGGACGAGATCGCCTTCCTGTCCTTCCACATCGGCTCCCAGCTGCAGAGCACCGCCGATGACGCCGACCGCATCTCGATCGTCTGCCTGGTCCCGCGCTACCACTCGATGCACAACGTGTTCCGCGAACAGCTGGCACGGTCACTGCCACCGGATGCCGTGATCGAGTCCGTGGTGACCACAGCCGAACAGAACTGGGCCTCGTTGGACGCCGACTTGATCGTGTCCAGCGTTCCCCTGCCGCAGAGCGGGCTGCCGCCGGTGGTCACGGTCACGCCGCTACTATCCCGTGCCGACCTGGACAACGTTGCGGAGGTAGTGCGCGGGCTGCGCGAGCGGCGCAACCGCGCGCGGTTGCGCGGCAACCTGGTCGAGTTGCTTGACCCGCTCTTCATCCACCATGTCTCCGACATCGAGACGCGTGAGCAGGTGCTCGACCTGATGGTCGCCCCGCTGCTCACCGAGGGCGTCGTGGGACCGCACTTCCTCGATGACGTCATGGAACGGGAGCGGCTGTCCCCGACGGCGTTCGGCTCGCTGGCCGTGCCGCACTCGCTGCACATGGACCAGAACCGGACCGCCATCTCAGTCCTGGTCAGCCAGACACCGATCTCGTGGGGCGGGTCGACGGTCAGGCTCGTGGTCATGTTCACCTTCGCACCCGACGGCCGTTCCGCCTTCCGGCGGGTGTTCGACCAACTGATCCTGACCCTGTCCGAGCCAGCCAACGTCCAGACCCTGACGACGGCCGGATCTTCCTACGAGGACCTGCTGACAGCGCTGTTCGGCGTTCTCGACTGACAGCCGTGGACGCATGCGCGGCCCGCGACCATCCGCCATGGTGCTGCCGCCCCCGCCCAGGCCCGGAGTTGCTCGGTGGGCGGTCCGGTGACCCCTGCAGCCCCGTCCAGGCCGCCACAGCGCGACCAGCCCTGGCGCACGTGGATGTCTATTCGCGGATCGCCGGGGCGGGCGTCTTGAACACCAGATGCGGTCCACCGCGGGTTCTCGGCGTCCCGATCACCGCGAGCGGTTGTCGCTATTTGCGCGAGGTCGGCGAGGGCGCCGAGGGGGATCGGCAGCCAGTCCGGGCGGTGGGCCCGCTCGTAGCGCCCTCACAGGCGGCCTTGTCCACGAGATAGGCGGCGAGGATCGTGCGCTCGTCGTCGGTGAGCGCCCCGGCAGCGCCGCCCGGGCTTCGCGAGCAGAGCCGCGTGCACCTCGATGTCCGGGTTGATGCCGGGGACCAGGCGGCGGAACACCTTCATCATCGCGTTCTCGCCGAGCACGACCGACGTGTTGCTCTGCTCGACCGACAGCCGCCGCGGCGGCAGCCGGAGCCACGCCGGGTCGATGCGGGCCGCCTCGAACGACGGTGGCCGGGCCGCGCCCGGCTCCGGCTCGTGGCCATGGGTCTGCTCCGGATCGAGCACGGGGTCATCCACGCAGGACACTGCAGTGCTCGTCGCCATCGGTGAGACCACCCTGCCCGGCAGTCTGTGGGACAACCCAGCAGCCCGGGAGCTGGCCTCCCGCCTTCCGCTCACGTCTCGGCCAGGTGCAGCGGGGTCTCGTAGTGGGAGATCGTGACCAGCGGGGTGATGCCGTGCTTCTCGCACTCGTCCAGGACCCGGTCGTAGAAGGCCAGGCCCTCCTCGTTCGGCTCGAGCTCGTCACCGTTGGGGAAGATCCGCGACCAGGCGATCGAGAACCGGAACACCGAGAAGCCCATCTCGGCGAACAGGGCGATGTCCTCGGCGTAGCGGTGGTAGAAGTCGATCCCGACCAGCTTCAGGTTGTCAGGGGTCGGGCCCGGTACCCGGGGGGCGGTGATCCCCCGGGGCAGGACGTCCTGGATGGACAACCCTTTGCCGCCTTCGTCGTAGGCACCCTCGAACTGGTTGGCGGCAGTCGCGCCGCCGATCAGGAAGCTTGCCGGGAACTCCACGGATGCCATGTTCCTGCCTCCTCACTGTTGGTGCGAACGATTCGGCTGAGACACCGGCGGCAGCCGTCAAGACCGCGCTGGTCGCGCCAGCGCGGCGACGGCCTCGGGGATCCGAACGGGCCCGCTGGTGAGCTCGATGATCTCGCGGCTGACGGTCGGCGTGTGCAGGATGGCGGCGATGACTCCGGCGACGTCGTCTCGGGGCACCGATCCGTAGGCGATGGCCGGTCCGGCGCTGACCCGGCCGGTGCCTGGGGAGTCGAGCAGCCCTCCGGGTCGCACGATGACCCAGTCCAGGTCGGTGTGCGCCAGGTGCACGTCAGCGGCCTTCTTGACCCGCATGTAGTGCTCGAAGCCCTCCCCCAGGTCTCGGCCGCGTTCCGATTCGGGGAAGGCCGAGACCAGGACGAACCGCGGCACCCCGGCCCGAGCCGCGGCGGCGGCCGCCTTCTCCAGCCCGACACCGTCGATCAGCGTGGTCTGGTCCTGGCCGGTGCCGTGGGCCCCCGCGGAGAAGACCACCGCGTCATGGCCGCGCATCCGCTCGGCGATGTCCTCGACGGTGTCGTCGATCAGGTCACCCAGCACGGCGTGCGCGCCCGTGGCGCTGATCGTCGAGGACTGTTCGGGGCGACGATGCATCCCGGTGGCCTCATCGTCTCGTGCGACCAGCTGTGCGGCGAGCCGGCGTCCGACGCCGCCCGCGGCGCCGATCTGGAAGACCCTCATCCTGTGTCCCTTCGTCGGTTGTCTTGCCTGGATTCCCCGCAGGGGCGGGTCACTGCCTGGTGGGCCGTGAGGCGATCACGCCGAGCAGCCCGGCTCCGATCAGGACCGGCACCAGGAGCATGGCGGTGCTCACCGAGATGAGCGATCCCAATGCGCTCAGCGCGAAGGGTGCCCCGCCGGTGGCCACCCCGGTGATGATGGCCGACCGGGACATGGCCACGTCGGGGTGGCCCGCGGACAGCCCGATGCCCCGGTCGATGATCAGCGGGAACAGCGTGGCCAGGCCGAGGCCGCCGACGAACAGGCCCACGACCGCGACGGCCAGCAGCTGTGCGGTCCACAGGACCACGAACCCGACGAGCGTCAGCGCGAAGCCGGCGAGCAGGGTGCGGTGCGGTCCCAAGCGTCGGGTGAGCCCGGTGCCGAAGGTTCGCCCGACGGCCACGCCCAGGATGCTGGCCGCAAGCGCAGTGGTCGCCTCCGACGCCGTGGCGCCGGTGTGCTCCTGGATCAGCGGCGAACCCAGGAAGTTGATGGCGAACTCGGTGCCGACGGCCGCGAACAGCGCGACCATCGCCAGCCAGAACACACCCGGCAGCCGAGTCGAGGCCGGGTCCGCCGATCCCTGCCCGGTGAGGTCCTCGGGGGCCTCGTACACCTCGTCGGCCACAACCATCGTCCGGTGCGGGTGATCCTCGTGCGCGACCTCGGACCGCCCGGCCCGGATCAGGGCCACGAGCGCCACCAGCGCCAAGAGGAGGGCCGCCGCGTAGCCGACCCACCAGCCCAGTCCGGCTCCCAGGGCCGCTCCGAGGATCAACGGCGACAGGAAGCCCACCCACGCGGCGGCGGCGTTGGCCTCGGTGATCGTCGTCGCGCTGTGCTCGGGGTGCATGTCCGACAGCCGCGCGGTGCCCACGTTCAAGGTCAACGTGCCGCCGATCGCGGCGACCCACACCAGCAGCAGGACCAGGGAGAACCCAGCCCACCCCTCGAGCAGTCGCGGCAGAGTCGCCAGCCCGGCGATCGCCGTCGCCGTGACGCCCAGCCCGAGGCGCATGACCCCGTCGCGACCCCGTCGCCGCAGCAGGGCCTGGGCCATCGCTGCGGCGGTGATGCTGCCCACGGCCATCGCCGTACCGACCAGACCGGTGGCCGCCGCCGTGACGCCGAGGTCCTCGACCAGGATCGGCGAGACCGGGCCGGACAGATACACGAACGCGGCCCAGGAGCCGATCGCACCGTAGATCGCCCACGTCACCGGAGTCCGGCGCAGCACCACCCCGCTGTCGCTCATCGCGCACCTTCCTGGAAGCGCCCCTCAGCCCTGATCCACCCCGAGCGTCCGCCGGCCCAGCAGACCTCGTGAGGGTTGTCCACGTCGAAGCACGAGTCGAGCCCGACAAGCCGCGGCTTCACGATGCTCACCGCGATCCAGCCGCGGGACCGGGTTCCAGCACAGCGAGGGCTGTCGGAGTCGGGCCGATCTCGCGGCACAGAGCGCCGGGGGCGTGCACCACCGTCGTTCGCATGATTCTGTGTCCGCCCTCCGTGATCGGGATGGACTCGCCATCACCGACTCCATCCTCCAGCGCAGAGTCTCCCGACTGCGTTCCGGCGTTGGGAGTCCCTGCTGAGAGGTGTACCAGCAGTGCATCCCTTTCACGCCCGCCACCGCCTACCGTCACGACCATGGGAAATGAGGCTGAGGTCCGCGAGTTCCTGATGTCGCGGCGGGCCCGGATCAGCCCGATGCAGGCCGGACTGCCTGATGTGGGCAAGCGTCGGGTGCCCGGCCTGCGCCGCGTCGAGGTGGCTGCACTGGCCGGGGTGAGCGTGGAGTACTACTCCAAGATGGAACGCGGGTCCCTGGCCGGGGTGTCCGCGCACGTTCTCGGCGCGGTCGCCCGCGCCCTCCAACTCGACGACGCCGAGCGGGCGCACCTGTTCCACCTGGCCCATGCCGCCGCCGGCACCTCGCAGATCATGCGTCCGTTGCGAGGCGGCACGAAGCGCTGGAAACCGCGGGCCATCCTGCGGCAGACCCTGGACGCGATCACCAGCCCGGCGATCGTGGGCGACGGCCATCAGGACCTGCTGGCCGCCAACGTGCTCGGCCGCGCCATGTACGCCGAGCTGTTCGCGAACGATGACCAGGCCCCCAACTTCTCCCGCCACATCTTCCTCGACGAACGGGCGCTCGACTTCTACCCCGACTGGGAGACCGCAGCCGACGTCAACGTCTCCAACCTGCGCACCGCCGTCGGACGCGACCCCCACGACAAGGCCCTGCACGACCTGGTCGGCGAGCTGTCCAGCCGCAGCCCCGAGTTCGTCCGCCGGTGGAGCAGCCACAACGTGCGGATCCACGGCTCAGGCACCAAACGCTTCCACCACCACGTGGTCGGCGAGCTCAGCCTCGCCTACGAGACCATGACCCTGAACGCGGAACCCGGCCTGGCGATGACCATCTACACCGCCGAGCCCGCCTCCTCCAGCGCCGAGGCCCTCACCGCGCTCGGCGCCTGGGCAGCATCCACACTGCGCGCTCCCTAACCTGGCAAAGGCGAAGAGAGGCTCGTCGGCGCCCCAGAGTGTGCACGCCGAACCCGCCGCCGGAGTTGCCCATAGGTCGGCGAGTTGGCGCAATGTGCGCCACAGCGGCTGCCCGTACCCGTCGCCTGGAACCGTCCCCCGTCACGGCGGTACGCCCATGCGGCGTGCTGGGCGGCCACGGCAGCCCAATCTGAGGGCTCCTGCCCAGCGATCGGCCGAACCGATCGGACGATCTCGACCCACGGCCCGCGTCACAGCCGCATGTCGACCGTTCTGCATTGGGCACCGCTGCGCTGCGCAGTAGGGGGCGCACGCCGCGAGGGAGGTCGACGTGGACGTGTGCGGGCACCTGGTGGAGGGGGGTAATGGCTGTCCCTCTCTACTCCGCGTTGGTGGGCCTAGCGTCGTTGCCCGGAACGCCGAGTTCCCTGTGACCACTGGAGGTCTGGCATGGCAGAGCAGCGCAGTCGCGCTCAGGAGTTGGTGGGCGATGTCGCTCCGAAGCTTGCGGAGCTCACTGATGAGGTGTTGTTCGGGGTGGTGTGGGCCCGCCCGGAGCTGTCGCGGCGGGATCGCAGCCTGGTCACGGTCGCGGCACTGACCGCGTTGGGCCGTCTCGATCAGCTTCGTTCGCACCTCGGGCTGGCGCTGGACAACGGTGTCACTGAGGAGGAGTTGGCCGAGGTTGCCACGCATCTGGCGTTCTACGCGGGGTGGCCGGCCGGGATGTCCGCGGCGACCACGTTGAAGCAGGTCCTCGATGTCCGCTGACCCCGAGAGCAGCGCTGGGATGGTCGTTCTGCCGCCGCCTGCGACCGTGAAGGCGGGCGCGGATCGGTTCACCGGCGACGTGTGGGTGGACGGCATCACCGCCGGCGCCGGCGCGGGCACGGCCACCCTGGCATCCGTGCACTTCGCCCCGGGGGCGCGGACCGCGTGGCACTGCCACGCGAACGGCCAGACCCTGCACGTGACCGACGGCCACGGGATCGTCGCCACCAGGGATGGCCACGCGATCGTCATGGACCCCGGAACCACCGTGTACACCCCGCCCGGGGTGTGGCATTGGCACGGCGCACTGCCGGACTCGTTCATGACGCACCTCGCGCTGTCCCTCGCTGGAGGGGACGTGCAGTGGCGTGAGCATGTCGACGATGACGAGTACCTGGCCGCGGCTGACGCCAGGCCGACGCCTGCGGGCGGCGGCAGTTGATGACGGCGGACTTCACGACGCTGCGCGGGCCGGTCGCCGAGCCGCTGGTGGTCGCCGCGCAGGGCAGCGTCGCGGTCGGGGGGACGGTGGTGACCGGCGATGGCGTCTTCGATCCGCGCAATCCGATGGACCCGGCTGGGCAGCCGCTGCACGGCGACCACGCCCGCCTGACCCACCAGGTTCCGGTCGGGGCGCGGCCGCTGCCGTTGCTGTTCTGGCATGGCTGGTGGACCGACAGCTCCAGCTGGGACACCACCCCGGATGGCCGGGAGGGGTTCCGCACCTTGTTCCTGCGGCGCCGGTTCGGCGTCTACCTGCTCGACCAGCCGCGCCGGAGGTCGGCGGGCAAGACGACCACGGCCGCGCCGATCAGCACGGAGCCGAAGACATGAGCAGCATCGACATCCTGGCCGACGCGGGCCCGGTGCACGACTACCGGGACAACCCGTTCGGTCTGGTCTACGAGTACGCGATCACCGAGAACAAGCCGGGTGAGGTCAACATCGCGCCGGTCAGCTACCTGCTGCGCGGTCTGCGGATCGCCGCGAACGTGTACACGCCGCCCGGCTACGACCCCGCCGGCAGCTACCCGGCGGTCACCGTCGCGCACCCGAATGGTGGCACCAAGGAGCAGACCGCCGGCCGGTACGCGCAGCGGCTGGCCGAGCAGGGGTACGTCACGATCGCCGCGGACGCCGCCTATCAGGGTCACTCCGAGGGTGAGCCGCGTAGCGTGGACAAGCCGTTCTTCCGCACCGACGACATCCGCGGCATGGCCGACTTCATCGCCACCTTCCCCGGGGTGGACGCCGGCCGGATCGGTGCGCTGGGCATCTGCTGCGGCGGGGGGTACACGCTGAACGCGGTGAAGGCCGACAAGCGGTTCAAGGCGGTCGCCACGGTGAGCATGTTCAACACGGGCCGGGTGCGGCGCAACGGGCTGCAGAACTCGCAGGTCGACACCATCCCCGACCGGCTGCAGCAGGCATCGGCGGCACGGGCGCAGGAGGCGGCCGGCGGGGCGGTCCGCTACGCCGGAGATGCCGACCTGACCGACGAGCAGATCGCCGCCCAGCCCTTCGCTCTCTACCGGGAGGGCTACGTCTACTACTGGAAGACGCACGCCTGCCCCGGGTCGACGTTCAAGTACACGATGAGCAGCCTGCTCGACCTGATGACCTGGGACGCCACCGACCAGCTCGAGCTGATCGACGTGCCCCTGCTGATGATCGCCGGGAGCGCGGCCGACACCCGCTACATGAGCGAGGAGGCCCTGCCCAAGGCCACCGGCACCGACGACAAGGAGCTGTTCCTACTCGACGGCGCCCAGCACATCGAGACCTACTGGATTGACAGGCATGTCGACGCCGCCCTCGACAAGCTCACCACGTTCTACGCCCGGACGGTCTAGCCCCGCCGATCGAGCACCCCCCCCCCGGTACAGCTCGGCCAGACCGACCAGAAGCACAGACCCGAGGAGATCGCGTGACCGAAAGCACGAGGCCCGACTGGAATACGCGCGTGTCCGAGACGACACGCCTGGTCGACGTGATGGCGGCGCCGGAGTTCGCGGGCTTCGGTCACCTGATCTTCCCGCACCTCGACCGGATCACCGAGGCGATGACGGTGGCGGACACCGGCGCTCTGCTGCCGTTCCACACCTGTGTGCACCCGGCCGAGGTCGCCGCGACGCTCAACGACCTGCTCGCCGGCGTCCGGCACGGGCGCGTCAGCTTCCACCGGATCTACGACGCCGAGGAGGTCGCGGACGATCCGGCCAAGGCCGACGTGGGACTGTTCCGCTTCGCCGGCGACCCCGGCGCACCGTTCGCGGTCGTCTCACCAGGAGGCGGGTTCACCTACGTCGGGTCGGTCCACGAGGGCTTCCCCTACGCGCAGGCGATCATCAAGCACGGATACCACGCCTTCGTGCTGCACTACCGGGCAGCCGGTGGTGACGGCCAGCCCGCGGTCGAGGACCTCGCCCGCGGCGTCGACCACATCTTCGCCCACCAGGCCGCCCTCGGTGTGAGCACCGAGGACTACTCGCTGTGGGGAAGCAGCGCCGGAGCGCGGATGGCCGCGGGCCTGGCCAGCCACGGCGGCGCAGCCTTCGGCGCGCACGACCATCCCCGGCCCAGCGCCGTGATCATGGCCTACACCAGCCACAACCACGACACCACCGACGAGCCGGCGACCTTCGCGGTCATCGGAGCACACGACAGCATCGCCAAGCCGCCCATCATGCAGGCACGCATCGCCCGGCTCCAGCGCGCCGGCACCGACACCGAGTTCCACCTCTACGACGGGGTCGGTCACGGATTCGGGCCGGGCACCGGCACCGCCGCCGAGGCATGGATCGAGGACGCCGTGCGGTTCTGGGAACGGCACATCCGCCACTGAGAGCGGCCACCCAGTCCGAGGTCACCCTTCGTGGCGGCCACGGCCCCCGGCCGGCAGAGGGCCACCGATCCCGATCTGGACGGTGACTGCGCCGGACGGGGTGAATGGCAGGCCCTCCCACCTGTGGGCTGCCAGTCCTACCGTCAGGGGGTGAGCCACCGCGACGATGTCAGCGAGTTCCTGCGCACCCGCCGGGGGCGGGTCACCCCTGACCAGGTCGGCCTGGCCACGTACGGGGGGACCCGCCGGGTGCCGGGGCTGCGCCGGGAGGAGGTGGCGCTGCTGGCCGGGGTGAGCGTCGACTACTACGTCCGGATGGAGCGGGGGAACCTGTCAGGTGTGTCCGAACAGGTCCTGGACAGCCTGGCGAGGGTGCTGCGCCTGGACGAGGCGGAGCGGGCGCACCTGTTCGACCTGGCGCGGGCCGCGAACACCCCCAGCGCCCGCCGGGTCACGACCCGGCCCACGGTGCGGGTCCGGGTCGGGGTGCTGCGGATCCTGGAGTCGCTGGAGGGCCCGGCCTACGTGCGCAACCACCGGATGGACATCCTGGCCGCCAACGACCTGGCATACGCCCTGTATGACGGGATCCTGGCGCCCGAGCGGATGCCGGTGAACCTGGCCCGGTTCATGTTCCTCGACCCGCGGGCATCCGAGTTCTTCGTCGACTGGCAGCGGGTCGCCGACGACACGGTGGCCGCGTTGCGTGGCACGGTGGGCCGGGACCCGCACGACAAGGCGCTCGGGGCGCTGGTCGGTGAGCTGTCGGTGGCCAGCCCGGAGTTCGCGCAGCGGTGGGCCCGTCACGACGTGCGCTATCACCGCACCGTGGCCAAGCGGCTGCACCACCGGCTGGTCGGCGAGCTGACCCTGACCGGGGAGGCACTCGAGCTGCCCGGCGACCGGCTGGTGATCATCACCTACACCACCGAACCCGACAGCCCCTCGGCGCAGGCGCTGGGTTTCCTACGCAGCTGGGCCGGCACCGACCGAGTCTCCCCAGTGCCCTCGGAGGAGAACCTCGGCTGACCGGAATGCGGCACATGGCTGGCAGAGACCGGGCGCCGCCGGGCTACGGGGTGATCAGTCGAGTGAAGGTCATGGCCGCCAGCCTCCAGGCATCCTCGGCCTGAAGGTAGACCTCGGTGACCACGAACGGGTTGGTCACCTCGTCGCCGCCGACGACGGCGACCAGCCGCATCGCCGAAAGCAGGATCGCGGTCACCGCAGACAGGTGCGTGACGGTGGTGTGCTCGATGTCGGCTCGCTTCTACTGGATCGCGCCGCTGGCGATGACGTCGAGCTCCTGGGTCTTGGTCATCGTGGCACCCATGTGGACGAACACCGCGTCTTCATGCCAGAGGTCTGCCAGCGCCTGTGTGTCACGCTGCGCCATCCCTTCCCACACGCGGCGCGACAGGTCGATGATCGCCTGCTCGTCGGTCGCTGTCATGGCGGCTCCTCCGGTAAGTGACGGTGGCGCGAGGCCTGCCGAGCGCCCCGTCACACAGAGCGGCAGCCTACGAGCGGACACGTCCGGTCGGCCCCGCCGAACCGACCACCTGGGGGGCAACACCAGCCACTCCCACCGGATCGGCTGATCGACCTACCGTCGAGGGCATGGACACCTACACCCTCAACAACGGCGTCGAGATCCCGGTCCTCGGGTTCGGCGTGTTCCAGACCCCACCGGACGAGACCCGCGACGCGGTGGCCGCGGCGCTGGCGGCCGGCTACCGGCACATCGACACCGCAGCCGCCTACGCCAACGAACGCGGCGTCGGGGAGGCGATCACCGCCTCCGGCCTGGCCCGCGACGAGGTGTTCCTCGAGACCAAGGTGTGGATCAGCGACTACGGCTACGACCAGACCCTGCACGCGTTCGACAAGAGCGCCGGAAAGCTCGGCGTGGACCAGCTCGACCTGTTCATCCTGCACCAGGCGCTGCCCGGCGAGTTCGCCCGCACCAAGCAGGCCTACCGGGCGCTGGAGACGCTGCTGGCCGACGGCCGGGTCGGCGCGATCGGGGTCAGCAACTTCATGGTCGCCCACCTCGACGCGCTGCTGGCCGACGCGAACGTCGTCCCGGCGGTCAACCAGATCGAGGTCCACCCCTACTTCGCGCAGCGCGCGGTGCAGGACGCGAACGCGCGTCACGGCATCCTGACCCAGGCGTGGTCACCGATCGGCGGGATCACGTTCTACCGCCCCGGTGAGCACACCAGCACCCTGAACGACCCGACCATCCGCGGCATCGCCGCCGCCCACGGCAAGACCGCCGCCCAGGTGATGCTGCGCTGGCACCTGCAGCAGGGCCGCTCGGTCATCCCCAAGTCCACCAACCCCGCCCGGATCGCCGAGAACATCGACGTCTTCGACTTCACCCTCACCGACGACGAGCTCGCGGCGATCGACGGGCTGAACACCGACGTCCGCGGCGGACCGGAGCCGGAGGCAATCACCATGGAGGCGATGGGCCGGCCCATCCCCGAGGCCTGACCCCGGTGGCCGACCGACCCGCCCCCCCGAACCACGGCCCGCCCCCGGTGACCGCTACGGGTGCCTCGGCCGGCGCGGACCAACGCGGCGGGTTCTCCCGCCGGGAGCAGGCCACGCTGGGCGCGCGATGCTCGGGTTCTTCGTCGTCGCGTTGGACGCGCAGATCGACAACGTCGCCCTGCCCGACATCGGCGCCCAGCTCGGCGGTGGGCTTGCCGGCCTGCAGTGGGTGGTCACCGGCTACACGCTGACCTTCTCGGCACTGATCCTGTTCGCCGGAACCCTGTCCGACCGCATCGGGGCCCGCCACGGCTACGCCCTCGGCATGGTCGTGTTCGCGCTGGCCTCGGCCGCGTGCGGGCTGGCGCCGGACCTCGCAGTGCTCATCGGCGCCCGCATCGTTCAGGGGGCCGGGGCGGCTCTGATCACCCCACCGTCGCTGGCGTTGATCCGAGAGAACTTCCCCGACGAGGCCACCCGCACCCGAGCCATCGCCGGTCCCGCCGGCGCTGTTCCACTCCGCCACACTGCGTCGCGGGGGGGACTACTGGAACTGCGGTAGGCGTGACCTCGACGTCGGCAGCACCGAGAGCGTGGCCACCATGATCCGCGAGCTGGTCGGCGCCGACGCCTACCGCATCCAGCCCGCCGACCCCTACCCGCACGACTACGAGCAGACCGTCGCGCGCAACGTCCGCGAACAGCAGGACTACGCCGACCCCAGGTCAACGGCCGCTGCCCGACATCACCACCTACGACTCGATCCTGCTCGGCAGCCCCGTCTGGAACGTCCACGAGCCCATGATCATGCGAACCCTGATCGACCGGCTGGACCTCACCAGCAAGACGATCCACCCTTCGTCACCTACGCCGTCGGCGGCATCGGTCGAGTCACCCACAACTACCGCCAGCTCAATACCCCAGGCCACCGTCACCGACGGACTCGCCGTCCGGGGCGAACAAGCCGAACTGTCAGGACCCCAGATCCGTGACTGGCTCCGCACGATCGGCCTGCAGTCTCAGAGGGGAGGCGTGGCCAGCCCGTGATCCGCTGAGGAGCTTGCGACCCAGCCTCCCGGCATGGAGTCCGCGAGGCACCCACCTGCCCCACAAGTAGTCCCCGATGTCCGGCGGATTGTGCGGGCGTCGCGGCGCCGCGATTGGGGCCGCTTCCTGAGCGGTGTCGTGGCGCGGGTTGCTACCGGAGGAGGCGTACTCGAACGGGTAGGTCGAGTTCGGCCCAGGCGCGGTCAGCGGTCAGCACCTCGGGCGGGTTGCTGCGCACGGTCAAGGCCAAGCAGCATCGATCGCCAAGCGACAGCATTCTTCCTCCATCGAGCGATCGCATTGCGCCGGCCAGTTCGGCGTCCGCTTCGGTGACGGGTTCGATGACCACGCCGGCGGCGGTGAGCAGCGTCCGGACGCGGCTGACGTCGACGTCGGCGTCGACCAGTTTGCCGATCACCTCGGCGAGATTCGCCGCCCCCAAGTGTGCGGATGCGAGCGCTTGGGCGACCACGTCCGCGCCCGGTTCATCGTGCACGAGCGCGAGCACGGCCGACGCGTCGAGGACCGTCACTCGCCGACCGCGGCGGCGAGGCGACGCTCACTGAGCAGCTCGTCGACCAGTGACCGCGTCCTGGGCACCTGCGAGGCCAGGCCGCGAAGCTCGGAGGCGGCATCTTGCGGCCGCTCCAGGACGAGACTGTGGCCGACCAGGTGCAGGTGCAACTGGTCTCCGGGGGAGAGCCCCAACGCGCTGCGAACTTCTGCCGGAATGACCAGTCGTCCCTGCTGGCCGAGCACCAAAGTGGCATCCATGCGACGAGGATGCCACTTCCTGCCCAAACATGCCACGGCCTGACCCTCCACCAGCCACGATGGACCGATCGGGAGCTCCAGGGGATCCGCTTCGTCGTGGGCCGAGGACTTCACATGCTGCGCTGAAATCAACCGCGGCCTCGACCGCCCGCGCCGCCGGGGTCCTCCGGAAACCTGATTCTGACGAGTTGGTGCACGCTCGGTGCACTACGCACACCGACCCGACGGCCGACCCGCCGTCCACCCCTCCGTCGACCGACCCGACGCGCCCACGGCTGCTCCTTCGGCCGCCGCCACGGCGGGGGCGGTGTGCTCGTGTGGCGCGCATGTGGGCGATGAGATGTTGACCTTGACCGAGGTCGCCGAGCTGTTGCGCGTCCCGGTCGCCACGCTCAGGTACTGGCGACACCTCGGGGCCGGACCCAGGAGCTTCCGCATCGGCCGCTTCGTGCGCTACTGGCGCTCCGAAAGCCGTGGCCTGGCTCGACCGGCAGACCCACCTGGGTCGAGGCCACTGACCGAGGGCTCGGTGGCTCTCCATGTCTCGCAACACGCACGATCCGGCCCCCACCCTGGCGTCGCCACCGGTCTCGGAGATTGTGCTGACTCCCGAGCAGGACGCCCGCGCTGTCGCTGCGACGGCGCGATTCAAGGCCAAGTGCGCGGCATGGCGAGCCGGGGTGCCGCTCCAGCAACTCGACACGGACACCTGGACCGTCGAGGTCACGGCAGCGGCCACGTCGGCCAGCCAGGACAGTCCGCCTGCGACCCCGGCCGACTGCGGCGTGACCGCTCGGGGCGTGGGTCACGCAAGGCGCGAAGCCTCCACTCGCTGACGGAAGGCTGTGGATTCTGGGCCCCCGTAACAGTACCTGTGATGTAGGCCGCATCGAGCCTGCATCGGAGTGGTCAGAGAGGACCAGGGCATATGAGCAAACGAGCCTGTCGAGTCGGCCTTGCGGTCGGCGCGACGTTGATGATGATGGGCGGTCTGAGACCGAGATGATGACGATGCAGAATGCCGAGCACCACGCAGCGTCTCCCGACGCAGGGAGACGTGTTGCTGCGGGTGTCGCCGGAGTTGTCACCTGCCTAGGCGCTGGCATCTTCATGCCGCCGTTGGGGCTCGTGCTCGTGCTGGCTGCGGTCGCAATCTTCCTGGTCCGATGGCTACGTGGCCGGCGAGGGTGGGACGTGACGACCAGTGCTTGCGCGGGCGTCCTCGTGGGTGCCCTCATCTACGGTTCTCTCGTGATCGTCAGCCAGATCACCGGCGACCCGGGAAGCGATCACGGCAGCAGCCAGGCGGCATCGCTGTAGCCGACCACGAGCGCCGTCACAGGTGAAGCTCGATGCCACCCCACACTTGTAGCCCGGGATCGGCCGTGTCGGGCAAGGCCAGCGTCCTTCGAGATTGCAGGGTGTTGTCCTGTGGATTCTTCGCGGCTGCCGACAGTGAAGGGGCGTGAGATCACTCCACCTGCCACCAGCGGCGGTCGTCGCCGTCGCTGTCCTCACCGAGCACCGCGACGAACGTCCGCTCATGGCCGCATGTCGTGCGTCTCTTGGCCGGGCGAGTAGCTCCGTACACGTGCGGTCGCAGCACGCCCGCGTGGGCGCAACGCACGCATCCCCAGCCCACGGAGGGTGTCGCTGGACCCCGATAGCCTCGCCGACGTGACCGACACTGTGCTTCATGCGCTCCGCACGCGTGCGCTCGACGAGTCCGAGCCGCTCGCTGGGCTGCTTCGCAAGTGCCTCATCCTCGGCGCGGAAACCGGGTCAGACGCCCTGCGGGAGTGGGCACGGCGCGAGTTGAACGGGTACGCCGACGACAGCACCGTTCCGGAGTACCGGGCC
The DNA here is from genome assembly GCA_964418695.1 of uncultured Bifidobacteriaceae bacterium. Taxonomy (GTDB): domain Bacteria; phylum Actinomycetota; class Actinomycetes; order S36-B12; family CAIYMF01; genus Prado023. Next base: position 58,054 of record CAYQMN010000008.1, on the reverse strand, counting down.
ATCGATGGCGCCGTGATCCTGTTCGACTCCATCAGCGGACGCGCCTGGGCCACCGGACAGTCGATCCACCCGCTGCAGCTTCCTGCTAAGGCGCGAGAGCACCTGCCCGAGACAATGACACTGCGGCAGCCGGTCGAAGAGCTTGAACGGCTCGCAGCCGAGGACTCCATCAACTTCCGCACCGGCGCGCTCTCGTTTGCCGAGATGCTGTGGAACCAAGAGCTCGGCGCGTACCAGCAGGTGATGAACCTGAGGTACGCCCTGGCGGGGTCAACCCTGGCCGGGATCGTTGGCCAGGTGCGTACGAACCTGGTCGAGATCGTCGCTGACCTCACGGCGGCACGCCGTTGACGGCTCTGCCGCCGACCGCCCGAGTGGAGGCGGTCATGCGTGACAGGGTTGGCCACGTGGGAGACGTCTACAACACCAACATCAACCGGCCGACCGGGCCGACGGCTGTAGGCAGGGACGCAACATCCAAGACGGAGGGCCTATCGGTCGCTGACCTCATCGCTCTACTAGCCGAGGTGCAGCGGACGATCGCGGCCGCTCCGGCCAGCGAGCGCCGCGACGAGGCAGATCGCGCATTGGTCGAGTTGCGCGAAGTCGTTGAGCAGTACGAGCCCGATACCGGCGAGGTGGTTCGACGCGCCGGACGGCTGCGCACTGCGGTCAACAGGCTCGGTAACGCGGCTGCGACTGCAGCGGCATCCCATGCGGCGGAGGCGCTCACGGACATGGCCATGAACGGCCAATTCTTCTAGGCCCGCCCGGCCGGCGAAGAGGTCGGCCACCACGTGGTGTCCGACCGGGGCGACCGGGGCGGCCCCTGGGCCTCACCGAGGGTCTCACCATCCAAGTCACGCCGAGACCGCCAGGACGGCCAGAGCGCACCCGGCGGCTGGGGTGCCGCTCCCGGACCGGCGCTGGCTCGGTCAGCCGAGCGTACGAGTTGCTGCCCGCGCATCATCTGATCGCCGATCAGACGCAGAGTGTCCACAGCGTTCCATGGCGTCCATCAGTAGACCTGCGGTTGGCCATGTGTGCGGCGACGTGCACGACGAATCCACAGCAGACGGCTTCGAAGGGAACACTTGGTGCACAAACTGCCCCGGGTCGGATGGGTCCGCAGCGAGATGAAACGCCGAAAGTGCCCACACCATAGGCACTTTGGCTGGCGCGCCTGAAGGGATTCGAACCCCTGGCCTTCTGATCCGTAGGCGGCCCGGGACCGTTCAGGCGGTGTCGTAGCGTGGGGTATCCGTGCTCAGCCAGCCCCGAGACCGTCCATGGCGTCACGCTCGTCGCAGGGGCGTAGTGCCAAGGTTGTGCCACGAAGCGGGGCCGCCCAGGCGACTGTCTGCTGGCCGGCGTGCGTCTGGGAGGTCGCAACGCTCCAGCGCAGGTAGAGGCTGCGCACCAGCCCGATCGCCCTCACCAAAACGCACCAACCCGGAGTGTGAGGGAGATCATGGCGCCGGGCCGCCGATCACAGCAACGGTCGGCGGCCATGCCAGTTCGGATCCCCGACCTTCCTCAAGACCTCCTTGAGCCGGATGTTCACGGGGTTCTTTGAGGTCGATACCTCTCGAACCCCCCCACTCTTTCAGGTCGCTAGCGGTCACACCCCCCTACTACTTCAGGTCTGCAGTGTCGATCAGCTGGGTTCGCGGCGTACCGTCGTCCTGTGCGCGATGACGAGCTCCGGACCCTGCTGACCGAGTCCAACCCTTGGTGGCGGGCACCCGTCACCGGACAGGATCCAACTGCCTGGGCTGCGCGAGACAGGCTGCTGCGGGGCAAGGCGGGCCGAGACATCGGGTTCCGCGCAACCATCCTCGACGACGTGGCCGCCAACCCGGAATCCGATGCGCTGATCTTGTTGCAGGGCCCCCGCCGGGTGGGCAAGTCGGTGACTCTGCGGGAACTCGCGTTGGAACTGTGTGGGAGTCGCCGCCTGGATCCCCGCCAGGTGATCACATGGTCCTGCGATGGGATGACTGCCCAGGACGTGAACAGGGCGGTTCGGCTGGCCCGAGACCTCACCCGGTCGGTGGACAGCCAAGGCCCCCGCCGGCGCGTCTGGCTCGTCGACGAGGTGGGTCAGGCCCGGGGCTGGGCTGCGCGACTCAAGGCTCTACGGGACGGCACCGACCTAGGCGATGAGACGGTCGTACTGACCTCGTCCTCCTGGCGAGGAGACGAGGACGTCCAGGGCAACCTGCTGGCCGGGCGCGCCGGCTCCAGCGGGATGCGCCGAGTGCGGATGCTGATGCCGATGACGTTCGGCAACTACCTGGCCTGCACGCGCCCGGAGCTCGCGGTCCTTCAGCCGACGCATCCGGCTGACCTGCAGTCACCGGGGGTGCTCTCCGCACTGGAGTCGGTGATGTTCGACATCGACTCCTACGACCTCGCCTGGCAGAGCTACCTCACCGCCGGCGGATTCCCACGCGCCGTCGCGGAGGCATCACGCGACGGCGCCCCACATATGGACTTCGTCCGCGATCTGGAGGCATGGCTGCGCCGCGACGTCGACCCCGAGGCGCCCCAGCAATCCCTGCCCAGGCTGCTCGAAGGGTTGTCCCGAAGGGCCACCTCGCCGCTGAACGCCGTGCGCGCTGCAGAGGACCTGGGCTACCCATCCCGGGACGTCTTCACCCGCCGCCTGGACCGCTTGGTCAACTCTTACGCCGCGCTATGGAGCCCCCAACGCACCGACCGCGGGCAACCCGTCGGCAGAGCCCAACGCAAGCTCTACCTCACCGACCCGCTCCTCGCGTGGTTGCCCTGCCTGCTGTCCAGCAACCACGTCGCACCGGACATGACTCACCTCACTGAGCAGGCGCTCGGCGTGGCGCTGGCCCGGGCCATCGACGAACTCCAAGAAGGACGCTGGATCGACGGCGACACCATCGGCTACGCCAGGACCGGCAGCGGAAACGAAGTGGACCTCGCCCCCGTCGGGGTCCCCGCCAGCCGCGAGACCCTTACCGTCCCTATCGAAAGCAAGTGGGTCACCCGCGGCTGGAAGACCGAAACGCGAACCATCACCGCCAAGTACGGCCGCGGCATCGTGGCCACGAAGAACATCCTCGACACCTCAGACACGGTCTGGGCCGTCCCAGCCCCATTGGTGGCCATGCTCCTCGGGTAAAACCCCGGTACGGGCCCCTTCGGCGGCCGCTCATTTGGGGCATGTGGTCCCGCGCCCTCACCCTTGGCTCCCTGTTGCACCGGTCGGCCAGCAGACCGCCTCTCGTCTGCTCAGCACCTCCAGAGCGCCCGCGGTCGCTGCCTGCCCATTCCCGCGACCTGGCGCGAGTACTTCCCTCCCTGGCGCAACAGAACAACGCCTGACCTGACATCGGACATTGCACTCGGCCGGGACCACGCAAGGTCCCTGGGCAGGATCCGCTCCTCGGTGCCAGGCGCCCGTCACCGAGGTCCTGTGGAGGGACCTGCCGGGTGGCGTCGCGAGTCGCTTCACTATGCCGTAATGACGCGACCCCACCGGGCAGAGGCACCGGGCGCCTTCAGACGGAGGCTGCGCTGGGTCTGTCATGGCTGAACCGTTAGCGTTCTCCAACTCGCCCTCGCGCTCTCCGAAAGACCTGATGTGAACATCCCTGACATCGACTTCACGCGTATCCGCCCCCTCGGGCCCAGCGGCCAGCGGGCCGGCTTCGAGCAGTTCATTTGCGAGCAGGTTGCCCAGGAGCCCCCGGCAGCGGACGCCAAGTTCTTGTCACTCCACGGTGACGGCGGCGACGGTGGCGTCGAGTGCTTCTGGACGCTGCCGAACGGTGACGAGCACGGTCACCAGGCCAAGTTCTGGACCGACCACAACGACGTCAGCAAGTCGCAGCTCGACAACTCCGTCGAGACCGCGCTCGAGCAGCACCCGAACCTGAAGAAGTACACGATCGCCATCCCGGCCGACCCGACCGGTCCCACTGGCGGACGAGGCAAATCCCTCTTCGAGAAGGTGTACGACGAGGGCGGGTGGCTCGAAGGCTGGCAGAAGATGGCCACCGACCGCGGCATGAACGTCTCGACTGAGATCCAGTGGGCGACCAACCTCGTCGACCGTCTCAACCGGCTCGACACCACCGGCGTTCAGCGCCGGTACTGGTTCGACGCCGACATCCTCGCCGACCAGTGGTGGGACGACCGTTACCAGGAGGCGGAAAAGGCAGCACGGCCCCGGTACGTGCCGGACCTGAACATCGAAGTGCCTGCCGCGCAGTCCATCGCCGCGCTCTGCTCCGACGACGAGTGGTGGGCCCTCGTCCTCGATCAGATGGCCGAACTCACCGAAGCCATCCGCCACCTCGGCGACGGCGACGAGTCTGTCCTGGCCGCCGACCTAAACGCAGCCCGAGACGCGGCGACCGCGGTCATGGACGCCATCAGAACCTGGTACACCTCCCGCCTCGCGGACGGCCTCGAGGCCGTTGAGCAGGCGCTCGATGCCGCAGCCACGGCCGTCACCGCCCAGGAAGCAGCCGAGACCGCTGGCATGGATGCCGCCCACGGGCAAGATGAGTGGGACACCCCGAGCTGGCGGCAGTTCAACGCCGAGTACATGGTCAGGTTCCCCGCCGCAGCGGTCGACGCGCTCCGCAAGGTAACCACAACCCTGAACGACATCACCGACCTCTTCGTTAGCAACCTCGGCAAGCTCGCCGGCAGCCAGGTCGCGCTCATGACTGGACCCGCGGGCATCGGAAAGACCTACCTCGCCGTCGACGCCGTCGCGCGCCGCCTAGCCAACGGCCGACCCAGCGTCATGATGCACGGCCGCTGGTTCAACAGCAGCGACCCACTTACACACCTTCGCGACGTCCTCAGGATGCCGACCGACCTCACCAGCGAGGAGACCATCGCGCTCCTCGACGCCAGCGCCCAGACCGCAGGCGTCTCCACGCTCATCGTCATCGACGCACTCAACGAGACCCGACCCAGGTCTCTGTGGCGCGACAACCTGGACCGGCTCGTTACCACCATCAGGCGGTACCCGAACCTTCGACTCCTGCTCACCGCCCGCACCCACTACGTCGGACAGGTCATCCCCCGCGGCCTCGACCTGGTCCGGTTCGAACACACCGGTTTCGAAGGAGTCGAGTTCGAAGCCGTCAGCGAGTACGCCAACCACCATGGCCTCGAGCCGCCGACCTCGCCACCCATCCACGGCGAGTTCGACAACCCTCTATACCTGCGGCTGGTGTGTGAAGCGTTCCAAGCCAACTCCCGCCTCACGCTCGACCAGGCCAACATGGGCCTCGACGAGCTCACCAAGATGGTGCTCGACAACGCCAACGACGTCATCAGCGACCGCATAGACGCACCCCCGTCCGACCGGGTCGTCCACCAAGCCATGCACGCCCTCGCCGCCGCCATCGCAAACGGGCGAGGAGCACCACTGGTCCGACGCGAAGCTCAGGACATACTGACGCCGATCTGGGCCGACCGGTCCGCGGAGACGTCCCTCCTCGACGAACTCATCGCCCAAGGCCTCGTCGACGAAGACGTCGTCCCCGACGACACCGAGTTCGGCAGCGACATCATCACCATCACCTTCGAACGCATCGGACACCACCTAATCGTCTCCGACGCCCTTAAGCACGCAACCAACGCAGAGGAGATCCGGGCCGAGCTCACCGGCCGCCTCGGCGCCGTCATTGGCCTCGGCCACACCATCGATCCCGGACTCCTCGAAGCAACCTCAGTCATCGTCGCCGAACGCTTCGGCCTGGAGTTGGCCGAGTTCGCGACCGAGATCGGCGACGACGCTGCCCTCGCCGCCGCCGTCATCGCCGGCACCGCATGGCGCAGCGCCACGTCAATCACCAACGAGACCCGCACGATCATCGCCCACGCCCTCTCGACACCGGCGAACTTCCACGCCGGCATGTCCATGCTGTTCCGGCTCTCGGTCCGCCCCGACCACCCCCTCAATGCCGACTTCCTCCATGAACACCTCATGAGCTTCAACATGGGCGCCCGAGACTCCTTCCTTCCCGGCTGGCTCCACGGCACCCACAACACCGGCGGCGCCGTCGACCGCCTCATCAGGTGGGCACTCGAAAAGCCCCTGGACCAAGTCAGCGAAGACACCACCCGCCTGTGGGTCACCGCCCTGCTCTGGACCACCGGCTGCACCGACCGCCGCGTCCGCGAACCTGCAACCATCGCAGCCGCCCGCCTTCTGGCCCGACACCCCCACCTGGCCGCAGGCATCGTCGACAGGCTCAGCGAAGTGAACGACGAGTGGGTCATCGAACGAGCCCTCGAAGTCTGCTACGCGGCCCTCCTGCTCAAAGGCAGCGACGACGACTGGAAAACCGGGGCCGAGGTCGTCTGGAACCAGTACTTTGCCCGACCCGCAGACCTCACCCCGAACGCCGCCATCCGAGACACCGCCCGCAGCATCATGGAAGCCGCAAACAACCACGGACTCCTGCCGGCCGGCGTGACCGTCGATCAGGTCCGGCCCCCGTACCGCAGCCACTGGCCACTCGCCTGGCCCACCACGGAAGACATCGAACCGTACGACTCCGTCGACTACCCGAAGCTCGTGTACTCATCCACGATGGACGACTTCTTCGTCTACAAGCTCAAACACGACCTGCAGAACCGTCCCGGCGTAGATGTCGACGCCGCCGGCCGGTGGATCGTCGCCGAAGCCGTCCAGCTCCGGTACCGGCCCGAGTGGCACGCCGGGTTCGACGGACACGTCATGAACGAGTACGGCGGCGGCCGGTCCAAGCCGAAGTGGATAGAACGCATCGGCAAGAAGTACCAGTGGATTGCTCTCAACCGACTCATCGGACACGTCTCCGACCACGCACCTCAAACGTCGAACCGATGGGATCCGCCTCCGCCTCCCATCCCCGGGCCAGCAACCACCATCTCCCGCCAAATCGACCCCACCGTTATCGAGTTCAGTCCAGCCAACAGCGACCCACGGCCCTGGGTCCCCGGCTACGACTGGACCGCCGTCGGAGACAAGACGGACGCCCAGTGGGTCGCCGACGACACCGACCTCCCCACCATCAACGTCACAGAAGCTGAAGTAGACGGACGTCCATTCGCCGTCATGTCCGGCTTCTACGACTGGAGCAACGCACGCGACGACAACTACTCCGAACAGTCACGCCGCATGTGGACCCACCTGAACACCCACATCGTCGACACCACCGAACTGCCCATCGCCCTCGCCGAGCTCGAAGGGCGAGACCTCATCAGCACGGACATCTCCAACGCCCCACGTACCAACGACGGATACGTCGGCGAGTTCCCCTTCGGCCACCACCACGGGAAGATGCGCCACATCATCGACCAGGAGAACCGTCAAGCACTTAGCGTCCCCACCACCCCAGCCACCTGGGACATCGTTGGCGAGTACGAGTACGCCACCGGCAACTACCAAACCATCTCCATCCCCGCACCCGCCCCCGAACTCTTTGGGCCTGCCCCCGGCAACCTCCACTGGAACGGCCGCAACGCCTGGACCGACCCCACCACCGTCCAGACGGTCGCAATCCTCCGCCACACCGTTAACGCCGGCCGGAACGAACTGCTCATCGATACCGCCTGGCTCGAGAACTGGCTCATCGCCCACCAGAAGTCCATGATCTGGGTCGAAAACACCGGCAAAGACGTCCACCGCGGCCTGGGCCACGGAGACACCCACCCTGGCGCGCTCACCCGCTCCCACGTCCACTCATGGACCCCGGGAGGTGCTCGGCAGACAGCTGCACCTGGATGGCAACGCATCCCGGCTCGTGGCGAATGAGCCCGACGGATTGGCGATTCCAGCCAGCGTCACTGTGGGCGGAGTGCAGCGGGACCTTGGCACTCATCACTACTCGGTGACAGGGAGGAGCCCGGCTGACGCCCTCGCCTCCCGCGGTGCGGGATCTGCCGCCGAGGGCGCCTCCCGGACACCCCTGGAAGCCCCACCTGCTACTCGGCGGACCTTCTGATTACCGGTCAGACTCGAACCGTCCATCGGGTCGGATCCCGTTCACTGCGACGCGTCCCGAGCCCCACTTCGACGCTGATGGCACTCTCGGAGGAGAGTTCGGTGACAGAAGGGCCGGTTGTAGGGCCAAATGTAGTGCCACAAACAGCCCCTGGTGTGCCTGGCCAATGATCGCGCAAGTGCGAAAACTCCCACAGCATCGGCACTTTCACTGGCGCGCCTGAAGGGATTCGAACCCCTGGCCTTCTGATCCGTAGTGACTCTGAAACCGCCTCCACAGGCATCCACCGTGCTCGGATCAGAAGGAAGCGGCCCCCGCCATGGACCACGGATGTGACCGTTTCGTGATCGCCGTGTGACCGTGCACTCCAGCCCTGACAACCCCCGTGTTGTCAGCGGGCTCGGCTGGGCGGAGCGTCACTGGGGGGCATGCGATGATGCGAGCGGCCCCGCCGAGCGTTCGAGCGCTCAACGGGGCCTGACCCAACCAACCGAAGCAACCGATTGGAGGGCTGCCGTGAGCATGCCCCGAACCCCCGACCTGACGCCCGATGATCGGCCGGACTGTCTGATCCCCTGGTGCGATCCGCGGCATCACGAGGACTCTATGAACCACCACGCGGCCGACGTGGGCGCGGTGCCCGGCCAGGTCACCATCACCTGGGATGCGCCCCCCGAGCATCCGTGGCCGGACCTGCACGAGCTGTCGGTTGCCGCCGTGCTGAGCCCACCACTGCCTCCGGAACGAGGCCTCGAGCCGAAGGTCCGCATCGACACCAAGACGCCCAAGACGCCGCTGATGGACCTCGAGATGCCGGCGCCCGTCGCGCGGGTCCTGGCCGACCTGCTGCTGCGGGCGGCGGACCTGTCCGAGCAGACGGTTACGTTGTCGCAACGTAACCCGGGCGACCATCCGGCGTGGTGCCGGCAGTGCACGCTCGCGCAGTGGGCCGGGCGGGAGAAGCACATCGGCGGGGTTCAGCACAACAGCATGGACCTGTTCGGCAACGTCGAGCTGTTCCGGGACGACCTGGTCGACCTGGTCGACGGTGTGCCGACCGTGACACGCGGGCCGGTGCAGCTGACCCTCGGCCTGGACTCCCTGTGCGGGGTCGACCTGGACCTGGCCCGGATGGTCGCCACCGACATGCTCGCCGCGGTCAGCGTGGCCGTCCGCGGCGTCGGTGCGCCGTAAGCGAGCGCGGCCGCAGCGCTCGGTGAGACCGTGAGACGGCTGCGCGGTCTCACCGAGCGGAAGGGCGGATGGTGAAGCGATGGCATCGGGCTGGACCTACGACGCGGACCTGCCGCAAGGCGTGACGGTGGAGCAGGCGCGTGACCGGCTTGCCGAGCTCTGGGGAGGGACCCGCGGGCCGGGGAACGCGCTGGCGATCCATGTTCCGCCGTCCGTGGACGTGATCGTCGAGCAGCTGCTCGACGACGATGAGCACGACGTCGCCATCGACTTCTACGGGCCCACCGGGGATGTCGAACCGCTCGCCGCTGCGCTCTCCCAGGTGTTCGCCCGGGTCTCTGGCCCGGTCTGGGCGTGACCCGTTGAGCAACAACGGCGCGCCCGTGTTCCTGAAAGGGCCCTCCACGCGCGCGGAGATCGTCGAGGTGCTGGCCGGGCTGGGCTTCTCTGACGAGGGCAACGATCCGGGCATGTGCGTCGACGCAGCTCGGACGGTCCTTGTCGACGTCGGGCGGCCACGCAAGCCACTCGGGAGCCTGGTGCAGATCATGGACGTCTCCGTCGACCAGGACGATTCGGACCGCGACGACCTGGCGGCCCGAGCGCGCGTCATGGCCCAACTCGCGGAGGCCCGCCCTGACTGGCGCCAAGACGTCGGCGACTGAACCGAATCAGGTGAGGGCGTCGCGGGGGTCGGGTCCTGGGGTGGGTGTGGGGCGGTTGCGTTGCCGGCGGCGCTGGTCGGCGGCGTCGCCTCGCTCGACGGCCCAGGCCAGGCGCCGGCGGTCGATCGGGGACAGGCCGTAGCGCTGGGACTGCAGGCGGATCTCGGCGGCCAGGGCGGCGCGGGTGCGCGGCTCGGTGGTGGTCCAGAAGTCGTCGACGAGGACCGCGAGAGCGAGCAGTCCGTGACGGTCGGAGGCCAGGAACTCGGCGGCCATCGGGGACGCCCACACGTCGCGCCACCACGCCCTGGTCGGGGCGGCCCAGTCGCGCAGGTCGGCGGGCAGGCGGGGCGCCCTGGTGGGCTTGGGGTCGGGTGCGGCGTGCAGGATCCGACCGGGCACGGGTGGCCGGTTGCGCCGGCGGGTGGTGCCGGGCGGCTTGGGTAGGGCCGGCATCGCGGGCCTCCCTTCGCGTGGATGCTTGGGCCGATGATCTCAGGCCTGGGGATGCGTACACGGAAGATTGCGCATCCCCTGCCGGGAGGGGGGCCGGGCCGGGGGGCCGGGGGGTACCCCCCCTGGGGGTCAGACGTCGGCGGGCTCGCCTTGGGCCAGCCGCTCGACGACCTGGGCGACCTGCTCGGGCGTCAGGTCCGCGGTGACCCACAGCTCGGGGATGTCGAGCAGCTCGGCGACCCAGAGTCGGGACTGTTCGTCGGGCATCCCGGTGGCGCGCAGCCGGGACCACATCACCTGGGTCTGGGTGAGGTCCTGGCGCGGCCGCGGCGGGCTCGCGGGCGTGCCGATGTTGGGCCCGGGGGGTGGCGCGTCGCCGGCCAGGCCGACGTAGGCGGCGAGGCTGTAGCGGCGCAGGTAGCTGATCGCGGCGCCAAGCTGCTTGGCGTCGGCGGTGGCGCGCAGCTCGAGCGGCGGTGAGGACCAGGCGGTACCGGACGCGTGGCGGATCACGGTGGTCACCATCACCCGGCCGTCGACGTTGGTGGTCGGCTGCATGAGCGCCAGGTGGTGCCCGGCCAGCACACCGCGGACGGCCTGCCCGAGGTCAGCCAACTCGAGGTAGCGGTAGGTGTAGCTGCCGCGGTCGGACTGGATCTGCGCGGCCCCGGCCTTCGGGATCTCCTGCAGCTCGCCGAGCGCCAGGGCGAGCTCGGCGTCCGCGGGCAGCCCGCACAGCGGGCACAGGTCCGGATGCTCGCCGCGGCGGGCCAGCCAGTCTTCGGCCGGGGCCGCCTGGGCGGAGGTCACCAGCCGCCGTACGTGTTGTTGAGCATCGCGATGAACTGTGCCTCCGGACCCGAGGGCGGAGGCGGCCCGCCGGCTGCAGGGGGTGCGGGTGGGCGGCCGGACGTCCCGGGGGCCGGCGGCGGGCCGGGCAGTCCGACCTGCTCGAGCAGCGCGGCGGCGTCGGCCTCGAGTTCCTCGCGGGTGGTTCCCATGAGCCGGGAGGTGAGGTTGGCGGGGATCCCGTACGCAGCGGCGACGTCGGCTCGCAGGATCGCGAGCTCGGCGGTCTGGGCACGCTGCTCGGCGACGTCGAGACGTTCGGCGGGCGTCCGGGGTTCGGGCTCCTGCGGGGGCATCGAGGGTGGTAGGGCGTCGCGGCCGGCGGCGCGTTCCAGGTCGACCACCACCGCGCCGGCGGGCTCGGGCAGCCCCGCGAACAGGTCGCTCACTGCCGGCCCGCCCCGACGCCGGCGACCATCCCTCGCTCGTCCAGGACGACACCACCGAAGGTGGACCCGATCTTGGCCGACGTGGCGGCGAACGCCGCGGCCTCGGCGGCCATCTCGGCCTCGGCTGCCTCGATGCTCAGCTGGTGTCGGAGTCGGGCGCCGTTCCAGTAGTCGGCCAGCAGCTGCTCGGCCAGCGGGAGCTTGCGCGACCCCTTGGGCAGGTTCGCGATCGGGACCCGATCCAGGACCTTCAGATCGGTGACCGGCAGCAGCCACAGGCGGGACGAGATGCCCGGCGGGCACCAGGCGGTCAGGTGGCCGCGGATGGTCTGCAGCTGCTGGGCCGCGAGCCGCACATCCGCCCATGCCTCGATCTGCGCCGCGCTCGACCCGGGCGTGTCGTGGAACCGGTCGCCCAGCACCTGGGCGGCCTGGTGGAACCGGTCGACCAGCCCGGGCCAGGCGGGCCCGGCGATCGCGTCGAGGAGGCCCTGCTGGTCGGCGTGCGCCGCGGCGGCGATCTCCCCGGCCGCCCACCTGGACAGGTGCTCGAGCAGCTCGGCGAACGAGCCTGAGGACACCGAGTGGGCGGTGACCCGGGCGCCGTGCTCCCGGGCCGCCTCCACGGCCTCCTGCCGTCCCTTGGCGTGCCAGAGCGCCCGCAGCGTGGCATCCCGGTCAGGGGCCGGGCGCGCCTCTGCGATGGCCGCGCACGCCCGGTCGTAGCGGGCCAGCGCGGCGACCACGTCTGCGGGGATCGGATCGAGCTTGCGGGCGCGGGAGATCACGCCCAGGGCGTTGTAGTCGGGCATCGGAGAGTCCTTCCGTTCGAGGGTCTGCGTAGTGCATTCGTACCATTAGCGGCCGACATCACCGGGCCGCGACGCCCGGTCCCTCGTCGGGATCACCGCCGGCCGTGGTGGGTGCTGCGGTCCGCCGGCCAGCCGCCGCTCGAGCGCCCGCAGCTGGGGTGTCGTGTAGCAGTCCAGGCGCCGGCGCGGGTCGCCTGCCTCCGCGCGCAGCTGCTCCACCGACCAGCCCAACGCCCGGCGCAGCACCCACAGGTCCAGCAGGACCGCGAGCTTCGTCGGGGTCATCCCCGGCGCGGCCGGGCTCATGGAGTCGGTCCGGATCCGCGGGCGTGGGCTGACAACCCCGCCTTGTCAGCGAAACGCTGCCGCGCGGCCTGCCGGGAAACGCCCAGCTCGGCACCGATCTCGGTCCACGAGTAGCCGCATTCGTCGTGCAGCCGGGCCACCGCGTCGGCCACTGCGCGGGTCATCCTGTCCTGCAGCTCTGCCAGGGCCGGCAAGTCCGGCAGGTCTCCGACCGAGCCCATGTGCTTGACCACGGCCAGCAGCTCGCGGTTCGCCCGCGCCAGGTGGTCGGTCATCTCCCTGTGCCGCCGGCGTGTGCGGTCACGCTCCCGGCGTCGCTCGCGTGCACGGAACCTGACCAGCTCGACATGGGCAGCGCACCGGCCCCGCTCGGCCGGATCGTTGCGGCAACCGTCCTCCCGGCACACAGCGGCGCTCTCGAGGCGGCCTGCTGTCGGCACATCGGGCAGCGGCCGAGCGGCGAACCATGCTCCTGGCACAGGTCGACCTCCTCGAGGATCGGGTTCATCGGCGGTCGAGCCGGCGTGGCCTGCTCCTTCTTCCACTTCCCGATCGCCGCGCACGCGCGGCAGGGCTCCCCAAGGTCGATCGGATGACGGGGGCAGGGCGGCGGGGCCTCGGACGGCGACGGCACCGACGAACTCGCGCCCCCTTCCCTTCCCTTCCCTTCCCTTCCCTTCCCTTCGGGGTGGGGATCCCCACCCACTGCCCCACCCACTGCCCCACCCACTGCCCCACCCACTGCCCCACCCACTGCCCCACCCACGAGGGCAGGGAGTAGCCGGTACCTGATCGCACCGTGGGCCTCGCGGCCCGCGCGCTCGATGAGGCCGGTCGCCTCGAGGATCTTGTCCGCCTTGCGGACCTCGGTTCGGTGGATGCCGAGGTCGTTGGAGATGGTTCGATCGCTCGTCCAGTTGAACCCGTCGCCGCTGGAGTCCAGCAGTCGCGCCGTCAGGACCATGTAGACGCGGTGCCGGCCGATCTTCCGCTGCCGGCACAGGTCCTGGGGGATCAGCCGGGGGCCGCCATGCTCACGCGCCAGGTCGTAGAGCGATGGCCGCGCCGGCTGCGCGCTGCCGGTCACGCCCGCAGGTCAAGGCCGGTCGCGTGGCGCACCGCGGCCGGGCCTGCGCTGCTGTCGGTGTAGAAGCTCCAGCGAGTCGCCCAGCCGCACGAGCAGGCAGCGCGGCGATAGCTCGGCTTCTCCGGGTGACGCTCCCAGGTCACCACGTGCACCTGGGCGGCGATGTCCGACCCCAGCGGTACCGTGGCCTCAGCCCTTCGTTCGGGGTCTGTGGAGAGAGCCGCCCGGGAATCGGCACCCGGGCGGCCTTCTGCATCCGGGGCGGTCATGCGTCGTTCCGGGGGTGGGCTAGCCAGCGGTCCAGCGCAGGGCGGGTGACGACGATCCGGCCGCGGATCCTTCTTGCCTCGAGCCGACCGGACTCGATCTCGCGGTAGATCGTCTGGTCACTGAGCCCCGTCGATTCGGCGATTTCCGAGACGAGGTAGGCGAGTCGTTCGATCGGTTCTGTAGCGCTCACAGCCTGTCCTTTTTCCCTTCGGCGAGGCCAAGGGGCGGCCCCCTAGCGGTATCTATGTTGCCCGAGCGATATCTACTCTGGCTAGATAGTGATAGCCTGACTCGCATGACACCCAACATAGATAGATTGCCCGACGGACGCACCGAGTTCCGTGGGCTGCGTCGGGAGGTCCGGGGCATCCGTTTGGAGCTCGACTGCTTGCAGATCCCCGGCCAGCCGATCTACGTCCAGCGGGCGACCATCGAGGTCTCGGACCGTGTGGCCACGGTGCTCACCCCGGCCAACCTGCGGGAGCTCGCCGCGGGCCTGCAGCAGCTCGCGGAACAGCTCGTCGCAGCCGAGCTGAGCAGCACGTACGAGACAGGCCCGGCGACGGTCACCCTGCTGGACGACGACGGGCAGATCGTCAGCCTGGATGTCGACGACGCGCGCCTGCCCAAGGTTGACCGCGTCGCCGCGGTGGCCCTTGAGGAGCAGATGGCCGCGACCCGGCGAGCGCGCTGGATCGACGACGAACAGCTGGCCAAGGTCGCCGAGGCTTACCGGCAGGCCAAGGCAGAACGACGGTCAACTCAGAAGGCGGTCGCCCAGGACCGCGGCATCAGTGTCGGGCGAGCCGCACAGCTCATCGCCCAGGCGCGGAAGGCCGGTCACCTGCCGCCCGCCCCGCCGCGCAGGAGGAAGGGGGGCTCCGATGCCGAAGATCAGTGACCCGATCCGCAAGGTCACGGTCGCCGGGAAGGTCCGCTACAAGGTCGTCGTCGACGTCGGCACGGTGAACGGGCAGCGCAAGCAGCGCCGCGCCACCTTCGACACCAGGCGGAAGGCTCTCGACTGGCTGGCCGAGACCCGCACGGCGGTGACCCGTGGCAGCTACGTCTCCCCTTCCAAGCTGACCGTCGAGAGGGCCGTGGCCGACTGGCTGGCCAGCAAGGCCAGCGAGGTCCGGCCCGCAACGCTCGGCGACTACCGGTCAAGCCTGCGGCCGCTCGTCGAGCTACTCGGGACGACGCCGGTGCAGGACGTGCGCCGGATCGACATCGAGCGGGTGCGCGACTCGCTGGTCGCGAAGGGCCTCAAGCAGCGATCCAGCGGCAAGATGCTCACCCTGACCCGGCAGCTGTGGCAGTGGCTCGTGGACAACAAGGTCGCCACCCACAACCCGGCCGAGAACGTGAACGCTGCCGGCGCTGAGACTGGCGACCTGACCGCGTTCACGCCCGAGGCGCTGGTCAAGATCCGCAAAGCGATCGTCGGGCACTGGCTCGAGCCCGGCTTCCTGCTGTCCCTGTACGGGATGCGCCGCTCCGAGGTCCTCGGGATCCGCTGGGGTGACCTCGACGTCGAATGGAGCGCCGTGGGCAAGCCTTCACGACCCGACGAGGAGCCGTCCCCGGCGACGTTGGCGATCACCCGCTCCAGGGTGAAGGTCGCCGGCCTGGGCGACAGCGTCGGCGCGACGAAGACCCGCCGCGGGGTCCGCACCTTGCCGCTGGACCCCGACCTCCTCGGGGTCCTGGCCCAGCACCGCCGGGAGCAGGCCAGCGTGTACGGGCTGGCCCAGGTCAGCGGCGGATACGTGGTGATCGACGAGCTGGGCCGCGGTCTCGATCCCGAGCGGTACTCCGACGAGTGGAAGGCGATGCTCGCCGACGCGGGCGTGCCCTACCTCGATCTGCGCGCGGCCCGGCGCAGCTCGGTGACCGCGATGCGCCAGCGCGGCGTGCCCGACCACCTGGTCGCCGCGTGGCACGGTCACGACGAGGAAGTCATGCGCCGGCACTACTCGGTGGCCCTCGACGACGGGCTGCGCGACGCCGGCCAGGTCCTCACCGCGGTGTTCCGGCAGGCCCAGTGACCCGGTTGTGACCGTTTCGTGATCGCCGACGACGAGGGCCGGCCCCTCGATCCGAGGAAACCGGCCCTGACCTGCGATGACGTGGCGCGCCTGAAGGGATTCGAACCCCTGGCCTTCTGATCCGTAGTCGAGCCGAGGCTGTTCAGGACATCACGCCGGGTGCAGTCGGCGTGCTCAGCGAGCACTCTGCGCGTCCATCGCGTCTCGTCTTGCGCAGGGGCGTAGTGCATTCTCCGTGCACAGAAGCAGCGCCGCTCAGAAGGATGCGCTTGGGCCGGCGGCGGTCTTGCTCGCATGCTCACCGGGCTTTGGCTGCGAGGCCACTGTTCCTTCGGCCCCGGGGTAACTGGTCGTCCTTGGACGTGGGGAGCCCGACAGCCCGCCGCCGGCGATTTCGCCGCTACACCGCTACACCACGCTGGTTCACCCCCCTCTGATGCTCGGATTTGTGCTCACAATGGTCCCGGTCGGCAGGGCTCATGGCTGTTGCGGCGCCACCCCCCGTGTAGCGGCTACTCCCGCTACACGGCGGTGGGTCAGGCGGCCTCGTCGATGCGGAGCTCCGGGCACGAGCACCCTTACGCACACCTCACCTTGACAGGCGACGCTACCCGACCCGCGCTGCGGCGGATCGGTGCGCAGCCGACGCCTCTCAGAGATGCGGCCGGCTGCCCAGGTCTCCGGATCCCCTCAGACCAGCCGCGCCCAGTCCGCGTACCTGAACCGATAGCTGCAGATGCTTGGCCGCGTCCCGCGCCGGTTGATCTGGGACAACGAGACCGGCATCGGGCGGGGCAAGCGGCACGCCGAAGGGGTCGGGGCGTTCACCGGCACGCTGGCCACCACGCTGCTGCGGTTGAAGCCGAAGGACCCCGAATCGAAGGGCGTGGTCGAGCGACGCAACGGGTTCTTCGAGACCTCGTTCATGCCGGGGCGTGACTTCACCTCGCCGGCCGACTTCAACACCCAGTTCGGGGCGTGGTTGACCACGGCGAACGCCCGGGTCGTGCGCACGATCAAGGCCCGACCTGTCGACCTGCTCGCCGCCGATCGCACCGCGATGCTCCCGCTGCCCCCGGTCCCGCCCGTGGTGGGGTGGGTCAACCGGGTCCGGTTGGGCCGCGACTACTACGTCCGCCTGGACAGCAGCGACTACTCGGTGGACCCTGCGCTGATCGGCCGGTTCGTGGACGTCACCGGGGACCTGTCCCGCGTCGAGATCCGCCACGACGGTCGGGTGGTGGCCGCGCACGACCGGGTCTGGGCACGCGGCATGACGGTCACCGACCCCGCCCACGTCGCGGCCGCGAAGGTGCTGCGTGAGCAGTACCAGCTGCCCCGCCCGGCGCCCGCCCCGCCCGATGCGCTGGTGCGCGACCTGGCCGACTACGACCGCGCCTTCGGGCTCGTCACCCCCGCCATGACCGACAGCACGCGCGACGGTGAGCAGGTGGCCTGATGGCGACCAGCCGCCCACCCGAGACGCTCAAGCAGTTGACCTACCTGGCGTCGGCGTTGAAGGCGCCCCGGATCACCGAGGCAGCAGCCCGGCTGGCCGATCACGCCCGCGACGCCGGCTGGACCCACGAGGAGTACCTCGCCGCCGTGCTCGATCGTGAAGTCGCAGCACGCAACGCCTCCGGCGCTCAACTGCGCATCCGAGCAGCCGGGTTCCCTGCTCGCAAGACGATCGAGGAGTTCGACTGGGACGCCCAACCCGCGGTCCGCCAGCAGATCGCGTCACTAGCCTCCGGTGGATTCCTCACCGAAGCCCGCAACGTCGTGCTGCTCGGCCCACCAGGCACCGGCAAGACCCACCTGGCCACCGGCCTGGGGATCGCCGCCGCGCACCACGGCCACCGGATCCTGTTCGCCACCGCAACCGAGTGGGTCACCCGCCTCACCGACGCCCACCGCGCTGGCCGGCTGCCCAGCGAGCTCACCCGACTGCGACGCTACGGGCTGATCATCATCGACGAGGTCGGCTACCTGCCCTTCGAGCAAGACGCCGCCAACCTGTTCTTCCAACTCGTCTCCAGCCGCTACGAACACGCCTCGCTGATCCTCACCTCCAACCTGCCGTTCAGCAAAGCGCACTTGTTCGCGCGAACATGTGTCAGGTGGCGCCGAATGCCGACGGGTTCGCCAGTTCTTCGGGGATGCGCCCGGGGTCGACGTGGTCGGCGAGGTAGTCCAGCACTCCTTCGGGCTTCATCCCGAACGCTGCTGCGACCAACTTGGGGTCCAGGGTGTTGACCAGTTCAGCGAGCCGGGTGACCCGCAGCTTCTTCGGGGCCACCCCCGCGGGGTCCAGGACGTGGGCCAGGTAGGGCATCGACGCCGGGCGCAATTGGCCCTTGGTCTGCTTGGTCACCAACAGGTGCGGGTTGGTGGTGCTCCACTGCTCGCGGTGGCTGATGCACCGCTGCAGGGCAGCCCAGGTCGGCGGGTCCAGCGGCGTGCGGTGCGGCCGTGACCCCAGCTGGATCGTGCGGGCGCTGTGGTCGATGTCGAGTATCCGCAGCTGGCGGATCTCCAGGTTGGTTGCGCCGTGGAGCATCGCGAGCAGACCCACGAAGGCCTCGTGCGGATGCGCGGTGGCGTCGGTGGTCCAGCGGCGGAACAGCAGCCGCTGGCGGTCCACTGTGATCGTCGGGCCGTTGAATCCGCGCCGCCTGGCCGCAACGATCCCGTGGGTCGGGTCGACCAGGATCAGCTTGTTGGTGCGGGCCCATCTGAAGAACTGGCCGATCACGGTCAAGGTCCGGGGCCGGTTCCCGGGCCTCCGGGAGGTTAGGAATGCCTCGACGTCGCCGCCTGTGACCTGGGCCCAGTCGGTCCGGCCGCGGCCGGTGAGGAACACGGCCAGGTCGCGGACCACGGCGAGTGAACCCTCGATGGTGGAATCCGAGCGAGGCTTGGTATGGGCCCTGGCGGCCCGGACCCGCGCGGCGAGCATCGATTCGGAGTAATTGGCCACTGCTGGGCGGAACTGCTCGGGAGTGGCGGTGATCCTTCGGTTTCGCCGTCCCTCGGCCAGCCGCTGATCCTGGTCGGTGGGGAGGGCCAGCTGCTGGCTGGTGAAGAACGTCTCCAGGGCCCTTCCCAACGATCCCATCGACCGGCCCGGCTGCCGGGAGCGTTCCAGCAGCGCTTGGGGGTGCGTGCTGGCGCCGTCGGCGAGCAGCAGCCCGAGCTTGCCGATCAACCCGGCGGCCCGTGCTGGGCAGTGCACCGAGGCGACGTGGGCGACGAAACCGTCGAACCAGTCGGGGGTTTCGGGCAACTCGGCGGCGAGGGTGGCTGCGCGGGTGAACGGCCGGTCGGGGTGGGCCTGCCAACAGCGGTTGCAGACACCGTTGGACAGACGGTTGGTCGTCGCCCCGCACTGAGGGCAGGTCCGCGGCGGCATCGTCGGTGGCCCGGGATGGGAGCAGGGCCCGCACCAGCCGGTGCCCGGCCGCAGGTTCCCCGTACTGGGTTTCGTCAAGTGATTTGGCCCCACTGATCTGCACGAATGTTGGCCCCGGGCACGGGCGGGGGTGTCGGGGTCGGCGGCGGCGAGGTGTGCGGCGTGTTGGTGGGCGGTGTCGAGTTCTGCGGCGGCGCGCAGCAGCGCCTGGCTGGCGTGTTGCAGGGTGCTGGCCAGGGCCTGAACCGTTTGGCCGGGGTCGGGTATCGGCGTGAGGTCGTCGACGCGTAGCCGCTGGGCGTGGTGCTCGTCTTGGATCCAGCGGGCGAGTTGCCCGAGGAGTTGGGGCAGCATCCAGGTCGTGGCCGCGAGGGCGGCGATGACGTCGGCGGCGTCGCTGGGATCGGCCAGTTCGCCGGTGGCGGGGCGGGTGCGGTGGGTGAGCTGGCGGATGGCGTGCTCGGCGTCAACGGCCAGGTGGCCGACGGCGTCGTGCTCGGTGTGTGTCCTGGGCATCAGAACGACGGCTGGTTGTCGCTGCTGCGCAGCAGCGCGGTGTAGCGGTCCAGCGCGATGCGCAGGCCGATGATGTCGTAGTCATGCTTGGCCAGCAGCGGGTCGAGCAGGTCGTGTTCGGCGTCGATCCACTGGCGCAGGCAGTGGAGCAGGTCGGCGAGGTCGGCGGCGTGGTGGCCGTCCAGGGCGACGGCAGCGGCGCTGGAGGGGGCGGTGTGGGTGGGCATGGTTTCCCCTTTCTGGGGTCAGCTGGCCTTGTTGGCGCGGGTTCTGCTGGTGCGCAGCCGGTAGGACTGGGTGCCGGTCTCGAGGATGTGGGCGTTGAAGGTGACCCGGTCGACGATCGCGGCGACCAGGCGGGGATCGGCCACGACCGTTCCCCACTCGCTGAACGGCAGGTTGCTGCCTAGGGCGATGCTGGCGCGTTCCTCGCGTTCGGTGATGATCTGGAACAGCAGCTCGGCGCCCCGTGGGTCGATCTGGACGTAGCCCAGTTCATCGAGCAGCAGCAGGTCCAGGCGGCCGTAGCGGCCGACCACCCGGGACAGCTGTCGGGCGTCGGCGGCCTCGACGAGTTCGTTGACGAGTTGGGCGCAGGTGACGTAGCGGACCCGACGGCCCTGCTCGCAGGCGGCCAGGCCGACACCGATGAGCAGGTGGGTCTTGCCGGTGCCGGAGTCGCCGAGCAGCACGACCGGTTCACCGGCGTCGATCCAGGCGCCGCCGGCTAGCGCGGCGAGCTGGGCCGGGGTGATGCTGGGCACGGCGTCGAGGTTGAACTCGGCCAGTCGCTTGATCCGGGGGAACTTGGCTTCGGCGATGCGGCGGACCCGGCGCCGCTCGGCGCGCTCGTCGACCTCGGCGGTGAGCACCTCGGAGAGGAACCCGAGGTGGGTCTGGCGTTCCCGGATCGCGATCTCGGCCAGCCGGGTCGCCTCGTCGCGGATCGTGGGCAGGTGCAGCTCCCGGGTCGCCGCGGCGATCGCGGCCTGCGCGGCGGCGTCGCTGCGGGTGCTCATGGCCGGCTGCCGGTGAGCAGGTCGTCGTAGCCGGTCAGCGTCGGGGCGGGCCGGTCGTAGCGGGCCAGCGCCCCGATCGGGATCACCGGCGCGAGCTGGCCGTCGGCTTGCCGGCGGGCGTCGATGAGCACCACCTGAGGATCGAGGATCCCGACCTCGACGGCCTTGCCCATCGCGGTGGTCAACGCCGCAGCGGACACGGTGCGGTGCGCGAGCAGGATCTCGATCAACGCGGCGGTGCCGGCCTTGTCGCCGCGCTCACGGCGGGCGGCGTCCCAGTAGGCCTGATGCGTCGCGGTGAACGCGCCGCACGCCTTGGCCTGGGCCAGCGCGGTCGCCCCGGGCAACGCCCCGGGTTTGATCTTGAGCACCTCCAGGTAGTGATCCAGGGCGAGCACCTCGACGTAGCGGCCCGCCGCGCGTTCGTGACGGGCCACCACCGTGGCGCCATCGAGGACCTCCACCGTGGTCGCGGACAGCCGCACCGGCAGGCGGCGCCCGGCGAAGCGGGCCGGCACCGAGTAGTAGCACTGCCGCACCGCCACCCGAGCCCGGTTGTCCACCCGCGCCGAGAGCAGCCGAGCCGGGTCGAACGGCTCGGCTGGCAGCGGGCCCAGCGCGGGCAGCTCGGCGGCGAACGCGGCCCCGACCGTGGTCGGCCGCCCGGTGATCACCCGGGTGTCGTCGGCGGCGTCCCCGGCGGCGATCAGCATGTTCAGCTCCGCCAGCGACGCCACGCTCGGGACCGGGACCAGGTGAGTGCGGCGGAACCGGCCGATCTCACCCTCCACACCACCCTTCTCGTGCGCGCCCTCGATGCCGGGGCGGCAGAAGAACGAGTCGAAGCCGTAGTGGCTGCGCAGCGCGATGAACCGCTCCGACTCGTCGCGATCCCGACCCTTGAGCACCCGCACCACCGCCGGTTTCAGGTTGTCGTAACGGATCCGGCCCGGCACCGACCCGAACCGCTCGAACGCCAGGACATGTCCCTGCAGGAACGCCTCCTGCGCCTGGTTCGCGAACGCGACATGGAACGCTTTGCCCGAGTGCGACAGCCGCATCACGAACAACCACACCTTCACCGCGCCCCCGGCGACCGTCGCGTAGAACTTGTCCCGCGTCAAGTAGTTGGCAGGGTTTCCTTGGTTTGAAAGGTCGGGATGGTGGGGTCGGCCAGGCCCAGGTGTACCTCCTTGGGCCGGTTCCAGGCGATCGCCTCGTGCGGGCGGATCTCGTTGTAGTCGAGCCGGTAGGCGTCGGCCTGCTCGGCGAGGACGACGGCGTCGGCGATGTCGTCGAGGAACAGCCGCTCGTACTTCAGGGTGCCGAACCCGCGCTCGCGTGACCCGTTCTGGCCCGGTGACTTCACGCGGGTGCGCACGTGGGCCAGCTCGGGGCGGCCCTCGATGAACGCCTCGAACCGGAACGAGCGGAACGGTCCGCCGTTGTCGGTCACGATCGTGACGGCCGGCAGCAGCTCGCCGGTCTCGACGTTGACCGGGCATGCCTCGACCAGCGGGTGACCGAACAGCCCCTGGTAGTCGGCCAGGGCCAGCTCGACGGCGTCGATCGCGTCGTGCTGGTTGGCCGTCGGGGACACGTGGAACGGGTACTCGTACTTGCTCCAGTAGTCCCGGCAGCCGGCCAGCCGCCAGGTGCCACCGGCGGTGGTCTCGAACTCGGTGAAGTCCAGTTGCCACACCTGGTTGGGCCCAGTGGGCTCGGCAGCGAACGCCGCCTTGCGCCGCTGGGCCAGCCGGCGGCGCTCCCGCTGGTAGGCCGCGGGCAGGATCAGGCCCTCGTCGCGCAGTGCCCGCAGCACGGTGGCCTGCGACACCCGGTGGCCGTCGTGCCGGCACATCGCCCACACCTTTCGATGCCCCCATGCGGGATGGTCCAGCGCATGACCGATCACCGCCTCACGCGCCGAACGGCGGACCGGCTGCGGCCAGGGACCCTTCGGCCGCGCCCCAGCTCGGGCCTTGGCCTGCCAACGCCGCCACGACCGCTCGGGCATGTCGAACAGATCGCAGAACCTCGCGGTCGACATGCCCGCCTGCACGCGGATCACCTCGAGGTCCTCGAAGGGCCCAACCGGCCCTCCGCGCTCTTCTTCCACACCCGGATCTCGACCGCCGCCTCGCCCAGGGCCTGGGTCAGCTCGGCGACGTCGGCCTCCAGCTGCTCCTCCCGGCTCGACGGCCCAGACTTCCCGGCCGCCAACGCCGTGCGCCCAGCCTCCAGGAACTCGGCCTTCCACCGCCCGATCGACTGCTCGGACACCTTCTCCCGGCGCGCCGCCTCAGCGATCGTCACTTCGCCGGCCAGGACACTGAGCACGATCCGGGTCTTCTTCTCAACAGGAATGCTCGGGGGTCTCCCCATGACGTGGACTCTCCTTCAGGACTGACACAACAGCCCTGCCACAAAGTCTGACGCGCGACAAACTCACCGAAGTCGACCTCAGCCTCCGCACCCGGCTCATGGGTCTGCGGCACCGCCACCTCGACCCGGTCCAGGCCCAGCTCCACCCGCCGGCGCGCGACGTACCGCGACACGGTCACCTCCGCCAGCGACGCACCGTGCTCGGCGACCAGACGCTGCCACACCCGCCGCGCGGTATGCCGCTGCTTACCCGGCACCCCCTGATCCTTGACCAGCCAGTCGTCGATGATCTCCACGTAAGCGTCGATCGCCGGCCGCGGTCGCCGCGGATACGCCTTGCGCGGCGCAGGTATCGCGTTGGCCAACGCCTCCCGCACCGTGCGCCGGTGCACATGATGGCGGTCCGAGAGCTCCCGGATCGAGAGCTTCTCAACCCGCCGGTCACGCCTGATCTGCTCGAACAGCTCCACCCTGGACCGCGCCATTCCCGACCTCCACGCCGACGACTACGACGTGAAGATCCGAACCGGGGTGGGGCCAACATTCGCGACGACACGCTGCACCCACCACCAGCGCGATCACCACCCAGGCGGGGCCAACATTCGCGACGATCCGCGTCCCAACCGGGGCCAACTCAGGTGACCACACTCACCGTACGGGAGCACCGAGGACACAGCGCCTTCCCGGCGGCTGCTCTGGCCCTGCGCCGGCAGGCCAGGCACAGCTTGTCGGTGAGCCGGCGCACCGGCAGCCCGCACGTGGCGCAGACCCGTGAGCAGGACATGCAGCGGCCGGTGTCGGGATCCAGCACCCGGGGCTTGCCGCACCCGGGGCAAGTGGCCTTCGCCGCGGCCTCTCGGTCGGCGCGGGTGCACCTGCAGCACAGGACCCGGTCGAGGTATCCCACCGACGCCCCGCACCGCTGACAGTCCCGCTGCCGCTTCCCCACCAGGATCAGCCTCAGAGAGGTGGCATGGACCGGCCGCGGGTCGAGCCGCTGGCCCGTGTGACCGGTTGGGCAGGTGGCGGTGCGGGGACCGCGACCGGGGTGGTGTCGACCTCGATCAGGTCGTTCGGGGTGCACTCCAAAGCGGTGCACAACGCGGCCAGGGTCGACAGCTTCACCTGGGACGGTTCCTTGGTCAACAGCGCCGACACCGACGCCGAGGACAGCTGCAGCCCGGCCCGCTCGGCCAGCAGCCGACGCAGCTGGGCACCGGTCCACACCTCCCGCTGCGCGGCGGCCAACCGCAGCTTCCAGGTGATCTTCACGTCCGGTCCTCCTCCTTCGCCTCGAGCCGGCCCAGCGTGTCGGACACGGCCCGCCGGTAGGCATCCTCGATGAACGTCGCCGACGGGCGCACGTAACGCATCGTCGAACCGACCGTCCAATGGCCGAGCATCTGCTGGATCGCGACCAGGTCAACGCCCCGCTCGTAGTTGTGCGTGGCGCACGCCCGGCGCATCGCGTGCGGGCTGAACCACTGCGCCTGATCCTGGCCCTCCAGGGTCATCAGATAGCGCAGCCGGTTGCGGATCGTGCCCCGATGCAGGGTCCCGCCGGACTCGTCGCAGAACAGCACCGTCGTGTCGGGGAACCGACCCCGCACGTCGGACCGATACCAGCGCAGCACCAGGTCCAGCCCGTCGAGCATCGGCACCCACCGCGGCCGCGGCCCCGACCCGCGGGTGCCCTTACCGAAGCGGACATGCAGCTTGCCGAACGGTCCACGGTCGAAATGGGCGTCGGCGATGCCCAACTGCGCGGCCTCGTCCGCCCGCAGCCCCGCGTGATACAGGGTGCGGAACAGGGCGTAGTCCCGGGCCGCCGGGGCGTACTTGCGGGCCGTGGCGATCCGCTGCCGTAGGAACCCGAAGAACTCGTCGATCCGTTCCGGCGTCGGTGGCGGGGCCAGCGCCGGGGACTCGTCCCCGACGTGCCGCGACGCGTTGAACTCGTCAACCGGGCAGACCAGCCGCACTCCGAACGCCGTCTCGATCACCGGCGCCCGACGCACCTGCAGGAACCGGTAGAACCCCTTGAACGCCTGCACATAGCCACGCCGGGTCGCCACCGCCAGACCATCGGCAGCCAGGGTCCCGACCAGCCGGTCCACATCCTCGACGTCGACCTCCCACGCCGGACGACCCAGCAGATCCAGCGTCCGATCCAGCAACCCCGTCGCGTTCTCGATCGTCACCGGGCTGAACCCGCGCGCCGTCCACGAGGCCACATACGCCGCGACGCAGTCGGCCTGGAAGACCATCGGATCCAGCGCAGCAGAGACAGTCAGCGGCTCGACCCCACCGGTGACCGCCCGCAGGCCGCGCCGCTCCACCAAGCACACCTTCTTCACACCAGAAGAATCAAGGCACCACCTAGCAAACACCCGCGATACCTTGAACATCGGCAAGACACGCAGACAGGAAGATCCCTGAGGCCACCGGCCCTTCAGGCCCAATCGAACGTATGCCACTTCCAATTCGCTGGGGCGAAGTCTTCGGCGACGACGTCGTAGCCGCAGCCATGATCGACCGACTCGTGCACCACGCCGAAGTCATCGCCCTCAAGGGCGACAGCTACCGGCTCCGCAACCGAGACCTCGGCGGCCGGCCACCAGCCACCACCACCGACCAGGACTGACCAACAACAACCAAGAGGCAGGTGGCTCAGTTTTCGACCGCAGGAACTGGCTCAACCTTCAGTCGCAGTTGACAACGTGCAGCCCAGGATCGCCTCACGCGGTGACAGAACCGATCGCCGTACGGGCTGCACGGTGCGACGGGGCACCTGCCCGGGACGCTGTGTCCATCGCCTCAATAGCCCCTCGGGGTCTCGCCGAGGAGGAGGTCGCGTTCGGTCCCGGGCGGGAACGCGGCACGTACCTTCGAGCGGATCCGGGTCGGCGTGACGGCCACGGAGTCGGCGCCGGCGTAGCCCTCGGTTCGACCGCCGCCGGTCGCCTGGCCCATGTGGCGACTCCGGGCTGGTCACGGCGCTGGTCCTGACGATGGCCGGCCTCTCGCCCGCCCAAGCCGTCACGCTCATCCGCCGCGAGCGAGGTGCGTCGTGCCTGTTCAACGAGCACTTCGTCCGGTGGCTGATCATCCACGGGCAACAGGCCGCGGCGGCAGCGACCCGGGCGGTGGCCAGCCAAGCCGAAGGGGAGGCCACGCTGCTCGCGGTGGCCTCCCCTTCGTCGCGGTGCGATCAGACGGCGCGGACGTTCTCCGCCTGCGGACCCTTCTGACCCTGCGTCACGTCGAACTCGACGCGCTGATTCTCGTCAAGCGAGCGGTATCCGCTCGCCGCGATCGCGGAGAAGTGGACGAACACGTCCGGCCCTCCGCCGTCCTGGGCGATGAAGCCGAAGCCCTTGTCGCTGTTGAACCACTTGACTGTGCCTTGTGCCATCGATCTGTTCCTCATTGAGCGAGTGTTCAGGGTCCAACCGGTCGCCGATCCCCGGGCTGCCGTGGCGTCGACTCCTGATGCGCAACGACGCCCAGCGGATTGGCACCGGTGGGCGTCGGGGGAACGAGCGAGGTCCTGCTGCAACCAAGGGTCACGCTACCACGCCGACACCCAGGGGCGGGCAATCGCCGAGTCAAGCGACAAGACCGGCCAGCTGCCGTAGTGACCTCGATCGACCACATCGGCAGCACACTCAGGCCAGCCGCAGCCTCGTGAGAATCGCCACGGCGTCACCACCACCGATGTCAGGGGTGATCATCAGCTCGAGCGTCGCGACCGCCTGCAGCTCGACGGTGAAGTCCTCGGTCTGGCTGGTCGAGCCTCCGGGGCTGAAGTTCCACTGCTGGCGCACGATCTCCGTGCTCTCCCCGGCGACAGCACGCGACCATCGCAGAACGAGCTCCTGGGTACGCTCGACTCCGACACCGTGGAACTCCAGCTGGATCCGACGGACGTCCAGTGGCTTCGGGAAGACCAGCCGGATGGTCTGGGGACCTGGCCCAGCGGCCCGCCACCCGTCCGCATCCGTCCCCGTCAGTGCATTCTCGATGGGGTGATCAGGATCCTCGGAAGTGATCTCGACCTCCGCGACCTCCTTCAGATCGATCCACGAGTCCGAAGGCTGACCAATGCCCCCCTCGGAGCTGATCATTCGCTTGCGCATCGACATGCGCCTCCCTAGCACCGGTGCTTCAGCGTGACCCCAGATGTCGCGGCCAGCCGACCGGGAACCACGGAGAACCTGCCCCGGATACCGGCAACCATCCCACAGGGCCAGCGGTGAGGCTTCGCCCACTCCTCAGCGAGGTTGAATCCTTACCGGTCCTGACTGGTTCGCTCATGCCGGACAATGGCGGCATGCAGCGCGACGTGGCAGCCGAGCTCGTCATCGACGTCGGCCGGGCGGCCACGATCGCCCTGCAGATCGCGCCGGCCGCGAACCATGACATCGACGAGTCCCTGACCGTGACCATCGACGGGCGGGCAGTGCCGCCGCGGTGCCTCACGACCGACCACGGTGGCCGGATCCATGTGGTGGACGCCACCCCCGGGGACCTGCTCCTCCAGTACTCGGCACGTGTCCTCGGGTCCAGCGTCCCCATGGTGACCAGTGAGGCGGACCTGCTCAAGTACCTGCGCCCCAGCCGCTACAGCGAATCGGACTCGCTGGCCCCCACGGCCCGGGCCGAGTTCGCCGGGCTGGCCGGCGCCGACCTGCTCGCCGCTGTCAGCTCCTGGGTCGGAACACGCCTGAGCTACGTCCCCGGCTCCAGCCTGCCCACCGACGGGGCCGTCGCGACGCTCCTGGCACGCCAGGGCGTGTGCCGCGACTACGCGCATCTCGTCGTGGCCCTGCTGCGCTCCCTGGACGTTCCCGCCCGGCTGGCCGCCGTCTACGCACCCGGGTTGAACCCGATGGACTTCCATGCCGTTGCCGAGGCCTACGTCGAGGGCGAGTGGTACGTGGTGGACGCCACCACCCTCGCCCCGAGAGGGTCGCTGCTGCGCATCTCCACCGGGCGCGATGCCTCGGACACGGCCTTCATGAGCAGCTACGGCGGTCTGGCGACCCTCCGCGAGGTCGAGGTGATGGCGATCGTGGACACCCTGCCGCCCGACGACGTGCACCAGCTGACCGCATTGACCTGAGTCGCGCGGGCCCTCTCTCTACCCGCACGGGGTGTCCACTCGACGCGTGCGACCACCCAGTTGGCTTCGGCCACAGCTGGGCGAACGACCGCTGCTGCCGGCCCCCTCGGTGATCGGGGGCGGGGTGAAACTGGGCTCCCCCGGGAGCGGTCCGTGGTAGGTTCACCTCGTCGTGATCGGTCCACTGAGGCGACACGCGGCAGTACCCGCAGGGTGTGCCCCGGGGATGAGTACCGGCCCCGTTCTCCTGATCTGCAGCGACCGTGCTGCGCGGCACACAACCTCTCCGGAAGGCGCCTTCCATGGCCCTCAGCTTCGGCATGCTCTCCACCTATCCACCCACGCAATGCGGGCTGGCCACGTTCGCCCAGGCACTCGTCACCCACCTGCGCTCTCCTGAGGCGGAGGTCGGCGTCGTCCGCGTCATCGACGCACACGAACCCGTCCAAGGCCCCGTCGTGCATCACTGGGTGACCGGCGAGCGTGGCGGCGAGGCCCGGGCGGCCGCCGCCCTGAACACCTACGACGTGGCCCTGGTGCAGCACGAGTACGGCATCTTCGGCGGCACCGACGGCTCTGACGTCCTGGCCGTTCTGGACCGGGTCAGGGTCCCGATCGTCGCCGTCCTGCACACCGTGCTCACCTCGCCCACGCCAACCCAGCACGCCGTGCTGGCCGAGGTGGTCAGGTCCTCGTCCATCGTCGTGACGATGACCAGGACCGCCCGCCGGCGCCTGATCGACGGGTGGGACATCGACCCCGGCAAGGTCATGGTCATCGCGCACGGGGCCGAGCAGAACCGCTGGCCGGTACGCGCCACAAGCCCCCCGTGGCGCGGTGCCGGCGGCGAGCCTGAACACCCGATCGGGCAGATCGGCGAGCGACCGGTCGTCCTGACCTGGGGACTGCTGGGGCCGGGCAAGGGCATCGAGTGGGCGATCGAGGCGATGGCCGGGCTGGCCGACCTCGACCCTCGGCCCCTGTACCGGATCGTCGGCCAGACGCACCCACGGGTGCTCGAGCACGCGGGCGAGGCCTATCGCGAGGCCCTGATGAAGGGTGTCACCGAGTGGGGGCTCGACGGCCACGTCACCTTCGACGCCCGCTACCTCGACGGGACGCAGCTACGCGCCATCGTCCGATCGGCGGACCTCGTGCTGCTCCCCTACGACTCGCGGGACCAGGTCACCTCCGGCGTGCTCACCGAGGCGGTGGTCGCCGGGAAGCCCGTCGTATCCACCAGCTTCCCGCACGCCGTCGAGCTGCTGTCCGACGGCGCGGGGCTGCTCGTCCCGCAGGGCGACGCGCCCGCCATAGGTCGGGCCGTTCGCCGGCTGCTCACGGAGCCGGACCTCGCCACGACCACTGCAGCGGCCGCCCGTGCCATTGCCCCGACCCTGCTGTGGCCCGCGGTGGCCGCGCAGTACGTCGCCGTCGGCCACGAACTGGCCGCGCGCTCGAAGTCCGTGGCATGACGCGCACCCCCCTACCCACGCCACGCTTCGAGCACCTGATGCGCATGACGACCGCGGACGGGATCTTCGAGCATGCGCTGCACGGTCAACCCCGCCCGGAGCACGGCTACTGCCTTGATGACGTGTCGCGAGCGCTGATCGTGGCCGTCCGCCAGCCGAGGGCCACCCCGACCCTGCGCGGCGCGGAGCGCACCTACCTGGCCTTCGTGGAGCAGGCCCAGGACCACACCGGCGCCTTCTGGAACCGTCGCAGCACCGACGGAGCCTGGACCGGCTCAACCGCCACGGACGACCACTGGGGCAGGGCCCTGTGGTCGTTGGGGATGACGGCGGGCCTCGCCCGCGGACACGTGGCGGCCCGAGCCCTCCTGGTGGCCGAGCGCGCCATGCTGACGCGCTCCCGCTGGCCCCGGGCGATGGCCTATGCCGCGCTGGGGGCGGTCGAAGTCCTGCGGGCCCACCCCGGACACGTTGCGGCCATCCACCTGCTCGAGGACGCTCGGCGGCTGCTCGGCAACCGCACGAGCAACGACCAGCGCTGGCCATGGCCCGAGCCGCGACTCACCTATGCGAACGCCGTTCTGCCGGAAAGCCTGATCGCCATCGGCGTGGGCCTCGACGACCAGGCCACGGTGGACGAGGGGCTGGCCCAGCTGACGTGGCTGGTGGACCTGCAGACCCGCGAGGGCCACATCTCGGTCGTCCCCGCCGGTGGATGGGCGCCGCCCGAGCCACTTCCCGGATTCGACCAGCAGCCCATCGAGGTGACCGCCTTGGCCGAGGCCGCCTGGCGGGCCCACGAGGCGACCGGCGACCCGGCCTGGCTCACGGTGGTGGACCTGTGCGCCAGCTGGTTCCTCGGGAACAACGACGTCGGCCTGCGTCTCTACGACCATTCGACCGGCGGGTGCGCCGACGGCCTGCACGCCGATCGCATCAACCTCAACCACGGGGCCGAGTCGACCCTCGCCGCGGTGACGACCCTGCAGCTGGCCCAACGGGCCGCCCTCGCCGCCGCCGCGTGACCCGCCCGCTGGTCCGACGGACCGACCGCGTCCTGCGTCCGGACCCGACCCGGGTCGTCACCACCGTGTTCCTGCCAGGCCAGGAGGGGATGACCCCCGGAGCCTCACGCGCCACGTCTGTCCTCGATCGGGTCCTCGCACTGTCGGAGGATCGGGTCGAGCGGACCCTGGAGCGGACGATCGCCTCGTTCGGCAGTCGCCACCACGAGATCACGGGGGTGCTCGACAGCCGCTTCGAGCTCATCGCCCACCGCGTGGACGATCCCGGTGCGTTCTCCCAGGCGCGCCGGAGGCTGATGGGGGCCTATTTCAGCCAGGAGTACGCGGTGGAGTCCGCGGCACTGTTCAACCCCTCGATCGTGGCCCACCCCGACCAGTCCGGCCTGCCCGCGGGCACCCTGCGCTTCATCATGAGCGTGCGCCAGGTGGGCGAGGGCCACATCTCCAGCATCGGGTGGCGGACCGGCACCATCGACGCGAACGACCACCTGGAACTCGACGAACCGGGTCGTCCGCTGGTCCTGGGCCTACCCATCCCGACCCGGTACTCCAGGGCGCAGTTCCTGCACCAGCTCGCGGATGACGCAGAAGAAGACGTCGCCTCGGCCCGGTACGTGCTCGATCGCCTCCCGGAGTCCTTCGACCGGTCCCAGCTGGACGTCGCGATGGCCAGCCTGGACGGCCAGGACCTCACCCGCGGACCGTCCTCCCCCGCCCTGGACCAGCTCGAGCAGCTGGCGGCCGCCCAGTACACGATCCGCTTCCCCGAGGGCCCCTCCCTGGACCAACGGGTCATCCTGCCCGGGGGGCCTGCGGAGGCGCGCGGCCTCGAGGACCTCCGGCTGGTCCACTTCACCGAGTACGACGGCAGCACCAGCTACCGCGGGACGTACACCGCCTTCGACGGGACCCACGTCACCCCAGCGCTCCTGCGCACGGTGGACTTCCTCACCTTCGACAGCCAGCAGCCGACAGGGGTTGCCGCCCAGAACAAGGGAATGGCACTGTTCCCGCGACCCGTGGCCGGCCGCTACCTCGCCCTGTCACGCTGGGACCGGGAGAGCACGAGCCTGGCAGAGTCGGCCGACCTCGCCCACTGGAACCTGGTGTGTACGCTCCAGCAGCCGACCCAGCCCTGGGAAGTCGTACAAGTGGGCAACTGCGGATCGCCGCTGGAGACCGCGGCCGGCTGGCTCGTCCTCACACACGGTGTCGGCCCCATGCGCCAGTACGGCATCGGCGCCCTTCTGCTGGACCTTGCAGACCCCCGCATCGTGATCGGCGCGCTGGACGAGCCCCTGCTCACCCCCTCCGACGACGAACGCGAGGGCTACGTCCCCAACGTCGTCTACTCCTGCGGAGCGCTGATCCACGGCCGCACACTGGTGCTGCCCTACGGGTGCTCCGACTCGGCCGTCCGCTTCGCCCTGGTCGATCTCGAAGGGCTGCTGGCCGAGCTCAGCAGGTGATTCGGGTCGCCCAAGGTCCGGCCGACGACGTCAGCGGCCTTCTCCCCGGCCAGTCGTCCGACCAGTCGGCGGCCACCGCTTCGACCATCGCCGGGGAGTCAGCCGCGCGGCCGCCGGCCTTCTTGCAGGCGGGTAGGATGACTGCGGAGCTACCGATCGAGGAGAACCTCCGATCGGGGCTCTGGAGCCGCCGGCAGTCCTCGACGTGCCGGACGTGGGCTCGTGCAAAGTCGTGGAGTCGGAGTTGATCGACGTGGCCACGCTCGAGTCGAAGTCCGAGCAGGAGCTGGACGCGCGCACTGCCGTCGAGGCACCTGAGGGGAAGGCTGCTCAGGGCGCCGAGGCGTTCACCATCTCGGATTCCGACGTCGAGGACGAGCCCCAGCAGACAGTCACCGTCGCTGGCGCGACCGCGGACCCGGTGAAGGACTACCTCAGGCAGATCGGCAAGGTCGCCCTGCTCAACGCCGAGCAGGAGGTGGACCTGGCCAAGCGGATCGAGGCGGGCCTGTTCGCCGAGGAGAGGCTCGGCTCGGGCGCTCCCCTGGACCTACAGCTGCGCCGGGACCTGGAATGGATCGCCGATCACGGCCGTGCGGCGAAGAACCACCTTCTGGAGGCGAACCTGCGCCTCGTCGTCTCCCTGGCCAAGCGGTACACGGGTCGGGGGATGCTGTTCCTGGACCTGATCCAGGAGGGCAACCTGGGCCTGATCCGAGCCGTGGAGAAGTTCGACTACGCCAAGGGATACAAGTTCTCCACCTACGCCACGTGGTGGATCCGGCAGGCGATCACCCGCGCCATGGCCGATCAATCTCGGACGATCCGCCTCCCGGTCCACATGGTGGAGGTCATCAACAAGCTGGCTCGGGTGCAGCGTCAGTTGTTGCAGGACCTGGGCCGTGAGCCCACCACGGAGGAGCTGGCCAAGGCGCTGGACATGACGCCCGAGAGGGTGGCCGAGGTCCAGAAGTACGGCCGGGAGCCGATCTCCTTGCACACTCCGCTCGGCGAGGCCGGGGACTCCGAGTTCGGTGACCTCATCGAGGACTCACAGGCGATCGTGCCCTTGGAGGCGGTTTCGTTCACTCTGCTGCAGGCGCAACTCGAAGGCGTGCTCGAGACGCTGACCGAGCGGGAGGCGGGCGTGATCCGGATGCGCTTCGGCCTCACCGACGGCCAGCCCAAGACCCTCGACGAGATCGGCAAGGTCTACGGGGTCACCCGCGAGCGGATCCGCCAGATCGAGTCCAAGACGATGTCCAAGCTGCGTCATCCCAGCCGGGCCCAGGTCCTTCGTGACTACTTGAGTTGATCAACACCGCACCGGAAGGCACCCAGCGCGCCAGCGGCTCCCTGCCGAGTAGTCCAGCCCCCAAGCTGGGCCCTGGGCTACTTCTTCTTGTCCGGCAGCGTTGACTGGACCTGGTTCTGATGGGCGGCCTTCGCTTGCTTCTCGGCCCGCTTCTCCTTCAATGACTTGCCAGACTTCTTGGACATGTGTTGGCGTGGGGATTTGTCAGTCATCGTGGCTCCCAGAGTCGGGAGCCCGGCTGACTCCATGTCTGGGGACACTACGCCCCCCAAGACCGCGTGCCCAGACCCACGCTCGGGGTAGCCAGGTTGACCCAGCTGCGCGTGCGCGCTCACCGCACCAAGGCCAAGCCGGTGCGGGCCTGACCGATCGAGGGCGCGCCGGACTCCTACCGCTGACACGACGCAGCGATGTCGGGAGAATCGAGGCATGCGCACGAGCCTGGCCGTCCTGCGGGGAGTCGCGGTGTTCACCGTCGGCGCCGCGATCTCCTACCGGATCTTCCTGCGGCCGAGGATCCTGACGTGGGGCGCGACACCTGAGGAGGTCGACGCCGCGCTTCCCGGAGACGACCTGCTACCCGAGCCCGACGCACAGTCCACCCGAGCGATCACCGTCGACGCACCACCATCCGATGTCTTCCCCTGGCTGGCTCAGATGGGTCCCGAGCCCCGCGGCGGCGCCTACACCTACGACTGGATCGAGAACCTGATCGATCTGAACATGCACAGCGTCGACCACATCCTCGACGAGTTCCAGCAACCACGGCTCGGGGACGTGATCGAGTTCGGCGGCAATCGCATGGTCCTGGAGCTCGTCGATCCACCCCACGCCATCGCCTGGCGCTCGTCTGACGGGAACTGGCTGTGGGCGTTCACCATGCTCGACGACGGCTCGGGGCGCACCCGGCTGATCAGCCGCAACAGGTTCCGGCTGCCCCGGCTGAGGGACCGCGTCGGGATGATCCCGATGGAATCAGGGTCGTTGGTGATGGAGCACAAGATGCTCGGGGAGATCGGCAGGCGGGCGGAGAAGCTGGCGCGCACCCGCATCGACTGACACGGAAGCCAAGAGGCGCGCCGCGTCCTCGCCGAGCAAGACGCCCGCGGACGGGTTGCCTGGCGGCGAACCGATCCGCCTGACCTCTGGGCAACCCGAAGTCCGTCTGCCAGGTCTCCGACGACACCACGCCCGACGCGGCGCTCAGTGCCCGGCGCCCCGGATCGTGGGGTGGCACCGCAGAGCGGGCGCGGTGCTTCGGGGCTACCGTCGACGTAGCGGCCTCAAGCCTCCCACCCGATGCTTGGCAGTCGTCTCCTTCCCGGCTCCTTGGCTGGAGCGTCCACCGCGTCGCTCGCCGGGGGCCGGTCGGTTGCAGGATGCGGCTTCCAACCAGAGCCAAGGGCGGTTCAGGTAGTGCCCGTGTTCGTTTGGGGTCACGATGAGGCATCTCAACACGTGGCTCACGCTCGTGGCACTAGGAGTCGTCTGGATGAGTACCGCGACGCCAGAGCAGGACCAGGTGACGGATCAGCCTGCGCTCCGCCGCGTGATGGGGCCGAAGCTTCTGCTGCTGTTCATCGTGGGCGACATCCTCGGTGCTGGGGTTTACGCGGTGACCGGGCAGATGGCGGGCCTCGTCGGCGGCATCGTGTGGGTCCCCTTCGTGGTGGCCTTCGTCGTCGCGGCCCTGACCGCGCTGTCCTACCTCGAGCTGGTCACCAAGTACCCCCAGGCCGCGGGCGCCGCGCTCTACACGCACAAGGCCTTCGGGATCCACTTCGTGACCTTCTTGGTCGCCTTTGCGGTCATCTGCTCCGGCATCACCAGTGCCTCGACATCGTCCAACGTGCTCGCCCAGAACCTCACCGGGGGTCTCGTCGTCAACGGCTGGCTCGACGAAGCTCCCAGCACCGGCATCATCACGATCATCGCCATGTCATTCATGGTCCTGCTGGCCCTGATCAACCTGCGCGGGGTCGGCGAGAGTGTGAAGTTCAATGTGGTCCTGACTCTGGTCGAGATCACCGCGCTGGCCATCGTTATCGGGGTCGGTTTCTGGGCGATCTGGCAGGGGGACGGGGATCTCAGCCGCATCACCACCTTCTCCTCCCCGGAGGAGAAGGGCATCTTCCTGGCCGTGACTGCGGCGACGGCCGTTGCGTTCTTTGCGATGGTCGGCTTCGAGGACTCTGTCAACATGGTCGAGGAGTGCCATGAGCCGGAGCGGATCTTCCCGCGCACGATGCTGACCGGGCTGGGGATCGCGGTGCTCATCTACGTGCTGGTGGCCTTTGCGGTCGTTGCCGTGCTGACGCCCGACGAGCTGGCCGAGATCAACGAGGCGGAAGGCCGGGCGCTCCTCGAGGTGGTCAGCGCTGGGGCGCCCGACTTTCCCATCGACAAGGTGTTTCCCTTCCTCGCCGTCTTCGCGGTCGCCAACACCGCCCTGATCAACATGATGATGGCCAGCCGGCTGCTCTACGGCTTGGCCAAGCATGACGTGCTGCCGCGGTCGCTGGCCAAGGTCTCGCCGAACACTCGTGCGCCCTACGCCGGGATCATCTTCTCGACCGTCCTGGCGCTGGGACTGATCTGGTTCGTCGCTTCGCGGGCCGACAGCGAGATCGTTGTCAACCTGGCCAGCACGACGGCTCTGCTGCTGCTCGTGGTCTTCTCGGTCGTCAGCATCGCCTGCCTGGTTCTGCGCCGGGACGGGCTCGAATCTCGCTTCCGGTCTCCGGGGCCCACGCCCGCGCTGGCCGCGGTCCTGTGCCTCTTCCTGGCCGGCCCGTGGGTGGACCGTGACGTGATCGTCTACCAGATCGCCGGCGGCCTCCTCGCGATCGGTGTCGTGCTCTGGGCGCTCACGTGGTTCACGAACCGGGGCATCCGCGCCGAGGCGACCGGCTTCCGCGACATCGAGCACCTGGAGGACGACATCCCCTGAGCGAAGCCGCTCGACGCGCGGTTGACGAGGCCCCCGTCCGAAAGGAGCGCCTCCATTCAGTGGGCGGCTCACGCCAGACCGCGGGCGCGCGCAGCTGCCTTGGTCCGGTTGCTGACCTGGAGCTTGGTCAGGATGTTGCTGACGTGGTTGCGCGGGGCGATCGATCCTGCGGCGTACCAGAGGGCCAGGACGTTGTGGAATCCCCACATGCCCCAGAGGAGCAGGACGGTCGCGGGGGGCGCTCCACCGCCCCACGTGCGCGATGCCGAGG
Source organism: uncultured Bifidobacteriaceae bacterium (assembly GCA_964418695.1). Classification (GTDB taxonomy): domain Bacteria; phylum Actinomycetota; class Actinomycetes; order S36-B12; family CAIYMF01; genus Prado023. The sequence continues at coordinate 21,025 of CAYQMN010000008.1, read as the reverse complement.
AGTCCCAGGGGAAGGACGAGCAGGCTGATCAGGGTGGCCAGCTGTTCGGCGCGCAGCCATTCGGGGTGCGCAGAGTGTGGTCATGCGAGGAGGATCGCCGAGCGGGAAGGCGCCCACATGGTGCGAATGCACCAACCAGCCACCGTCGGCCCGAGGAACCTGGACGCCTGGTGCCGCGATCGCCGTCGTGGGCATGGTCGCGACCGAACTTCAGTGCTGGTGTGAGGTCCGCAGGTAGGCCAGCACGGCCAGCACGCGGCGGTTGCTGTCGGCATCGGGGTGCAGCTGCAGCTTGGTGAAGATCGCACCGACGGTGGGCTCCACCGTCTTGATGCTCAGGTGCAGCTCCTGGGCGATGGCACTGTTGGACAGACCCCGAGCCATGAGGTCGAGGACCTGCTGCTCCCGGGGGCTCAGACCCTCGAGATGGCCGGCCCGGCTCTCCGAGGCGATCACCTCGGCGAGGTTCTGATGGTCGAGCACGAGGCCTGCCTGGGCCGCCAGATCATCCATGAGCCGGCTCTCGCCCACGGTGAGCCGGTCCGAGCTCGCCCGGTGGACGGTCAGCGCGCCCACCACGGCGCCCGCCCGGACGACCTCCCGGGCCTGGAGGTCGGGCGAGGCGCGCAGCTCGTCCAGGGCGACGGAAGCGATCGGCTCGGGGGTCTCGGGCCAGACGCCCAGGGCATGCAGCTCGGACCGGTCACCCATCCACAGCACGCCCCGGTCCGCGCGGAGTGCCTGTGCCGCGGCCCGGGCCAACCCGTGGGGGAGGTTCTGTGCGTCGGCGTCACTGCGGGACAGCCAGGTCAGGGCGGAGTACGCCGTGAGGTGCTGCCCGTGCACGATCGCCCAGCCCGCGGCCACCGGGATCAGCGACGCTGAGAGCACCCCCAGCGCCGGGGTCCCCCACACGATCAGGCCCACGGCCAGGGCGAGGACCGAGCCGAGTGTCGCGGAGGCCAGCCACACGAGCTGCATGCGCACGGCGCCCTGCGCGCGTCGCCAGCGGTATGCGACCACGACCACCCACAGGACCTGCAGCGCCGCATAGGTCGGATGGGCCAGCAGCGTCCAGGCGACCGTCACGGCCTGCGGGGCCTCGGCGTTCACCGGATGTGGTGTGCTCAGTCCGACCGACGCGTACTCGACCGGCCACAGCGCCGACATGCCGGCGCAGACCGCGACGAGAACCGTGACCGCCACCACCACTGGTGCCCACCCGCGCGAGGGAAGGCGGCCGTCGGGGAAGTAGATCACGCTCATCGTGACCAGCCCCAGGGCTATGGCCAGCGGCCACACCCCCAGCCATCCCAGCCACTCGCTGCCCTCGGAGGTGGGGAAGTGCCCTGCCTGGCGCCCGAAGAACATGACCGCCTCGACCGCCCCCGTGGCCAGGAACAGCATCCCGGTGACGTGGCCCGGACGCTGGAACAGCACGTAGGCGCCCACGCCGGTGAACGCCAGCGCGAGCAGCCCGTTGTGGAGGTTGGACAGCCAGAACCCTCGCGCGAGCCCCAGTGTCACGAGCACGACCACGACGCTGAGCACCAGCAGCGGGAACAGGGCGCGCAGGGCGCGGCCGTCGGCCGTTGACACGCCGCGATGGTGCCATGAGGGAGGCCCCGGTCGATGCAGGGATATCCCTGCAGCGCAGATCCAGGGGCATCCCCGTGGTGGACAGGGCGGCGGACTCCGCACTGTGGCGCCACCACGACCGAGAGGACCACCCATGACCGCCACCACCACGTCCGTGCGCGAGCAAGTCGCCGCGCCCACCCCGACCGACCGCCTGCTCACCGGAGCGCTGATCGTCGCGCCCGTTACCTACCTGGCCGCCGAGTCGATGTACGCCGCCCGTGGATGGGAGGACCCCACCGCAGGCGTGCTCCACGTCCTCGGCGCCATCGCCTACGGGTTCGTGATGCTGCGCGTGGCGCTCTGGCTGCCGGCCAGCTCCCGGCTGCGGGCAGCAGTCCTGCTGGTCGGGTTGATCGGCATGGCTGGCAACGTCGCCTACGGCTTCGAGACGATCCACATGTCCTTGGGCGACACCCAGCTCGTGGATCAGCCGGGCGCCGCGAACCTGATCAAGCCCCTGGGCCTGTTCTTCCCACTCGCGCTCGTGCTGGTGGCCCTGGCCCTGGCCCGGCTCGGGCACCGTTGGCAGGGCACGACAGTGCTCGTCGCCGCACTCGCCTGGCCCGTCGCACACATCGCCAACGTCGCCCCCATCGCCGTCGCGGCCGACATCGCGCTGGTGATCGCCCTTGGGAGTCTGGTCTGGGCAGACCACGACGAGCACCTGAGCCAGCCCAAGCCCTGAGTCGACCGCTGCTTGCGTTCGCGTCGCCCTGCGCCCCGGCCCTTCTCGGCATACGGGCGAGGGCTCCGGTGTTCCACCAATATGGTTGCCGGTTCAACAAACGGGTCGGAGGTGCTCGACTCGGTCGTCATCGGGGCGGGCCAGGCCGGTTTGTCGGCCTCGTACCACCTTCGGCGACTGGGGCTGCACCACGTGGTGTTGGACGCCGAGGAGACCTCCGGTGGAGCGTGGCAACACCGCTGGGACTCGCTGACGATGGATGACGTGCACGGGGTGGCCGATCTGCCCGACGGGCCTGCACCCGGTCGTGGGTCCGAGCGGGCCAACGTGGTGATCCCGGCGTGGTTCGGCGAGTACGAGCGCGCTCACGACCTCCCGGTCATCCGGCCGGTGCGGGTCGATCGGGTGGACAGCGCCGGAGCCCTGCTCGTGGTTCATGCCGGCTCTGTGTCCTGGTCGACCCGAACGATCGTCAATGCCACCGGCACGTGGAGCCGGCCGTTCGTGCCGTTCTGGCCGGGGCAGGAGACCTTTCGCGGAGAGCAGCTCCACACCGTCAGCTTCCCGGGTTCGGCACACTTTCGCGGCAGGCGGGTGCTGGTGGTGGGCGGGGGTGCGAGCGCCGTGCAGTTCCTCGGGATTCTGCGGCCAGTCACGGACACGATCTGGGTCACCCGCCGCGAGCCGGTGTGGCGCGACCGGATCGAGGAGTTCGACGGACGCGCCGCGATCGCGCTGGTCGAGGAGCGAGTACGGCGCGGGCTGGCGCCACGCTCGGTGGTGTCCGTCACCGGGATCGGGCTGCGAGCGCAGGAGCAGGAGGCTGCGCGCCTCGGCGCCTACCAGCGGCGGCCCATGTTCGCGCGGATCGAGCCCGACGGCGTCCGCTGGGCCGACGGCTCCTTCGAGCAGGTCGACGTGATCCTCTGGGCCACCGGCTTCCGGCCCGCGGTGGGTCACCTGGCGCCGCTGGGCCTGAAGACCAAGCACGGCGGGATCCGGCTGCTCACCTCGACCAGCGATGTACAGAGCGCCACCACGGCCGCGGCCGACCCCCGCGTGCAGCTCGTCGGCTACGGGCCGTCGGCCAGCACGATCGGCGGGAACAGGGCGGGCCGGGCCGCAGCGGCCGCGGTCCACCGCTGGGTGGGTACCAACGCACTTGTCGATCAGCAGCAGCCCGCCTAGCGATCGCGTCGATCCGCTGCTCGACCTGTGCAGGCGCTGGCGTGTCGGCGGGCCCCGGGTCACTCTGGGAGCGTGATCGAGCCTCAGGTTGTCCAGGCCACGGCTGCAGACGCCGACGCGGTGGCCCAGCTGCTGTTCGAGTTCAACACCGAGTTCCAGAGCCCAACGCCGACCGCCGACGAGTTCGCCCTCCGCTTCCGACGACTCCTCCCTCGCGACGACGTAATCGTCCTGCTCGCAAGGGCCGAGGAACCTGTCGGTTTCGCCCTCTTGACACTGCGCCCGACGCCCTGCTTCGACGGACCGCTAGTCCAGCTCGAGGAGCTCTACGTCGTCTCGCGGCTGCGAGGGCACCGGCTGGGCACGGCATTGCTGGACGCAGCGATCGGGCTGGGTCGAACGCGCAACGCCGGGGAGATGCACATCAACGTCGACGAGGTCGACACGGACACCCGCCGGTTCTACGAACGGCACGGGTTCGTGAACATCGAGCCAGGCGAGGACTACCGGATGCTGTGCTACCTGCGCGCGCTGTGACTGCCCGCATTCTCGGTCACGCCCTACGACTGGTCGCCGTCCACCGCTCTCGTGGTGAAGTGACGTCATCCGGGACAACGGAACGACCCTCGCCGCCATCGACTGCGCCGGGCTGGTGGCGCCTTGCGCTGCGTCCGCCCGCCCTGGCTCAACCGGTAGCCCTCCCACCAGGCCTCGGCCACAGCCGACCACTGATCGTCAGACATCGAGACAACCTTCCTGGCCCGGTCCCCGCCTCGAAGCACGCCTCAGCAGGTCTCCACCACGACAAGCAGGGAGCGGTGGTCAGGGCTCTTGAACTCGGCCGCCCAGAAGTCTGTCTGGTCACCAGGCGACCGATCGGGCGTGCCAGCAAGGAACGGCTCGACACGCGCAAGAAGCCCCGCCCGATCGACGGCACCGACCGCCGTCACCTCCTCGCCGTACTGGTGAACGATCAAGACCTGCGGATCCCCGAACAACCTGCGAAGCCTCGTCACGGTCACCCCACCGTTGCGTCGTGACCACTGCACGCCCGCAGCATCGCGCCAGCGCTTGAGCCCCGTCGGCGGCTCGGTCTGCGACCAGTCGCCACCCATGCGACCCTCCCTTGGGTCCGATCCTCGTGGGACGCCGCGCCACACAACCAGATACACCATGCTCCGCCGCGACTTCGTGCCCGCCAGCGAGCTCAGGGGAGCCAAACGGTCCGATCTGGTCGCGCGTGGCTCAGGTCGCCTCCTGGGAGCTGGAATATCGATCATGCATTGACGGTTGTCGATGAGTGGTGAAAGCATCCATTGACAAACATCGATTGACAAGGAGTGGTGATGACGTCCGAGGTTCATCAGGTGGTCCGAGATCGCTACGCGGCTGCCGCGGTTCGCGCCCAGGCCGCGACCAGCTGTTGCGGATCTGGCTGCGGTGCGGCGGATCTGGCGGATCCGATCAGTGGAGACCTGTACTCGGCGGATGAGACAGCCGAGCTGCCCAGCGGCGCCGTCGTCGCGTCCTTGGGCTGTGGCAATCCGACGGCGCTGGCGCAGCTGCACGCCGGTGAGGTCGTGCTCGACCTGGGTTCCGGTGGTGGGATCGACGTGCTGCTTTCGGCGCGTCGGGTGGGTCCGACCGGCCACGCGTACGGGTTGGACATGACCGATGAGATGCTGCAGCTGGCGCGGGCCAACGCCGCGCAGGCCGAGGCGTCGAACCTGACGTTCCTGAAGGGCACCATCGAGGACATCCCGCTGCCCGACGCTTCCGTGGACGTGGTGATCTCCAACTGCGTGATCAACCTGTCCGGGGACAAGGCCCAGGTGCTGCGCGAGGCGTTCCGGGTGCTGCGCCCCGGGGGCCGGTTCGCGGTCAGCGACATCGTGACTCGCCGGGAGCTGCCCGCCGAGGTGCGCCGGTCGATGGAGCTGTGGGCCGGCTGCGTGGCAGGCGCCCTGTCCGAGGCCGACTTCCTTGGGCTGCTCGGCGAAGCCGGGTTCGTCGATGCCAGCGTAGAAGTGACCCGCGTCTACCCCGCAGAGGACGCCGCAGCCGCCCTGGAGCCGACCGGCTTGGATCCCCGTGAGGTCGACGGGGCACTGGCCAGCGCCTTCGTTCGGGCCACCAAGCCGCCCGACCATAACGGCTGACGGTGGCGGCTGGGCGCGGTCAGATCGCCTTCATCCTGGCGACGTCGGCTTCGGCCCGTTCGACGATGGCGTGGCCGCGGTCCGTGCAGTAGGTCTGGTCCAAGCGGGGGTGGTGGGCACGCACCCCCGCCACCCGCTGTCCCGACAGCCGCCCCAGTTGGGGCTGTCGGCATGGGTCGGGCATGATTGCTCAATGCGCATTGTGATAGTTGGTTCTGTGGCGGCTGGGACGTCGGCGGGGGCCAAGGCCCGGCGGAACGACGAGGACGCCGAGATCGTGCTCTATGACCGGGACGCCCACATCTCCTACTCCGGATGCGGGCTGCCGTACTACGTCGGCGGCGAGGTCACCGACATCGCCGCGCTCGAGCCGCGGGATCCGGCGTGGTTCGCGTCCCGGTACAACATCGACGCACGCATCCGGCACGAGGTCACCGCCGTCGATGCGGCCGCGCGGACCTTGGAAGTGAGCGATCTGGCGACCGGGGAGTCATTCAGTGATCGGTACGACGTGCTGGTGCTGGCCACGGGAGTCTCGCCGGTCCGTCCCGACCTGGCGGGCATCGACGCCGCCGGGGTGTTCACGGTGCGCACCCCCGCCGACGCCGTAGCGATCCGGGCTCACATCGAGGCCCGCGGGGTGAGAGACGCGGTCGTGGTCGGCGGCGGGTTCATCGGGCTGGAGATGGTCGAGCAACTGGTGCACCGCGGCATCGCGGTCACCCTGGTGGAACGGCTGCCCCAGGTGATGCCGCCCCTGGATGTGGACATGGCTACCCGCGTCGCGGATACCCTGGGCGCGCACGGAGTCGACGTGCGGCTGGGTGCCACGGTCACCGGGATCGACGGTGACCCGGTGATCGGCGTGACGCTGGACTCCGGGCACCACCTGGACGCCCAGCTGGTGATCCTCGCCGTCGGGATCCGGCCCAACACCGACCTGGCCCGCCAGGCCGGCGTGACCCTCGGGCCCTCAGGGGCGATCTGCGTCGATGAGCGGATGGCCACCAACGTCCCCGGCATCTACGCGGTCGGGGACGTGGCCGAGTCCTTCGACCTGATCACCGGTCGGCCGGTCTGGGTACCCCTGGGGTCCACCGCGAACAAGATGGGCAGGATCGCCGGTGATGTGATCACCGGCGGGCAGCTGACCCACCGCGGGATCCTGGGAACGGGCATCTTCCGGGTCTTCGACCTCACCGTGGCGCAGACCGGGCTCACCGACCGCGCCGCGACCGAGCAGGGACTGGACGTGGTCGTGCTGCATAGCATCAAGCCCGATCACTCCGAGTACCTCGGCGGGCGCGAGATGGTGATCAAGGCGATCGCCGAACGGGCCACCGGACGAGTGCTCGGCGCGCAGATCGTCGGCCCGCAGGGTGTGGACAAGCGCATCGACGTGTTGGCGACCGCGATCACCTTCGGCGCCACCGCCGCGGACCTGTTCCACCTCGACCTGGCGTACGCCCCACCGTTTGCCACCACCAAGGATCCCGTCCACTACGCCGGGATGGCTCTGGACAACGCGGTGCGCGACGCCGCCCCCCTGATCACCCCCGCGCAGCTCGACGCCCGCCGGACAGCGGGGGAGACGATCCAAGTCGTCGATGTGCGCTCGGCCCAGGACCACGCGAAGTCCCATGTGCCCGGCGCGATCCACATCCCCCTGTCCGAGCTGCGCGTCCGCGCCGACGAGCTCGACCCAACCCTGCCCACCGTCACCTACTGCAACAAGGGAGTGTCCGGCAACGCCGGGCAGAACATCCTGCGCCGCCGCGGGTTCACCTGGGTGGCCAACCTCTCCGGCGGCAACAAGAACTACCAGCACCACAACGCCACCCGGCCCCCGGACATCCGCACGTGAGCAGCGCGCCGATGTCCCGACGGCTGCTGGCCGAGTTCCTCGGCACGATGATCCTGGTCGCCGCGGTGGTCGGCTCCGGGATCATGGCCACCACCCTCACCGACGACGTCGGGGTGCAGCTCCTGATGAACATGGTGGCCACCGTGCTCGCCCTTGGCCTGCTGATCTGGACCCTCGGCCCGGTCTCCGGCGCGCACTTCAACCCGGCAGTCACCGTCGTCGCGCTGGTCCGCCGCGAGCTGCCCGCCCGGGAGGCCGCCGGCTACCTGCCCGCCCAGGTGGGCGGCGGAATCGCCGGGGCGATCCTGGGCAACCTGATGTATGGCCTGTCCGCCATCGAGGTCTCCGCGCATGTGCGCCCCGGGGCGGACCTGCTGCTCGGGGAGGTCGTCGCCACAGCCGGGTTGCTGTGGACCATCGGCGCCCTGACTCGCACCGGCAACGGTCGCCTCGGGCCCGTGCTCGTTCCCGCGTGGATCGGCTCGGCGTACCTGTTCACCTCATCGACCTCGTTCGCCAACCCCGCCGTGACGATCGGACGCATGTTCACAGATTCGTTCGCCGGGATCGCCCCCGCTTCGGCGCCAGCCTTCCTCGCCGCCCAATGCGTCGGTGCAGCGCTCGGTGCTGAATTGACCGAGCTGTTCCACCCCCGCCCCGGTCGCATCCCCGAACCGTTGGACCTACCCGCCCCCATCCACACCACCACCGAGGAGAAGTCGTGACGACCAACCCCGAGACCCCCGCAAGGGCGTCGACGCAGTGCGGCCGATCCGCAACGAGATCTGCCGCCGCGTCGAGGCGCTCATCACCGCGCTCGTCCCGCACACCGCCTGAGCGCCAGCGAGGTACTGGCAGCGACGATCACGTGCATCGATGTGTGTCGATGCGTGGGATCATGGGTCCATGACCACGGCCCCGGTGACCCTGCCCCTCGTCGACGATCTCGGCTCGTGCTGCAGCCCACCCGCACGGCCGCCGCTGGACAGCGCCGACGCGGAGCAGCTGGCCGAGCGACTCAAGGCACTGGCCGACCCGATGCGCCTGCAGCTGCTGTCGCTGGTGATGGCGTGCGACTCGGCGTGCATCTGTGACCTGACCGAGCCGGTCGGGCTCAGTCAACCGACGGTGAGCCACCACATGCGAGTCCTGGTCGAGGCCGGGTTGCTCACCCGTGAGAAGCGCGGACGCTGGGTGCACTTCAGCATCGTCCCCGCGGCGTTCGCGGAGATCGCCGACCTGCTGGGCAACCCGCGACGCGGCCTGCGCACCCGCTCAGCGTGACCCTGAACGGGCCCGCTGGCGCTCACTGCCCATTGGTTCGCCGACCCACGCGTCGATCCGTTCGGAGATCGCCTGGAACGCCGACTCGAATGCCCGCGGTGTGCCCACCGGCACCGGATCGGGCACCGACCAGTGCACGTGCCGCCGGACCACCTCGCGGTCGGCCGCATCACAGACTGTGACCATCACGTCGCTGGCGCGTAGCACCTCCTCGGTGGCATGCGGACGGTCGGCCAACAGCTCCAGACCGTGCCGGCGGGCTACCCGCCGGGCACCCGGATGGATCCGCTCGGCCGGCCGGGTTCCCGCCGAGGCGGCGGGCGCGCCGAGGCGATCGGCCCACATCGCCGCCGCCAACTGCGACCGCGCCGAATTGCCCGAGCACACGAACACCACCCGCTGGTCCGGCACCGGCCCCCCAGGCAGCTGGCCCAAGGCCACGAACGCGCCCGGCACCAGCCGCACGTAGCTGCGCCGACCGTCGGACTCCGACGGCGCCCGGCAGACCAGGCCCGCCGCCTCCAGAACCTTCAGGTGGTGCGCCAACAGGTTTGACGACATCCCCAACGACCGCACCAGGTCACTCGGGCTCACATCCCCCGCCCCGACCGCGTCCACCACCCTTAGCCGGCTCAGATCCCCCAACGCGGCGTGCGCGGCCACCCGCCACTCCACAGAGGCGGCCACTGGGTCAACAGTCATTGAGCAAGCCTCGCCGGGCCGCTGGCGGCAGTCAAGTCCGCCAACCTCCGCCGACCAGGCCGTTCCCCCGCAGTCAGGTGGGTATCACCCTCGTCGAGGACTGACCGCTGCTGCCCGACGGCGCGATCAGCGTGCCCAACGTCCGCACCGTCGTGGTGTTGCCGGCGCCGTTCGGACCGAGGAAGCCGAAGACCTCGCCGTAGCCGACCTCGAACGAGAGCTCGTCGAAGGCCAGCCGATCGCCGAAGCGCTTGCTCAGGCCACGCACTGCAGCAGGTGCCGAACGCGATCGGCGGGGACTCTCGGCACCACCAGGTTTCGACCACTCGGTCAAGGCTGCACTGCGGGTCGGGCGTTGCGCAGCCGTCCGGAGGTCACGCGTGAGGGACCCGTCGCAGGATCGGCCCGCGACGCCTCGCGCTCAGCTCTCGGGGATGGGTCGTCCGAAGCTCTCCAGCGTGATCGCGGAGGGTTCCGGGCCGCCGCGCACGCCGGTGTCGAGGGCGTCGATGGCGGCCAGCTCGGCGGGGGTGAGGGTGAAGTCGAAGATGTCGATGTTCTCGGCGATCCGGGATGGGTGGGTTGACTTGGGGATGGCCGAGCGGCCCTGCTGCAGGTGCCAGCGCAGCATCACCTGGGCCGGGCTCTTCGCGTGCGCCTCGGCGATGCCGACGATCATGGGGTCCTGCAGCGTGCTGGTGTGCTCGCCGGGCCGGTAGAAGGTGATGCCGCCGATAGGCGACCAGGCCTGGGTCAGGATTCCGTGGCTCGTGTTCGCGGCCTGGACCTCCGGCTGCGCGAAGTAGGGGTGGACCTCGATCTGGTTGACCGCGGGGACGACGCTGGCTTGCGCAAGGAGCGCGTCGAGGTGCTCGACCATGAAGTTGCTGACCCCGATCGCGCGGACCTTGCCGTCGGCGAGCAGCGTCTCCAGCGCGCGGTAGGCCTGCTGCGTCTTGGTGAACTCGCCGGGCAGCGCCTGATGCAGGATGAGCAGGTCGATCTGGTCCACGCCGAGCTTGCCGGCGCTCTTGTCGAAGGCGTGCAGGGTCTGGTCGTAGCCGTAGTCGCTGATCCACACCTTCGTCTCGACGAAGACCTCGGAGCGGTCCACGCCCGACGCGGCGATGGCCTCGCCGACCTGGCGCTCGTTGCCGTACGCGGCGGCGGTGTCGATGTGCCGGTAGCCCGCGGCCAGGGCCGCGGCGACCGCGTCGCGGGTCTGCTCGGGTGGGGTCTGGAACACGCCGAATCCGAGGACGGGAAGCTCGACGCCGTTGTTGAGGGTGTAGGTGTCCATGCCCTCGACGTTAGGGGCCTCCGGGCGCCCGGTGGGAGGGACTGTCATTCCCCCCCAGGCTGGGGCACGGCCGTGACGTCGATGGCGGGCTGCGGGTCCCGCTCGACGCTGCCGCGACGTTGCGCCCAGCTGGCCAGGAACCGCAGCGCGTCCGCCGACGGACTCTCGGGGTCGGTCGTGTAGGTGATGATGACCAGCCCGTCACCGGCCAGGTCCAGGGCCTCCCCGGTGAGCTGCAGGTCGCCCACCAGGTCGTGATGCAGACGCTTGGCCGCGGTGCGGTGGTACTTGACGTCGTGCCGGGCCCAGCGCACGGCGAACTCGGGACTGGCCACGGCCAGCTCCCCCACCAGGTCGGACAGCTTCCGGTCGCCGGGCAGGCGGCCCACGGTTCCGCGCAGCGCGGCGACGACATCGTCGGCGACCGTGGCCCAGTCCAGGAAGAAGGCCGCGGCCCGGTCGTCGAGGAACAGGAACCGGGCCAGGTTCACCGGCATCCGCTGGCGGTCGAGGATGCCGTCATACAGCGCGTAGGCAAGGTCGTTGGCAGCCAGGATGTCCAGGCGGGCGTTGCGCACGTAGGCCGGGCCTTCCAGGGAGTCCAGGATGCGCAGCACACCAGGCCGCACCCGGGTCCCCGGCTTCCGCCGCGGGCGGCGCGCCGGTCCGGTCGAGGCCCGGGCCAGGTCGAACAGGTGCGCCCGTTCGGCCTCGTCCAGGCGCAGCACCCGGGCCAGCGCCTCCAGGACCTGGTCGGAGGCGCCCGCGAGATTGCCGCGCTCCAGGCGGATGTAGTAGTCGACGCTGACGCCGGCGAGCAGCGCGACCTCCTCACGGCGCAACCCCGGCACCCGCCGGGTTCCGCCGTAGTCGATCAGGCCCGCCTGCTCGGGGGTGACCCGGGCCCGCCGGGTCCGCAGGAACTCGCTGGCATCGTCCTGGATGCTCACCCGGTTCACGGTAGGCCCCGCGCCACGGTGGAGGGAGGGTCTGGCAGGCCCTGGCACAGCGGGCACTCCCACACGCCCCGGGAGTGCGCTGTCCTGGAGGGCATGCGAGCGACGACGAGCATTGCCGCTGGGACCCCCGCGCGCCCCGGCGCGTTCGACCGGCGCCAGCTGGCGACCCTCGGCGCGGCGATGCTCGGGTTCTTCGTGGTGGCCCTGGACGCCCAGATCGTGAACGTGGCGCTGCCGGACATCGGCGCCGACCTGGGCGGTGGGCTGTCCGGCCTGCAGTGGCTGGTGACCGGCTACACACTGACGTTCTCGGCGTTGATCCTGTTCGCCGGAACCCTGTCGGACCGGATCGGGGCCCGGCGCGCGTCCGCGCTGGGCATGGTCGTGTTCGCGCTGGCGTCCGCAGCGTGCGGGCTGGCCCCCAGCCTCGGCTGGTTGGCCGCCGGGCGGATCGTGCAGGGCGCCGGCGCGGCGCTGATCACCCCACCGTCGCTGGCACTGATCCGCGAGGGCTTCACCGACCCCACCGCCCGGACCCGCGCGATCGGACTGTGGGCGGTCGGCGGCTCGGTCGCCGCAGCCGCCGGGCCGCTGATCGGCGGGGCGCTGACCCTGATCGACTGGCGGCTGATCTTCTGGGTCAACCTTCCCTTCGCGGCCCTGGCGCTGTGGTTCACCAGGCGAACCGCCCCCTCACCCCGGCGGTCCGTGCCCTTCGACGCGGTAGGCCAGCTCAGTGCCGTGATCGCGTTGGGCGCGTTCACCTACAGCATCATCCAAGGTGGCCAGCTAGGCTGGAGCAGCCCGATCATCCTGGGCCTGCTCGGCCTGGCCGCCCTCGCCGCGGTCGTGTTCGTGACCTCGCAGGCCCGCGGCCGGCACCCGATGGTCCCGCTGACCCTGTTCCGGTCGGCGCGGATGTCGGTCGCCCTGGCGATCGCCTTCACGTCGATGGCCGCGTTCTACGGCGTCGTGTTCGCCCATCAGTGGGTGGCGTAGACGAGCAGCACGTTGTCAGAGCCTTCGAACTGCCGTATCTCCAGTAGCCGCAGCCGGTGGGGAAGCCGGCGCGTGAAGGCTGGGACGCCGTCGCCGAGCACGCCGTTGCCGACCATCACGTGCAACTCGTCGACCAGGCCCACGGCAAGCAGGTCGTTCCAGAGCGGGACGCTGCCGAAGACGAGGATGTCTGCGCCGTCCTGGGCCTTGAGCCGGTGGACGGCGTCGTGGGCTTCGGCGCGCCGGATCAGATCGGACTCGCCCCAGCCAGCGAGATCTTGCCGCTGTAGCGAGTCGGAGATCACCACCTTGCGGGCGGCGGTGTTGCGTCGGGAGATCTCCCGCTCGGTCTCGGGCTGGTCGGGGTCTTCGGCGATGGACGGCCAGTAGGAGCGAAACCCCAGGAACGTCGTGCGGCCCAGCAGCAGAGTGTCGGCGGTCCGCAGACGCTGCAGGTTGTAGGCGCTGAACGACTCATCCAGCGGCATCGCCATGAAGTCCCCACCAGGTCCGGCGACGTACCCGTCGAGTGAGATCAGGATGCTGACCACAAGCTTGCGCATAGGTGCGCTCCTCCCGGTGTGCCAGGTGCGGCGATCGCGCCTCACCGCACGAGTCTGCGCGGTAATGACGCAGCAGTCCGCGTGGCTGGCCCGAGGCGGAGTGCAGCACCGAGCCCGGCTGGTCCCGCAAGTATCGGCCGCCGGCACCTCGCCAGGTGGTGCCCTCTTCTCATAGCCTCCGCTCCGTGTCCCGCCCCGACCCGGACGCTGCCCCTACCCCGCTGAGCCCCGCGGCTGCCCGCCGCACCGAACTCGTTGGGCGTGGCTCGAGGAGCGTGAACTCCTCGAGCAGGTGCTGCGACCCGACGGACCAGCGTTGGTCATCGTCAACATGAACATCAACTTCCGACATCCAGCAGGTCTGCGCCAGATCCTGGCCACCACCAGCTCGATCAAGGACGTCGGTGCACGCTCCGTCGCGATGCGACAGGAGATCACGCTCGAGGCCGACGGAACACCCATCCTCGACGCAGATTTGACCGGAGTGATCATGGATCGCGAAGAGACCCAAGCGCTGCAACGCCGTCACCCTCGTCTCAAGGGAGCCAGAGCTCTGTTGCCACTGGTCCCAGGCACCCGGCTGCCGATGCACCGCAGGAGGTGCGCCTTCACGGCCCCGGCAATGCCCTGACCCAGCGTGCGCGACGTGCGGCGGTAGGCAGCATCTACTGCCTGACAATCCAGGCCTCGGGCGAGTACGGGGGCTGAGTTCGGTGGCTCAGTCAGTCGGCTGGAGCTCGTCTCTTGCAGCGTGGTGAGGTTCCTCGGCGACCAGCCCGCGGAAACCGCTACTGCGTCGAGAGGTCGGCGAGGGCACCGAGCGGGATCGGCAGCCAGTTCGGGCGGTGGGCCCTCTCGTAGCGCGCTTCGTACGCGGCCTTGTCCACGAGGTAGGCGGCGAGGATGGTGCGTTCGTCGTCGGTGAGCGCCCCGGCAGTTCCGCCCGGGCTTCGCGAGCTGTAGCCGGCCAGGAACTCTGACTCGCACTCCGCGCACCAGGCGGCCACCTCGTCTGGCCGACGATTCTCGCCGCCTTGAGCGCCCGCGTAGGCGAACGACCGAATCATCCCAGCGATGTCGCGCAGGGCATGATCCGGAGCGGTGCTGGCGGCGACCTCGGAGCCTGGCTCCCCCTCGAAGTCCAGCAGCTTCCAGCCGTCCGAGGCGAGCAGCACCTGTCCCAGGTGGAAGTCGCCGTGGACGCGCTGGACCTCCACCTCGACGGGTACGTCGGCCAGTGCCTCGATGCGCCGCCGCAGGCCCGGGGCTAGGTCGACGACCTCGGGGACGAGACCGGCCGACACCTCCAATCGGGCCAGAAGGCGCTTCACGAGCCGCGCGCGGCCGTCCGCGTCCAACCGCTCGACCGGGAACTTCCGACGCAGGTCCGCGTGCACGCTCGCGGTGGCGACGCCGAGCGCCCGAGCCTCCGCACCGAACGACTCCCCGGCGCCGACCCGCTCGCAGGCGAGATCCCAGCCGTCGGTGGCCGGCAGATGAAGCTCCTGGACCATCGCGAGGTGGCCTGCGCGCCAGGTGCCGTCAGCCGGGTCGTGCCAGCCGCCGTTGACCCATCCGAGACAGCGGCCCAAGTACCTGTTGCCGCGCAGAGTCGCGTGCACCTCGATGTCCGGGTTGATGCCGGGGACCAGGCGGCGGAACACCTTCATCATCGCTGTCTCGCCGAGCACGACCGAGGTGTTGCTCTGCTCGACCGACAGCCGCCGCGGCGGCAGCCGGAACCACACCGGGTCGATGCGGGCCGCCTCGAACGACGGCGGCCGGGCCTCGCCCGGCTCCGGTTCGCGGCCGTGGGTCTCGTCGGGATCGAGCACGGGGACATCGGCGGGTTCCAGCAGGAGTGCGGTCATGCCGACCGGATCGGTGAGCGCGTCCACCACGACGCTCCCGCTCGCGAGCTCGCCCACACGCACCCCAGGACCGACCGAGCCGACGAGGTTCTTGGAGTAGACGCACACCGGGACCTGGTAGGTCTGCCAGGCGTCGTCGACACGCACCCCAACGGTCAGCTGGAGCACGTCGGGCAGCCCACGCAGGTCGATCAGGCGCGCCCACGTGCCCTGCGCCGCCGCGGCCTCGCGCAGCGGCAGTCGGGACACGTCGCTGACAACGACCTGCGTCACGCTGTCGCCCTTCCCGGCGAACCAGCGCTGGCCGGGCATCCAGCGGGCCAGCAGCCCGGCGACATCCCCGCACTCGGCCAGGGACAGGGGCGCGTCACGGTCGGCCATGAGTGGCAGTCTGGTTGATCCCACCGCCGGGTTCCCGGCGACCGGTCGTCCTGTCTGCAGCGGCGGGGGCGTGGCGGTGCACTAGAGGCCAAGGAGGGCGAGCGAAGACGCAGTGGCAGTGCAGCGCAGGGCAGCGCGGCGAGATCCTCCGAAGTAGTTCCCGACCGCGGCTCGAACCTCCATTCGCACGTGTTCGACCCGCTCGGGAAGGACGGTCCCATGCTGCAGCCACATCTCCTCGAAATCGATGACTGCTCGTGCGACTTCGGTCGGCTGCACCACCCGGAATGATGACGCGTGCAACAGCCCTCGGATGCGGGCCAAGGTCGGCAACAGTCGCACGACCGCCTCGGATTGCACGGAGCTAAGCCTGTTGCGCTTCCCCATCTGCAGGGCGATCCCCCAGGATCCGAGGAGCGACAACACGAGAGTAGCCACACTCAACGAAGCGTCAGCCGTAGACATGTACAGATCCTGCGCCCGACCCCTGACAGCGCGGTTGGCCCCGCTCTCAACCCCGCGCTCGCCCCGGGTCAATGTGAGACGCCCACAGCCATGACGGTGGTCGACAAGCGGCGCTCTGTCGCACTGCAGCGACCGGGACGGTACGCGGCTATGGGTCAGCCAGCGCCGTTCTGTGGGTGGTTGCCTGCGCGGATGTCGAGGCGTGGCGGGTGGGCCGGGAATGGGATCCCGGCGCTGTGCGCTTAGAGTCCCAGCTGCTGGTTGAGCAGGTTCACGATGGGCCATGCGCCGTCTGTCCAGTTGGCGATGACGGTGTAGGTGAGGTCCTGGCGCGGCTCGTGGAGGCTGGTCATGGACACCCCGGCGTCGTAGCCCTCCAGCCAAGCAGCTTCACCAGTGGCGTGCAGGTGGAAGCCCAAGCCGTAGCGTCGGGACTCCTCGGGCCATTCGCTGCGTGGGGCCATCATGAGTGCGAGGGCGTCCGGGGAGACGATCCGCCCGGCATGCAGGGCCTGCCAGAGGCGGTGCAGGTCGGCCGCGGTCGAGTACACGCCGCCGTCGCCCACGCCGACCACTGGCAGGTGCAGCACGTTCGTCCGCAGCCCGTCGCGGGCCAGGTACCCGCGCGCGGCTTGCGCGGGCAACTCGTCGGAGCGCAGGAATGCGGTGTGCGCCATGCCGGCAGGCTCGAGCACGTGGCGACGCACCAGCTCGTGGTAGGGGGCATGGCCGGCTCGTTCGACCAGCAGGGCCAGCACCACGTAGCCGCCGTTGTTGTAGGCGAAGTGCTCGTCAGCCGGGAAGACGGTTGGGTGGCCGGAAAGGACGGCGAGGTACTCCTCGGGGGTGGAGAGCTGATGGACCGGAATTGGCATGGCGTACTGGGTGAGGTCGTCATACACGTCCTCGTCGAAGTAGTCGCCGATGCCGGACCGGTGGGCCAGGAGGTGCTCCACGGTGACGTCGGCGGCGATCTCGGGCAGGTCGTCGTCGAGCAGCGACCGGGCGGTGGTCACCAGGTCGAGCCTGCCCTGCTCTACCAGCGCCATCGCGGTCAGCGCGGTGAGCCCCTTCGTGGCACTGGCGGTGCCGAACTGGGTGTCGGCAGTGTTGGCGATCCCGTACGCTCGGTCGGCCAACCCGAACGCCTCCACGATCCAGGGAGCACCGCGTCGGTCCACCCGGACCGCGCCGGAGAAGCCGACCGCCTGAGCTGTCGCGCGCAGATCGTCCGCGAGGGAACCCACCCGGCGAACCTACTGGCCGCGAACCCGCCGCACGCGAGCCACGCCCCCCGTCCCGCTCGGCTGCTCCACGCTTCGGCCGCAAGCACACGTGACGGCGAGTCCCCACAGAGTCCGCCGGGCGGTGATTCCCTTGCGGCGCCTGCGCGTTTCGCGGCCGTAGGGGGCAGGTCGGTCCGGCTCGAAGCAGCGCGGCGTCCGGGTCGAGTGGCTCAGGGGGTGGGGTGTTCGGCTTCTTCGCCGAGGTCGACCAGCTCTGCCCCGGTTGCTGCGAAGTCCTTGGGGTTGAAGGTGTAGATGGGCAGTGCCTGGCTGACGGCGATCGCGGCGATCATGGCGTCGAATGCGCGCGCTCGAGGCTTCTGACCCGCTGCACGTAGCGACGCGGCGATAGGCCCGAAGGCTCGAGCGGCCTGGGCGTCGAAGGGCAGCGGTTCACCGAAGTCGGTCTCGGCCTGCTGGAGGTGTCGTTGGCGAGCGGCTCGCTCGGAAGCGGTTGCGGCGACGAGCGGTCCGACGCTCAGCTCGGCCAAGGTCACGGTCGTGATGACGGACTCGACGGCCAGGCGCCGAGGATCGACCTCCCCCAGGCGGATGACTGCGCTGGTGTCCAGGACCGCGCGATCGTGTGGCGGGGTGGTCACAGGGACTGGTCCAGGAGTGCGTCGATGTCGCCCCTCAGCGTGGTGGCGTCCACCCGGGGAAGCCGTCGCCGGCGAGCCACAAGCTCCGCGGCGGACAGGCTTCGTCGTGGGAGGGGCCGTAGTTCG
This sequence comes from uncultured Bifidobacteriaceae bacterium, assembly GCA_964418695.1. GTDB lineage: Bacteria > Actinomycetota > Actinomycetes > S36-B12 > CAIYMF01 > Prado023. The sequence goes on along the minus strand of CAYQMN010000008.1, from coordinate 2,950 downwards.
GCGACGGGGGTGCCGTCGCTCGTGATGGTGATGGTCTCTCCGCTTTGAACGCGTGCGAGCACATCGCCTCCGTGATTGCGGATGTCGCGGACGGAGACTCGCTTCTCATCAGGGGTCGCAGCCACGCGTCCAGTGTATCACCCGTGAGACGCCTCGGGCAGTCGGTCGACGGCCGTGGGCGAGTGGCGCCCGTGCGTGCGTCTTCGACTGGGGTGAATCTCGCAGACCCGAAGCGCGCCCGATTGCGGCGGAAGGGGTCAGGTCCGCGCCCGGCGCCGAACGATCGAATCGGGACCTCGCTCGTGCTCGATAGCCCTGCGGGGCGTGCAGGCCAAGCCGTCCAAGAAGTCGAGGGGGCTCGGCCGGGGCCCTACCCGCTGCTTCGTCCGGGAGAGGGGACCCAGTGGGCATGAAGGTGAACCGAATCCTCTTCGGATTCGTGGTGCTGCTTGCCGCCGGTCTGAGTTGGACGCACTCACTGAGCCTTGTTGCGACCCCTACCAGGCTCCTGGAAACCTGTCCTCAGGCGGCTATGCCGCAAGTCGGCAAGCACGCTACACGCGGCATGCCGCGATGATCCGATGACAAGATCCGGCCTGTGAGAACGCGCAACCGGTCCGCGTTTGGCCACCCAGCCAATCGGCAGTCAGGAGCCGAACTGGTTTGCATGAGGCCGAAAGGAAATGCGGCTGGGCAACGGAGTTGGGCGGTCCGATGTCGGGCTTCCTGAGCGCCTCGCCCACCTGGAAACCAGGCACGCCGATCGAGAGATGGCCCTACCAGATCCCGGGGTCGACCGCACGGCTGGCTGCCCTGCAGGACAAGTTGAGGAGCTGGCAGCGATGGCCCTCGGTCGCAGAGCCGTCCGACCCGGTCGCCCTGTTGGATCAGCTTCCCGGCTTCCAGCTGGCGTGGCTGTCCGGCGTTCGGGACGTTCCGGTTCTCCTCGGTCTGGTGCTCAGCGAACTGGCCGCCCGCAGGCTCATCAGGATCGACGAAACGTGGCGCGTGTCGCCAGGGCCTGTCGCCTTGAGAGCGGAATCACCGGCTGCCTTTGCCTGCGTTCTGGCAACCCTGAGCGCAAGTGACAGTGCCCCGCCCACCGTCGAGAGGCTGGCCCGTCGAGTCATTCGCGACGCCGAGGGCCGTGCGCTGTGGCGGGAGCGCCTGGTTCGTGACCCGCTGCTCGGCCTCGGTCTCCTCGTGATGCCCGAAAAGCCCGACCCGGGCTCAACAGGCCGTGCACAAGTGGCCGCCATCCTGACGTCGATCGGCGAACGCACGGGGGTGCCGACCCAAGCGGGGAAGTTGCTGGTCGACGCGGTCTCGCAACGGGCTGAGGACCTCGCTACAGCATCGACCTCGGCCCAGCCGCCGGACGCTGCCGGGCTCAGCATCCTGCATCATGCCGACGCCCTGGGATCCGCCCTGATCTGCTTCCCCGAGCTGTGGGCCCCGGTGCAGCAGGCCGCCGCCGACTCGGCTGGGCATGGAAGTCGGCCGACCGGGCTGTTCCTGACCGACCTGACCGAAGTGATGCTCAGCCACGAAGTCGGGGGTGCACTGTGGACCTGAACCAGCGCCACCGATGCCCGGCGAGTCGGACGGACGAGACGAGCCAATGGATGATCTGACCGCCGCCGGCCCGGCCCTGCTGGCACTCTTCGGCATGATCTTCGCCGCAGCCGTAGCGGGCCCACGCGTCGTGTGGGTCCGCGGTTCGTTCGGCATCCACTACCAATCCTCGCTGCGGTGGCCTCCTGTCCGGCCGGAGAACCTGGATCACCGCTACCGCTACGACGACTGGCACACGAAGTTCCAGACGATCCTGGGCGCAGTCCTGGCCGTGGGCCTCAACCAGCAGCTGTGGTCGGCCCACCCCTGGTGGGTGTTCGCGTCCGCGGCGGTCATCGCCTCGCTGCGGAGCCTGTGGATGCGGCAGCTCATCGGCGCAGATGGCGGCCTGTCCAGGCCCCGGAACCCCACCGAACAGATCCTGCTCTGGAGTGCCCTCGTCGCCACCCTGCTCATCGACGTGACCGTCGTGGCCTCGACCGCCTGGCACACAATCGCGTGAGCGAACGAACGCCGGGCCAGCCGGCCGTGCTCGCCTATGGTCTGCCCCGGCTGCCATCGACATCGAGGTCGAACGTCACTACAGGGCTCGGGGCCTTGCGGCGGCCACTGCCCAACTCGCGGCGGTGTGGGGCACCAGCAGCCGTGGAGCCACGGTCACTTGGTACGGGGAGCGATGCCGGCTCTGATCCGATCGGCGATGTCCGCGATGTCATCGAGCAGCCCTGTGGCGACCTCGACGATGAACGTGTATGCCTCGTCGTTGGTGAGGGTGAGCCGGTAGCCGTTGAGTCCCAGGAAGGCGATGGTCGCCGCGAGCGCCAGCCGCTTGTTGCCGTCGACCAGCGCATGGTTGCGGGCCAACGAGTGCACCAGCGCGCCAGCCTTCTGCTCGAGACCGTCATAGGCGTCGAGCCCGAAGGCGGTCGCCTGCGGACGCGCCAAGGCTGACTCCAGCAGTCCGTAGTCGCGCACGGGCACGTCGGGGCCAAGCGTTCGCTCGGCGACATGCAGCAGGTCGGGCAGGGTCAGGTAGATCACTGACCGAGACGCTCCAGGGCCTCCGCGTAGCGAGGCAGCTCCTCGTCGAGAACCTGGTCGAGCAGCTCGGCTCGACTGTGGCTCTCCACGTACTCCCGCACGGCTTGCCGGGCCACATCCTGCATCGAACGAGACTCCAACTGCGCGCGGCGGCGCAGCGCCTCGTTCTCCTCATTGGTCAGCCGCAGAGTCATCGCCATGAGCCCATGGTATCAGTCATGACACCATCACACGGGGTGCCGCTTCCCTGGGGGACGCCGACCGCCCGAGGCGCGCGACAGGCGGCGGAGTGACCTACTGCAGCGTTGGGAGCACGGCCGCATTCTTCTCGCCA
>CAYQMN010000007.1:0-147063 GCA_964418695.1 uncultured Bifidobacteriaceae bacterium | reverse complement strand
CCACCAGCCGCGGCCACCAGCCACCACACCCGGGTCGGTGGATCAGGGCTGAGGCCAGCCGGCCCGGAGCGTCTCCACGAGCCGGACCGATTCCCGTCGGTCCAGCTGGTCGAGACCTCCCCTGGGAGCCCGGGCGCTTCAGTCCCGGGTGCCCTGCAGGCGCTCGAGGGCCTCGGCGAGGATCGCGTCGCCGTCGCCGTCGGAGCGACGCTCCTTCACATACGCCAGGTGCGTCTTGTACGGCTCGGTCTTGGCCGGCGTCGGCGGGTTCTCCGGATCGACGCCCGCCGGGAAGCCGCAGGTCGGGCAGTCCCAGATCTCCGGGATCTGCGCGTCGTCGGCGAAGCTGGGCGTGGTCTCGTGACCGCGCGCGCAGTAGAACGTCACGCGGCGCCGGGGTGCGGCCTCCCCGCGCTCCGCCTCGCCCATGGGGCCTGAGCCCACACGGCTGCCCCGAATAGCATTGCCACCCGCCACGAGTGCTCCTTCACGCTTGCCTAAGAGTTGGGGTCGAGGTGCGGGCCGGCCTAGATGGCCAGACCCAGGGCCACGATCGTGGCCGCCCACACGACGAGCAGGCCGATCGTGATTCGGTCGAGGTTGCGCTCGGCCACGGAGCTGCCTCCCAGCGACGAGCTCATGCCACCGCCGAACAGATCCGACAGCCCGCCGCCCTTGCCCTTGTGCAGCAGCACCAGGACGATGACGAGGACGTTCAGGATCATCAAGATGATCTGCAGTGCGAGAATCACGACGCGCGGGCCCCTTCAGGTCAGTGCGAGAAGGATACGCGCCGAGTCCCCCTGCTGGGCCCCGACCCGGGCTGCGCCGCGCGCCGGATCGCGGGGCCACACGCGACCGGACCCCCAGGTCGCCGAGGGGCGGCCACCGGGGGTCCGGTCGTGGAGCGGGTCGATCAGGCCAGGCGGTACTTGCAGATCGCCGCGAACTCGTCGGCATCCAGCGACGCCCCGCCGATCAGGGCGCCGTCGACGTCCTCACCGGCCATGATCTCCGCGGCGTTGGCGGCCTTCACCGAGCCGCCGTACTGGATGCGGATCGCGTCGGCCACCCCCTGGTCGTAGAGCTCGGCCAGGCGGCCGCGGATCGCCGCGCACATGTCCTGGGCGTCCTGCGGGGTCGCGGTGAGGCCGGTGCCGATCGCCCACACGGGCTCGTAGGCGATGACGATGGTCGCCGCCTGGTCGGCCGGGATGTCGGCCAGGCCTCCGTCGAGCTGGCCCAGGGTGACCTGCTCCTGGATGCCGGCCTCGCGCTCCTCCTTGACCTCGCCGATGCACATGATCGGGACCAGCCCGTGCTTGTAGGCCGCCTTCACCTTGGCGTTGACCAGCGCGTCGTCCTCGGCGTGGTACTGCCGGCGCTCGCTGTGCCCGATGACCGCGTACGAGCAGCCGAGCTTGGCCAGCATCGGCCCGGAGATCTCGCCGGTGTACGCGCCCTTGTCCTGGGCGGAGATGTCCTGGCTGCCGTAGACGACGCGCAGCTTGTCCGCGTCGACCAGGGTCTGCACCGAGCGGATGTCGGTGAAGGGGACCATCACGCCGACCTCGACCGCGTCGTGGTCGTCGTCGTCGAGGGCGAAGGCCACCTTCTGCAGGTGCGCGATCGCCTCGATGTGGTCCAGGTTCATCTTCCAGTTGCCCGCCATGAACGGCTTGCGTGCCATGTGTCAGTCCTCCAGGATCGCCAGGCCAGGCAGGGTCTTGCCCTCGAGGAGCTCGAGGGAGGCACCACCGCCGGTTGAGATGTGTGAGAAGCCGTCCTCCAGGCCGAGCTGGCGGACGGCGGCGGCGGAGTCGCCACCGCCGATGACCGAGAACGCCCCGGACGCGGCGATCGCCTGGGCGACCTGCAGCGTGCCGGCGGCGAACGCGTCGAACTCGAAGACGCCCATCGGGCCGTTCCAGACGACCGTCTTGGCGTCGGCGACCTTGCTGGAGAACAGCTCGATCGTCTCCGGGCCGATGTCCAGGCCCATCCAGCCGTCGGGGATCTCCGAGCTGGGCACGACCTTGTTCTCCGGCGCCGGGGTCTCCTTGGACGGGAACGCCACCGAGACGCGGGTGTCGACCGGGATCAGCAGCTCGATGCCCTTCTCCGCGGCCTTGGCCACGTAGCCCTTGACCGTCTCGATCTGGTCGGCCTCCAGCAGCGAGTCGCCGACCGTGTGACCCTGGGCGGCCAGGAACGTGTACGCCATGCCGCCGCCGATGAGCAGCCGGTCGACGCTGTCGATGAGGTTGTTGATGACGCCCAGCTTGTCCGAGACCTTGGACCCGCCCAGGATCACCACGTAGGGCCGGGCCGGGTCGGCCAGCACCTGGGAGAAGGACGTGACCTCCTTCTCGACCAGCAGGCCCGCGGCCGCCGGCAGCAGCTCGGCGACGTCGGTCACCGAGGCCTGCTTGCGGTGCACCACCCCGAAGCCGTCGGAGACGTAGACGTCGGCCAGCGCGGCCAGCTCGGCAGCCAGCTCCTGGCGCTGGGCGTGGTCCTTGCTGGTCTCGCGGGCGTCGAAGCGGACGTTCTCCAGCAGGGCGACGTCGCCGGGCTGCAGAGCCGCGGCGGTCGCCTTCGCGGAGTCGCCGGTCACGTCCGAGGCCAGCGCGACGGGCTTGCCGAGCAGCTCACCCAGGCGCGCGGCCACCGGGGCCAGCGAGCCGGAGGCCTCGAAGCCGACGCCCTTCGGGCGGCCGAGGTGAGCGACGGCCAGGACCTTGGCGCCGGCGTCGGTCAGGGTCTTGATGGTGGGCAGGCTGGCCACGATGCGGCCGTCGTCGGTGATGACGCCGGAGCCGTCCTTGGCCAGCGGGACGTTGAAGTCGGCCCGCAGCAGCACTGTCTTGCCGGCGACGTCAAGGTCGGAGAGGTTCTTCACGGGGACTCCCTGAGGATGGGGTGCGCGGGACTACCACCTTGCAGGCGTGAGCCTATGCAGGCGCGGGCGCACAAGCCTGTTGGCAGCAGATCACTCCCCCTGGATCGCCGGCTCCGATGCTCAGTCGGCCGGGGCGGCGTCCTCGGTGGTGGGGATGCCCAGCTCGGCGGCGCGCTTGTCGGCCATCGCGAGCAGGCGGCGGATGCGCCCGGCGATGGCGTCCTTGGTCATCGGCGGGTCGGCCAGCGCGCCGAGCTCCTCCAGGCTCGACTGCTTGTGCTCCAGGCGCAGCCGGCCGGCGGTGGCCAGGTGCTCGGGAATGTCGTCGCCGAGGATCTGCAGCGCACGCTCCACGCGCGCCCCGGCCGCGACCGCCGCGCGCGCCGAGCGGCGCAGGTTGGCGTCGTCGAAGTTGGCCAGCCGGTTGGCGGTGGCCCGGACCTCACGGCGCATCCGCCGCTCCTCCCAGGCCAGCACCGACTCGTGCGCGCCCAGCCGGGTGAGCATCGCGCTGATGGCGTCGCCGTCGCGGATGACCACCCGCTCGACGCCGCGCACCTCGCGGGCCTTCGCCGGGATCCCCAGGCGGCGCGCGGCACCGACCAGCGAGAGGGCCGCCTCGTGCCCGGGACAGGAGATCTCCAGCGCGGCCGAGCGCCCCGGCTCGGTCAAGGAGCCGTGCGCCAGGAACGCGCCGCGCCAGACGGACTCGGCGTCGCAGAGCCGCCCGTTGACCAGCGCCGGCGGCAGCCCGCGGACCGGGCGCCCCGACGAGTCCAGCAGACCGGTCTGGCGAGCCAGCTGCGGGCCGTCCTTGGCCACGGTGAGCACGTAGCGATTGCCGCGGCGGGTGCCCGGCGACTGCACCACCGTGAAGCTGCTCCCGTGGTTGTACTCCTGCTCCAGCAGCTTGTGGACGCGGCGGGCGGCGGCGCCGGTGTCCAGCTCGACCTCCACGACCACGCGACCGCCGACCAGGTGCAGCCCGCCGGCGAACCGCAGCAGAGCCGAGACCTCAGCCTTGCGGCAGCAGCGCCGCGGAACCTGAAGCCGGGCCAACTCGTCCTTGACCCCCGCGGTCATCGCCATGCCGGAATACTGCCACGGCCCACCAGCTCGCCGAAGGCCCTCCCCAGGCCGATCGGGTCGTGATGGCCAGGACCGGCCGCACGGTCGGCGATCGGGCGCAGCACCAGCTGGGCACCGAGCCGGCGGGCTGCCGCCCGGACCGCAGCCACCTCGGGCACATGGTCGGGGTCGGCCAGGACCACGTCGAAGGTCAGCTCCGGGAACGTCTCGGCCAGCACGTCGAGGTGGCTCTGCGGGCTGAACCCGCTGGTCTCCCCCGTCTGCGCGATCAGGTTGAGCACGAGGATGCGCTGGGCGTCGGCTTTGACGATGGCCTCCCGGATGCCCGGCACCAGCAGACTGGCCACCACTGACGTGTACCAGGAGCCCGGGCCCATCACCAGTGCGTGCGCGTGCTCGATGGCCGCCAGCGCCTCCGGGCAGGCGGGCGGGTCGGCCGGCTCGATCCCGATCCTCAGCACGGACCCGGAGGTGACCGCGACGGTCGACTGGCCGCGTACGGTGCTCACGCCCGGGTGCCCCGGGGCGTCGAGCACCTCGGCGACGATGTCCAGCCCGACGGTGCAGACCGGCAGCACCCGACCCTGGGCCTCCAGCAGGGAGCCCACCCAGTCCAGGCCCTCCACCACGCTGCCGGTCTGCTCCCACAAGGTCGCCACCAGCAGGTTGCCCACCGCGTGCCCGGTCAGCTCGCCGGCGCTGAATCGGTGCTGCACGACTCCGCTCCAGGTGCGCCCCCAGACGTCGTCGCCGCACAGCGCCGCCAGCGCCATCCGCAGGTCGCCCGGGGGCGGCACCCCGAGCTCGCGGCGCAGCCGGCCGCTGGACCCCCCGTCGTCGGCCATCCCGACCACCGCCGTGAGCTGCTCGGTGACCCCGCGCAGCGCGCGCAGCGATACCGCCAGCCCATGCCCGCCACCCAGCGCCACGACCGGGACCCCCCGGTTCTTGCGGCGCGGCGCCACTCGGCCCCTGCCCGGGCTCACTCGCGCCCCAGGTCTCGGTGGACGACCGTGATCTCCAGGCCCACCTTCACCAGCCGTGCGGCCAGGTTCTCCGCGATCGCCACCGACCGGTGCTTGCCCCCCGTGCAGCCGACCGCGATCGTGGCGAACCGCTTGCCCTCGCGCAGGTAGCCCTCGGTGGCCAGGTCGATGACGGCCGTGTAGCGGTCGAGGAACTCCCTGGCGCCCTGCTGGGCGACGACGTAGTCGTTGACCGGGGCGTCGATGCCGCGCAGCTCGCGCAGCTCGGGGATCCAGAACGGGTTGGGCAGCCAGCGCAGGTCGGCGACGAAGTCAGCGTCCAGGGGCAGCCCGTACTTGAAGCCAAAGGACATCACCGTGGCCCGCAGCCGGGCCGGCTCCCCCTCCTCGAAGGCCGCGGTGATCAGGCGGCGCAGGTCGTGGATGGATCGGGTCGAGGTGTCGATCACCAGGTCGGCCTGCGCCCGGATGTCCCCGAGCCGGTCGCGCTCGCGGTGGATCGCGTCCAGCAGACCGGCGTCGGCCTGGAGGGGATGCGGCCGGCGAGTCGACTCGAAGCGGCGCACCAGCGCCTCGTCCGAGGACTCCAGGAACATCACCTTGAGGTCGGCGCCCAGGGCCAGGGCCTCGGCCATCGCCGGAGCGAGCTGGTGGAACAGTCGCCCGCCACGCACGTCGGCGACCACCGCGACCCGGTCGGTGGAGCCGTGCTTCACCAGCAGCTTGACGGTGGGCACGAGCATCTTGGGCGGGAGGTTGTCGATGACGAACCAGCCCAGGTCTTCCAGCACGCGCGCGGCCGAGGACCGGCCCGCACCGGACATGCCGGAGACCAGCAGCAGCTCCAGCTGGGCCAGGGAGGATGAGTGCTTCATGCGAGGTCCGGCAGCTCGGTCACAGGGGCATCGTCGCCGATGACCTCCCCCGTCGTCAGGTTGACCGCCGGTGCTGCGGCCGCAGCCAGCAGCGCGGCCAGGATCCGCTCCGCCAGAGCCGGGCTGATCCCGGGCACCTCCGCGATCTCGGTCGGGCTGGCCCGGCGCAGCCGCTTCACCGATCCGAACCGGGCCAGCAGCGCCTTGCGCCGGGCCGGGCCCAGGCCGGGGATGCCGTCCAGCTCGCTGGCGGTCAGCCGGGTCGCGCGGCGCTGGCGCTGGTAGGTGATCGCGCTGCGATGGGCCTCGTCGCGCACCCGCTGCAGCAGATAGAGGCCCTGGCTGGTGCGGGGCAGGATGACCGGGTCGGCCTCGCCGGGCAGCCAGACCTCCTCCAGGCGCTTGGCCAGACCCACCACCGGGATGTCGTGGACGCCCTGCGCGGCCATCGCCGCGGCGGCCGCCTCCACCTGGGGCGGGCCGCCGTCGATCACGACCAGGCTGGGCGGGTAGGCGAATCGCGGGCGCTCCCGGCCGGGCTCGGCGTCCGCGGCGGGCTCGCCGGTCGAGCCGGTCGAGACTCCGCCCTGGACCGGGTTGACCTCGCCCTCGGATGACTCGGCCGCGGCGGGCTCGCCGGCCTCGGCCGCTTCGGCCGTGGCTCGGGCCAGGCGGCGGAACCGGCGGCCCAGCACCTCCGAGATCGCGGCCACGTCGTTCTGCCCCTGGAAGCCCTTGATCGCGAACCGTCGGTACTCGCTGGGCCGGGGCAGCCCGTCCTCGAAGACGACCATCGCCGCCACCACGTCGTCGGCGCCCAGGTGGGAGACGTCGAAGCACTCGATTCGCAGGGGCGCGGCCGGCAGGTCCAGCGCCTCGACCAGCTCGGTGAGCGCCTGGCTGCGAGTGGTCAGATCGCCGGACCGACGCAGCTTGTGGGTGGCCAGCGACTGGGCGGCGTTGCGGGTGACCGTCTCCAGCAGGGCCCGCTTGTCGCCGCGCTTGGGCGCCGTGATCCGAACCGGGCCGCCGCGCCGGCTCTCCAGCCACGGCAGCACGAGGTCCAGGTCGGCCTGCGCGATCGGCACGCCGACCAGGAAGCTGCGTGGCACGTCCACGTCGGGATCGGCGAACAGCTGCTCCAGCAGCGTCACCACGAGTCGGCCCTCGTCGGCGTCGTCCACGCGCTCGACGATGAACCCGCGCTCGCCGCGCACCCGGCCGTCGCGGACGTGGAACATGCGCACGCTGGCCTCCAGCTCGTCGGCGGCGATCCCCACGACGTCGGCGTCGGTGCCGGGCGGCAGCACCACGGCGTTGCGCTCCAGCGCGCGCTGCAGCGCGAACAGGTCGTCGCGCAGCCGGGCCGCACGCTCGAAGTCCAGGCCCGCGGCCGCGGCGGTCATCCGCTCCTGCAGGCTGCGCACGAAGGGCGCGGAGCCGCCGGCCATGAACGCGCAGAAGTCCTCGACGATCGCCCGATGCTCCTCGGGCGTCACGTTGCCCACGCACGGCGCCGAGCACTTGTCGATGTAGCCCAGCAGGCAGGGCCGCCCGGCCGCGCGGGCGCTGCGGAACACGCCCTTGCTGCAGGTGCGCATCGGGAACACGCGCAGCAGCTGGTCCACCGTCTCGCGGATCGCCCAGGCATGGGCGTAGGGCCCGAAGTACCGCACGCCCGGGCGCTTCTCGCCGCGCATGACCAGCGCCCGCGGGAACTCCTCCCCCACCGTGACCGCGAGGTACGGGTAGGACTTGTCGTCGCGGTAGCGCACGTTGAAGCGCGGGTCGAACTCCTTGATCCAGGAGTACTCCAGCTGCAGCGCCTCGACCTCGGTGGCGACCACCACCCAGTCCACCGAGCGGGCGGTGCTCACCATGGTGCGGGTGCGCGGGTGCAGGCCGGCCGGTTCCTGGAAGTAGGACGTCAGCCGGGAGCGCAGGCTCTTGGCCTTGCCGACGTAGATGACGCGGCCGGTCTCGTCCCGGAACCGGTAGACGCCCGGCTCGGTCGGGATCTGCCCCGGCGCCGGCCGGAAGTCGGCGGTCAAGTCAGGCCAGCAGCACCTTGTCGCCACTGACCGTGATGCCCACCGGAGACAGCCCGCGCGGCGCCGGGCCCTCCAGGTGCTCGCCGGTCGAGGCGTCGAAGGTGCTGCCGTGACACGGACACTCGATGACGTTCTCCTTGACCTCGCGGACCGTGCATCCCGCGTGCGGGCAGCGAGCGCTGAACGCCTTGAACTCGCCGTCGGCGGGCTGGGTGACCACCACGGTGCCGATCGAGCTGCCCACGACCACCCCGCCGCCGGTGGGGAACGCGGTGGTGGTGGTCAGCTCCTCGCCGCCGGTCGCCGGGCTGGACTCGTCGTCCTTCGGGGTCTCCTGAGCGGTGGGGGTCGTCTTCTCGGGAGTGGGGGTGGGGGTCGTCTCGGCCTGCGATGTGTCCCCGCATGCCGTCAGCGCCAGGGAGGCTGCGACCACCGCGCTGCCCACGAGCACGCCGCGCCGGGACATGCCGACCGAGCCCCGGCTCCCACTCTGTGCCCCCACCGGCTCCCGTACATCCGTGACGGCGCTGCGCGCGCCGCAGCCGCACTCCCCGGAACAGCCCTCCGGACCCATTCGCGTCCCCTCCTGGTCGTCGTCGGGCGCCAGCCTAGGCCTCAATCCACCGGGGCGGGTGGGTTGATCGGCTCGGGGCAGCGCAATGCCCCGCTGGTGGGCGGTATCGCAGACTGCCACGGCTCCGGCCCGACGGACCCTGAGGGAGTCCCTCGAGCATGGGGCACGTCCCTGGGCGGTCGTCACGGGCAAGCGGGCGCGTACAGCGCCCCCGGCAGGTGGAGCTCCCACTCCGCCCGCGTCAGGCGTCGGCCCGCGAGCCTGCATGCGGCCTGCTCCGCGCGCACGGCGTCCATGTCCAGGGCGATGAGGCTGTTGGACGTGCCCACGGCCATCCGGCCATCCGACATGGCTGCCAGCGCGAAGGCCGTCGCTGCCCCGCCGGTCGAGGGCAGCACCAACGTCGGGACGGCCACCCGAAGCGAGCTGCGGTCGACGACGATGATCGAGGCGGGGTCGGAGATGACCAGCCACCGGCCGTCGGCGCTGGGGGCCATCGTCGTGTCACCGCGAACCCCGCGTATCCAGGACGAGGTCACCGGCTGATGACTCGCCAAGGTCCAGGCCTCGAGCGAGTCCCCCGCCGTTCCCACGATCGTCGTGCTGTCGCTGGAGAAGGCCACTGCCGACAGGGGCTCGCCCGTGGTGGGGAGCGAGAACCAGCCGATCCTCTTGCGCTGGTCGATGCCGTATGCCATCAGGATCAGCTCGGCGTAGGAGACGGCGACCTTCGTGGAGTCGGGGGAGAAGGCGATCGACAGCGGCGTGGGCGTGAGCTGCTCGAGCTTGTCCGTCCCCGAGATCGAGTACGGAAGGTCCGTGTAGTCGTCACGGATGAGCTCGTCATGGGTCGCGAGGTCCCACACCCTGAACCGCGTGGTCACCCTGTCGCCGGCCCTGGCAGGCACTGTGCCGACGGCCGCGAGGTGGCGTCCGTCGGGCGACACGGCGAGCAACGCCGCCGGGGAGTCGTCCATCGACCACAGGAGCCTGCGACCGGGCAGCGACCACATGCGCACGTGCCCGGCCCGATCCGCGGCCACCACCGCCGAGGCGTCGGGCAGCACGGCGAGGGCGGTCACCCGTGGGCTCACCGCCTCAGGTGCCTTGCTGCCCGGGATGCCGTCCGCGCCGTCGAGCCGCAGGTCGGGTCCGAGACCGCGCAGGGTGTGGGCATCGAGCAGTGAGATGCCTCCGTCGTCGCGGCCGACCGCGAGCACACCCCCGGCGGAGGCGAGCTGGGCAATTCCCCGAGCCGGGATGCGCTGCACCACCGGGGAGATCGATGCCAGGTCGAAGCGCGCGATCGTGCCGTTGAGCCCTTGGCGGATCAGGCCGTTGGCTCCCACGAACGCCAGCGCGCTGGCCTCGTCATTGCCCCCCAGCGTCGCCTCGAGCCGGGCCGCGCGCAGCGAGTACACGTCCGTGCTGCCGTCCCTGCGGGCCAGTGCCACGCGACCGCCGTCGGACGACCAGGCGAGGTTCGTGGCCGGCGACGAGCCCCGGACCGCCAGCGTGGCGACTCCGGCGCCCAGTGTCCGGATCTGCACGCGACCGTCGGCCTCGCCGACCAGCAGCCGCCGACCGTCGGGCGAGAGGGCGGCGTGGACCACTCCGCCCCCGTCGGGATCGGAGACGAGCACCGGTCCGAGGAGGCGTGCGGTCGAGGTGTCGACCACGGCGACCACCCGGCGCTCGCTCTGGTCAGGTCCGATGCGCAGGAGCACGGCGGCCCGACCGCCATCCGCGCTGTACGTGACGCGCTCGAGATCGTCCTGCGACGGGTCCCGCGCGGGCAGACCCGGGAGCGCGACGCTGACCGGGCCCTGCCAGCGGCCGCCCCGCCAGTGCCACAGCCGAACCTTTCCCTCGAGCACCGAGACGAGGGTCCGTCCATCCGGTGAGATGCGCAGCCTCTCCGAGCTGCGCACCTTCTCGCAGCACGCCCGCGCATGCGGGACGTCCTGAGGCTCCCCGACCCGGTCGCCCGTCGCGACGTCGATGTCGACAAGCACGAGTCGGCGCTCCCCGGACGCCGAACCCTCGTTCGACATCCGGCTGGCCACCGCGATCGCGCCCTCGTCGATGAAGCCGGCCGGGTAGACGTCGTAGTCCACGCGTGGCGTCATGAGGTCGGTCAGGAGGCCGTACCGACTGAACCCCGTCGAGGTGTCGAGCAGGTTCAGGCCGATGTCGAGCACCAACAGGCTGCGACCGTCGGGGCTGAACTGGTGGTCCCGCGTCCCGGTCCAGGGCGGGAAGAGTGGATGGGCCATGCCGACCAGGCCACGCGCGCGCGCCAGCGTGGTGAGCAGGGCGCCCTGCGTGACGGTGTTGTCCGCCGTTGCCACGGCCTGCCTGGCCAGCAGCAGCGACAGGGTCTCGTTGGACTGCGCGAGCGCGGTGGACGCCAGCCGGGCGGCCAGGGCCTCCACCGCGGCAGCGTCCGCGCGGGAGGCCTCGTCGGCGGCCAGGGTCGCTGCTGTGCCAGCCCGACGTGCACTGGCTCCGGCAAGACCCCCGGCGATGAGGGCCAGGGCCAACAGGGCGATGACGGCGCCCAGGGCACCGCGCAGCTGCCGGTTGCGCCGGAACTGCAGGGCGTGCGCGCGGGCCTGGGCGACCTGCTTGGCGTCGGCGTGGGCGGCTCCCGCGTCGAGGAACTGCTCCTCCACCTCGGTCAGGGACGCGTCCCTGCGCGCTCGCCACTCGAGGGCGGCCGCCAGCCGGGCACCCCGATAGAGCTCGTCCTTGGGGCGCCCGAGCGTGTCCCAGGTATCGGCGGCGACCTGCAGGTGGGACAGCATCCGCTGCCCCGCGACGTCCTCGTCGAGCCACGTCCGCAGCCGGGGCCAGGCCCGGATCACGGACTCGTGCGCGAGTGTGGCGCTGTCGCCGGTCGTCGTCACCAGACGGCTGCGCACGAGCATGTCGAGCACGGCCGGACCGCGAGGGGAGCCGGCGAAGACCCTGGCCGGCACCCGGGCGGCGATGGGCTCCCCCGCGTTCGTGGGCACGACGAGCCGCAGCATCACCGAGCGCAGGACGTCGCGATCCTCGGCGCTCAGGCACTCGAAGAGGCGATCGGCGGATCGGGCCACGGCCGAGGTGATGCCGCCGGTCGCGCGGTAGCCCTCGACCGTCATGACCGCTCCTTCGCGCTGCCCCCAGGTCTCGGCCAGCGCGTGGGACAGCAGAGGCAGCCCGCCGGGAGCCTGCGCGACCTCCCGCACGAGCACGTCGACCAGGCCGGGCTCCAGGATCAGGCCGACGACCCGAGCGGGCCCCTCGATCGCCTCGCGCAGCTCCTCCTCGGTCATGGGAGTGAGCAGCAGCAGGCCACGCTCGGCCAGCGCCGACATCCGCGGGCTCTGCGCCAGCCCGCCGAGGTGATCGGCTCGCAGCGTGACGACGACGGTCATCCCGTCGTCGACCAGCCGGCCCAGCTCGTCGAGGAGCTCGCCGGCCGCCCGGGTCCCGGCGGTGCTGGCGAACGCCTCCTCGAGCTGATCGACCACCAGCACGCCATCGGCGGGGAGCGCGGCCCGTGCCGCTGCAAGGGCGGCCAGCGAGTCCGCGCCGGGGGTGACGACGGTGGCCGCGCGCCCCTGGCGCGCCAGCGCGGGGATCAGCCCGGCGCGCACGAGCGAGGACTTCCCGCTGCCCGACGGCCCGGACACGACCAGGAGCCGGTGTTCGCCGATGCGCCGCATCGCCTCGGCGACGACCCGCCCGCGGCCGAAGAACCAGTCGGCGTCGTCGCTGTCGAAGGGCCGCAGGCCGCGGTACGGACAGGTCGTCCGGGAGCCGCCGCCGGCTGTCTGCCCGCCCGCGAGCCCGGGGTCCTGATCGAGGATGCGCCGCTCCAGGTCGAGCAGATCGGAGCTCGGGTCCAGTCCGAGCTCGTCGCGGAGCGTGGCTCGCGCACTGCGAAGCGTGTCGAGGGCTTCCGCTTGCCGTCCACAGCGGTACTGCGCGAGGGCGAGCTGCCACCATCGCCGCTCGCGGTAGGGCTCCCGGGCCACCAGTGACGCGGCCAGGGCCACGGCCTCCGCGGTCCGCCCGCTGGCCACGTGGGCGTCGATCAGGTCCTCGTCCACGGCGAGGCGGATCTCGCGCAGCCGCGATGCCTCGGCTCGGGCCGGGTCCCAGTCGGGGAGATCGGGGAAGGGGTCGCCCTGCCAGAGCGCGACCGCGCGGCCCAGCTCCACGATCGCACGCTCAGGCTGGTCGAGGACCAGGAACTCCCGCCCGCGGGCGACCCGGCGCTCGAACTGGGTGGTGTCGAGCTGGCCGTCCGCCAGTGTCATCCGGTAGCCGCCCGCCGTGGTCTCGACGGCCGTGGGGCCCAGTGCCTTGCGCAAGCGCATGATCGAGCCCTGCACCACCTTGGGCCACGTTCTGGGCGGCACCTCGCCCCACAGGGCGTCGGCCAGGCCCTCGGCGGAGACGGGCTGGCCGGGGGCGACGCACAAGGCGCTGAGGATCACCCGGTCGCGCGGGCCGAGGGTCACGTCGGAGTCCGCGACGCGGGTGGCGCCGAGCAGCTGGATCGCCACGCCCGTCACCTCCCGCCGTTGCCCCGGCGGCTGCGCACCACGTGCCGGTCGCGCGGGTGATTGGAGTGTGGACTCGACATCGGGCCCGGTCAATGACCCTGGCACTGCCGGGATCCGCGCTGACACCACGCTGATACCCAGACGTGGGGCTCACCGTTACCGCAGGACGCCAGCGTGGGCTCACCGGCCCCACCCAGGAGCCCGAGGAAAGGAGCCAGCCATGGCCGCCACCGTCGAGACCGCCGTCATCACCGCCAAGAGCCCGTCGAAGTCCCGCCGCACTCTGCTCGTGACCGCCTGCGCCGTGGTCGCCGCCCTCGTCGCCCTCATCGCGGTGGCGATGGTGGCCACCAACCGCGACAGCGCAGCCCCGACCGCGCCGGAGCAGTCGGTCAACCTCGGCCCCAACACCCCGGGCGGCTCGATCTACGACGGGCAGGTCCCGGACGAGGCCCATCCCTCCTCCCCCCTGGCGCCGGGCGGATCGGTCTACAACCAGCAGGTCCCGGAACTGGGGCGGTGAGCCTCGCTGCCTGAGCGCCGGACGATCTCACGGGCCGAGGACCGGGCCAGACGTGCCCCTCGTGACGCGTTACCCCGATCCTCGGCGCCCGCGTGGAACTGGGTCGCCATCGGTGAGCAGGCTCCGCGCCCGTCCACAGCCGGCTCGGCAGACCGAGGCTAGGCGGGGACCCGGGCACCGGCGAGGACACCACGTAGGAACCGGCCCGTGTGGCTGGCCTCGTTGCGGGCCACCTGCTCGGGCGTGCCGGTGGCCACGATCGTCCCGCCGCCCGAGCCGCCCTCGGGCCCGAGATCGACCACCCAGTCGGCGGTCTTGATGACGTCGAGGTTGTGCTCGATCACCAGCACCGAGTTGCCCTTCTCGACCAGCGAGTGCAGGACGCCCAGCAGCTTGCGGACGTCCTCGAAGTGCAGGCCCGTGGTCGGCTCGTCGAGGACGTAGATCGTGCGGCCCGTCGATCGCCGCTGCAGCTCGCTGGCCAGCTTGACCCGCTGCGCCTCGCCGCCGGACAGGGTCGGGGCGGGCTGGCCCAGGCGAACGTAGCCCAGACCCACCTGGGCCAGGGTCCTCAGGTGCCGGGCGATCGCCGGGATCGCCTCGAAGAAGTGCTGCGCCTCCTCGATGGGCATGTCCAGCACCTCGGCGATCGACTTGCCCTTGTAGTGCACCTCGAGGGTCTCCCGGTTGTATCGGGCGCCCCGGCAGACCTCGCACGGGACGTACACGTCGGGCAGGAAGTTCATCTCGATCTTGATGGTGCCGTCGCCCATGCACGCCTCGCACCGGCCGCCCTTGACGTTGAACGAGAAGCGGCCGGGCAGGTAGCCGCGGATCTTGGCCTCCTGGGTGGAGGCGAAGAGCTTGCGCACGTGGTCGAAGACTCCGGTGTAGGTGGCCGGGTTGGAGCGCGGCGTGCGCCCGATCGGGCTCTGGTCGACGTGGACCACCTTGTCCAGGTGCTCCAAGCCGGTGACCCGCCGATGCCGGCCGGGCACCCCGCGAGCCCGGTTGAGGTCCCGGGCCAGCACGCTGTAGAGCACGTCGTTGACCAGCGTGGACTTCCCCGACCCGCTCACCCCGGTCACCGCCACGAAGCAGCCCAGCGGGAACTGCGCGGTCACGTTGCGCAGGTTGTGCTCCCGGGCGCCCTCGACCGTCAGCATTCGGGCGCGGTCCACCTTGCGTCTGCGGGCAGGGACCTCGATGTGCCGACGCCCGGACAGGTAGGCCCCCGTGATCGAGTCGGGGTGGCTGAGCAGGTCCTCGACCGGGCCGGACACGACCACCTGACCGCCGTGCTCGCCGGCGCCCGGGCCGATGTCGACCACCCAGTCGGCGGTCCGGATGGTGTCCTCGTCGTGCTCGACGACGATCAGCGTGTTGCCCAGGTCGCGCAGCCGCACCAGCGTCTCGATCAGCCGGTGGTTGTCGCGCTGGTGCAGGCCGATGCTCGGCTCGTCCAGGACGTACAGCACGCCGACCAGCCCCGAGCCGATCTGGGTGGCCAGCCGGATGCGCTGCGCCTCGCCGCCGGCCAGCGTGCCCGCCGGCCGGGACAGGCTCAGGTAGTGCAGGCCCACGTCCTGCAGGAAGGCCAGCCGCTCGTTGACCTCCTTGAGCACTCGGGTGGCGATCTGGGCGTCGCGGTCGGACACGTCCAGGTCGGCCAGGAAGGCCGCCGCCTCCCCGATCGGCAGGTCGGCGATCTGGGCGATGCTCGCCCCGCCCACCGTGACGGCCAGCGAGACCGGCTTGAGCCGGGCGCCCTGGCACGCGGCGCACGGCACCTCGCGCATGAACCCCTCGTAGCGCTCGCGCGCGGTGTCGCTCTCGGACTCCGCGTGCCGGCGGGTGACGAACGGGATCGCGCCCTCGAACCCCGTGGAGTAGGACCGCTCACGGCCGTAGCGGTTCCGGTACTTGACGTGCACCTGGTGCTGATGGCCGTGCATGAGCGCGTGGCGCAGGTCGGCGGGCAGCTGCGCGTAGGGGGTGACCTCGTCGGCGCCGAACTCCTGGGCCAGGGCGCCGAGCAGCCGGCCGTAGTACTCGGAGACGTGCCCGCTGCTCCACGGCGCGATGGCGCCCTCGGCCAGGCTCAGGTCCGGGTCGGGCACGATCAGCTCGGGGTCGACCTCCATGCGCGTGCCCAGGCCGGTGCAGGTCGGGCAGGCGCCGAACGGGGAGTTGAAGGAGAACGAGCGCGGCTCGAGCTCCTCGAAGGACAGCCCGTCGTACGTGCAGACCAGGTGCTCGCTGAACAGCCGCTCGCGCTCCGGGTCGTCGGCCGGGGCGTCGACGAACTCCAGGCTGACCACTCCCCCGGACAGCCGCAGCGCGGTCTCCACCGAGTCGGTGAGCCGGCGCCGCGAGCCGGCCTTGACCGCCAGCCGGTCCACGACCACCTCGACGGTGTGCTTCTCGGTCTTCTTCAGGGTCGGCGGCTCGCTCAGCGAGATCACGGCACCGTCCACCCGGGCCCGGCTGAACCCCTGGGTCTGCAGCGAGCGGAACAGCTCGACGTGCTCGCCCTTGCGCTCGCGCACCACCGGCGCGAGCACCTGGAACCGGGTGCCCTCGGCCAGCTCCAGCACCTGGTCGACGATCTGCTGCGGGGACTGCCGGCCCACCGGGCGACCGCACTGGGGGCAGTGCGGCTTGCCGATGCGGGCGAACAGCAGGCGCAGGTAGTCGTAGACCTCGGTGATGGTGCCGACCGTGGAGCGCGGGTTGCGCGAGGTGGACTTCTGGTCGATGGAGACCGCCGGGCTCAGTCCGTCGATGAAGTCGACGTCCGGCTTGTCCATCTGGCCCAGGAACTGCCGGGCGTACGCACTGAGCGACTCGACGTAGCGGCGCTGGCCCTCGGCGAAGATCGTGTCGAACGCGAGGCTGGACTTGCCCGAGCCCGAGAGCCCGGTGAATACCACCAGCGCATCCCTCGGGATCGAGACGGAGATGTCCTTCAGGTTGTGCTCGCGGGCCCCACGGACCGTCAGGCGATCGCGATGGTGCTGGTCCACCCCGGAATCCTAGGTCAGCCCTCCGACAACGGCTCCCGGCCGTCGTCGGGCGCCTGCCCCTCCGAGGGGAGGTGGCTCAGCGCCGCGCCGCGGACCAGCTCGGAGCGGTGCTCGGCGTGCACCTCGGCGCTGCTCTCCACCAGCTCGGGGTGCCGCCGGACGGCGACCAGGCTGGCGATCGCGGTGATGGCCAGCGTGACGATGATGAAGGCCAGCGAGAACAGGATGCCGATCTCGGGCACGTGCAGGTCGGTCGTCTCGTGCAGTGCATGCAGGATCAGCTTCACCGCGATGAAGCCCAGGATGATCGCCAGCCCCTTGGACAGGTAGATGAGCCGGTCGAGCATGCCGTGGAGCATGAAGTACAGCTGGCGCAGCCCCATGAGGGCGAAGGCGTTGGCCGTGAACACCAGATAGGGCTCCTGGGTGAGCCCGAAGACGGCCGGGATCGAGTCCAGGGCGAAGAGCAGGTCGGTGGTGCCGATGGCGACCATCACCAGCGCCATCGGGGTGACGTGCCGACGGCCGTGCACCCGCACGACGAGCTTGGTGCCGGGGTACTCCCGGGTGGTCGGGACCCGGCGCTCGACCAGCCTGATCAGCGCGTTGCCGTCGGGGTTGGGCTCGCTGTCGGCCGAGCGCCAGACGCTCAGCGCGGTCCAGGCCAGGAAGAATCCGAACACGAAGAACGTCGCCGCGAACTGCTCGATGATCGCCGCGCCCACCACGATGAGGATCCCGCGCAGCACCAGCGCGATCGCGATGCCGATCGTGAGCACCCGGTGCCGATGCTCCTCGGGCACCATGAACGAGGACATGATGACCATGAACACGAACAGGTTGTCCACGCTGAGCGAGTACTCGGTGATGTAGCCGGCCAGGAACTCCCCCGAATAGGGGTGGCCGAACCGGACCGCGAGGAACCCGGCGAACAGCAGCGCGAGCGCGACGTAGAACAGGACCCAGCGGGTCGCCTCCTTCGGGGTGAAGGGATGCGGCCGGCGGTCCACGATGACCAGGTCGGCGACGATGACGAGCGTCAGGCCGAGCAGCGTGACCGCCCACAGGCCTGCCGAAACCTCCACGCACGTCCTCCTGGGATCCGGGCCGTCCCGTCCGGTCGAGCCGGACGAACGGCGTCCATTCTGGCACGCAACACCCGAGCCCACAGGTGGGCTTCGAGCCGCGCCGAGCGGGAGCACGTGCACGATCCCGGGGGCCGAGCGCCGGTGCCGACCCGCCGCCGGACTGACCCGGGCCACCGGGCGCGGGGCTACTGGGCGGCGATCATCCCGCGCAGCTCGCGCTTGAGCTCGGAGACCTCGTCGCGGTACCGGGCGGCGACCTCGAACTGCAGGTTCGCCGCGGCCGCGTGCATCTGCTCGGTGAGGTCCTGGATGAGCGCGGCGAGCTCGCCGGCGGGCAGGTCGGCGCGCGACGAGGCGGCGGGTGCGTCAGGCGCGGCGGCGGGGCGCCGGGCGCTGCCCCGGCCCCGGGACTGCGAGCGACCCGAGCCCATCGTCGCGGCGGTGGCCAGCCACTGCTCGGTGTCGGCGTCCTCGCTGGCCAGCAGGTCGGTGATGTCGGCGATCTTCTTGCGCAGCGGCTGCGGGTCGATCCCGCGCTCGGCGTTGTAGGCGACCTGCCGCGCGCGGCGCCGGTTGGTCTCGTCGATGGCGACCTGCATCGAGTCGGTGATCGTGTCGGCGTACATGTGGACCTGACCGGAGACGTTGCGCGCGGCCCGGCCGATGGTCTGGATCAGGGAGCGCTGCGAGCGCAGGAACCCCTCCTTGTCGGCGTCCAGGATGCTCACCAGCGACACCTCGGGCAGGTCCAGTCCCTCGCGCAGCAGGTTGATGCCGACCAGGACGTCGAAGATGCCCATGCGCAGCTCGCGCAGCAGCTCGACCCGGCGCAGGGTGTCGACCTCGGAGTGCAGGTATCGGACCCGGATGCCCTGCTCCAGCAGGTAGTCGGTGAGGTCCTCGGCCATCCGCTTGGTCAGTGTGGTGACCAGCACGCGCTCGCCGCGCTCGCTGCGCAGCCGGATCTCGTGCATGAGGTCGTCGATCTGGCCCTTGGTCGGCTTGAGCACGATCTCCGGGTCGACCAGGCCGGTCGGCCGGATGACCTGCTCGACCACGTCGCCGTCGACCTTGGCCAGCTCGTAGGGCCCCGGGGTGGCCGAGAGGTAGATCGTCTGGCCGATCCGCTCCAGGAACTCCGCCCAGGTCAGCGGCCGGTTGTCCGCCGCGCTGGGCAGCCGGAACCCGTGGTCGACCAGGGTGCGCTTGCGCGACATGTCGCCCTCGTACATGCCGCCGATCTGGGGGACGGTCACATGCGACTCGTCCAGGACCAGCAGGAAGTCCTCGGGGAAGTAGTCCAGGAGGCAGTTGGGTGCGGAGCCGGCCTCGCGGCCGTCGATGTGCCGGGAGTAGTTCTCGATGCCCGAGCAGAAGCCGACCTGGCGCATCATCTCGATGTCGTAGGAGGTGCGCATCTGCAGCCGCTGCGCCTCCAGCAGCTTGCCCTGCTCGGTGAGCTCGGCCAGCCGTGCCTCCAGCTCGGACTCGATGCCTCCCAGCGCGCGCTGCATCCGCTCGGGGCCGGCGACGTAGTGGGTGGCCGGGAAGATCGAGACCTCCCGGTCGTCGGTGAGGATCTCGCCGGTGACCGGGTGCAGGGTCATCAGCCGCTCGACCTCGTCGCCGAACATCTCGATGCGCACCGGGTGCAGCTCGTAGACCGGGAACACCTCGACCGTGTCGCCACGGACCCGGAACGTGCCCCGCTCGAACGCCAGGTCGTTGCGCGTGTACTGGTTCTCGACGAGCTGGCGCAGCAGCCCGTCACGGTCGATCTGCATGCCCACCCGCAGGCGCAGCATGCGATCCACGTACTCCTGCGGCGTGCCCAGGCCGTAGATCGCCGAGACCGTAGCCACGACGAGCACGTCCCGGCGGGTGAGCAGGCTGTTGGTCGCCGAGTGCCGCAGCCGCTCGACCTCCTCGTTGATCGAGGAGTCCTTCTCGATGTAGGTGTCCGTCTGCGGGATGTACGCCTCGGGCTGGTAGTAGTCGTAGTACGAGACGAAGTACTCGACGGCGTTGTCGGGCAGCAGCTCGCGGAACTCGTTGGCCAGCTGGGCGGCCAGCGTCTTGTTGGGCGCCATCACCAGCGCGGGCCGCTGCAGCCGCTCCACCAGCCAGGCGGTCGTGGCCGACTTGCCGGTGCCGGTGGCGCCCATGAGCACGACGTCTCGCTCGCCCGCCTCGATCCGCCGGGCGATCTCGGCGATCGCCGCGGGCTGGTCGCCGGCGGGCTGATAGTCGCTGACGACCCGGAACGGCGCGACGCGCCGGGTGAGGTCGGTGACGGGGCGGGTCATGCGGGAACGGTATGCCACCCCTCCGACATCGGACGAGGACCCGGCTCGGCACCGGGCAGGCGCCCGTGCTCCCCGCCGCACTCCGGCCGTTGCCGAGAACCGGCTGGGCCCAACCGGTGGATTGGAGGAACGCTGCCGACGGGACGACCCGACGGAGGACCCGCGCGCTGGGACGGCAGGCGGTTCCGATCCTCCTGCTCGCGGTCCTGCTGTACGGGTTCTTCCTCCACCGGCAGACCGGCGCGCAGAGCACCGACTTCCAGGAGGTCTCGGGACCGTCGTCCGGCAGCGATGCGGGCATCACGGATGGTGCGCCTCGGCCGGGAATCGGCGCCGCGGTGGGCGAGCACCGGACAGAGGTCGTCGCACGGGTCGTGCTCCTGCTGGTCACGGTCACGCCCATCGGCTGCTCTCCCACGACATGGCGGCACTCCTGGACGAGGGGCTCGGCGCCCCGGTCGCCCTGTCCGGCATCCTCGTCGCCATGATCGTGTTCCGGTGCAGGCGGAGGTAGGGCGATGCCTGAAGGCCATGTCATCCACCGGATCGCCGATGCGCTGACCGTGCTGTTCACCGGCGCGACCGTCCGCGCCTCGTCACCCCAGGGGCGGTTCGCGGACGGCGCGCGGTTGATCGACGGCACCACGCTGCTCGGCGCGTTCGCTCACGGCAAGCATCTCTTCGTCGAGTTCGGCGATCCCGGCGCCGACGCCACTCGCACGCTGCACGTCCACCTCGGGCTGTACGGCTCCTGGTCGTTCGCCGACGCTCCGGGCGGCACCTCGGCCGACGACTCCTGGTGGCCCCCTCCCCAGGGTGCGGTGCGGCTCAGACTGGCCACCGACCGGGCCCTGGCGGACCTCGTCGGACCCTCCCAGTGCGGCATCCTCACTCCGGCGGACGTGCGCGCCCGACGCGCTCGGCTGGGGCCGGACCCCCTGTCCGACAACCCCTCGCCTGAGGAGTTCGTCCGCAACTGCCGCTCCTCCCAGCGGGCGATCGGGGACCTGCTCATGGACCAGCAGGTGGTCGCGGGCATCGGGAACATCTACCGGGCCGAGCTGCTCTTCCGGCACCGCCTGCATCCGAGCACGCCGGGAAGTCGCGTGAGCAGCGCGAAGCTGCAGCGCCTGTGGTCGGACGCGGTGCGCCTCATGGTCGAGGGACGACGCGCGGGATTCATCGTCACCACCGATCCCGGCGACCGGCTCTGGCCGGAGCCGGCAGGAGGCTGGACCCGGCCAGCCGAGCGGGCCAGCGACGCCGAAGCCGACACTCGTTGGTACGTCTTCCGCCGCACGGGCCGCCCCTGCCACCGCTGCGGCACCCGGATCGCGGCGAGCACACGGGCGGGCAGGCAGGTCTACTGGTGCCGTCGGTGCCAGCGCCTCCCCAGCCCCTCAGTCAGGAGGGTGCGGGGGTGATCTGCGGGCTCGTTCACCTGCCGGTGTTCCACAGGTCGACGTGGTCGAGGACCTCGCCCAGGCGCTGGACGACCGCGTCGGGGCGACCCCGGACCGGGCCGTGCTGATCCTCGGGGATGGCGCTGTGCGGGACCAGGATCGCCCGCATGCCCACCTGCTGGGCGCCGTGCACGTCGTCCCACTCGCGGTCGCCGACGAAGACCGCGCGGCCGGGATCGCCGACGTCGAGGCTGGCCAGCGCCGCCTGGAACGCGTCGGCGTGCGGCTTGCCGACCGGCAGCTCGCTGGAGTAGACCGCGCCGTCGAGCAGGTGCAGCAGTCCGTCGCGGGCGAACACCGCCTCGTGGTGCCAGCGCGGCCACATGGTGTTGGACAGCACGCCGACGCGGATGCTGCGCTCGCGCAGCGCGGTGAGCAGGCCGAGCGCGTCGGGGTCGGCGTACGTGTGCGGATCCCAGGCCGCCAGGTACGCCTGCAGCGCCTCGCCGTGACGGGGCGAGGCCACGTCCACCCCGCACTCCACGAACAGCTGCTCAAGGGCGCCGGTGCCGTTGGCGCCCGCGCTGTGGTGCTGGGCCTGCCAGCGGTCGATCTCGCCGAGGTGCAGCGCGCGGGCCAGGCGCGCGGCGTCGGCGGGGGCGTAGACCTGCGCGTAGGCGCGCCAGGTGGTCTCCAGGTCGAAGACGTGCCACGGGGTCAGGGTGCCGCCCCAGTCGAAGATGACCGCCTCGACGCCTGAGCCGGCGGCCGACCCGGGGGTGGTCTCGACGAGCTCGACCGGCGGATGGGTCGCCCTGGCCCCGAGCGGTTCGGTGGGCGGCCAGGTCTCCTCCTCCGGCCTGCTCACGGCAGAGCGGCGACGCGCTCGGCGATCGCCGACGCGGCACCCCCGACCGGCAGGTCGGTGCGCTCCCCCGAGGCCCGGTCCTTGACCTCCACCAGTCCGTCGCCCAGCTTCTTGCCGACCACCACGATGAGCGGCACGCCGATCAGCTCGGAGTCGTTGAACTTCACGCCCGGCGAAACGCCGCGACGGTCGTCGAAGAGCACCCGCAGACCCGCGGCGGACAGGTCGGCCGCCAGCTGCTCGGCGGCGGCGAACACCGCGTCGTCCTTGCCCGTGGCGACCAGGTGCACGTCGGCCGGTGACACCTCACGCGGCCAGATCAGCCCGCGCTCGTCATGGTGCTGCTCGGCCACGGCCGCGACCGCACGCGAGACCCCGATGCCGTACGAGCCCATCGTGACCACGACGGACTTCCCGTTCTCGTCCAGGACGGTCAGGTCCAAGGCGTTCGCGTACTTGCGGCCGAGCTGGAAGATGTGCCCGATCTCGATGCCGCGCGCCTGGGTGAGGGCGCCCGCGCGACCCTCGGCAGCACATGCGGGGCACGGATCGCCCTCGCGGACCTCGGCGGCCTCGATGGTGCCGTCGCCGGAGAAGTCCCGCCCGGCGATGAACTCGAAGACGTGCCGACCCGGCGCGTCTGCGCCGGTGATCCAGCGGGACCCGTCGACGATCCGCGGGTCCAGCACGTAGCGGATGCGCGGCCGCCCGTCGGCGGTGAACCGCGACTCGCCCAGTGCGCCCGGCCCGATGTAGCCCTTGGCCAGCTCGGGGCGGGCGGCGAAGTCGGCGGGCTCGAAGGGGCGCGGCTCGGAGTCCGGCGCGATGGCCGCCTCCAGGCGCTTGAGGTCGACCTCGCGGTCCCCGGGCAGGCCCACCGCCAGCGGCAGCTGCTGCCCCTCGGGCGTGCGGACCATGAGCAAGACGTTCTTGAGCGTGTCCGCGGCCGTCCACGGCCGATCCGGATGAGGGAACCGCTCGTTGGCCAGGTCCACCAGCGTCTCGATGGTGGGGGTGTCCGGGGTGTCCTCGACGTGGGCGGCCGGCGCCTGCGCCCAGTCCTGGGCCGGCGGGGGCACCGTGACGACCGCCTCGACGTTGGCGGCGTAGTCGCAGGTGTCGCAGCGGACGTAGGTGTCCTCGCCGATCGGAGTGGCGGCCAGGAACTCCTCGGAGACCGAGCCGCCCATCGCGCCGGACATCGCCGAGACGATCGTGTAGCTCAGGCCGATGCGGTCGAAGAACGAGATGTAGGCGTCGCGGTGCCTGGCGTACGAGGCGGCCAGGCCCTCGTCGGAGGTGTCGAACGAGTACGAGTCCTTCATGACGAACTCGCGCCCGCGCAGGATGCCCGCCCGGGGCCGTGCCTCGTCGCGGTACTTGGTCTGGATCTGGTACAGGCTCACCGGCAGGTCCTTGTACGAGGAGTACAGATCCTTGACGGTGAGCGTGAACATCTCCTCGTGCGTGGGCCCGAGCAGGTAGTCCGCGCCGCGCCGGTCGGCCAGCCGGAACAGGTTGGGGCCGTACTCGGTCCAGCGGTTCGAGCGCTCGTAGGGCTCACGCGGCAGCAGCGCCGGGAAGTGCAGCTCTTGGAAGCCGGCGGAGTCCATCTCGTCGCGGACGATCCGCTCGATGTTGCGCAGCACGCGGTAGCCCAGCGGCAGCCAGGTGAAGATGCCGGGCGCGACGCGGCGCACGTAGCCGGCGCGCACGAGCAGCCGATGGGACGGGACCTCGGCATCGGCGGGATCCTCGCGGAGCGTGCGCAGGAACAGCGTCGACATGCGGAGCAGCACAGGTCACCTCACGAGGGCCGAATGGGAACGCCGCGAAGGATACCCGCGCGCACCGACACCCCCCGGCGCCGCAAGGAGCCTCGCGCGGGCTCGGCTGGCAGGATTGCCCGCGTGGACGGCGAGCTGAGGGTCCTGACCTCGCGCCACCTGCAGCCGCTGCTCGCATTGACGCAGCGCGACCCGGTCGCCCACTGCTTCGTCGCCGACAAGCTGGCCGACCCGATGGACGCCTGGTCGCTCGGTGGTCAGGCGTGGGGCTGGTTCGAGCACGGGGTCCTGTGCAGCGCCATGTTCACCGGGGCCAACCTGATCCCGATCGAGACCACGCCCCGGGCACGCGCGGCCTTCGCCTCCGAAGCCCGGCGCCGGGGCCGCCGGTGCTCGTCGATCGTGGGTCCGGCCGACGAGGTGCTCGACCTCTGGCGGATGCTCAAGCCGGTGTGGGGGCCCCCGCGCGACGTGCGACCCACCCAGCACCTCATGGCCGTCACCGGACCCCCCTCGCATCCGGCGCACCCGGGCCTGCGACCGCTGACCCTCGACGAGCTCGGCCTGCTGGTGCCCGCGGCGATCGCCATGTTCACCCAGGAGGTCGGCGTCTCCCCCGTCGCCCAGGGCGCCGGGCCCGCGTATCGGGCCCGGCTGGCCGACCTGATCCGGGCGGGCCGAGCGCTGGCGATCGTCGAGGAGGGCCGGATCGTGTTCAAGTCCGAGATCGGCGCGGCCACGGCTCAGGTCTGCCAGGTCCAGGGGGTGTGGGTGGCCCCGGAGCTGCGCGGCCGGGGTCTGGGCGGCTCCGGGATGGCGGCCGTGGTGCGCCACGCCCAGGCGCACATCGCCCCGACCGTGTCGCTCTACGTCAACGACTACAACCACGCGGCGATCGCCACCTACGAGCAGGTGGGCTTCCGCACCGTCGGAACGTTCGCGACGATCCTGTTCTGAGCGCCGCTCGCGGGCAGCCGCGCCGCCGCGTCAGCCGCCCACCCGGAGCACGGCCGCACCCGCGATCCGCCCCTGGTCGAGCCGGGCCAGCGCCTCGTTGGCCTGGCCGAGCGGGAACGCCTGCGTGCGCGTGCGCACCGGGATCCGGGCGGCCAGCGCCAGGAACTGCTCGACGTCGCGCCTGGTCACGTTCGCGACCGAGCGCAGCGAGCGCTCCAGCCAGAGCCGCTCGTAGTCGAACTGCGGGACGCGGTCCAGGTGGATCGCGTTGATGGCGACCACACCGCCCCGATCCACGGCGCCCAGCGCGGCGACCACCACGTCCCCGGACGGCGCGAACGTGATCGCCGCGTCCAGCGGGACCGGCGGCCGGTCGTCGTAGCCGCCCGCCCAGGCGGCACCCAGGTCACGCGCCGCCGCCTGCTCGCCCTCGGAGCGGGTGGCGACGAAGACCTCGCACCCGGCGGCGACCGCCAGCTGGACCACGATGGTCGCCGAGGCGCCGAAGCCGTACAGGCCCAGCCGCACGCCCGCGGAGTCGACCGGATCGAGCCCGGCGATCCGCAGTGACCGGTAGCCGATCGTCCCGCCGCAGAGCAGCGGCGCGGCGGCGAGGTCGTCGAAGCCGTCGGGCAGCGCGAACACGAAGTCGGCGCGCGCGGTCAGCTCCTCGGCGAAGCCGCCGTCCCGGCTCAGCCCGGTGAACGCGATGTCCGGGCACAGGTTCTCGCGTCCGCTCAGGCAGAACCGGCAGGTGCCACAGGCGCCCGCGATCCACGCCACCCCCACGCGGGTGCCGATCGCCGGTGCGCCGGGCCGGACGTCGGGCCCGTGCGCCGTGACCGTGCCGACCACCTGGTGCCCCGGCACGAGCGGCAGCCGGGACGTCGGCAGGTCGCCGCTGACGATCTGCAGGTCGGTGCGACAGACCGCGCAGGCGGTGACCCCGATCCGCACCTCACCCGGACCGGGATCGGGCGTCGGCAGCCGCACGGGCTCGAGCCAGCGCCCGGCGTCCCGCGACCCATCCCACTGCATCGCGAACATGGCCACTCCTGTCCAGTGGGTGGCCCCCATCCTTCACCCGCGAGCCGCGGCACGTCCGGCGGGAATGCCAGCGCTGGCCTCGGGCTGGGGGACAATGTCCGGCATGGAGTGGATCCGCTCGAACATCAAGGTCATCGGCATCGTCGTGATCGCCGCCCTCGCCCTTCCGTTCGTCGCGGCTGCGCTCGTCTAGCGTCTCTGAGCGGATCGACGGGCCTCGCGGCGGTGGTCGGCTCGCGTGTCGCTCCCTTCGGGGCTACTTCTTGCCGGGCCCCCGGCGGCGCATCACGCTGGCGAGCTCGTCGTTGAACACGCGCTGGACGACTGCGGAGTCCAGCGTGCCGGTCACGGTCAGGTACTTCCCCTGGGCCATCCCGAGGCAGACCCGCTGCCAGGCCAGGCCCACCGCGTAGGTGATCGACCCGGCGACCGAGCCGGTGATCAGGCCCCCGGTGATCGTGCCGATGCCGGGGATCAGCTTGATCAGGCCGGTCGCCGCGGCCCGGCCGGCCTGGGTGGTCACCGTCGTGGTAGCCAGGCTGGCCACGGTCGCGCGCTCCAGCGGGATGTCGTAGATGTGCGCGATCCGGGCCATCATCCCGATCTGGATCGGGACCAGCACCGCCGCGTCGGCGACCGGGATGGGCGTGAACCCGGCGGCGGTGGCCGCCGCGGTCGCCTTCTTCACCGTGGCCGCAACCGCTTCAGCCTTACGGTCGAAATCGATCTTCTGAGCCGCGACGAGCGCGTCGGTCGCCAGCTCCGGAGCGAGCTGAAAGGTGGCATCGAGCAGCCCGAGCAGGCCGTGCTGCTCGGCTCCGGTGAACGGGTCGGGCAGCGCGTTGACCGACACCGGCTGGCCGCCGTGGATGGGCAGGCCGAGGGCGGCGATCTGCCGGGACAGCTCGACGGCGTCCGGCGCGAGGTGCACTCGCCCCTCGACGTCGCGTCGCCCCGGCACCTGGGTGAGCACCAGGATCACGGGCAGTCCCAGCTCGCGAAGTCGCCGCACGAACTCGGCCTCGGTCTCCTCGAACCGCCGGTCGGTGGCGCGCACGCAGTACCAGGCCACATGGACCTGGTCGTGGAACGGCAGCGTCCGCGAGTGCACGATGAACCTGTCCAGCTCGCGCAGCAGCTGCTCGGAGTCCCGCCCGACCTCCAGGCCCTGGGTGTCGTAGACGCCCAGCTTGCCCGTGCGGTGCACGTACAGGTGGCTGCCCTGGGTGACCGGGCGCCCGATCCCGGTGGCCGCGACCGCCTCGCCGAAGATCGCGTTGACCAGCGTGGACTTGCCGACGCCGGTCTTGCCGAACACCGCGAGGTTGAACCGGCCGAACGCCACCTCGGCCTCGGTGAAGGCCTGCTCGAAGGCCTCCTGCGTGAAGGTGGCGGGGTCCGCGCCCGCGGGGTGCTCCCCCTCGCCGGCCCCCGTGGGGGTGACCGTCATCGGGTCAGCCCACCGTCACCGTCGGCGCACCCGCCGCCGCGCCGGACTCGTCGCCCATCCCCTCGGCCAGTGCCAGCGCCTGCTCGATCAGGGTCTCGACGATCTGCGACTCCGGCACTGTCTTGATGACCTGGCCCTTGACGAAGATCTGGCCCTTGCCGTTGCCGCTGGCCACGCCGAGGTCGGCCTCGCGCGCCTCCCCCGGGCCGTTCACGACACAGCCCATGACAGCCACCCGCAGGGGCACGTCCAGCCCCTCCAGCCCGGCGGTCACCTGCTCGGCCAGCGTGTAGACGTCGACCTGCGCCCGGCCGCACGAGGGGCACGAGACGATCTCCAGGCCGCGCTCGCGCAGGTTGAGACTCTCCAGGATCTGGATGCCGACCTTGACCTCCTCGACCGGCGGCGCGGACAGCGAGACCCGGATGGTGTCGCCGATGCCCTGGCTCAGCAGGGCACCGAAGGCGACCGCGGACTTGATCGTGCCCTGGAAGGTGGGGCCGGCCTCGGTGACGCCCAGGTGCAGCGGGTAGTCACACTCCTGCGCCAGCAGCTCGTAGGCCCGGACCATGACGACTGGGTCGTGGTGCTTGACCGAGATCTTGATGTCGCGGAAGTCGTGCTCCTCGAACAGGCTGGCCTCCCAGAGCGCGGACTCGGCCAGCGCCTCGGGCGTCGCCTTGCCGTGCTTCTTGAGCAGCCGCGGGTCCAGCGAGCCGGCGTTGACGCCGATCCGGATCGGGGTGCCGTGGTCGCGGGCCGCGGCGGCGATCTCCTTGACCCGGTCGTCGAACTGCTTGATGTTGCCCGGGTTCACGCGCACGCCCGCGCAGCCGGCCTCGATCGCGGCGAACACGTACTTGGGCTGGAAGTGGATGTCGGCGATGACCGGGATCCCGGACTTCCTGGCGATCGCGGGCAGCGCGTCCGCGTCGTCCTGGCTGGGCACGGCGACCCGCACGACCTGGCAGCCGGAGGCGGTCAGCTCGGCGATCTGCTGGAGCGTCGCGTTGACGTCGGCGGTCAGGGTGGTGGCCATCGACTGCACGCTCACCGGGGCGTCGCCGCCCACGGCGACCGGGTGCGTGCGGTGGTTCAGCAGGATCTGGCGGGTGGCCCGGCGCGGGGCGAGCACGGGCGGGGGAAGGGCGGGCATGCCCAGACTCACACTCATGCCCTCAAGTATCCCCGCGGGACCGGCTTCACGACGAACGCTGACCGCCCTGACCGTCGGGCTCCTGCGGGTCGGCGGGCCCGGCGTGACTGGCCGTCCGCGCCCGGCGCGCGCGCCGCAGCATCGTCAGGCCCGACCAGGCCAGCAGCACCGAGAACAGCCCGAGCGCCACGGTCTCGGGCAGCCACTGGCCGACCGCCGCGCCGACCAGGCCGCCGGGCACGCCGCACAGCCCGGCCACCAGGGCGATCCGAACCTCGACCAGGCGGTTGCGCAGGTTGGTCACGGTCGCGCTCAGGGCGGTGAGCACGACGACCATCAGGCTGGTCCCGCGGGCGGTGCTCGCGTCGTCGCCGGCGAGCAGCACCAGACCGGGAACCATGATGATCCCGCCGCCCACGCCCAACAGGCCGGCCAGCACCCCGGCCAGCGCGCCGACCAGCAGGAGCAGGACCGCATCCACCATGCTCACCACCCCGGAGCCGGACGTCGCCGGGTCCTCCACGAACAGCCGCACCGCGGTGAGCAGGCTCAGAATCCCGAACCAGAACTGGAGGCGCGGGATCGGCACCCGGGGCAGGAGGCGCGCCCCGATGGTCCCGCCGACCGTTCCGCCGACCACGAGCAGCAGGGCTGCGGCGGGGTCCACGTTGCCGTGGACGGCGTAGCCGGTCGCCGAGGCCGCCGCGATCGGGATGATCGCCAGCAGGCTGGTCGCGCTGGCCCGCCGCTGGTCCAGGGCGAACCACGCCACGAACATCGGGACCATCACGATGCCCCCGCCGACCCCGAACAGCCCGGACATCAGGCCTGCGGTGAGCCCGACGAGCCCGGCGCGCAGCCACCAGGGGACGCGCCCGCCCGGGCCGCGGCCCCCGGGGTCGGCCCGCCGGCCGGGCGCGGGCTGGGATCCGGTCATCGGCGCGTCAGCCGTACAGCGACAGCGGCTTGATGATGTCGGCGAGGATCACGATGCTCCCCATCACGATCATCGCGATCCCCACCGCGTAGGCCACGGGCAGCGCCTTGGCCACGTCGACCGGACCGGGGTCCGGCCGACCGCGCAGCTGGGCCAGCCAGCGGCGCAGCGCCTCCCAGAGAGCCCCGGCGACGTGTCCGCCGTCCAGCGGCAGCAGCGGGATCAGGTTGAACAGGAACAGGAACAGGTTGAGCCCCGCGAGCAGGCTGAGCAGCACCACGGCCTTGGCCTTGACCGGCTCGCTCGCCGCGGCGACCTCTCCGGAGAGGCGGCTGACCCCGACCACGCTGACCGGGCCCTGGGGGTCCCGCTCCCCGCCGGAGACGAGCGTGGAGGCCAGCTCGGCGACCCGGACGGGCAGCCGCAGCAAGGCCTGCGCACTGGCCACGCTCATGTCCCACATGGTGGTGACGACGGTGGCCGGCGACTGGGGCACGTACTCGGAGCCGGGCACGATCCCCAGGTAGCCGACCAGCCCGACCTGGCCGGTCGGCTGGCTCTGCGCGTCCACGGTCGGCCGGTAGGCGGGCGCCAAGGTGGCGGGGACTGTGCGCTGCGCTCCGTCGGGCGAGGTCAGCTGGATCTGCAAGGTCTGACCCGGACGCCCCCGGGTGGCGGCGAGCAGCTGCTCCCAGTCGGCGATCGGCGTGCCGTCGATCGCGGTGATCCGGTCACCGGCGGTCAGCCCGGCGAGGGCGGCGGGACTGGCCGGCGCTCCGGCCGGGCAGGCCTCGGCGAGAGTAGGCGGATCGGCGAGGGCGGCCTGGGCCGACTGCGCGGTGGCCATGTAGGCCGGTGTGCAGGGCGAGACCCGAGCGATCTCGGTGGTGATGAACGGCTTGCCGATGCCCATGAGCAGGACCGCGAACAGCCCGAGGGCGATGAGCAGGTTCATCATCGGCCCGCCCAGCATGATCGCCACGCGCTTGCGCACCGGCAGCCGGTAGAACACCCGCTGCTGGTCGCCGGGGGTCACCTCCTCCCAGGCGGCCTCGCGGGCCTGCTCGGCCAGCAGCTGGAAGCGCCCGGTCGTGCCCGACCCGACCGCGCCCTCCGGCGCGCCCTTGGGCGGCGGGAACATGCCGATCATGCGGATGTAGCCGCCGAGTGGGATCAGCTTGAACCCGTACTCGGTCTCGCCGCGGTGGCGCGACCAGGCCGTGGGGCCGAATCCGACCATGTACTGGGTGACCCGCACGCCGAACCGCTTGGCGGGCACCAGATGCCCGACCTCGTGCAGAGCGATGGACGCCCCGATGCCCAGGGCTGCCAGCAGCAGGCCCAGGACGTAGAGCAGCGGTGTCATCGATCCCCCGGTGCGGTCGGTGCGGTCGCCGCCATGATGCTACGGACCGCCGACATTCGCGCCCACTCGTCGGCGGCGAGCACATCGGCCACCGTGAGGTCGCCAGGTGCCGGCGCGCGCCCGGCGGTCTGCGCGTGCTCAGCCAGCACCTCACCGACGGTGTCCACGATGCCCAGGAAGCTCAGCTCGCCGCGCCGGAAGGCGTCGACCGCCACCTCGTTGGCGGCGTTGAGCACGGCCGGCGCGGTCCCGCCCGCCGACCCCGCCGCGCGCGCCAGGCCAACCGCCGGGAACGCCGCGTCGTCCAGCGGCTCGAACGTCCAGGCCGCGGCGAGCGTCCAGTCGCACGCCGGCGCCGCCCCCGGCACCCGCTCGGGCCAGCCCAGCCCCAGCGCGATCGGGATGCGCATGTCCGGCGGGGAGGCCTGGGCCAGCGTGGAGCCGTCGACGAACTCGACCATCGAGTGGACGACCGACTGCGGGTGCACCACCACGTCGATCCGGTCCATCGGCACGTCGAAGAGCAGGTGCGCCTCGATCACCTCCAGGCCCTTGTTCACCAGGGTCGCGGAGTTGATGGTGATGACCGGGCCCATCGCCCAGGTGGGGTGCGCCATCGCCTGCTCGGGGGTGACCTCCGCGAGCTCCGCGCGGGTCCGCCCGCGGAACGGGCCGCCGCTCGCGGTCAGGATCAGGCGCTGCACCTCGTCCGCCCGCCCGCCGGCCAGGCACTGGGCCAGGGCGGAGTGCTCGGAGTCCACGGGCACGATCTGGCCCGGCCCGGCCGCGCGCTTGACCAGGGGCCCCCCGATGATGAGCGACTCCTTGTTGGCCAGCGCCAGCGTCGCCCGGGTGCCCAGAGCCGCGAGGGTGGGCGTCAGGCCGACCGCCCCGGTCATCCCGTTGAGCACGACGTCGGCCGGGGTGGCGGCGAGCTCGGCCGCGGCCTGCTCCCCCACCAGCACCTCGGGTCGCGATCCGGCGGGGATGAGCGAGGTCAGCGCCGAGGTCAGCTCGTCGGCCTTGGCCGGGTCCGCGATCCCCACCCGCGACACCGCGAACCGGGCCGCCTGCTCGGCCAGCAGCGCCACGTTCCCGCCACCGGCGGCCAGCGCCACCGGGCGGAACCGCTCGGGATTGCGGGCGATCACGTCCAGGGCCTGGGTTCCGATCGAGCCGGTGCTGCCCAGCACCACCACATCCCTGCGCGCGCTCACGGCGGCATTGTCCCTCATCGCCCGGGACCCCACCCTGAGTCAGGGCCAGTGCCGGGGCGACGCGGCCCGGCCACTAGCCTGCGCAGACTCCGTCTCGCCGATGCCCTGGGGGTTCTCGACCATGCAGCCCGGACTCGCACCTGCCCCGTCGACCCGGCCCGAGGGCGGTGCGTCCGAGCTGCCGCTCGACCTGCGGGACCCTGCGGCCGACGACTCGGGGGGACGGCCCGCGGGGCCGATCAGCGCCGAGCAGGCCTGGCGGGTGGTGGCCGCGATCTGGACGCTGTACGTCCTGGTGATCCTGCTCGACGTGGACCACCCGGCGCGGATCGCGCTCAAGGCGCTGCTCATGCCCAGCCTGATCCTCTGGGTCGTGGTCGCGCTGGGCTCGGACGCCCCGCATCTGCTCACCGGCGGCCTGCTGCTCTCCGCGCTCGGCGATGTCGGGGTCTCCTTCGAGCCCCCGGTGTTCCAAGCCGGGATGCTCGCGTTCCTGGGCACGCACGTCGCCTACCAGGCCGGCTTCCTGCGGATGGGTGCCCTGTCCGCGGTGCGGCAGAACCTGCCCCTGCCGGTCACCTGCTTCGCGTTCTGGGGCGCGGCGAACCTGGTGCTGGGCCCGCGGCTGGGCGACCTGCGGGTGCCGGTCCTGATCTACAGCCTCGCCCTGTGCACGACCGCCGCGCTGGCGACCGGGGTCGACCGGCGCACGGCGGCCGGCGGGTTCCTGTTCCTGGTCTCGGATCTGCTCATCGGCGTGCGCAAGGCGAAGGTCGACCTGCCGGGCGACCGGGCACTGGTCATCACCACCTACATGGCCGCGCAGGCGCTGATCGCCACCGCGTGGGTGCGCCGGATGCGCGCTGAATCGTCCACCGCACCGGCGATGTGACGGGTCTCACACCCGGCCCGCGGTTGCCCCGGACCCGAACCGGGTATCGACACACTGAGGCTTCTGGCCCCGGGTGTGACGAGGGGTCATCCGGGTCCGGGGGCCTCGTGCTCGTGCTCGTGCCCGGTCAGGGCCGGTGCGCCATCCTCGACTCCCACCAGCTGCGGTCCTCCAGGTAGAGGTCGTCGCCGTCGAACTCCATGCAGCAGGAGCCGACGATCCCATAGCAGCTCTCGCACAGCCAGGTCGTGCCGAACCCGAACTGCGCCTCCGCGTGGCAGCGGTCGCATCGATGCTCGGTGAGCACCGACCCCGCCACCGCCGGCTCGCTCGAGACCCCACTGGTCGATGCGCTCGTCTCCATCGCCGCCTCCTGCCGCTCCGGCCGCCGCCGATCCGCGCGCCGCCCGTTCGCACGCCGTGCTCCGACACTGGCACCGCGACCCGGCACGCGCAAGACCGGCGGGGGCTAGCCTGAGGCGCGTGGGAGGGAGTCCGACGTGACGGACTGCACGCCGACAAGCCGTCCCGGCCGACGCTGGGCAGCGCTCATGGCCGCCGGGGCGGCCCTGTCCCTGCTGGCCGGCTGCACCTCGGCCCCAAGCCCGTCAGCCTCGGACGCGGCGCGCGCGGTGCCCTCGCTCGCCGGCTCGTCGTCCGCCTCCGCCGTGGTCTCGACGTCGCTGGGGACCAAGCCCGCCGCCCCGCCGCTGACCGGCGCGACCGGGCGCGGGACCGCGACGCCCAGCCAGTCGGACGCCGCCACGCCCGGACTGCCCGGCGGCGGATCGACGATCTTCGGCGGCAAGCTCTACGTGGCGCTCTACGGCTTCCCGGGCTCGCGCGCGCTGGGCGTGCTCGGCGAGCAGGGCACCGCGGCCAGCATCAAGCGAGCCAAGGCGCGCGCCGCCACCTACCGCAAGCACACGTCGCGCACGGTCGTGCCGGCGGTCGAGATCATCGCGACCGTGGCGTCGAAGGGCGCCGGGGCCGACGGCAACTACTCGCGGGAGGCCCCCATCTCGCGGCTGCGCCCGCTGGTCGAGGCGGCCGGCCGGGCGGGCGTGTACGTGGTCCTGGACCTGCAGCCGGGCCGGAGCTCGTTCCTGACCCAGGCCAAGCGGTATCGGAGCCTGCTCCTGCTGCCGCACGTCGGGCTCGCGCTGGACCCGGAGTGGCGCCTCAAGCCCGGCCAGAGGCACCTGCGCCAGATCGGGTCGGTGTCGGTCGCCGAGGTGAACGCGACCGCCGACTGGCTGGCCGCGCTGACCCGCGACCACGGCCTGCCGCAGAAGATGCTCCTGCTGCACCAGTTCAAGGCGAACATGATCGTCGGCCGGTCGAAGCTGGACATGTCCCACAAGGAGCTCGCGCCCGTCGTCCAGATGGACGGCCAAGGCGGGCAGCCGGCCAAGCGGGCCACCTACCGTGCGATCCAGCGCGGGGCCCCGAAGGGCCTGCTGTTCGGATGGAAGAACTTCTACGACGAGGACCACCCGATGCTCAGCGCCAAGGGCACGATGAAGCTGCGCCCCCGCCCGGTGTGGGTGTCCTATCAGTAGCGCCGTCCCGGGCACCCTGGCTCAGGTGTGCGTCGGGAAGCCCAGGTCCACCCCTCGGTCGGCGGGGTCCGGCCAGCGCGTCGTGACCACCTTCGCCCGGGTGTAGAACCGCACGCCCTCCATCCCGTGGGCGTGGGTGTCGCCGAACAGCGATGCCTTCCAGCCGCCGAACGAGTAGTACGCCATCGGCACCGGGATCGGCACGTTGATCCCGACCATGCCGGCCTGCACCTCCTCGGCGAACCGGCGGGCCGCGCCCCCGTCCCGGGTGAAGATGGCGGTGCCGTTGCCGTACGGGTTGCCGTTGACCACCGCCATGGCCGCCTCGTACGAGTCCACCCGGACCACCGACAGGACCGGGCCGAAGATCTCGTCGGCGTAGATCGACATCTGCGGCGTCACCTCGTCGAACAGGCACGGCCCGAGCCAGAACCCCTCGGGCGGCCCGTCCACTTCGGCGCCACGTCCGTCGACCACCAGTCGCGCCCCCTGGGCCACGCCGGCGGCCACGTACCCGGCGACCCGGTCGCGGTGGGCCGCGCTGACCAGCGGACCCATGTCCGCACCTCGGCGTCCGTCACCGGTGCGCAGGGTGCCGATCCGCTCGGCGATCGCGGCCACCAGCGGGTCGGCGACCGCACCCACGGCGACCACCACCGAGATCGCCATGCACCGCTCCCCCGCGCTGCCGTACCCGGCGCTCACCGCGGCGTCGGCGGCCAGCCCGAGGTCCGCGTCGGGCAGCACGACCATGTGGTTCTTCGCGCCGCCCAGGGCCTGGACCCGCTTGCCCGCGGCACTGGCCGTCTCGTAGACGTGCCGGGCCACCGGGGTCGAGCCGACGAACGACACCGCCCGGACGCCCGGGTGCTCCAGCAGCGCATTGACGGCCACCTGGTCGCCGTGCACCACGTTGAAGACCCCGTCGGGCAGCCCCGCCTCGGCCCAGAGCCCGGCGATGAAGTCCTGGGCGCTGGGGTCCTTCTCCGAGGGCTTGACGATCACCGTGTTGCCCGCGCCGATCGCCAGGGGGAAGAACCACATCGGCACCATCGCCGGGAAGTTGAAGGGGGAGATGATCGCGACCACGCCCAGCGGCGCCCGGATCGAGTGGACGTCCACGCCCGTGGAGACGGTGCTGGAGTGCTCGCCCTTGAGCAGGTGCGCCATCCCGCAGGCGAACTCCACCACCTCCAGACCGCGGGTCACCTCGCCCAGGGAGTCGGAGAGCACCTTCCCGTGCTCCTCGGTGATGATCGCGGCCAGCTCCTCGCGCCGCGCGTTGAGCAGCTCGCGGAACGCGAAGAGGACCTGAGTGCGCCTGGCCAGCGACGCGCGCGACCACTGCGCGAAGGCGCGGGTCGCCGCAGCCACCGCGGCGTCCACGACCTCGGGACCGGCCAGGTCCACCGTCCCGGTCACCTGGCCGGTGGCCGGGTCGTGCAGGGGCAGGGTGCGCGCGCCCGGCCCGGGGTGCCCGCCGAGCGACGCCAGGGTCGTCGCCACCGGGTCGGGATCGCCGGCGGGGGTGGGGAGCGGGCGGCCGTCGATCCAGTGGGTGACGTGCTTCATCGCTGCCTCCTGCAGGTGCCCGCCGGGCTTGGCGTCCCGGCCATCATGAGTCGAATCCCATCCCGACGCGGTCCAGCGTGCGCAGCCACAGGTTGCGCCGCCCCTCGGCGTGGTCGGCCCGGTCCAGCGACCAGCGGGTGATCGCCACCGCGGAGCTGCGCAGCGGCTCGGGCGGGAACGGGTGCGGCCGGGTGCGGACCATCTCCGGCCGGGTCCGCTCGGTGTCCCGGTCGGCCAGCAGATCCAGCATCACCGCCGCCCCGAAGCGGCTGGCCCCGACACCCAGCCCGGTGTAGCCCAGGCTGTAGGCGACCCGGCCCTTCTTCGCGGTCCCCCAGAACGCGCTGAACCGCGTGCAGGTGTCGATCGCACCGCCCCACGCGTGCGTGAAGCGCAGCCCCGACAGCTGCGGGAACGTGAGGAAGAAGTGCTCGGCCAGCAGCGCGAACGTGTGGTCGTCGCGGTTCAGGTGCGGGCCCATCGCGCTGCCCGCGTGGTAGATCGCGTCGAACCCGCCCCAGAGGATGCGGCCGTCGGCGGTCGGCCGGGTGTAGTGGAACTGGTTGTTGGTGTCGCCGATCCCTCCGCCGAACTGCCAGCCCACCCTTGCCCACTGCTCGGGCGTCAGCGGCTCGGTGACCAGCGCGTAGTCGTACACCGGGATGACGTACGGGCGGACGCGACGCAGCAGGCTCGGGAACGCGCTGGTCGCCAGCGCGACCCGGTCGGCCGCGATCGAGCCGTGCTCGGTGTGCACCGTGAGCCGCTTGCCGGTGGACTCCAGCGACTGCGCCCGGGTGTGCTCGTGGAGGTGCCCGCCGAGCTGGCGGACGACCCGGGCCAGCTCCCAGGCCAGCTGGGCGGGGTCCACCAGCACCACGCCGTCGCGGTCCAGCACGCCGCCCCGGTAGAGCGGCGAGTCGACCAGCGCCCGGGTCTGGTCGCGGTCCAGCAGCTCCAGGTCCAGGCCATGGGTCCGCGCGGCCGCGACTGACTCGGCCAGCATCGCGGGGTGGTGCGGCTCGGTGGCCACGTCGAGCTCCCCGGTGCGGGCCAGGTCCACGCGCATGTCGTAGCGGCGGATCGTGCTCTGGATCTGGGCGAGGTTCAGTTCGCCGAGCCGGGTCAGCTCGGCGATCTCGCCGGGCCAGCGGGCCAGGCCGTTGGCGAAGCCGTGCGTGATCGAGGCGGCCATGAACCCGCCGTTGCGACCCGAGGCCCCCTCCGCGATCCGGTCGGCCTCCAGCACGACCACCTCGCGGCCAGGGTCGCGCTCCAGGGCGAGCAGCGCCGTCCACAGCCCGGTGAACCCGCCGCCGACGACGACCAGATCGGCCCGATGCGAGCCGACGAGCGCGGGCCGCGGGGCCGGCCGGATGGCCCGGTCCAGCCAGAAGGGCTCGAAGGTCACATCGGCCAGGGCGGCCCGGGACGAGGTTCGGATACGAGTTCGCGGGTACGGCACCGCCATCGCGCTCCACACCTGGCCGCCCCGGGTCCTCCGGACGTCACGGCCGCCGAGGCTGGTGACGTTCGTCACCCGAGGGGCCGCGGC
Organism: uncultured Bifidobacteriaceae bacterium; assembly: GCA_964418695.1. Taxonomy (GTDB): domain Bacteria; phylum Actinomycetota; class Actinomycetes; order S36-B12; family CAIYMF01; genus Prado023. The sequence goes on along the minus strand of CAYQMN010000007.1, from coordinate 109,315 downwards.
GGCGCCACTCTAGCCGCGCGGGGGCCGCCGACGCCGATGAACGCGGCATGGATCGGGCCCCGTCCTGGGAGGGGCCGCCGTGACCGCGGGGCCGACGTGACCGCGGACCGGGACCAGGGGTGCGCGCGGGCCTGGTCACCGGACCGCGGGCCGCCCGGTCGGCTAGATTTGGTCAGTCGCCAACGGGGCAGGGACGCCAGTGCTGGACGGAGGTGCGGATGGACGAGCGCACCGTCGGCACCCCCTTGTCGATGCACGACCCGCGCGTCCTCGGCCCGTGGTCCCTGCGCTCCCGGCTCGGCGCCGGTGGCATGGGCGTCGTCTTCTACGCGACGGGTCCGCAGGGCGAGGCAGCCCTGAAGATGATCCGGCCCGGCCTGCTGGACGCCCCCGCCACCCGGGACCGCTTCCGCCGTGAGGTCGCGATCCTGCGGGCCGTCCACGACGAGCACATCTGCCGGTTCCTGGATGCCGACCTCACCTCCGAGCCGGCCTGGCTGGCCATGGAGTACCTGGCCGGCGACTCGCTGCGCGACCACGTGACCGCCCGAGGGCCTCTGGCCGGGCGGGCCTGGTGGTCGCTGGCGGCCGGGCTGGCGCAGGCGCTGGATGTGCTGGCCTCGCGCCGGATCACCCACCGCGACCTGAAGCCGGGCAATGTGATCCTCACCGACCGCGGACCGGTGCTCATCGACTTCGGCATCGCCCGTCCGGAGGATGCCACCCAGCTGACCGGCACGGGTCTGGTGACGGGCAGCCCGGCCTGGCTCTCCCCCGAGCAGGCCAACCTCGACCCGACCGGTCCGCCCACCGACGTCTTCTCGTTCGGCTCGCTGCTGGCCTACGCGGCGACCGGGCGATCGCCGTTCGGCGAGGGCGCCTCGGTGGCGGTCCTCATGAGCATCCTCAAGCGCCCGCCGGACCTGGCCGGCGTCGACCCCGAGCGGGTCGCGCTCCTTCAGTGGATGCTCGACAAGGAGCCCACGCGCCGGCCGACCGCCCGCCAGGTGCGCGACCTGGCCCGGGCGGCCGTGGCCGGCGAGGACATGACCATGCTGCTGGGCGTCGACCCGCACGCCACCGTGGGCACCGCGCCGCCACCCGCGCCGCCGCCGCGGCCGCTCCCTGCGGTGCGCACCGGCACGGCGACCAGCGAGGACCTGCGGCCGACGCCGTCGCCCTGGGCCCAGAGCGTCGAGGCGCAGACCGTGTCGGGTGCGGCGCCGGCCCCCTCGGCTCCCGCTCCGGCGGCTCCGGCCGGCAGCCGTCCGCGGGTCACTCGTCGCGGACGCCTGGTCACCGCGCTGCTCGCACTCGCGGCCGTGCTCGTCGTCGGCTGGCTCCTCTTCGGCAGGGGCGAGGGAGACGGGATTCTCGACGGAGGCGGGATCGGGGACGGCATCGGGGACGGGATCACGACGTCGGCCCCTCCGGCCCCCGCCAGCGACCAGCTGGTCAGCGGCGTCTGGCTGCTGGAGAGCTACCGGTTGAACAACGTCGGCGGGGCGCTGGAAGTGGCCGCGACGATCCGCAACCGCGGGGATGTCACCGCGTCGGCCGACCTGCGCGTCTGGATCTACGCCGGCGAGGAGTCGCTGGGCTCGGTCGAGGCCAAGGTCACCGACGTCGCCGCCAAGTCGACGGTGAGCGTCACCATGACCGGAGACGCGACGTGGGCCTCGGGCCACAAGACCGTCCTGCTGGAGGCCGAGGACCGCTAGGGAGCCACCACGCCGATCCCGCCGCATATCTCGGGCAGCGGATCGCCTCGGCTGCGGATCGGTCCACGGTCCCGTCCCCGGGTCCGCAGCTCGCGTCGTAGCCCCCGTCGATGTGAACCTGGATGTGACGCAGATCACATGCAGCGCGTGGGCCGTTCGCTGGATTAGTCGAGTGTTGGGGCCGGGTTCTGGTCGGGTGCTTCACCGAGATCGGGCTGAGTCCAGCCGCCAGCGCGTCCGACTCACTCGTTCCGAGGTCTCGGACGTTGCCCTGTCCACGAGTACCACTCTTGCTTGGGGGAGCTCTCCATGATCGATTCGCGCCTCACCCGCAGAATCGACACCGTGACCGTGCGGCCGGGCACCCCGACACAGTTCCCGTCGGGGCGCCCGGCTCGGGCTCGGCGATCCTTCCGGCCCGGGGTCCTTGGCATGGTGGTGGCCGCCGGTGTGCTCGTTGCCTCGTGCGGGGATCCCGGTCAGGTGAAGGTGACCAACGCGGTCCCCGCACATCAGACGCTGGCTCCCGTGGTGGCCCAGATGGCCACCTACCAGGCCGGCTTCGAGGCAGCAGTGGCCACGTGTCTGGAGGGTGAGGGCTTCCGCTTCTTCCCGAAGCCTCAGGAGTGGCACGAGGCTGATCTCACCAGGTATCTCGCGGTCCCGATCCTGGCGTTGAGCGTCGAGGAGGCCAGTGCTTCCGGGTACTCCTCGCTCTCCGCTCCCTCTGACCCTGGCCGCGCCGAGGAGCTCGCCTACTTCGACTCCATGGACGAGGTTGAGGCAAAGGCTCTCTACGAGGCGCACTTCGGCTCCGAGCGGATTCAGGTCGACAGCGTGGGCGGCTTCGAGGTGGACCTCGGCGTGGGTGGGTGCGCTGGCCAGGCGGCCACAGCGGTCTACGGAGGGGCTCAGGCCTGGGCGAGGGCCGTCGGGGCACTGGAGGACATCAAGATGGCCACGGTGCGTCCCATGGACGAGGCCCTTGCCTCCAAGGAGGTCGAGCGCGCGCTCGACGCCTGGTCGCAGTGCATGGCATCGGCGGGTCGCGATGTCGCGACGCCGTCCGACGCCAGGACCGCGGCTCTGGAGACGAGAGACCACGGCCAGACCGAGCCGAGCGCCGAGGAGATCGCGATCGCTGTCGACGACGCGACCTGTCAGGCCGAGACCGACCTTCCGGCGATCTTCACCGACCAGGTGGTGACCCACCAGCAGCCGGCGATCTCCGACATCGAGCGGGTCTTCCTGGCATGGGACGAGCTGGTGGACGAGATCACCGCAGCCACCGCATGAGCACTGCCACCTCGTCGGATCGGAAGGCCCGCCCCGGCGGCCGGCGCACACGCTCTCTGGTCGTGGGGCTGGCTGTGGTGGCCGTCGGCGTGGGCCTCGTCGTCGCCCGGCCGGGCACGGCGACACCCGACCAGCCGGGCCCCGGCGAACCGGAGATCTTCGTCCAGGTCGAGCGCGGCGAGCTCGCGTCGCGCCTGGTGACGCGAGGGACCGTCGCCACCGCTGCGCGCAGGGAGATCCTGGCTCCCGTGCCAGACGACGGCCACGACCCGGTCGTCACTGGACTGCCCAAGGCCGGACACACGATGGAGGCCGGCACCGCGCCGGTCGAGGTGGCGGGACGGCCGATCATCCTGCTCCGCGGCGACCTGCCTCCCTTCAGGGACCTGGTGGCGGGGGATCGGGGGGACGACGTCGCGCGGCTGCAGGAGTCGCTTCAGCAGCTCGGGCTGATGGCATCGCGAAGGACGGCCGTCTTCGACGCGGGCACCCAGCGGGCGCTCAGGGCGCTGTACGCGCGGGTGGGCTACCCGGTCCCCGGCGGCCTCGACGAGCCGTTCTTCGCACGCAAGGAGTTCGCGGTGACCCCCGTCGCCCGGCTGACCGTCGCCGAGGTCCCGGTGCGGCTGGGCGACCTGGTCACGCCCGGTCAGCCACTGGTGGTCGCCGCCACCGGATCGCCCGTGCTGCAGGTCGACCCGGGGCAGCCCTCCCTCGATGAGTACCTCGGGTGGGCGGCGACGATCGACGTGGCCGATACGACCGTGACAGGCGTCGTCTCACGCATCGAGCAACCCGATCCGGTCTCGGTCGATGGCGACAGGGACCCCCGCCCGCACCTCGTCGTGAAGGCGAAGGGACTGGGCAAGGCGGGCCTGGGATCGAACCTCAAGGTCGTGCTCACCGACCAGATCCTCGAGGATGCGCTGCTCGTGCCCATGTCCGCGCTGCAGGTGGATGCCTCGGGCGGGCACGTCGTGCAGATCAAGGGCGACGGAGGTTCCACAGCCGTCATCACGGTGCGGCTGGAGGGCGACGCCGACGGAGTCGCCGCGATCCGGCCGGAACGCCCCGACACCCTGCGCGAAGGCGACCTCGTCCGGGTGTTCGCTTCGTGATCGAGCTCACCGGCATCCACCGCGCGGTGACAGTCGGAGGATCCGAGCTGCCGATCCTGCGCGGGATCGACCTGAGCATCGAACGCGGCGAGACGGTCGCCATGACCGGCCCGAGCGGCTCCGGCAAGTCGACCCTGCTCAACATCCTCGGTCTGCTGGATCGCCCCACCGCTGGCATGTATCGGCTCGAAGGGGAGGAGGTCGCGACCGCCCCGCGACGCAGGCTCGACGAGCTGCGACGGGACACGATCGGGTTCGTGTTCCAGGCCTTCCACCTCCTGGAGGACCGCACGGCGATGGACAACGTCTGCGTGGGCCTGATCCATGCGCGAGTCCCCCGGCGCCAGCGCGAGGACCTGGCCATGCAGGCCCTCGACCGGCTCGGCGTGTCGGCGCTGGCGACCCGGTCGGTCCGCAGCTTCTCCGGCGGCGAGCGGTAGCGCGTCGCGATCGCCCGGGCCATCGCTGGCAGCAAGCGGCTCCTCCTGTGCGACGAGCCCACAGGCAACCTGGACAGCCACAACTCCGAAACGGTCCTGGAGCTGCTCCTGTCGCTGCCCAGCGCCGGGCTGACCGTCGTGATCGTGACGCACGACCCGCAGGTCGCCCACGCGTGCCACCGACGGATCCGGCTCGTGGACGGGGCACTGGCATGAGACGGACCCTGGAGCTGGCGAGCCTGTCGGTCACGGCCGATCTCACAGCCGAGGCGGCTGCCAGCGTGGCCGCCCGGCCGGGCCGCGCCCTGCTGACCACGACCGGGATCCTGCTCGGCGTCGCCTCGCTGCTCGCCGTCCTCGGGATCTCGGCGGCTGCCTCGGCCGCCATCACGACCCAGCTCGACCGCATCGCCGTGACGACGGTCATGGTCTCGGTCAACACCTCCAGTCACCCCGACCCGGTGGCGACCGCGCGAGCCGCCGCGGACACCATCCTGCGACTCGATGGTGTCCAGGAGGTCGGCTTCGCGATCCCGCTGCTCGGACTGGACCAGAAGGTGGTCCTGGACCCGAACGTCGATTCCCAGCGCGACGCGCAGCTCTACGCGATCTCGGACGGCTACCTTCCAGCGGCCACCTACGACCCCTACGACCACGGCGCGGCGCATCCCCGCGCCCCCGTGCTCGTGCGGAACCAGGCGGTGATCGGGCATCGGATCGCCGATGACCGGGGCCGGACGCTGGCCGCGGGCGACCACGTGTTCGTCGCCGGCCGGGCGCTGCAGGTGGCCAGCCGGACCGACTCGACGCATGCCGATCCTCGATCGGCCGGATCCGTCTACGTGCCTCTCGATGCGGCCGCATCGTTCGGGTGGCTCTCCGCGGCGACCGATCGCGTCGACCTGCTCGTGCGGACCGCGCCGGGCGAGGCCCAGCATCTCGCGGCGCCCATCAAGCAGGCCGCCCAGCCCGCCCAGCCCGCCCTCGTCAGCGTCAGCGTCGCGGCCGATCCGCGGTCGCTGCGCGTGGCCGTGCAGCGGGACACGCAGATCCTGGTCCTCGTGCTCGGTGCCCTGCTGGCACTTGCCGGAGTCTTCAGCATCGCGAACGTGATGCTGACCCGCGTCCTCGAACGAAGGGCGGAGATCGGGCTGCGTCGCGCACTGGGCGCGTCACGACCAGAGATCCTGTACCTGGTCATGCTCGAGGGCGCGCTCCTCGGTGGCGGCGGAGCGGTCCTCGGCGCTGCCGTCGGGAGCATCACGGCGACCGCGGTGGCGCTGGTCCAGGGCTGGCCGTCTCCGGCGTTCCGCGTCGAGATCGTCTGGGCCATCCTCCTGGGCACCGCGGCGGGCGCCGTCGCCAGCCTCTACCCGGCATACCGGGCCACCCGGATCGAGCCGGCGGACACCCTGCGCGGTCTGTAGCCGCGACCAGCGGTGTCCCTGCGTAGTCGGTCTGGACACGAGGCACGCCGAGTCGACTGCGCGGACAGGGTGAAGGACTCAGCCGGCTGTGCGGCGGCGCCGGGCGTTGGCGACCTGGGCGACCAGCACGATCACCAGCGCGGCCAGGAACATGATCGAGGCGATCACGTTGACCTGCGGCGGGATCCCGCGCTGGGCGGCTCCCCAGATGTACATCGGGAAGGTCACGGTCGAGCCGGAGTTGAAGTTCGTGATGATGAAGTCGTCGAACGACAGCGAGAACGCGAGCAGCGCGGCACCGGCGATGCCAGGGGCGACCAGCGGCAGGGTCACGTAGCGGAACGTCGCGCGCTCGTCGGCGTAGAGGTCCATCGCCGCCTGCTCCAGGCGCGGGTCCAGCCCGCTCAGGCGCGCCTTGACCGCGACCACCACGAAGCTGATGACGAACATGATGTGCGCGATCAGGATCGTCCAGAAGCCCAGCGGCATCTGCCAGTTGCCCCAGTACATGTTGAGGAACAGGGCCAGCAGCGAGGAGCCCAGGACGACCTCGGGGGTGGCCATCGGCAGGAAGACCAGCAGGTTCATGCTGGACCGCCCGCGGAAGTGGTGGCGCACCAGCGCGAACGCGATGAGCGAGCCGAACAGCGTCCCGACCAGGGTGGCCAGCAGGGCGATCGAGATGCTGACGCCCACCGACTGGCAGATCGTGGGGTCGCGGCAGATGTTGCGCCAGGCGTCCAGCGAGAACTGGTTCCACTGGGTGTTCTGCCGGCCGGCCGGCTTGTTGAACGAGAACGCGATGACCACGGCCACCGGCAGGAACATGTAGAGCAGCGCGAGCCCGGTGATGAGGGCCAGCGTGTGCTCGCGGATCCAGCGCCAGGCGCGCCGGCCGCCGCTCTCGCGGGCCGGGGGCGCGGCGAGCAGCGCGGGGTCCAGGTTGGTGGTGGCGGGGCGCCGGTCGACAGCCATCAGAGCAGGTCCTCCGTCCCGGCTCGGCGGATGTAGATCGTGACCAGGATGAGGATCGAGGCCATGAGCAGGAAGCTCAGCGCGGACGCGATCGGGTAGTCGCGCACGATGATGAACTGGCTGTCGATGACCGAGCCGATCATCCGGTCGTTGGCCGAGCCGAGCAGCTTGGCGTTGATGTAGTCACCGGCCGCGGGGATGAACGTGAGCAGCGTGCCGGCCACCACCCCGGGCATGGACAGCGGCCAGATCACCGTGCGGAACGTCGTGAACGGGGTGGCGTAGAGGTCCGCACCGGCCTCGGCCAGCCGGGGGTCGATCCGATCCAGCGACGCGTAGAGCGGCAGGATCATGAACGCCAGGAAGTTGTAGCTGATGCCGAAGACGACCGCGATCGGGGTGTTCAGGATGCGGTGGTCGGGCAGCAGGTGCAGCGCGTCCATGAACGCCACGACCGCGCCCTCGTCGGCCAGGATCGTCTTCCACGCGTAGGTCCGGATCAGGAACGAGGCGAAGAACGGCGCCACCACCAGGACCAGCAGCAGCGCCTTCCACCGGCCGGACTTGAACGCGATGTAGTAGGCGACCGGATAGGCGATGAGCAGCGCCAGCAGGGTGGCCAGCCCGGCGTAGACGAAGGAGCGCACGAACTGCTCGGCGTAGCGGCTCAGCGCCTCGGCGTAGTTCGCGAAGTCCCAGTTGAAGTAGAAGCCGTCGTCGGGGTTGTCGCTGACCGGCGACTGCAGCGAGGTCATGAACAGCGAGACCAGCGGCAGTATGAAGAACACCGCCAGCCAGGCGGCGCCGGGCAGCAGCAGCCAGTAGGCGGTCCAGCGCCGCCCGCCCGCGGTGCCCGAGGCGGCGGGCGCGGGTGCTACGGCGGTGCCGGAGCCGGGGACGCGCATCGCGTCAGTCCTGCGCCGGCACGGCTGCCGGGGGCACGACGGTCGTGGGCACCAGGCCCGCGGCCACGTCGGCCGCGGTGTACGCACCGACCTCCCGCAGGTCGCGGTTGATGCCGGCGTTGAGGTCCTCCCCACCGTCCAGCCCGAACGTGTGCGCGGGCTCCCAGGACACCGTCACGGTGTCGCCCCGGACCGGCCGGTCGGCCGAGCTGGAGTTCAGCTCGAACACGATCAGCTCCTGCCCCCAGGGGGCCAGGACCAGGTACTGGGTGGACACGCCCACGAAGGAGACGTCGGTGACGACTCCGGTCATCCGGTTCTGCCCGGGGGGAATGTCGTCGGCGGTCCGGTGCAGCTTGAGCTTCTCCGGGCGCACGCCGACGATGACCTGGTCGCTGTCGGTGCTCACCCGCTCCCGCGGCACCCGGATGGGATGGCCGAACGCCTCGATCGCCACGTGCTGGCCGCGCTCGACGACGCGGCCCGGGACCAGGTTCGACTGGCCGAGGAAGTTCGCGGCGAACACCGTGACCGGGGTGTCGTAGATCTCCTGCGGGTGGCCCATCTGCTCGATGCGACCCTGGTTCATCACCGCGATGGTGTCGGCCATCGTCATGGCCTCCTCCTGGTCGTGGGTGACGTGCACGAAGGTGATCCCGACCTCGGTCTGGATGCGCTTGAGCTCGATCTGCATCTGGCGGCGCAGCTTGAGGTCCAGGGCGCCCAGCGGCTCGTCGAGCAGCAGCACGTCCGGGCGGTTGATGAGCGCGCGGGCCACCGCGACCCGCTGCTGCTGGCCGCCCGAGAGCTGCGCCGGGCGCCGGCGGGCCATCGGCCCGAGCTCCACCAGGTCGAGCATCTCCTTGACCTTGGCGTCCACGTTCTTCTCGCCGCGCCGGCGCAGCCCGAACGCGACGTTGTCGAAGATGTCCATGTGCGGGAACAGGGCGTAGGACTGGAACACCGTGTTCACCGGGCGCCTGTACGGCCGCAGCGACGTGATGTCGGCATCGCCGACCCGGATCGTGCCCTCGGTGGGGATCTCCAGGCCGGCGACCATCCGCAGGGTCGTGGTCTTGCCGCAGCCCGAGGGCCCGAGCAGCGCGAAGAACGAGCCGGCCGGGATCGTCAGGGACAGGTCGTCGACCGCGGCCAGGTCGGCGTAGCGCTTGGTCAGCCGGACCAGGTGCAGATCCTCGACCTGCTTGAGCGGGGTGGACATCGGGCCTCCTGCGATCAGTTGCCGATGAGGGTCTGGAACGCCTGGTCGTACTTGACCTGGTCCGCGGCGCTCAGGGTCATGAAGACCTTCACGTTGGCCAGGTACTCGTCGGTCGGGAAGATCAGCGGGTTGTCGACCAGCGAGGGGTCCACGTCCTTCATCGCCTCCTGGCCCCCGACCACCGGGCAGATGTACTGCACGTACGCGGCCACCTGGGCGGCGATCGTGGGGTCGTAGTACCAGTCCATCCACCGCTCGGCGTTGCGCTTGTGCTTGGCCATCGCCGGGATCATCATCGAGTCGGTCCAGATCAGCCCGCCGGACTCCGGCAGGTTGAACCGGAACGGCCCGCCGAGCGCGGCGACGTCGCCGGACCAGCCGATCGCGGCGACCACGTCCTTGCTCTCCAGCGCGGCCAGGTAGTCGTTGCCCGAGACCTGGCGGATCTGCCCGGCGTCCAGCTGCTGCTGCAGCTCGGCGATGGCGGAGTTGAACTGGTCCTCGGTGAAGTTCGAGGGGTCGTTGCCCTGTGCCAGCATCACCACGCCGACCGAGTCGCGCATCTCCGAGAGGATCGTGACCCGGCCCTTGAGCTCGGGCTGCCACAGCTCGGCGACCGTGCGCAGCTCGTCCTTGCCGGTCAGCTGCTTGACCAGGTCGCGGTTGTAGCCCAGGCCGGCGAACCCGCCCTGCCACGGCAGCGACTGGTCGCGCTCGGGGTCGAACGTGACGTCCTGCAGGGTGGGCAGCAGATGGCGGGCGTTGGGCACCCACGCGCGGTCGAACTTCTCGGCGAACCCCTTGCGGATCCACTCCGCGCACATCCAGTCGGTGAGGATGACGATGTCGCGGCCGATGTCCTGGCCGGACTCCAGCTGCGGGCGGACCTTGGCATCGAACTCGTTGTTGTCGTTGATGTCCTCGCGGTAGTCGACCTTGATCCCGGTCGCCTCCCGGAAGGCGTCGACCGTGGGCCGGTTGCCGTCGTCGTCGACGTCGATGTAGGCGACCCAGTTGGACACGGTCAGCCTCTTGTCGGTGGCCGACTGGTCGGGCTGGGTCTTGGCCGGGGTCTCGGCGGCCCCGGAGGCGGTGGATCCGCCCCCACGGGGAGGCCGGGCACCGCACGCGGCGGCGGCCAGCGCGGCGCTGCTCACCGCCCCCAGCTGGAGCACCCGCCGGCGCGGGATGCCTCGGATCGGTCCGGGCTCGGTCACGAGCTCACCTCCACGATGTTGCTGAAGATCGTCCGGTGCCACGGCTTGGCGACGGCTCCGGTGATGTCGGCGCAGACGTGCTTGACGGTCGTGTACTCCTCCAGCGAGTACACGCTCATGTCCTTGCCGAAGCCCGACGCCCGGACCCCGCCGTGCGGCAGCTCGGACATGATCGGGATGTGGTCGTTGATCCACACACAGCCGGCGACCAGCTCGCGCGCGGCGCGCTGGGCGCGCTGGGCGCGAGTGGTCCACGCCGACGCGGCCAGCCCGTAGCGGGTGTCGTTGGCCAGCGCCAGGCCCTCGTCGTCGGTGTCGAAGGGCAGGACGACCAGCACCGGGCCGAACACCTCGTCCTGGACGATCTCGCTGGCCTGGGCGGCGTCGACGATCAGGGTCGGCGGGTAGTACCAGCCAGCAGCGAGGTCTCCCCCGGGCAGCTCGCCGCCGCGGACGACGGTGGCCCCGGCGGCCCGGGCGCGGGTCACGAACCCGTGGACCCGCTCGCGGTGCGCGGCCGAGATCAGCGGGCCCTGGTCGGTGCGCTCGTCGGTGGGATCGCCGAGCCGCACCCCGCCCATCAGGGTGGCGACCCGCTGCACGAACTCCTCCAGGTGTGGGCGCTGGACGTAGGCGCGGGTGGCTGCCGTGCAGTCCTGGCCGGTGTTGATGAGCGCCGCGGCCACCGCCCCGTGCGCGGCCGCGGCCAGGTCGGCGTCGTCGAAGACCACGAAGGGGGCCTTGCCGCCGAGCTCGAGGTGGACCCGCTTGACGCCCGCGGTCGCCAGCTCCATGACCCGGCGGCCGACCCGGGTCGAGCCGGTGAACGAGACCATCGCCACGTCGGGGTGCCCGACCAGCGCCTCGCCGACGGTCGGGCCCGGGCCCACCACCACGTTGAGCACGCCGGCGGGCAGCCCGGCCGCCACGGCATCCTCGGCCACCATGAGCGAGGTCAGCGGGGTGAGCTCGGAGGGCTTCAGGACGATCGTGTTGCCGGCGGCGACCGCGGGCAGCACCTTCCACATGGCCATCTGCAGCGGGTAGTTCCAGGGCGCGATCGAGCCGACGACACCGAGCGGCTCGCGGCGCACCGACGAGGTGTGGTCCGGGCTGTACTCCCCCTGGGCCATCCCGGCCGGCAGCCGGGCCGCGCCGGCGAAGAAGCTCACGTTGTCGATCGAGCCGGGCACGTCGAACTCGCGGCTCAGCCGGATCGGCTTGCCGGTCTGCGCCGTCTCGGCCTGCGCGTACTCCTCGGCCCGCTCGGCCATCCGCGCGGCCAGGGCGTGCAGGGCGGTGGAGCGCTCCCCCGGCGTGGCCCGCGACCAGGCCGGGTACGCCCGGCGGGCGGCCGCCACCGCGTCGGCCACGTCGTCGACGGTGGCCTCGGTGAGCTCGGCGACTGTGCGCCCGTCGGCCGGGCTGCTCACCGACAGCGCGGGACCCCGCCCCGCTCGATGCTCGCCGTCGACGAACTGCCCAAGCACCGCACCCTCCTGGCCGGGGTCACGTGGTCAAGGGACCCGGGCGAGCCGAGCATCCCGGGTGTGTGGGCACGCTAGCGCACCGACCCCGCCCGCGACCGGCACTCGGGCCGTTCGGGCCGTTCGAGCCGGGCGCGGCTCGGGCTCGTGGCCGCTCGCGGCGCCGGCAGGCTCGGCCGTACGGTGCCACCCGGTGTGCGGTCATGCACAGGGGCCGGTCGCTCGATGGTCCAGGGGTGCTTCGAAGCCCCATTATCATAGTGGGACACTCAATCACGACCCGGGGGGACCCATGCCCGACGCACTGCTGCCCGAATCCGCACTGCCCGAGGGCCAGCCCGGCCCCCATGCGCTGCGCGCCACCACGCCCCCCTGGTACCGGCGTCGAGTCACGAAGGTGACGGCCGCGGGGGTCGCCACCGCCGGTCTGGTCGTCGGAGGCTTCGGCGTCTACGCCGCGGCGAACGACGCGATGGAGCCGGCGCAGGCCATCGAGTCGGCGTTCGAGAACCTGGCCGAGGAGCCGGTGGCGGTGACGGTCACCAGCGCCGACGACAAGGACTCCGCGCTCACCCTGATCCACACGGATGCCGGCATGCAGGTCAGCGTCGATTCCCCGCAGGGCGCGGTCGAGGCGGTCGTCCGCACCGGCGAGCAGCGGCTCTACCTGCGCGTGGACATGGACGAGGTCGGCGCGATGGCTGACGATCCCTTCGTCGGCCCGATGCTGGGCGGGTTCTCCTCGGTCGACTCGCTGATCAGCGGCGACTGGGTGAGCGTGGACGTCTCGCAGGACTCGAAGGTGCTCGCCGCGCTGACGGAGGGCGCCTCCACGGCGGCCGACTCCGATGCCCTCACCGATGCGGGCGCGCAGCTGGGCGCCTCGATCGCCGGCATCGTCGGCGATCTGAAGGACCCGGCGATCGACGCCATCACCGAGCACGCGACGGTGACCACCGTCGCGACCGGAGACCAGCCGGCGGGCTCCGAGCACTACCGCGTGGACGTCGACCTGGCCGGCGTCCAGGCCGACTTCGAGGACGACCTGCGCGAGGCCCTGGACGACGTGGTCGCCGCGTTCGACGACTTCGCGGAGGTGGCCGGCGACGAGATCCCGGGCCTGTCCGATGGGCTGCCGGAGCTGCGCGACCAGCTGAGCACCGAGCTCGACAAGGGCCTGGATCAGGACGAGCAGACCGCGACGGTCGACTTCTACATCGCCGACGGGCACTTCACCAAGATCGTCACCGACGACCTGACCCTGGAGTTCGCCGCCACGCCGGCGCTCGAGGATGTCGCGGGCGCGGTCAGCATGGACGAGGATCTCGTCCGCCTGCTGCCGATCGTCTCCGGCCTGGCCGCACTGGGCGACGGGTCGTTCTGATCCCTGCGGCGAGGCCTGGCGCCTGACGCCCACCTCGGGTCGGGCACCGATCAGCCACACAAGGACGGGATTCGGCCATATGCGGCCGAATCCCGTCCGTGCGCATGTGGGCCCGCGCGGCCCTACAGGACTCGCGAGGGGTCGATCTGCGTGCCGTCGGCGAACGCGACCACGTTCTCGGTGGTGACCCGGGCGATCTCGTCCAGGGCCTCCTTGGTGAGGAACGCCTGGTGGGCGGTGACCAGCACGTTGGGGAACGTGAGCAGGCGGGCCAGGACGTCGTCCTCCATGACCTCGTCGGACAGGTCCTCGAAGAACTTGCCCTCCTCCTCCTCGTACACGTCCAGGCCGACGCCGCCGATCTGCCCGGACTTCAGGCCGCGAATGAGCGCCTTGGTGTCGATCAGGGCGCCGCGGCTGACGTTGATGATGATGACGCCGCGCTTGAGCTCGCGGATGACCAGCTCATTGATGAGGTGCTCGGTCTCGGGGAACAGCGGGACGTGGATGGACAGGATGTCGGAGGTCTTGCCCACCTCGGACAGCGTCGTGTAGCGCAGGCCCTGCGCCTGCGCCCAGGCCGGGTCCGGGTAGGGGTCCCACATGATGACGTCGGTGCCGTAGCCCTTGAAGATCTGCGCGGCGATCTTGCCGATCTTGCCGGTGCCGATCAGGCCGACGGTCTTGCCGTGCATGTCGAAGCCGACCAGCCCGTCGAGGGTGAAGTTCATGTCGCGCACGCGCCGGTTGGCCTGCGGGATGCGGCGGTTCAGGGCCATGGCGAGCGTGACGGCGTGCTCGGCGACCGCGTACGGCGAGTAGGCGGGCACCCGCGCCACGGTGATGCCGTACTGCTTGGCGGCATCCAGGTCCACGCCGTTGAAGCCCGCACAGCGCAGGGCGACCATCTTCACGCCCTTGCTGGCCAGCACCGCGAGCACCTCGGCGGTGACCTTGTCGTTGACGAAGACGCAGACCACGTCGGTCCCCTCCGCCACGGTCTCGACCGTCTCCGGGTTGAGCCGGTACTCGCGGAACTTCACGTTCAGCTTCCCGGTCGCCTGCATGGCAGCGCCGATGTGCTCGCGGTCGTACTTCTTGGTGTCAAACATGGCGACGGTGGTCATGCGCCGAACGGTATCGGCGCGACCGGGTCGCACGCCTGCCAAGACCGGGCTCACTCCTCGTCGAGGCTGACCATGACGTGCTTGATCCGGGTGTAGTCCTCGAACCCGTACATCGACAGATCCTTGCCGTAGCCGGAGTGCTTGAACCCGCCGTGCGGCATCTCGGCGACCAGCGGGATGTGGGTGTTGATCCACACCGCGCCGAAGTCCAGGTGCTTGGCCATGCGCATGCCACGGGCCAGGTCCTTGGTCCACACCGAGGAGGCCAGGCCGTAGCGCACGCCGTTGGCCCAGCGCAGCGCGGTCGCCTCGTCGTCGAAGGACTGCACGGTCATCACCGGGCCGAAGATCTCGTCCTGGATCGCCTCGTCGTCCTGACGCAGCCCGGCCACCACGGTCGGGTTGACGTAGAAGCCGCGCTCCCCCGGCCGGTCGCCCCCGGCCACGACCTGGGCGTGCTCGGGCAGCCGGTCCAGGAACCCCAGGACCTTGGCGAGCTGGCCGGCGTTGTTCAGCGGTGGCACCAGGGCGTCCTCGTCGGTCGGCCCGCCGGCGTAGGTCGTGGCGGTCGCGCGGGCCTGCTCGGCCAGCGCGGCGACGAAGTCGTCGTGGATCGCCTCGGCGACCAGCACCCGGGTGGCCGCCGTGCAGTCCTGGCCCGCGTTGAAGTAGCCGGCCACCGCCAGCCACTCGGCGGCCGCGGCGATGTCGGCGTCCTCGAACACCACGACCGGGGCCTTGCCGCCCAGCTCCAGATGGACCCGCTTGACGTCGGTCGCGGCGCTGCCCGCCACCGCCATGCCGGCGCGCACCGAGCCGGTGATCGAGACCATGTCGGGGCGCTCGTGGGCGACCATGAGCGCGCCGGTCGAGCGGTCCCCGGTCACCACGTTCAGGACGCCGGGCGGCAGCACGTCGGCGAACAGCTCGGCCATCCGCACGGTGGTCACCGGGGTGGTGTCCGAGGGCTTGAGCACGACCGTGTTGCCCGCGGCCAGCGCCGGGGCGAGCTTCCAGACCGCCATCATCATCGGGTAGTTCCACGGGGTCACCTGGCCGATCACGCCCACCGGCTCGCGGCGGACGAACGACGTGAACCCCTTCATGTACTCGCCGGCCGCCTTGCCCTCCAGGACGCGCGCGGCGCCGGCGAAGAACCGGATCTGGTCGACCATCGGCGGGATCTCCTCGACCGCGGTGACCGGGATCGGCTTGCCGGTGTTGCGGCTCTCCAGCGCGACCAGCTCCTCGGCGTGCGCCTCCACGAGGTCGGCCATCTTCAGCAGCGCCGCCTGGCGCTCGGATGGGGTGGTCTGCCGCCAGGAATCGAACGCGTCCGAAGCGGCTCGGTAGGCCTGGTCCACCTCCTGCGCCCCAGCGACCGCGACCTGGGCGAACACCTCGCCGGTGGTCGGGTCGACCAGATCGGCCAGCTCCGCGGAGCCGGGCTCGACGTGCTCGCCGTTGACGAAGCTGGTGATGACACCGGACATGGGGGTTCCTCCTCGACGGACGCGGACGAGACCGCCAGTCTGGCAGAGGAGCGCGGCGCAGCGGGAGAAGTGCCGCGGATCTCGCGTCCCTCGGAAGTTCTCATGCGGCATTCCGCATCGATCACGGCCTTGAACCGCCGTTTCCCTTGCTCCGCCACTCCTCGGTGCGGTTCGATTGGCCCATGACGACCAGTCCCGCCCGAGTGCGCCCGCCGGTCCTCGACGACATCTCCCGAGCGATCATCGAGCAGCTGCAGCAGGACGGTCGGCGCCCCTATGCCTCCATCGGGCTGGCGGTCGGCCTGTCCGAGTCGGCCGTCCGCCAGCGAGTCGCCCGGCTGGTGGACACCGGGGTCATCCAGATCGTCGCGGTCACCGACCCGATGCAGGTCGGGTTCTCCCGCGAGGCGCTCATCGGCATCCGGGTCGAGGGCAACATCGCTGCTGTCGCCGACCAGCTGTCCGAAGTGCCCGAGATCGACTACGTCGTGGTGACCGCCGGCGGCTTCGACGTCCTGGTCGAGGTGGTCTGCGAGGACGACGAGCACCTGCTCACGGTCATCAACGACCGCATCCGCACGATCCCCGGCGTGCGCAGCACCGAGGCCTTCGTCTACCTGAAGCTGCGCAAGCAGAGCTACACCTGGGGGACCCGATGAGCGCCAGCAAGCAGACGGCCGCGCCCACTGCCTCGACCTCGCCGACCATCTCGACCTCGCGGCTGCCCGCGCCTCGTTCGGCCGGGGCCGGCGAGCCGCTCGCCCGCGACCTGGCCGCCGTGGCCCGCGACCACCTGTGGATGCACTTCACGCGGCAGTACGGCGACGACCCCGGTGGGATCCCGATGATCGTGCGCGGCGAGGGAGCGCGGATCTGGGACGACCGCGGTCGCAGCTACCTGGACGGACTGTCCGGCCTGTTCGTCGTGCAGGTGGGCCATGGCCGGCACGCGCTGGCCGCGGCTGCCGCCCGGCAGGCCGAGACGCTGGCCTACTTCCCGCTGTGGTCTGCGGCCCATCCGCGGGCGGTGGAGCTGGCCGAGCGGCTGGCCGGACTCGCGCCGCCCGACCTCAACCGGGTGTTCTTCACCACCGGCGGCGGCGAGGCGGTCGAGTCGGCGTGGAAGCTGGCCAAGCAGTACTTCAAGCTGACCGGGCAGCCTGGGCGCACGAAGGTCATCAGCCGGGCGATCGCCTACCACGGCACCTCGGCCGGGGCGCTGAGCATCACCGGGCTGCCTGAGCTGCGGGCGCCGTTCGAGCCGCTGGTGCCCGGGGCGCTGCATGTGCCCAACACCAACTTCTACCGGGCCACCGAGCACGCCGACGACCTGGTCGCGTTCGGCCGGTGGGCCGCCGACCGGATCGCCGAGGCGATCGAGCTGGAGGGGGCGGACACCGTCGCCGCGGTGTTCGTCGAGCCGGTGCAGAACGCGGGCGGCTGCTTCCCGCCACCGCCGGGCTACCTCGAGCGGGTCCGCGAGATCTGCGACGAGTACGGCGTGCTCATGGTCGCCGACGAGACGATCTGCGCGATGGGCCGGATCGGCGACTGGTTCGCGATGAGCCGGTACGGCGTGCAGCCCGATATCATCACGTGCGCCAAGGGCCTGACGTCGGGGTACTCCCCGCTCGGCGCGATGATCGTGCACGACCGGCTGTTCGAGCCGTTCCGCACCGGAGCGGGCATGTTCATGCACGGGTACACCTGGGGCGGGCATCCGGTGTCGTGCGCGGTGGCGCTGGCGAACCTGGACATCTTCGAGCGGGAGGGGCTGCTGGAGCACGTGCGGACCAACGAGGGTGCGTTCCGGGCCGTCCTGGAGGGGCTGCGCGACCTGCCGATCGTGGGCGACGTGCGCGGCGCCGGGTACTTCTACGGCATCGAGCTGGTCAAGGACAAGGCGACCAAGGAGACGTTCACCGACGAGGAGTCCGAGCGGCTGCTGCGCGGCTATCTGTCCAAGGCGCTGTTCGAGTCGGGCCTGTACTGCCGGGCCGACGACCGCGGCGACCCGGTCATCCAGCTCGCCCCGCCGCTCATCATCGGCCAACAGGAGTTCGAGGAGATCGGCGAGATCCTGCGCTCGGTCCTGACCGGCGCCCTGGACCGCCTGTGATCCCCCAGCCGGTCGAGCCCGTCGAGACCAGCCCCCCGCCGGCCGAGCCCGTCGAGACCCGCCCCACCGAGCGCACGACCTTCGGCCGCAAGCCCGACCGGGGCTCTCACGAGCGCGCCGCCGCGGACGCGATCCTGGCCGAGGGCCTCGTCGGGCACCTGGGGTTCCTCGACGCGACGGGCGGCCCGGTGGTGATCCCGGCGGCCATCGCGCCGTGGCGTGACGAGGTGGTGATCCACGGCTCGACCGGCTCGCGCATGTTCCGCACCCTCGCTGCGGGCGCCCCGGTCTGCCTCACGGTCACACTCCTGGACGCACTCGTGCTGGCCCGCTCGGCCTTCGAGTCGTCGATGAACTACCGCAGCCTCGTCGTGCTGGGGCAGGCCCGCGAGCTGACCGGGGCCGACAAGGAGGACGGCCTGCGCGCGCTGGTCGAGCACCTCTCCCCCGGGCGCTGGGACGCGCTGCGCCCGATGACGGCCAAGGAGCTCGCCGCGACCAGCGTGCTCGCTGTGTCGCTGACCGAGTTCTCGGTGAAGGCCCGCGGCGGCGGCACCGGCGAGCCGGCGGAGGATCTGGACTGGCCAGTCTGGGCGGGACAGCTGCCGCTGGTCACGAGGATCGGGCAGCCGGTCGCCGAGGCCGAAGTGACGACGGGCGCGCTGCCGACCCTCCCCCTCGCCCTGCGGAGAGCGGGCGCGGGCGCTGCTGCTTCCGTCGGGGCCGCGCCGCTGGGCGCATCCTCGCCCGCCGACGCATCCGGGCCCGCTCACACGCCATGACCCTGCCCGTCCCCGGCGGGCTGTGGTGGGCCGACCTGCCGGCGCCTGTCCCCCGGCCGGCGCTGGTCGGCCGGGCCGAGGCCGACGTGGCGATCGTCGGCGCCGGCTACACCGGCTTGTGGACGGCGCACTACCTGCTCGCCCACGATCCGGGGCTGAGCGTGGTGCTGCTGGACGCCGGACTGGCCGGCTCGGGGGCCAGCGGGCGCAACGGCGGCTGGTGCTCGGCGCTCTTCCCGACCTCGCTGGAGCGGGTTGCGGCGAGGTCGTCGGCCCGAGCCGCCCGCGCGCTGCAGGAGGCGCTCATCGACACCGTCGACGAGGTCGGCCGGGTGGCTGTGGCGGAAGGGCTGGACATCGGATGGGCGAAGGGCGGGACGGTGAGCCTGGCCCGCTCCCCCGCCCACCTGCAGCGGGCGCGCGCCGACGTCCGGGCGTGGCGGGATGCTGGGCTGGACCCGGACGACCTGGTGCTGCTCGGAGCCAGGGAGGCACGAGCACGGGTCCGCGCCGACGGGGTCCTCGGCGCGACCTTCACCCCGCACTGCGCGGCCCTGCACCCGGCGAGGCTGGCCCGCGGACTGGTCGACTTGGTCGAGCGCCAGGGCGCTGTGCTGCACGAGGGCTCCCGGGTGCGCTCGCTGGAGCCCGGAGTGGTCCGGACCGACGCGGGCGAGGTCCGCGCGCGGTTCGTGGTGCGGGCGACCGAGTCCGGCACGGCGTCGCTGCCCGGCTTCGGCCGCGCGATCCTGCCCGTGTACTCGCTGATGATCGCGACGCAGCCCCTGGACGCCGACACCTGGGAGGCGATCGGTCTGGCGGACCGCGAGACGCTCACCGACGGCCGGCACGTCATCGTCTACGGCCAGCGGACCCACGACGGGCGGCTGGCGTTCGGCGGTCGCGGGGCGCCCTACCACTGGAGGTCGCGCACCCGGGCCGACTTCGAGCAGGTGCCACGCGTGCACGACGCGCTGGCGGCGAGCCTGGCCGAGCTGTTCCCGGTGCTCCGAGGAGTGCCGATCAGCCACCGGTGGGGTGGGTCGCTGGGGATCGCGCGGGACTGGTTCCCGTCCGTCGGCCTGGACCGGAGAGCCGGGGTGGCGTGGGCCGGCGGCTACGTGGGCGACGGCGTGGCCGCCACGAACCTCGCGGGCCGCACGCTGGCCGACCTGATCACCGGCACCGACAGCCCGCTGACCCGGCTGCCGTGGGTGAACCACCGCTCGCGCCGCTGGGAGCCCGAGCCGCTGCGCTGGCTGGAGGTCAACGCCGGCGTCGCGATCATGTCCTCCGCGGACCGGAAGGAGACCCGAACCGGCCGGGCCTCCCGCCGGGCCGAGTGGTTCGGCCGCTTCATCGGTCACTGACCTCGGCCGAGCAGGTCGCGCATGAGCGGGAGAGCTGCCTGCGCCCGCTGCCCCGGTGCTCGGCCCGGACGCCCGTGGTGCGACTTCCGGTGCCTGTCTGCCTTCGGCCGCCCAGCGCCGCCGGTCTCGCTAGGATCTGGGCCATGCATCTGTACTTCCTGTGACGGTCGACCCGGCCTGCCGCGCTCGTTGAGCTGCTCCGAGTCCGCGGCGGTCTCTGGTTCCCCGACCCACGAGGGTCGCCGCCACTGTGCGCATCGGTGGGCCTGCCGGCCCGTGGTGCGTGTCTGGAAGGACTTCCATGCTCACCGCAACCCATCGTCTTCCGGCGCGCCAGAGCGCCCAGCTGGTCGCCTCCGACATCTGCGTCATGCGAGGCGCCACACCCGTGCTCAACCACGTCGACCTGGTCGTCACAGCCACATCACGGGTCGCGATCGTGGGAGAGAACGGACGTGGCAAGACCACGCTGCTGCAGGTGCTGGCCGGCACCCTGCCCCCGGACCGTGGAACTGTTCAGCGGATCGGCACCCTGGCTCTCGGCGAGCAAGAGATGACCGCAGCCGACAGCCGAACCGTGGGACAGGCGACCGCGGACGCGATCGCCGAGCCGCTGGCCGCGATGGCGGCCCTCGATGCCGCGGCCAGCGCCCTTGCTGACCGCGCCGATGGCGCCGCGCATGCGTATGCCGACGCGCTGGCGCTCGTCGACGCGCTCGACGCGTGGGATGCCGAACGGCGGGTGCAGGCAGCGCTCGAAGCGCTGGGCGCCCACACCGACCCGAGCCGACTGCTGGCTCACCTCTCGGTGGGGCAGCGCTACCGGGTGCGCCTGGCGTGCCTCCTGGCGGCCGATGACGACTTCCTGCTGCTGGACGAGCCCACCAACCACCTCGACCGCAGCGGGCTGGAGTTCCTGACTGCCCAGCTGCGAGCGCGCAGTGGCGGTGTCGTCGTCGTCAGCCACGATCGGGCCCTGCTGGGCGACGTCGCGCACACCATCATCGACCTCGACCCGACGCCTGACGATCGGCCCCGGTTCTACGGCAGCGGCTATGCCGGCTACCGGGAGGGACGTCTGGCCGAGCTCGAGCGCTGGCGGCAGGACTACCAGCGACAGCAGGCCGAGCAGGTCCGGCTGCGCGAGAGCCTCAGCGCTGCGCAGAACCGGCTCGTGTCAGGCTGGCGACCGGACAAGGGAAGCAACAAGCACGGACGGGCCACCCGCGCGGGAGGGCTCGTGCAAAGCGTGCACCGACGCAAGGAAGCGCTCGAGGCGCACCCCGTGACCGTGCCCGAGCCGCCGTGTCCCTTCCGGTTCCCCGACCTCGCCACCCGCGCGGGCGCGACACTGCTGAGCGTCGAGCGCGTCAGTGTCGCCGGGCGCTTGACACCAGCGGTGTCCTTCACGCTGGCACACCGCGGACGACTGGTCGTGGCAGGCCACAACGGTGCAGGCAAGTCCACCCTGCTGGGCGTGGCCAGCGGCGAGCTGCCACCGGACACCGGAACCGCCCGAGCACTGCCGGGCATCCGGCTGGGGTTCCTCAGACAGGAGACCTCGCTGCCCCTGGAACGGCGAGCCAGTGAGGTCTACGCCTCCCACGTCGGCGCGCTGGTCACCGCCGGCCGACTCCAGGCATCGGAATTGGTCGGCCTGTCCCAGCTCGGACTGCTGCGACCCTTCGAGGCGAGCAAGCGGGTGGGCGAGCTGTCCATGGGGCAGCAGCGACGCCTGGACCTGGCACTCGTCCTCGCCGCGCGCCCCCACGTGCTGCTCCTGGACGAACCCTCGAACCACCTCTCGATCGCGCTCGTCGAGGACCTCGTCGACGCGCTCGAGGCAACCCAGGCAGCAGTCGTGGTCTCGACCCACGACCGGCAGCTCCTCCGCGACACCGCCGACTGGCCCCGACTCCAGCTGTCCAGGAGGGCCGAATGCGAGTCGAGGGCACAGCCTGAGAGCTCGGAGCTCCCTCGCCGGGCTGGACCAGGGGAACAGCCGGCCAGGCCCTGACCCAGGAGGACCGTCGCCGGGAACCCGGCGGCGGGATCGGCCAGACTGGCCCTCGTGGCCGACCGTGACGCGTCTGTGCCCTTGGCGCACAGTGAGGACCTCGCCGGGCTGCTGGCCCGCTGGATGCCCGGTCAGCGCTGGTTCGCCGGGAAGGGCCACAGCGTGACGGAGGTCGTGGTCAGCGACGTGTCCCGACTGCCGCTGCGCGAGGCCTCGCCGGCAGGGGTGGAGTCCGAGGTGGCGGGCCCGGCCGACCTGCGTGGGCTGCCCGACGTGCTCCAGCTGATCGTCGGAGTGCACGTCGACGACGCCTGGCAGACCTACCAGATCCCGGTGTGTGTCTACTCCCAGGATCTCGCCGACCCGGTCGGTCCTCGGGTGCGTGTGGGCGAGCTGGCGGATGGGAGCGTCGTGGTCGACGCCCTGAGCGACCCGGTCGGCATGACCGCACTCCTGCGGGAGCCCGCCGATGACCCCGTGCTCGATCCGGAGCAGACCCACGGCCACGAGCCGGAGCCGGGCGCGGCCCGGCCACCGTCGTTCGAGGCGGCCCGCATCGACCCGGCGTGGCTCCGGCTGCCGCCGCGGCGGCTGTCGGTCGAGCAGAGCAACACGTCGGTCGTGCTCGGCGAGAACGCGATGATGAAGGTGTTCCGCCGCCTGGTCCCCGGCATCAACCCGGACATCGAGGTGCACGCGGCGCTGGGTGGCAACAGGCATCTGGGCCGCTGTCTGGGATGGGTCAACGGGGGCTGGCACGACCCGGTTGACGGCACCTGGCGCACAAGCCACCTCGCGATGGTCCAGGAGCTTCACCGGCCGGCCATCGACGGCTGGGATCTGGCCTGCCAGCGGGTCGGCGCCGGAGAGTCGTTCGCTGCGGAGGCTCGGGCGCTCGGCGCGGCCACCGCGAGCGTGCACGCGGACCTGCGTCGGGTGTTCCCGGTCGAGCGGTTGGACGCGGACGGACGCGCGCGGCTCGTGAGCCGCCTCCTCGACCGGTTGGCGGTCTCGGCCGGTCTCGTGCCCGAGGTGGCCGACCTGGCCCCGGGCCTGCGGCGGCGCATCGAGGCGGTGGCCGACGTGGTCGCGGAGGTGGAGGTCCAGCGCGTCCATGGCGACTTCCACCTGGGGCAGGTGCTGCTCGCCTCGGACGGCTGGAAGCTGCTGGACTTCGAGGGGGAACCAGGCTCCCAGGTCGCCGCCAGCACCGCTGCGGATCATGCCCTGCGCGACATCGCCGGGATGATCCGCTCGTTCGCCTACGCGGGCGCGCAAGGCGGCGGGAAGCGTCCGCCCGACGAGGTGGCCGCCTGGTGCGCGGAGTGCGAGTCAGAGTTCCTGGCCGGCTACAGCTCGCGAAGCCCGGGCGGCACTGCCGGGGCGCTCACCGACGACGAGCGCACGATCCTGTCCGCCTATCTCGTGGACAAGGCCGCGTACGAGGCGCGCTACGAGCGGGCCCACCGCCCGGACTGGCTGCCGATCCCGCTGGACGCCCTCGCCGATCTCGCCGCGCAGTAGCGGCGATGCCCGCGGCCGGGACGGGCCTCCGCCCGTAGTCTGCGCCGGATGACTCAGGTCCTGGTCCCTGCCCATCGCCTCCTCCGATGGTGCGGGAACTTCGAGGCACGGCATGGCGCGACTGAGCTGACGGTCGTCGATGGCGGGCTCTGCGGCCGGGCCGACGATGGCAGCACCTTCACCATGCGGCTGCCGTTCGGCCAGGCGTACGAGGGAATCCCTGAGATTGCTGCCTTCGAGGCCGCGATCGCGCCGCCAGCCGACTGGGGCGTGCTGCTGGTGCGCAAGGGCGGCTTCGCCGTGGCTCGGCTCCG
This sequence comes from uncultured Bifidobacteriaceae bacterium, assembly GCA_964418695.1. GTDB lineage: Bacteria > Actinomycetota > Actinomycetes > S36-B12 > CAIYMF01 > Prado023. The sequence goes on along the minus strand of CAYQMN010000007.1, from coordinate 85,377 downwards.
AGCGGACGAGGCCGTGGACAGCAAGGTGGGGCAGCGGCACGTGCAGGGCCGGACGAAGGCGGGCGGGCAGAGCCAGCAGCGGTTCGCTCGGCGTCGGGACGGCCAGGCCAGGCAGGCCTATCAGGCGGCCGCGGAGCACGCCGCGCGCATCCTCGCCGGCCTGACCGGACCGGTGGTGACCGGCGGCGATCGGGCCGCGATCGACGAGGTGCTGACCGACGTCCGGCTGCGCGGGATCGCGGTCGTGGGTCCGTGGCTCCCCGTCCCGGACCCCAGGCGCGCGGTGCTGGAGCAGGCGATCGCCGACGCACGGTCGGCCCGGATCGAGGTCGAGAACCGCTGATCCGGCGGCGACGCCGGGTGGGCGAGTGGGCTCCTCCCACTCTCCGGAGCCCGCACGCCTCCCGGGCTATCGTCATCCGGTGACTCTGGGCTCGATGCTGCCGGTGCGACGCATCGCGCGCCGCCCGGATGTGAGCATTCCGGGTGGTTGGCCAGCCACCGTGCCGGCAGTCCACGCGCTGCTGGAGGAGGGTCTGGAGCTGGGCCCGAGCACGGTGCTGCTGGGCGAGAACGGCAGCGGGAAGTCCACGATCGTCGAGGCGATCGCCGCACTCCTGGGGGTTCCCTCCGGGGGCGGGTCGAACCAGGGCATGTTCCAGCCGGTGGAGGCCTCGTCGCCGCTGCCCGGGCTGCTCCGGCTCGAGCGCAGCCCGGCCTCGTCGAAGTGGGCGTACTTCCTGCGGGCAGAGACGATGCACGGCCTGTACTCGTACCTGGCTGACCTGCCGAACGCGGTGGACACCGACCTGCACGAGCGCTCCCACGGTGAAGGCTTCCTGACGATCCTGCAGCGCAAGTCCGACGCTCACGGGGTCTACCTGCTGGACGAGCCGGAGAGCGCCCTGTCGTTCACCGGCTGCCTGGCGCTGGTGGGGCACCTGCACGCGATCGCCGCGCGCGGCGCCCAGGTGATCGTGGCGACCCACTCCCCTGTCGTGGCCTCGCTGCCCGATGCCACGATCCTCGAGCTCGGCGACTGGGGCATCCGCACCACCGACTGGCCCGACACCGAGCTGGTCACCCACCACCGCCTGTTCCTCGACGCTCCCGCAGCCTTCCTGCGCCATGTCGTCGACGACTGACCCCGCAGCGTGAGGCGCGCAGCCGACGCGATCGCGATCGCGGCCTAACCTGCTGCGGGCTGGGGGCTGCCGTCACGCCGCTCGCGCGATCGCCCGCGCCTAGCGCTCGAGCGCACCCGGAGCGCCGGCCACCACGATCACCTCGCCCACAGTCCTGCGCTCATCCCGCGTCGACCGGCCAACCGGGCCACCATGTCCGGCATGGAACTGCGCGCCGAGGACCCTGCCGCGCCGCGCCGCGACGCCGACCAGGTGGCCGACCTCGCGGTGGAGCGGGCCGCCCGCTGGATCGCCCGGGCGGCCGCCCTGCGCGGACGCCACGAGAAGGCGAACCGCCGCCGCCTGTCGCGGCTGCTCAAGGACCCCGCCGGCCTGCCGGTGACCATGGCGCTGACCGACGAGGTCATGCGGATCGGCGACGAGCGGCGGGCCGCCGCGACCCTGCAGCGTGCGGCCGCCCGGTCCAACCCCCGGGCTCTGGGGGTGCGCGACCACGTCGGCCTGCGGGCGCTGGCGAAGGTGTCCGGGGCCGCCCCCGGGCCGGCGATGCGGCTGGTCGAGTGGCAGGTCCGGCTCGCCTCGGAGGGGATCATCCTGCCCGCCGAGCGCAAGCCGCTGCGCGCGCACCTGGCCAAGCGCGCGGCGCAGGGGGCCCGGCTGAACATCAACGTCCTGGGCGAGGCGGTGCTCGGCGACGAGGAGGCCAGCCATCGGCTGGACCGGGTGATCGAGATGCTGCACCGCAGCGAGGTCACCTACGTCTCGGTGAAGATCTCCGCGATCGTGGCCGAGCTCGACGCGTACGACCACGAGGGCGCGGTCGAGCGCGTCGCCGAGCGGCTGCGCCGGCTCTACCGGGCGTCGATGTCGACCAGCCCGCGCACCTTCGTGAACCTGGACATGGAGGAGTACCGCGACCTCGCCCTGACGATCGACGTCTTCACCCGCGTCCTGGACGAGCCCGAGTTCGCCGACCTGGCCGCCGGCATCGTCCTGCAGGCCTACCTGCCCGAGGTGCACGGCGCGTTCGCCCACCTGCTGGCCTGGGCGCAGCGCCGGGTGCAGTCCGGCGGGGCGCCGATCAAGGTCCGGCTGGTCAAGGGCGCGAACCTGGCGATGGAGACCTGCGAGTCCCAGCTGCACGGCTGGCCCGCCGCGCCGTACCGGACGAAGGCCGCGGTCGACGCCTCGTGGCTACGGGTGGTCGACGCGGCGCTGCGCCCGGAGAACGCCCAGGCCGTGCGCGTCGGCATCGCCAGTCACAACCTGTTCGACCTCGCGTGGGCGCTCGAGGTGGCCGCACTGCGCGGCGTGGGTCGCCAGGTCGACGTCGAGATGCTCGAAGGGATGGCCTTGGCCGAGGCCGAGGTGCTCATCGAGGACGTCGGATCCGTGCTGCTCTACGCGCCGGTCACCGCCGAGGACGACTTCGCCTCGGCGGTCGCCTACCTGGTGCGCCGGCTCGACGAGAACACCTCGCCGGAGAACTTCCTGCGGGCCACGTTCAGCCTGACCGTCGGCTCGCCGGCGTTCCACGACCAGGAGCAGCGCTTCCGCGCGTCGGTGGCCGAGCGGCACACGGTCAGCACCGCCTCCCTGCGGCACGCCCCCCTGCCGCCGGCGAGCACCGACGCCAGCCGGTTCGCCAACGAGCCGGAGACCGACGTGACCCGGCCCGAGGAGCGGGCCGCGATCGCGCGGGCGCTGGCGCGGCAGTCCGCCGGCTGGCACGAGCCGATCCCGCTGGTGGTGGCCGGCGTCGAGGAGCACGGCGAGACCGAGCCGGGCACCAACCCGAGTGCCGACGGCGCGGTCTGGTACCGCTACACGGTGGCCGACCACGCGCTGGTGGACCAGGCCGTCGCGGCCGGGCGGGCGGCGGGCCGGGCCTGGGAGGGGCGTGGCCCCCGCGGCCGGGCGCAGGTCCTGCTGGAGGCAGCCCGGGTCATGCGCGAGCAGCGCCACGACACCCTCGCGGTGATGGCCCTGGACTCGGGCAAGACCATCGCGCAGGGCATCCCGGAAGTCTCCGAGGCGATCGACTTCGCCCGCTTCTACGCCCATTCCGCCGTCGAGACGATCGAGCTCCCCGCGGACAGCGCGCCGCTGGGCGTGGTCGTCGTGGTGCCGCCGTGGAACTTCCCGTACGCGATCCCGGCCGGCGGCGTGCTGGCCGCCCTGGCCGCCGGCAACGCGGTCATCCTCAAGCCCGCGCCGGAGACCGTCGCCACCGCCTGGCTGCTCGCCGAGCAGCTGTGGGCCGGCGGCGTGCCCCGCGACGTGCTGCAGTTCGTGCCCACCCGCGACGACGAGGTCGGCCGCGCGCTGGTCACCCATCCCGACGTCGGCGGGGTCATCCTGACCGGCGCCTGGCAGACCGCGCGGATGTTCACCGAGTGGCAGCCGGACCTGCGGCTCATGGGCGAGACCTCCGGCAAGAACGCGCTGCTGATCTCGGCGTCGGCCGACATCGACGCCGCGGTCAAGGACCTGGTCGCCTCGGCGTTCGGCCATGCCGGGCAGAAGTGCTCCGCGGCCAGCCTCGGGATCGTCGAGGCCGCGATCCACGACAACCCGGCGTTCCTGCGGCAGCTGCGCGACGCGGCCACCAGCGCGGTCGCCGGCCCGGCCACCGACCCCGAGACGATCGTCGGTCCGGTGATCCGGCCGGTGGAGGGCCCGCTCAAGCGGGCGCTGACCGAGCTGGAGCCCGGCGAGTCCTGGCTGGTCGAGCCCCGGCAGCTGGACTCGACCGGCCACCTGTGGCGGCCCGGGGTGAAGCTCGGGGTCCAGCCGGGGTCGTGGAGCCACCGCACCGAGTGGTTCGGCCCGGTGATCGGGATCATGCGCGCGCCCGACCTCGCCACCGCGATCGCCTGGCAGAACGACGTGGACTACGGCCTGACCGCGGGCATCCACGCGCTGGACACCGGCGAGTGCGAGCGGTGGATCGACCAGGTGCAGGCCGGCAACATCTACGTCAACCGCGGCACGACCGGCGCGATCGTGAACCGGCAGCCGTTCGGCGGCTGGAAGCGATCGGCCGTCGGGCCGACCGCCAAGGCCGGCGGCGAGAGCTACGTGGCCTGCCTGCGGCGCTGGCCCGAGCCGGCCGAGGCGCTGGGCAACGACCAGGTCCAGGCGTGGTGGCGCGAGGTCGGCGGAGCGGTGCGCGACCTGAGCGGGCTGACCGTGGAGCGCAACCTGCACCGGCTGCGTCCGCTGCCGCTGCCGGTCCTCGTGCGCTACGACGAGTCCACCTCCGACGCCGCCCTGACCACGGTGCGCCGGCTGGCCGCGCGCACCGGCACGGCGGTCGTCCTGAGCGGCCCGACGGCGCGCGGCGCGGACACCGAGGCCGAACCGGTGGTCGCTGCCCTCCGCCGGGTCCGCGCGGGCGAGGCCGGCCGGGTGCGCTGGCTGTCGTCCGAGGAGCCCGAGGGAGTGGCGCTGGCCGCCCTGGACGCCGGAGTGGGCATGGACAACCGCCCCATCGCCGGGCACGTCGTCGTCGAGGGACCGCGATGGATGCACGAGCAGAGCGTGTGCGTCACCGCCCACCGGTACGGCAACGTGGGCGCCGGCCCCCAGCCGAAGGTCCCCGCCGCCCCCCACCTGTAACCCGACCCGCCGTCACCAGCGCGGCCCACCCCCGCCGGTCGAGCCCGTCGAGACCTCACCAGCGCGGCCCACCCCCGCCGGTCGAGCCCGTCGAGACCTCACCAGCGCGGCCCACCCCCGCCGGTCGAGCCTGTCGAGACCACCCCCCAGGCGGCCCGCTGGTGTCGACCGACGTCGACCCCATCTGACGGGCCGCGTCGTCCGGAGTGCGCGAGCATGGGCCCCGATGCTCGCCTTCCGACGGATCTTCAGGCACCCCGGCGCGCCCGCGATGACCTCGGCGGCGTTCGTCGGGCGGCTGCCCATGGCGATGTTCGGGCTGGCCGTGACCCTGCTGGTCGTGGGCCAGACCGGCTCGTACGGCAAGGCCGGAGCGGTCGGGGCGGCGATCACGCTGTGCGCCTCGGCCGGCGGGCCGATCGGCGCCCGGCTGGCCGACCGCCACGGCCAGCACCGCGTCCTCCCACCGCTGGTCCTCACCAGCTCGGCCGCGATGACGGTCCTCACCCTCGCCGTGCTCGCCGGAACCCCGACGTGGACGTGGCTGGTGGTCGCCGGGCTGGCCGGCCTGACCACCCCCAACCTCGGGGCGATGATCCGCTCACGCTGGGCGCACGTGGCCGACGATCCCGCCGAGCTCGGCACCGCCTTCGCCATGGAGTCGACCCTGGACGAGGTCGCGTTCGTCGTGGGCCCACCCGCCGCGACCGCGCTGGCCGTCTCGATCGCCCCGTGGTCGGCGGTGGCCGCCGGGGTCCTGCTCTCGACGTCCGGGACCCTGGCGCTGGCCGGGCAGCGCCGGACGCAGCCGCCGGCGGTGCGCGCGGCTCGGGTCGCCGGCCAGTCGTTCCTGCGCTCGGGCACGCTCTGGGTGCTCACGCTCTTGCTGGTGCTGATGGGTGGGGTGTTCGCCTCGCTGGAGGTGTCCACGGTGGCGTTCGCGCGGGAGCGGGGAATCGGCGGCTGGACCGGCGTGCTCCTGGCCCTCTTCGCGCTCGGCAGCGCCCTGACCGCCGTGGTCCTGGGCCTGCAGCCGACCCGCTGGCGACTGGTCCCCCGGCTGGTGGCCGGCGCCGCCGTGCTGGCCGCCTCCACGGCCGTGCTCCCGTTCCTGCACGCAGCGCACACCTACGCGGTGGGGATGACCGTCAGCGGGCTGGGCGTCTCCGCGGTGCTCATCAGCTCGCTGCAGCTGATCGAGCGGGCGCTGCCCCGCGAGCGGCTCACCGAGGCGCTCGCACTGGCGATCGCGGGGATCAACGTGGGCGTGGCCGGCTCGGTCGCCCTCTCGGGAGTGCTGATCGATCGGGGCGGCTCGTCACACGGCCTGGCGGTCGGGTCCGGTGCGGCGCTCCTGGGCATCGCGCTGGTGCTGGCCGCCGGCCCTCACCTGCGCCGGGTGGAGGCGGCCTCGGCCCCGGACCCGGTCCGAGCGCATCCGATCGAGGTGGTCGAGGGCACGCTGCCCCACGGCCCGCTGCCCGGTGCCTGAGCCGGCCACCGCGCCGGAGGCCGGTCGTCAGCTGCCTGCGCGCAGGAACGGGGTCAGCACGTCCAGCACGCCGGCGTCCTCGATGGTCGAGGGCACCGGCTCGTCACGCCCGTCGGCGATGCTGCGCATGGTCTTGCGCAGGATCTTGCCCGACCGGGTCTTGGGCAGGGCCGGGACGACCACGACGTCCCGGAATGCCGCCACCGGGCCGACCCGCTGGCGGACCGACTTCACGATCTGCGCGGACAGCTCGTCGGGGTCCACCTCCACGCCGGCCTTGAGCACGACCAGGGCCCGGGGCGACTGACCCTTGAGCGCGTCGGCCACGCCGATCACCGCACACTCGGCGACCGCCGGGTGGGAGGCGACCACGGCCTCCATCACCCCGGTCGACAGGCGGTGCCCGGCCACGTTGATGACGTCGTCGGTGCGGCCCAGCACGTACAGGTAGCCGTCCTCGTCCACGTACCCGCCGTCGCCGGTCGTGTAGTAGCCCGGGAACGCGCTCAGGTACGAGGAGACGAACCGGTCGTCGTCGCGCCACAGCGTGGGCAGCGTGCCCGGCGGCAGCGGCAGCCGGATCACGATGTTGCCCTCGACTCCGGGCTCGACCGGCTCGCCCGCCCCGTCCAGGACGACCACGTCGTAGCCAGGGACCGAGACCGATGGCGAGCCCTCCTTGAGCGGCATCGGCTCCAGACCGCGCAGGTTCGACGCGATCGGCCACCCGGTCTCGGTCTGCCACCAGTTGTCCACCACCGGCACGCCCAGCACCCTGCCGGCCCAGTGGAACGTGTCCGGGTCCAGCCGCTCACCGGCCAGGAACAGCGTGCGCAGGGTGCTCACGTCGTGCTCGCCGACCAGAGCACCCTCGGGGTCGTCGCGGCGGATCGCCCGGATCGCGGTGGGCGCGGTGAACAGCGCCTTGACCCCGTGCGCGGCGACCACCCGCCAGAACGCGGCCGCGTCCGGGGTGCCCACCGGCTTGCCCTCGTAGACGATCGTGGTCGCCCCGACGAGCAGCGGCGCGTACACGATGTACGAGTGGCCGACGACCCAGCCCACGTCCGAGGCCGCCCACCACACGTCGCCGGGGCCGATGTCGTACACGTTCGTCATCGACCACGCCAGCGCGACCGCGTGCCCGCCGTTGTCGCGCACGATCCCCTTGGGCCGGCCGGTCGTGCCCGACGTGTACAGCACGTACAGGGGGTCGGTCGCCGCCACCACGGTGCAGCCGACGGGCTCGGCGTCCGCGGCCAGCTGCGCCCAGTCGTGGTCGAGCGGTCCGAGATCGGCGGGCAGCTGCGGGCGCTGCAGGATCACGCACGCTGCGGGCTGGTGCTCGCTCAGCGACAGCGCCTCGTCCAGCAGGGGCTTGTAGGCGACCAGCCGGTTGGGCTCGATCCCGCAGGACGCCGAGAGGATCACCGTGGGCTGGGCGTCGTCGATGCGCTTGGCGAGCTCCTCGGCGGCGAACCCGCCGAACACCACGGAGTGCACCGCTCCCAGCCGGGCACACGCCAGCATCCCGACGACCGCCTCCGGGACCATCGGCATCGAGAGCACCACCCGGTCCCCCGCGCCGACCCCCAGACCGGCCAGCGCGCCGGCGAACCGGGCGACCCGGTCGAGCAGCTCGGAGTAGGTCAGCGTGGTGGTCGTGCCGGTGACCGGACTCACGTGCACGAGCGCGGGCTGGTCGCCCCGGCCGGCCTCGACGTGCCGGTCCAGCGCGTTGAAGCAGGTGTTCAGGCGACCGTCACTGAACCACCGGTAGAGCGGTGCGGCGCTGTCGTCCAGCACCACGGTCGGCTCGGTCTCCCAGGCGATCGCCGAGGCGGCCGCTCCCCAGAACCGGTCCGGGTCCGTGATGCTCGCTGCGTGTGCCTGCGCGTAGGCGCCCATGGCTGCTCCGATCATGCGGGTGTCCAGAGCCCCACTATGGCGGCTCGGCCCGCCGGTCGCTGCGGCGGCGAGCGTCGGTGCGACCAGTCACACCGCCCCCGCGACGAGCGACCCGAATCCCCCGGTCGTCCCCGTCGAGCCCCCGCCCGTCGACCCCCCCGGGAGTCGAGCCCCGACCCGTCGAGCCTGTCGAGGCCACGTCCGAGCTCGGAGTCCCGATCTACCGCTTGGGCAGGGCGGGCGCTGATCCGGTTCAGTCGAAGAAGTCCTCGTCGATGCGCTTGAGGGTGAAGACCTGCTGGGTCTGAACTCCGACGCCATGCTTCACCATCAGTCGCGTCAGCTCATGGCCGTCGATGAGGACCAGCCTCTGGGGGGCGAATCGCGTGAACTCGCGAGCCTCATCGCTGAACCTGCTCGTGGTGATGAACACCCCGCGCGACGCCTGGGCCCCGTGCAGAGCACCCACGAAAGCCTGGATGTCAGGGCGTCCCACCGTCCTGCCAGAGCTGTAACGCTTGGCTTGGACATAGATGCGGTCCAATCCGAGGGCGTCCTGGTTCAGCACCCCGTCGATCCCCTCGTCGCCTGAACGACCCAAGTGCTCAGGGTTGCCCTGGGCTCCGGCATATCCCATGGCGACGAGCAGATCGAGAACAACCCGCTCGAGGAACTCGGGTGCCTGCTCGTTGATCCGCGTGAGCAGCTCGCTGGCCACTGCTGTGTTCGCTTCCTCCGCAGCGGCCTCGATCCGGTCGTAGGGAGTCGTCGGGTCCACTGACTCCACCGGAGGGGCCTCAGGCGCATCGACAACTGTGGATGGCGCGACGCCCAGACGGCTGCGCGACTTGAAGTCGCGGAACTCCTCGAATTGGAGCAACTCGGCATTCCCCACGCGGTCGGGGTGCGCCGCCAGGAGCTCCCGTCCCCGATCGGTGATGGTGAACACTCCGCGACGAGGGCGAGCGATGGCCCGGGCCTGGTAGAGGTACTGCGTGGCCCAATGCACCCGGGATCGCCACACAGTCATTCGCCCGCTCGGGAGCAGAGCAGCCAGCTCGTCCTGAGTCAGATGGAACTCCGTGGCGAGCGCCGCTGCCACGTCCCTGACGGCATGCTCGTCGCCGTCGGAGAGCTGGCGGAGTACTGGCAACATCAGCGCCTGGTAGTCCGGGATCACTCGGTCTCCTCGCTCGCTCGATTCGTGGGCTCCGCCCCGTGCGGCCGCCCCTCGAATCTGGCAGCCGATGGTAGGGCCGAAGCGAAGGATGCAGCCCAGTCGGCCAGTCGGACAGTCGGAGTTCCAACCTACGGCTTGGGCAGCGGGGCGCCTGGAGGGGTCAGGGTGCGGAACATCCCCTCTTGGGTGATCGACACGGTCAGGTCGCCGGCGTCGTCGAACATCAGTCCGCGCGAGAACCCCAGCCCGCGGCCGGCCGCCGGCGACGCGGTGCTGTAGAGCGACCAGTGGTCGGCCCGGAACGGCTTGTGGAACCACATCGCGTGGTCGAGGCTGGCCACCGCCAGGTGAGCGCTCTGCGGCCGCCGACCGTGCCGGCGGGTGACCGCGTCCAGGGCGGTCGTGTCGCTCATGTTGGTCGCGACGCAGGCGTGCAGGTGCGGGTCGTCGGGCATCGGTCCGTCGGCCCGGAACCAGACCAGGTCCTCCCCCGGGTAGTCGCCCTCCAGCGCGTGGGCGCCCTCGTCCGCGCCACCGGGGCGACCGGGATGCGGCAGCTCGGCGAACCGCTCGCCGAAGCCCCGCACGGGGCGGACGTCGACCGGCCAGGTCATGTCCTGCACGATCGGCGGGATGTAGTCCAGGTGCGGCTCGATCATCGACTTGAACGAGCGCAGCCCGTCCGGTCGCGGCACCTCGGGCGCCCGGGTCGTGTGCTCGATCGTCGCGACCTCCTCGACGTGGAAAGACGCCGCGAGTGTGAACGTGACCCTGCCGTGCTGGACGGCGATCACGCGCCGGACGCTGAACCCGCGACCGTCGCGCATCCGCTCCACCTGGAACTCGACCGGGTGCCGCGGGTCGCCTGCGCGCAGGAAGTACGCGTGCAGCGAGTGCACCTGCCGGTCGGGCTGGACCGTGCGGCCGGCGGCGACCAGGGCCTGCGCGGCCACCTGACCGCCGAAGAACCGCGTGTAGTCCACGTCTCGGCTGGCGCCCACGAAGACGTCGGGACCGGTGGACCGCAGGTCCAGTACCTCCAGGAGCAGGTCGATCGGGGCGCTCGTCACACTCCGAATCGTCGCACCACGGCAGCGGCTGGCGCCGTTCGGGACTCGGGTGTACGTTACCTCGCAGTTCTAGGTACCTAGATGCTCTAGGTACTGCGGCGAACCTCCTCGCGGCTCGCGTCCGCCATCGTGGCGCCGAGCAGCGAGGACCGCCAGGCAGGAGGCCGTCGTGCGCATCGACAAGGATCTGGTCGCGGCATCCGCGACGCCGCTGGTGCTGGGCATCCTGGCCGAGGGCGAGTCGTACGGATACGCGATCCTCAAGCGGGTCAACGAGCTGTCCGGCGGCGAGATCACCTGGACCGACGGGATGCTCTATCCGCTCCTGCACCGCCTGGAGCGGCTTGGCCACGTCGAGGCGCACTGGCGGCTGGCCGCGAACGGCCGGCGGCGCAAGCACTACGCGATCACCCCCGGCGGCCGGGAGTCGCTGCTGGAGCGACGGCAGCAGTGGGAGGTCGTCAGCGAGGCCCTGGGACGGCTCCGGCTGGACGCCCAACCCCTGCCCCGGATCGAGCTGCCGGGGGCGCCGGCATGAGCACGCCGGGGCCCTTCCCGCCGGCTCGCTGGGGCGACCCCTTTCCGGGTGGCCCCGACCCCAGCGGCTCCGATCCGCGTGGCCCCGACGACCTGCGGGTCGACCCCGCCTCCGCCCGATCTGCCTGCGCCGACGCCGCCGGCCGTGACCGCTGCGCCGACCCCGCGGGCGTGGACCCGGGCTGGGCCGGCCTCGACGACGAGCTCGAGGCCCAGATCGGTCGCTGGCGGGGATTCGTCCACACGCACGCCTCGATCAGCACCCCCGACGCCGAGGAGCTGGAGGAGCACCTGCGCGACGTGATCGCCGACCTGCGCGCCGGCGGCCTGAGCCCCGACGAGGCGTTCCTCGTCGCGGTGCGGCGGATGGGCCGCCTGGACGAAGTCTCCCGGGAGTTCGCCGTGGAGCACTCCGAGCGGCTCTGGAAGCAGCTCGTGCTCGCCGGCGACCCGGCCGACGAGGCCGCGTCCGCGTCGCCGCGCGACCTGGCGATCGTCATCGGGCTGGCCCTCGGCGCCGCGGTGGCGGTGAAGGTGCCCACCCTGTTCGGCAAGCCCCTGGACGACTCGGGCTCCTTCTACGCCTTGAACCTGAGCCTCTTCGCCCTGCCGTGCCTCGCCGCGATGTTCGCCTGGAAGCGCGGAATCCCGGCGACCCGCGCCGCTGCGATGCTGGGCATCCCGTTCCTGATCGCGGCGGTGCTCGTCAACGTGTACCCGTTCGACGAGTCCGGCTCGACCGTGTGGCTCACCGCGATCCACCTGCCGATCGTGCTGTGGTTCGTCGTGGGCCTGGCCTACGTGGGCGGTCGGTGGCGCGACCACCGCCTGCGGATGGACTTCATCCGATTCACCGGCGAGTGGGTCGTCTATTACACCCTGCTGGCCCTCGGCGGCGGCGTGCTGATCGTGCTGACCGCCGCCGGGTTCGACGCGATCGGCCGGGACATCGAAGCCGTCCTGACCGAATGGGTCCTGCCGTGCGGGGCGATGGGCGCGGTCGTCGTCGCCGGCTGGCTGGTGGAGGCCAAGCAGTCGGTGGTGGAGAACATCGCGCCGGTGCTCACCGCGGTCTTCACCCCGCTGACCACGCTGATGCTGCTGGCCTACCTGGTCGCGCTGGTCTCCTCCGGCAGCCTGCTGGACGCCGACCGGGACCTGCTGATCCTGGCCGACCTCATCCTGGTGCTCGTGCTGGGCCTGGTGCTCTACGCGATCTCCGCACGCGACCGAGACTCACGGCCGGGGCCGTTCGACCGGCTCCAGCTGCTCCTGCTGGCCGCGGCGCTGGCCATCGACGTGCTCATGCTCGCCGCGATGGCCTCGCGGATCGGCGAGCTCGGCGTGACCCCGAATCGAATGGCCGCACTCGGACTGAACCTGGTGCTGCTGGTCAACCTCGGCTGGGCCGCCCGGCTGGCGGTCGGGTTCCTGCGCGGGCAGCCGTTCGCCCAGGTCGAGCGCTGGCAGACCACGTACCTGCCGGTCTTCGCGATCTGGGCATCGGTCGTGGCGGCTCTGTTCCCCCTCGCCTTCGCCTGGGCCTAGCAGCGGGATCAGGGTGCTTCGGCCTACAGGTTCTTGCCGCAGTGGGGCCATTGGCCCGGGCCGCTGGCGTCCCAGAGCAGCTGGGCGCGGTAGGTCTGCTCCTCCGGGCTGGCGTCGGAGGCCGAGCCGCTGCCGCCCATCGCCTGCCAGGTCGAGTCGCTGAACTGGTAGAGCCCGTGATAGCTCCCGCCCGAGCTGACGATGTTCGGGTCACCGCCGGACTCGCACTGGGCCAGCGCGTCCCAGTTCTGCGACTTCGCCGCCGCGGACGGCTCGCCGCGGTTCTTGTAGCTGGGCGTGGCCGACGGCGGCGGCGACGGCGCAGCCGTCGGCGAGGGGGTCGGGGACGGCTTGGCCGGCACCCGATCCTCCGGGATGAGGCCCTGCTCGGCGGCCCACGAGGCGCCCACGAACTCCGGGGACAGGCCCTTGATCGTGACCTTGCCGTTCAGCGCGCGCAGCTCCTTGGTCGTCAGCTTGGCGTTCACCGAGCTGATCGCGTCCAGCACCTCGGGCGTGGCCACGGCCGTGCTCATCACCGCCGTCACGTTCTGGGCGACCTGCAGGTGCTTGTCGTCCTCGAGGACGACCAGGTCGCGCTCGTCCACCGACGGGTCGGTCGTGCTCACGATCCCGACGTCGACCGTCCCACCGGACAGCGCGTTGAGGGTCTTGGGGCCGCCCAGGTCCAGCTTCTTGAACTTCTTGAACTCGATCCCGTAGGTCTCCTCGAGCCCGGGCAGGCAGAAGTCCGAGGTCTCGCAGGCCGCCGGTCCGGCGAACGTGAGCTTGCCGGCGATCTTCGCCAGGTCGCTGAGGGTCTCGAGCTTCTCGTCCTTGGCCAGCGCCTCGGACACCGCGAACCCGATCCCGCTGCTCGCCGGCGCCGGGTCGGCCACGCTGGCCCCGAGCGGCTCGGCCAGGTCGCGCAGCTCCTCGGTGGTCTTGGCCGAGTCTCCGGAGGCCAGCATCTTCGCGTCCTTGCCGTTGGCGCGCTGGTTCAAATCCTCAGTGAGCACCCCGATGTTGTCCGGGACCAGGTCGAACGCGCCCTCGGCCATCTTCTCGGTGAACTGCTCGCGGACGCCGGCGTCCAGCTGGCGCGAGACCACGATGCCCGCGTTCGCCATGACCACCGAGTAGATCTCGGCCACGATCTGCGACTCCGGGACCGAGGCCGACCCCACGACCACCGTCGCCGGCTGCGCGGTGTCCAGCGGCTCGGCCTCGTCGTCCGAGGTCAGGACGCGCCAGCCGATCGCCGAGACCAGGCCGATCGCGAACAGTCCCCCAGCCAGCCAGAGCAGCTTCCGGTTCAGGCTGCTCCCACCAGGTGGCACGTCCGCGCCAGCGGGGCCCACGCCCGCGCGCGCACCCCCCGCCTGGCCGTGTGCGCCCACGTCGCCCGGATCCGCCGATTCGCCCATGGTTCCTCCTGGTCGGTCATGATGGCGTGTGCCGGGCCGCGCCCGCGCGCCCGACAGGCCGACACGCGCCGCCCGTCACCCGTTCCAGACCCGATCGGTCGCGCTCAGGCGGTCGTCGCCGCCAGCTGGCCGCACGCCCCGTCGATCTCCCGGCCGCGGGTGTCGCGGATCGTGGTCGGCACGCCCCGGGCCACGAGCGCGTCGACGAACGCCGCCTCGACGGCGGGGTCGCTGGCCGTCCAGATCGAGCCCGGCGTCGGGTTCAGCGGGATCGGGTTCACATGCGCCCAGCCCCGGCCGCGCGCGTTGAGCAGCTTGCCCAGCAGATCCGCGCGCCAGGCGTGGTCGTTCATGTCCCGGATCAGCGCGTACTCGATGGAGACCCGCCGGCCGGTGGCCTGCGAGTACTCGAAGGCCGCGTCCAGCGCCTCCCCGACCTTCCAGCGGGCGTTGACCGGGATCAGCTCGTCGCGCAGCTCGTCGTCGGGCGCGTGCAGGCTCAGCGCGAGGGTCACCGGGATGCCCTCGTCGGCCAGCCGGCGCATCGCGGGCACCAGGCCCACCGTGGAGACGGTCACCCCGCGCGCGGACATCCCCAGCCCGGCCGGCGCCGGCTCGGTCATCCGCCGGACCGCGTCCATGACGACCCGGTAGTTGGCCAGCGGCTCGCCCATGCCCATGAACACGACGTTGGACACCCGGCCGGGGCCGCCGGCGACCTCACCCCGGGCCAGCATCCGGGCCCCGGCCAGGACCTGCTCGACGATCTCGGCGGTCGACAGGTTGCGCTGCAGCCCGCCCTGGCCGGTCGCGCAGAACGGGCAGTTCATCCCGCATCCGGCCTGGCTGGACACGCACACCGTGACCCGCTCGCGGCTGCGCGCGGTGGCCGGATAGCGCATGAGCACCGACTCCACCAGCGCGCCGTCGTGCAGCCGCCACACCGACTTCACGGTCATCCCGCCGTCGCAGGTCACGTCCTTGACCCGCTTCAGCAGCGGCGGGCACAGCTGGGCGGCCAGCGACTCGCGCTGCGCGGCCGGGATGTCGGTCCACTGCGCCGGATCGTCGACCAGGCGGGCGAACCAGTGGTTGCTCACCTGGTCCGCGCGATACGCGGGCAGGCCCGCGGCCGAGAGCACCTCGCGACGCTGAGCCAGGCTCAGGTCGGCCAGATGCTGGGGAGGCTTGCCCCGGCGGGGGGCCTCCAGCACGATCAGGCCGGGTGGCTGGGCGCCCATCTCACATCCCGAGGGTCACCGCGAACAGCGCGTAGGCGACCACGGTGTTGGGGATGAGGCTGTCCAGGCGGTCCATCAGGCCGCCATGGCCGGGCAACAGGTCGGACATGTCCTTGACGCCGAGGTCGCGCTTGATCGCGGACTCGATGAAGTCCCCGAGGACAGCGGTGAAGGTCATGATCGCCCCGACCAGGGCACCCTTCCACCAGTCGCTCTCCAGCAGCCAGACGAACAGGATGGCGCCCATCACCACCTGCAGGGTGATCGACCCGGCGAACCCCTCCCACGACTTCTTGGGCGAGATGCTCGGCGCCATCGGATGCTTGCCGAACAGCACGCCGGTGGCGTATCCGCCGATGTCGCTGGCCACGGTCAGCACGACGAACGTGACGATCCGGTCGGCGCCGTCCGGCGATGCCGCGATCAGCGCGGCGAAGCCACCCATCAGGGGCGCGTAGACCAGCACGAAGCCGCTGGCGGTCGCGTCGCGTACGTAGTGCTGGGTGCCGCCCTGGAACAGTCGCCAGCCCAGGACCACGAGCACCATCAGCCCGACCGCGATGAGCACGTCGGCAGCCCGCTGTGTCGCGTGCTCGGGTCCGCTCGGGAAGAACCCGAGGACCGGCACGAGGATCGCGGCCAGCAGCAGCGGCTGGCGGGCCAGCCGGATCCCGCGCGCGGAGCGCATCGCGTTGCCCAGCTCGGCGGTGCCGATCACGATCGCGGCGACGACCACCAGCAGGAACAGCTCGATGCGCCAGTAGAGCGAGGCCAGCGCGATGGCGGCCATCAGCACTCCGACGCCGACGGCCGCCGGCAGGTTGCGCCCGGCCCGCGACGCCGGCTCGGCCTGCGCTGCGTCGGTGCCGTCTGCCCCCACGGAGGGGACGGCCGGCGCGGGGCCGGTCGCGCGTGGGTCGGAGGCAGCCACGTCCGCCGCCCCGGGTGGGGAGTGCGGCACCTGCGCCCCGGACTCGCTCGGCGATCCGGTCGATCCGGTCGATCCGGACATGAACCCTCCTGGGGCCTCAGATCTCGAGGAGCTCGTTTTCCTTGTGCTTGAGCAGCTCGTCGACCTGTGCCACGTAGCGGGCGGTCAGCTCGTCGAGGGTCTTCTCCGCCCGTCGCACCTCGTCCTCCCCCGCGTCCCCGTCCTTGCTGAGCTTCTCGAGGTGATCCTTGGTGTGCCGGCGGATGTTGCGGATCGAGATCCGGGAGTCCTCGGCCTTGGACTTGGCGACCTTGATGTACTCGCGGCGCCGCTCCTCGGTGAGCTGGGGCAGCACCACGCGGATGACCGTCCCGTCGTCGACCGGGTTCACGCCCAGGTCGGAGTCACGGATCGCCTTCTCGATGTTGCGCATCGAGCTCTTGTCGAACGGCGAGATGAGGATCATCCGCGCCTCCGGGGTCTGGAATGACGCCAGCGTGTTCAGCGGCGTCGGCGACCCGTAGTAGTCGACCAGGATGCGGCTGAACATCTGAGGCGTCGCCCGGCCGGTGCGCAGAGTGGCGAAGTCGTCCTTGGCGACCGACACCGCCTTCTCCATCTTCTCCTCGGCCTCGAACAGCTCCTCGTCGATCATCGACCCTCCTGGGTATCCGGCCGGCTCAGTCGGCCTTGGCGATCAGGGTGCCGATTCTCTCACCGGCGACGGCGCGCGCGATGTTGCCCCGCTCCAGCAGGTTGAACACGACGATGGGCAGGTCGTTGTCCGCGCACAGCGAGATGGCGGTGGCGTCGGCGACCTTCAGCCCGCGGGCCAGCACCTCGGAGTAGGCCAGCTGGTCGAAGCGGACCGCGTCGGGGTTGGTGCGCGGGTCGGAGTCGTAGACGCCGTCGACGCCCTTGGCCATGAGCACCACCTGGGCGCCGACCTCCAGCGCTCGTTGGGCGGCGCAGGTGTCGGTGGAGAAGTAGGGGGCTCCCAGCCCGGCGCCGAAGATGACGACGCGGCCCTTCTCCATGTGCCGCACGGCCCGGCGCGGCACGTACGGCTCGGCGATCTGGGTCATCGGGATCGCGGTCTGCACGCGAGTGTCGATGCCTTCCTTGTCCAGGAAGTCCTGCAGCGCCAGGCAGTTCATGACCGTGCCGAGCATGCCCATGTAGTCCGCGCGCCCGCGGTCCATCCCACGCTCGTGCAGCTGGGCGCCGCGGAAGTAGTTGCCGCCACCGATGACGACCGAGACCTGAGTGCCCGTGCGGACCACGTCGGCCACCTGGCGGGCGATCGAGTGCACCGTGTCGGGATCGACGCCGAGCCCGCCGCCACCGGCGAACGCCTCGCCGGAGAGCTTGAGCGTCACCCGATGCCATCCGCCCCCGGGGGCCTGGGCCCACCGTTCCACAGTGCCCTCCAAGGTCGGCTGGTCGGCGATCACGGGGTGCAGTCTGCACCATGCGGACACGGCGACGCCGCCGGGAACCCAGCGGTCCCGGCGGCGTCGCCGTGCGATGCGCGTGCGGGCGGTGCGACCCGCTCGGCGTCCTGGATCAGGCGCCGACCTCGATGCGCGCGAAGCCGGTGATGGTCGCCCCGTTCTCGGTGGCGTAGGCCTTCACGGTCTTCTTGCTGTCCTGCACCGAGGCCTGCTCCAGCAGGACGCGGTCCTTGAGGAAGCCGTTGACCCGGCCCTCGACGATCTTGGGCAGGGCGCCCTCGGGCTTGCCTTCCTCGCGGGCGGTCGCCTCGGCGATCCGGCGCTCGTTGGCCAGCACGTCCTCGGAGACCTCCTCGCGGACCAGGTACTCCGGGCGCATGGCGGCGATCTGCATGCCGACGGCGCGGGCGGTGTCCTCGCTGCCCTCGTAGGCGACCAGGACGCCGACCTGCGCGGGCAGGTCCGCGGCGCGGCGGTGCATGTAGGTGGCCACGGCGCCGTCGACGCGGGCCACCCGGCCCAGCTCGAGCTTCTCGCCGATGACGCCGGCCAGCTCGCTGACCTGCTCGGCGACGGTCTTGCCGTCCAGATCGGCCGAGGCCAGGGCCTCGCGATCGGCGATCCCGGCAGACTCGGCCAGGGCGGCGATCCGGTCGGCCAGCGCCTGGAAGTCCGCGCTCTTGGCCACGAAGTCGGTCTCGCAGAGCAGCTCGACCAGGGTGTTGCCGGCCACGGCCACCAGGCCGTTGCTCGCGGTGCGCTCGGCGCCGCGCTTGGCGGCCTTCGCGGCGCCCGAGATGCGCAGGATCTCGACGGCGGCGTCGAAGTCGCCGTCGGCCTCGGTCAGGGCCTTCTTGCACTCCATCATTCCGGCGGAGGTGAGGTCGCGGAGCTTCTTGACGTCCGCGGCGGTGATGACAGCCATGGGGGGTCCTTTCGACGGACGTGGCGGGCAGGCAGGCACGCTCACGTCGAGACGGGATGTCGCCGAGCGCCTGGTCGGACGCTCGGCTGGGGCTTGGAGTGGGCCTCGACGGGCTCGGTTCGCGGCGGACCGCCGGTCGAGCGTCGAGGGGCCCGACCGACACGGTCACGGGAGGCCGTCGGCCGAGTCGGTCGAGCGGTTCCGACCGGCTCGGCTTCGGGGAGTTCCTTCGCCGAGCCGGTCGAGATCGAGGAACTGCGGGTCAGGCGCCCTCGCCTGCGGTGGGCTCCTCGGCAGCCGGAGCCTCGGCGGCGGGCGCCTCGGCGGCCGTCTCCTCGACGGGGGCCTCGGCGACCGGGGCGTCGGCGGCGGCCTCAGCCGGGGCCTCGGCGACAGCCTCGTCGCCAGCCTCGGCCGGGGCCTCGGCGGCGGGCGCCTCAGCGGCCGGCTCCTCGACCGGAGCGGCTGCCGCGGTCGCGGCCTCGGCCTCGTGCGCGGCCAGCAGCTCGGCCTCCCACTCGGCCAGCGGCTCCACGGCCGCCTCGGTCGAGCCGGTGGCCCGGGCGACCAGGCCCTCGGCGACGGCGTCGGCGATGACCCGGGTCAGCAGACCGACAGCGCGGATCGCGTCGTCGTTGCCGGGGATCGGGAAGTCGACCAGGTCGGGGTCGCAGTTGGAGTCCAGGATCGCGATGACCGGGATGCCCAGCTTGCGGGCCTCGCCGACGGCGATGGCCTCCTTGTTGGTGTCGACGACCCAGACCGCGCTCGGGGTGCGGGCCATGTCGCGGATGCCGCCCAGGGTGCGCTCGAGCTTGTCCTTCTCGCGGCGCAGGACGAGCAGCTCCTTCTTGGTCATCCCGGAGCCGGCGACGTCGTCGAAGTCGATCTGCTCGAGCTCCTTGAGGCGCTGCAGCCGCTTGTGCACGGTCTGGAAGTTGGTGAGCATGCCGCCCAGCCAGCGCTCGTTGACGTAGGGCATCCCGACGCGGGTCGCCTGGTCGGCGACGGCCTCCTGGGCCTGCTTCTTGGTGCCCACGAACATGACCGTCCCGCCGCGGGCCACGGTCTCCTTGACGTAGGAGTAGGCGCGGTCGATGGCGGTCAGCGACTGGGTGAGGTCGATGATGTAGATGCCGTTGCGCTCGGTGAGGATGAAGCGCTTCATCTTGGGGTTCCAGCGCCGGGTCTGGTGTCCGAAGTGGACGCCGCTCTCCAGCATCTGGCGCATCGTCACGATGGCCATGGGTTCCTCTTTCGTGCGCGGGCCGGCCGCGCGTCGGTTGTCGCGGCCCGCGGGTGCGGGTCGCCCTGATGCCCCGCCCACGGGTGCTGCGCGAGGCAGACCGGACCCGTGATGCGTCTCGTGCTCGGGACATGCGAATTCGGGCCCAGGCGGACCCGTGAGGCAAGTCTACGACCGACAGCCCCGCGGGAGGTAATCCCGCACCGGTCGCAGTCCGCCCCCGTCCGATCGGGCGCCCCGGGGGGAGGTCTCGACGAGCTCGACCGGCGTGGGGAGAGCATCGCGGGAACACCCGGTCCAGGTCATCCATGCCCACTGGAGTCGGAACGCCGGTGGCGACCCGCAACCCAGCCGTGCCGGCTTGTCCCGACTTCTCGACCACCCCTCGGTGGATCTGGTCGAGGCCTCTCGCGGGTCGTCCACAACGGACGGTGCGATCCAGGCGGACTTGCGGCGGTCTTGGGCCACGGTCTGCTCATGTCGAACCTTCCGCCCGGCGCCTGGGGCCTCTTGCCGGTCATTGCCACGCTCCTGATCTCCGGGGCACTCCCGTCCGCTTCGGGTGCCGCCACAGTCACCTCAGAGACCGCCATCGCTCACCCACGGGTGGCCTCAGCCGCCTTCCCGGCATCCTTCCGTGTGTCCCCCGGCGCGACGGATCGCCGGCGGTGGACGCCACCCGTGCGCCCTGCCCACGTCGTCCGCGCGTTCGATCCGCCGGACCAGCCGTGGCTGGCCGGGCATCGCGGGATCGACCTGCGGACCCGGCCGGGCGCGAAGGTCCGGGCGGCCGGCAACGGCCGGGTGCGGTTCGCCGGGAAGGTCGGCGGGCGTCCCGTCGTGGTCGTGGGGCACGGGGCGCTGCGCACGACCTACGAGCCGGTCCTCGCGTCCGTTCGCGTCGGGCAGCCGGTTCGGCGCGGGCAGGTCATCGGCACGGTCGCCCACGGCACTGGACACTGCGGCACGGGCCGCTGCCTGCACCTGGGCCTGCGCCGAGGCACCCAGTACCTGGACCCCCGGCTCATCCTGGGCGGTCACGCGATCCTGCGCCCCTGGTGACCCCCGCCGGACCCGAACACCACCAAGGCCTCCCCGCAGATGCTCCGTTCTCCGGCAGATGCTCCACCCGCGGGCGGAGCATCTGTACCCAAGCGGAGCACGTGCACGGGAGCGAGCACTCCGGCCGCCTTTGCAGCCTCAGGCGCGGGGGTGGGCTTGGTCGTAGCTCTCGCGCAGGCGCTGGATCGAGACGTGGGTGTAGATCTGCGTGGTCGCCAGGCTCGCGTGGCCGAGAAGCTCTTGGACCGCGCGCAGATCCGCGCCTCCCTCCAGCACGTGCGTGGCCATCGAGTGCCGCAGCCCGTGGGGACCCACGTCGGGCGCTCCCGGGTCGCGTCGCACGGCGCTGTGCACGATACGGCGGACCACACGCGGATCGATCCGCCTCCCCCGCGCGCCCACGAACACCGCTCCCGCGCTGCCCGGCCCCGCCACCCGCGGTCGCCCCTGGACCAACCACACCTGCAGCGCCGCCTCAGCCGGGGCGCCGAACGGCACCACGCGCTCCTTGGCGCCCTTGCCCAGGACCCGGACGGTCCGGCGCTCCCAGTCGAGGTCCGCCTGGTCCAGCCCGACGAGCTCGCTGACGCGAATCCCCGTGGCGTAGAGCAGCTCGACCACCGCGCGGTCGCGCTGATGCAGCGGGTCGGCGTCGTCGGCGCGGATGGCGGCCACGTCGAGGACGGCGCTGGCCTGGTCGCGTCGCAGCACCTCGGGGATCGCCCGGCGAGCGGTGGGACCGACCAGACGAGCAGCCGGGTCGCTGGTCAGGAGGCCACCGCGCACGGCCCACCCGGTGAAGGCCCGGACGGCCGCCACCCGGCGCGCGAGCGTGCTGCGCGCGGCGCCGGCGCGGTCCTGCTCGGCCAGCCACTGGCGCAGGAGGAGCAGGTCGAGCTCGGTGGGCTCGGTGAGGCCCGCCTCGGCGGCGAAGAGCAGCAGCGCGCGCACGTCGGCGCAGTACGCCCGGACGGTGTTGGCGCTGCGGCCCCGCTCGTCGCGCAGGTGTGCCTCGAACCCGGCCAGCGCCGAGGCGAACGCGGGGGGCAGCTCCACACGGCCATGCTGCCCCACCGCGGCCCAGCGCCGACGTCACGGCGCGAAGATCACCCGAGACGCGCGCATCAACCCGCCCCCCGCCGCGCGACCTACCGCGCGTAGATCGCCGTGGCCAGGGCGTCGAGGACCTGGGGGGTACTGGGGCCGAACGCGAGGATCTGCCCGTCGGCCATGTCGACGATCCGCCGGTTCTGCCCGGCGGTCGTGAGCCCGATCGCCGGCTGAGCCTGGAGCAGCCCGTCCACCCCGCCCGCGGACTCCAGGCCCTTGGTCATCACCAGGATCAGGTCCGGGTCGGCGGCGACCAGCGCCTCGTCGGTCATCGGCCGCATCCCGGTCCAGCCCTCCTCGCCGGCCACGTCGCGGCCACCGAGTGCCTCGATCAGGGCGTCCGCACCCGACTCCTTGCCGAACATGTAATAGACCCCGCTGCCGCCGCGGATGTAGAGGAAGATCATCCGCAGCCGGTCGGCGTGGGCCTGCGGGGCGATGGCCGCGATCTGCGCCACCTTGGCCGAGATCGCCTCCTCCAGCTTCGTGGCGAGCGCCTGCCCGGCCTCGGGCAGGCCCAGGGCCGCCCCGACCTGCTCGGCCAGCTTGCCCGGGGCCGAGAGCCCCTCGCCGGGGTCGACGTAGACCACCGCGATGCCGACGTCACGCAGCTGGGTGACCACGTCGGTCGGCCCGATCGTGCCGTCGGTCACGACCACCGTCGGCGACAGCGCGATCACCGCCTCGGAGGCCACGCTGTGCCCGTCGCCGGTCACGACCGGCAGGTCGGCCGCCTCGGGCAGCGTGGTCGACACGTCGCGACCCACCACCTGCTCGCCCAGCCCGAGCGCGAAGATCGTGGCCCCGATCGAGCCGGAGATGTCCAGCCCGATGATCCGATCGGCGCTGGCGACCTGCACGGTCCGGTCGCCGTCCAGGTCGTGGGAGACGACCCGCGCAGGCATGCTCGGCTCCCCGGCCCGGACGCTGACCGGCGCGGCATCCTCGGCGAGGACCGCGGTGGACGGACCGACGGCCGAGTGCGGATCGGCCAGCAGGCTCGCGTGGGCCAGCCCGACGCCGGCCCCGCTACCGGACTCGGCGCCGGACCCGGTCAGCTGCTCCCCCGCCGCTCCGCCGGCGCATCCGGACAGGGCCGTCGATGCCACCAGCAGCAGAGCCGCGCCGATCGCTGTCAGCCGCGGCCTACGCCGGGACACGAGCCTCCTCCAGCGCCACGAAGACCTCCGTGTTGTGCTCGTAGGCCGCCAGCACCTCGTCGATCATCAGCGCGTCCTGCTCGGGCGACCACTCCTGCGCCACCGCGTCCAGGCGCGCCCGGTACTGGTCCTTGTAGCGCTTCGGCGAGGCGATCGCGGGGAAGCTGTAGAACCGCACTCCGTCCTCCTGCCACCCGAAGCGCCGGCGCAGGTGCGTGCCGATGACCTGCCCGCCGGACAGGTCGCCCAGGTAGCGGGTGAAGTGGTGGGCGAGGAAGGCGACCGGCTGGTCGGCGCTGGCCCGGACCCGCGCGGTGTAGTCCGCGGTCGCGGGCAGCGGCGCGAGGACCGCGAGTTCCGCGTCGTCGGGGTCGACGCCCAGGGTCCGCAGGTCCGCGCGCAGCCGGGCCACCCGGTCCAGGGCCGGGTCGAGGAACGGACCGACCAGCGGGTCGGACTCCAGCGCCGCTCCGGTCTCCTCGATCGCGCGGTAGATCTGCAGGTGCTGGGCGACCAGCGCGGTGTAGTCGTCGATCCCGCGGGTGCCGTCCATCAGCTCGGTGATGAACCCGGCGCCGCGCGTGTCCTCGTGACTGGACCAGGTGCGCTGGCGAAGCCGGACGCTGAACGGATCACCCATGACGTGCCTCCTGACCGTGATCGCCGGCGTGTGTGCCGGCCCCTGAGTGGGCGACGTGCCCCTCGTCGGACTCGCCGGCGCCGACGGCCCGGCGGTGCAGCTCGACCACGGCGCGGCGCAGGTCCGGTCGCTCGAGCACCGGGATCGGCCACGGGATCCGCAGCTCGACCTCGCCGGAGGCGAACCCGACCCGCCAGACCCCGGCCTCGCGGTCGAGGTCGGTCATCGCGGCCCACAGGGCTCCCGGGGCGCCGTGCGCGCGCACGATCGCCAGGCTGTCCGCGCCGTGGTCGTCGTTCATGTGCCGCAGTACCGCGTCGACCACGTCAGCGCTGAA
Source organism: uncultured Bifidobacteriaceae bacterium (assembly GCA_964418695.1). Classification (GTDB taxonomy): domain Bacteria; phylum Actinomycetota; class Actinomycetes; order S36-B12; family CAIYMF01; genus Prado023. Next base: position 61,343 of record CAYQMN010000007.1, on the reverse strand, counting down.
CCGGCTCATGCCTTCCTCCCCCGTTGCACGGCCACGCCGACGCCGACCGCTGCGCCCACCGCGGCGAGCAGTGCGGCGATCGGCAGCCAGCCAGCATCCGCCGCCTCGGCCTCCTGGGTCGCCGGCGCGGCGGCCGCGGCCTGCGGCTGCTCGGCGTCTGCGGCTGCGACTGCGGGCAGATCGGCCTTCTCGGTGCTGGTGGCCGTCGCGCAGCCGTCCTGCACCGGCACGGTCGCGGTGACCGGATCCACCGGATCACCGGCGGAATAGGTGCCGAACGCGGCGGCCCCCGCGGCGGTGAGCGTGGCGCTCGCGCCACTCAGCGCCCAGATGCCGTCATTGAGGGTGGCCACGCTGGCGTCTACCTCGGCGAACCGGATCGCGTCGCTGGCGACCTTCTTGCCGTCACGAGTCTCGCCGCTGATGTCGGCCACGAGGTACACGCGGTCGCCGGACAGCTCCAGGGCGGGGTCGCCCAGCGTCGTGTCCAACGCTGCGTCGTGGCCGGTGAACCGGACGTCTCCGTCGAACTGGACGAGCCCGGTGCCCGCGGTGCTGTCCAGGTCACCCGATCCGCCGGTCCAGGTGAACTGCGGGGTGGTGTAGGTGACCGCCCCGGACGTGGTCCACCCGCCGTGGGCGATCGACCCGCTGATGTAGGAGCGGAAGGACTCCTTGATCCCCCACTCCAGGGTCGCGCCGGTCACCTCGCACTCCACGGCGACCGGGCGCTCGACGATCGTGATCGTCCGGCCCACCGAGGTGGACCCCTGCAAGGTGAGGGTGTGCTGCCCGGTGAGGTTGGCCGGGAGCCGACCGCTCCACGAGGCCGTGCCCTGATCGTTCGCCGTCACGTTCGAGGCCAGGACGACCGGGTCGGAGTAGAGCACCACGCGGATGCCCGTCTCGCCCGGCTCGAAGCCGGAGCCACTGGCCGTCACGCTCGACCCGGCCACCAGCTCGTCGCCGGACCAGGTGACGGTCAGCCCCGTGGAGCTCGGCGGGTCCGCCGGGATCTCGCTCGACTCGGTCTCGGCAGCGGTGCCGGTGGCCCCGGCGACCACGGCAGCCGGCGCGTTGGCCGAGGCGGAGGCCTGCGAGCCGATCGTGAACGTCACCGGGTCCATCAGCTCGCCCGCGGTGTAGAAGCCGTCGAACGCGCCCGCGCCGGCCGTGGTCAGCCGGGTCGGCACTCCCGACCAGCGCTGGGCCCCGTCCACGGTGGTGCGCGTGCCGGCCGCCAGATCCAGGGTCGCCAGCGTGATCCGGGCGCCACCGACGGTCGCGACGAGGTCGGCGCGCGAGCCCGAGACGATCCGGACCGACGGCGCCGCGATGCCCAGGGCGAGCTCGCCGTGGTGTCCTGAGAAGGTCACCGTGCCGCGGTAGCCGGCCGAGGTCGAAGTCCCAGCGCTGGCCTGCGGGAAGCGGAACCGCCCGTCGGCGAGCGCGCCCGCACCGCCGCTCACCGAGATCGTGCCCTGCGCGATCGGGCCGGTCACGTAGGAGCGGAAGCTGGACTTCACTCCCCACAGCAGCTCGCCGGCGGCAGCGGTCCCGCCGGTCGCCGGACCGGTCGGCGACGTCGGCGACACCGGCTTCGCAGACACCGACACCGGCGCGGAGGCGCTGGCCGAGTTGGCCCAGCGGCTCGGGTCGGCGGAGGTGAAGGTGGTGCGGACCTGGTGGGTCCCCTCGGCCAAGCCAGTGACCCGGTGGCCGAGCTGACCGGTGGTCGAGGAAGCCACGGGAGCGCCGTCGACGAGCAGCGCCAGCGTTCCGCGGGCCGTCGCCGGGGCGACCGACGAGGTCACCGTCAGCGCTTGGCCGGCGGTCAGCGAGGTCGCCGACAGGATCTGGTTGGTCGTGGTCACCGTGACCGGCGCCAGGTCCGAGCGCAGAGCCAGGGGAGTCCAGGTGTCCATGGTCCGGTTGGTAGCCGCCAGCCCGTGGGCGGCGAACGTGGCCAGGCCGTACGCCTGACCCGCGATCAGGGCGCCGGCCGGGATCTCCACCTGCGTGGTGAACGCCCCGCGGACCAGGTCCTGCGGCGGCAGCCAGGAGGTCAGCGCCCAGCCCTCCGATCCGGGCACCTGGCCCGGACGCCAGGTGCCGGACGTGCCCACCGCGAGGTACAGCCCGTTCGCGGCGCCGGCGCCGGTGAACCCGCTGCCCACCACGGTCAGCGTGGTGGTGACGGCCGGGTCGATCCCGGTTGCCGGGGTCACCGAGACGGCCGGGCCGCTCGGCGTCGTCGGCTCGGGAGTCGGGGTCGCGGTCGGCTCCGGGGTCGCAGTCGGGGTCGGCTCCGGGGTAGGGCTGGCGGTCGGCGATGCCGTCGGCTCCGGCTCCGGGGCCGGCGCGAACGCGAACTCGGCGCTGGTCTCGTCCGCGGCCCGCGGAACGCTGCCCGTGGCGACCGTGAACACCGCCAGACTCGCACCCTCCAACCGCTTGGCCTCCAACGCCTCAGCCGTGATCCCCGGCAACGTCACCACGAACCCGCCCGCACCGTCGAACCTCGCCGTCGCATACGACACCGACCCGATCACCGCAGCCGCCGCATACGAGCGATCCGTCCCCGACAACCCACCCTGCGACGGCCGCCACGAATCCTTGACCCAGCCCGCCTGCACGTAGATGTCCGACCCAGAGAACCCAGACCCAGTCACCACCAGATCACCACCACCCACCGGCAACACCCCCGGCGACACCGACAACACCGCCGGCTCCGGGGCCGGCGCGAACGCGAACTCGGCGCTGGTCTCGTCCGCGGCCCGCGGAACGCTGCCCGTGGCGACCGTGAACACCGCCAGACTCGCACCCTCCAACCGCTTGGCCTCCAACGCCTCAGCCGTGATCCCCGGCAACGTCACCACGAACCCGCCCGCACCGTCGAACCTCGCCGTCGCATACGACACCGACCCGATCACCGCAGCCGCCGCATACGAGCGATCCGTCCCCGACAACCCACCCTGCGACGGCCGCCACGAATCCTTGACCCAGCCCGCCTGCACGTAGATGTCCGACCCAGAGAACCCAGACCCAGTCACCACCAGATCACCACCACCCACCGGCAACACCCCCGGCGACACCGACAACACCGCACCCGGCGCGCTCGACGGCTCCGACGTCGGCGACGCGCTCGTCGACGGACCGCCGGAAGGCTCATCTGTCGCCTCGTCGCTGGGCCCGGTGGTCGGCTCGGGATCCGGGCTCCGGGTGGGCTCGGCGCTGGCCGTGGGCTCGTCCGACGGCACTTCCGTTGCCGTCGGCTCGGAGCTCGGCTCCGGCTGGGCGCTCGACGTGGGCTCCACACTCGGCTCCGGCTCGGTGCTCGGCGTCGGCTCGGCGCTCTTGGTGGGCTCCGCACTGGGCGTCGGCTCCGGCTCGCCGGCCGCGAAGGCGACCGGCGTCCAGGTGTCCAGAGTCCGGTCGGTCGCGGAGAGTCCGTGCGCGGCGAACGTGGCCACGCCGAACGAGCCGTCCGGGTCGATCGCCCCGGCCGGCACGGTCAGGGTGGTCTCGAACGATCCGTCGGTGATCTGGCGCGGCTGCACCCAGCCAAGCGCCACCCATCCCCCGGAGGGCGGCACGCTGCCGGGCTGCCAGAGGCTGCTGGCGCCGAACGTCACGTAGGCGCCGAGGGCCGCGCCCGCCCCGACGAACCCGCTGCCACGAATCGTCAGCGTGGTGTCCTGGCTGGCATCCAGGCCGGTGTCGGGGCTGACGCTCACGCCCGGACCATCCGCGGCACTCGCACCCGGGAGCGCGACCAGCAACGACATCAGGGCCAGCAGTGCGGTCAGCACGACGGCAAGGGGGGCTCGGAGACTGCGCGGGATACTCACTCGGGTCCTTCGTGGGGAGGGATGCTTAGGTGAGGCTAACCTCAGTTCCCCCGGACCCTATCTCGTGGTGCCCGATTCTCCAAAGGGTAGCCTTGCCTAACCCCACCCGGTCGGAGTGTGACTGTGCCAATGACGCAAATGCCGATGCCATCGGCGATCGCGCCCGTGCGGCCACGCGCGCGACGCGGTGCCGGCGTGGCCGTCGCGCTGGTCGTGGCTGTCCTCCTGGGCGTGGGGATCGCCGCCGGGATGGGCCAGCTCAACCTGTCGATCCCGGACCTCGCGCGCACGCTGCTGGCTGGCCCGTCGGGCGCCGACACCCCCGCGGAGGCCGCGGTCTGGGCAGTCCGGATGCCCCGCATCGTGCTCTCGGTCCTGGTCGGCGCGGCGCTCGCGGTCAGCGGAGCGCTCATGCAGGCCGTCTTCGCCAACCCACTGGCCGACCCGGGGATCGTGGGCGTCTCCTCCGGCGCGGCCCTCGGCGCGGCCGCCACGATCGTCTTCGGCTGGACTCTGTTCGGGCCATGGACGGTCGCCGTCGCCGCCTTCCTGGCCGCGCTGGCCACCACGCTGTTCGTCTACACCGCGGCCCGGGCCGACGGGCGCACCGAGGTCATCACGCTGGTCCTCACCGGCATCGCCGTCACCGCCTTCTCCGGCGCGGGCCTGGCCCTGCTGATGACGCTGGGCGACACCACCTCCCGCGAGCAGATCGTCTTCTGGCAGCTCGGATCGCTGAACGGGACGCGCTGGAACGAAGTCGCCATCGTCCTGCCCGTCGTGCTGGTGACGGTCACGATCGCGGTGTTCCTGGGTCGCAGCCTGGACGCGCTGGCCTTGGGCGAGCGGCAGGCCGAGCACGTCGGCGTCCACGTCGAGCGGCTGCGCGGCGTGGCGATCCTGCTGGTCGCGCTGGCCACCGGCGCGACCGTGGCCTTCACCGGCGTGATCGGCTTCGTCGGACTGGTCGTCCCGCACATGGTCCGCCTCGCGATCGGGCCGTCGCACCGGATGCTGCTGCTGGTCAGTGCCCTGGGTGGAGCGCTGCTCGTTCTGGTCGCCGACACGCTGGCCCGGACCCTGGTGCCCGGCGCCGAGCTGCCGATCGGGATGCTCACCACCCTGATCGGCGGTCCTTACTTCTTCGTGCTGCTGCGGCGCACGCGACGGGCGACGGGAGCCTGGGCATGACCGGCCTGCGTGCCCATTCCGTGTCCGCCCGGCGGAGCACCCGAACGGTGCTGCACGAGGTCAGCGTCGCCGTCGAGAGCGGCGAGCTGGTGGCGGTCGTCGGGCCGAACGGCAGCGGGAAGTCCACCCTGCTTGAGGTGCTGGCCGGGGATCGCAAGCCGGTCCGGGGCGAGGTCCTCCTGGCCGGGCGACCGCTGGCGTCGCTGGACCGGGCACAGCGGGCTCGCCTGCGGGCGGTCATGACCCAGGAGAACCACGTCTCGTTCGCGTTCACGGTCGAGCAGGTGGTCGCGCTGGGGCGCTCTCCCTGGCGGAACCACTCGACCCCGGATCAGGACGCGCAGGCCGTCGCCGCGGCGCTGGAGCGGGTCGATGCCGAGCACCTGCGCGAACGTCCGGTCACCCAGCTCTCCGGCGGCGAGCGCGCCCGGGTCGCGCTGGCGCGGGTGCTGGCCCAGGAGACCGGGGTCCTGCTGCTCGACGAGCCGACCGCGGCGCTGGACCTCTCGCACCAGGAGTCGGTGATGACCACACTTCGCGACAGCGCGCGGGGCGGCGCGGCGGTGCTCGTGGTGCTGCACGACCTGGACGTCGCCGCCTCGTACGCCGACCGCATCGTGATCCTGGACGGCGGCAGCGCGGTCGCCGACGGTCCGCCGGCGACGGCATTGGATCCTGCGTTGCTGCAGCGGGTCTACGGGTGGCCGGTCGCAGTGACCGTGGAAGCATCCGGACGGCTCGCAGTACGGCCGGTTCGCGCGGCGTATTGACCACGCTGGTGCGGGTATCGACGGGCTCGACCGGCGGGTGGCTGGCCTTCGAGGTCTGCACGTGGGCAGAGCCTGGGCGCCTACGCGACGGGGCACATCGCACCACGGCGCGGGTCAGGTCAGGGGCATGCCCGCCACGGGCACCGACGGTCGCGGGGACCATCGCACATCGGACAACGGCGCGGGTCAGGTCAGGGGCATGCCCTTGCGCAGGCGGGCGGCGTAGATGCTGGCGATGACCTGTCCGTCGAGGAACGCGGTGAGCCGCTGCGCCTCGCGGTCGAGCAGCCGACGCTGGTCGGCGGTGACGTCCCGGCGCAGGACCAGGCTCACCTGGGCGCCCTCGTCCTGGATCCACGTGCCCACGATCCGGCCGTCCACCCACGCCGTCGGCCCGGCGTTGCCGGCCGTGTCCACCAGGAAGGGCACCAGGTCCGGGTCGAGGTAGAAGTCGCGCTGCTTCCAGCCCATCGTCGTGGGATCCAAGGTCGGCAGGAGCGCGGCCCACGGCGCGACGCCGGGCTCGAGGTCCAGGTCGTCGGGCAGCAGCCAGCCGGACTGACCGGACTCCAGAAGGACCGCCACCGCGCCCAGGTCGCGCAGGGCTCGCCGGGCGTCGGTGCGCGTCGAGCCCAGCCACCACACGAGGTCCTGCTCGGTCGCCGGTCCGAACGTCCACAGCCAGCGCCGCACCAGCTCCTCGTAGCCTGCCGCGGCGGCCGAACGGGGCAGCCGCTCGCCCAGCCAGTCCTCCGTGCGCGCCCACAGCGGCCGTGGCGTGCGCCAGTGCCCGTCGTTGAGCGTGCGCAGCACGTCGCCGCGTGCCCCGAGCCAGGTCAGGACCCGCGGCGCCATCGGCAGCTCGACCTCGTACTTCGTGCCCGGCGAGACCACGACCCTCGTCTGCAGCATCGGGATCGCCTCGCGGACCTGCACCGCGGACAGCATGGGCGCTCCCGGCCCGCCGAGCAGGGCCAGCACCTCGGCGCGCGCGTGCTCGAGCCACCCTTCTGCGTCGCCGGTCGCCCCGGCACGCTCCAGCTCGCGGACCAGCGCCCGGCCGGTGGTGGCCGCGGTGCGCGCGGCGGCACTCCCCCATGCCGCGGGCAGCAGGTCGCGCGGGAACACGAACAGGGTCCGGCGCATCGCCAGCTGCTTGACCACGCTGCGCCGCTCGTAGAGCGCCGCCTCCACGTCGGCGACGGTGACCTCACGCACCCGGGCCGAGAGGGCGAGATGCACGCTGGGCGGCTCGGTCGCATGCAGCACGGTCATCGCGGTCGTCGCCGCCAGCACGGAGTCGTACCGGTGCTCACCAGCCAGCCCGTGCCGCCGACCCAGCCGCGCCCGTCGCTCCTCGTCGGTGACCACGCGCACCCGCGAATCCTGTCAGAGCGACCCGACGCCACGGAGCAGTCGTCCCTGCCCTTCCCCTTTCGTCCCCGCCCCCACCGCCGCCCCAGCCCCCGCCGTAGCCCCGCCCCTGCCCCCGCCGTAGCCCCGCCCCTGCCCCCGCCGTAGCCCCGCCCCAGCCCCCGCCCCGCCCCAGCCCCCGCCGCGGCCCGCGGCCCGCGGCCCGCGGCGCGGAACTCCGTGGTCGGAATCCGACTTAGGTGTCGGATTCCGACGTCTGTCTGTCGGATTCTGACCACTGAATCCGACAGGGTGGCCGCACGCCTCAGCCCACTCGACGCCAACCGGCGCTTCCTCGCTGCGCGTGTCCCTGCAGCTCAAGGACCCCGAGCTGGGCCAGGCAGGTGATCTGGGGTATCCCCGATCGGGCCGCGACCTCCTCGATGGAGCGCCCGCCGCGCCGGGGCAGCGCCGCGAGCACGTCGCCCAGGAGGCCGGTCGGCTCCGCTCGGCCCGCGCCCCCACCGACGCCGGCACCCTCACCTCGTGCGCCCGCAGCGGACTCGGCGAGGCCCGCCCCGGTCAGCAGGCTCAGCACCTGCTCGGGGCTGGCCACAGCCCGGGCCACCTGCTCGTGCAGGAGCCGATTGGTGCCAGCGCTGGCCATCGACGTGATCGGGCCGGGGACCGCCATGACGATCCGGCCCAGTTCGTCGGCCCGCGCCGCGGTGGCCAGCGCCCCGCTGCGGTGCGCCGCCTCGACCACGACGGTCCCCCTGCTCAGCGCCGCGATCAGCCGGTTGCGCGCCAGGAACCGATGCCGCAGCGGCTGACCACCCGGCGGACACTCCGAGACGACGGCTCCGACGTCGCCGATCCGCGCGATCAGCGGCTCGTGCGCCCTCGGGTACGGGATGTCGACGCCCCCGGCCAGCACCGCCACCGTCGCTGCCTGGACGCCCAGCGCCGCCCGGTGTGCCACCGCGTCGATGCCGAACGCCGCCCCCGAGATCACCGACCACGCGAGGTCGGCCAGGCCACCGGCGATCTGGGTCGTTGCCTGCTCGCCGTAGGCGGTGCATGCCCGCGAACCCACGATCGCGACCGACCGCAGCGCGGCTGCGCGCAGGTCCAGCGGCCCGCGCACCCACAGGCACAGCGGAGGCTCGGGCAGGTCCTCGACCTGGCTGGGCCACTCCGGGTCATCGGGCACCAGCAGGCGCACTCCGCGCCCGGCCATCTGCGCGATCATCGCGGCGGCGTCGTCGGGTGCGAGGCCACCACGGACCCGCCTCATCCTCCTGATCCGGTGCACGGCCTCGGCGGCGCCATGCTCGGCCACCAGAGCGGCCGGGCCCGCCACCGCCGGCTCGACCAGGCTGCTCAGGACCACCCGCGCGATCCGCTCGTCGATCACGCGGCCACCCCCCGCAGCGTCAGCGCACGGCCGACCTCCTGGACACCCGGTTGATCGACCCCGGTCAGGTCGGCCAGCGTCCAGGCCACGCGCAGGGCTCGGTCGGCCCCCCGGGCGCTGAGCCGTCCGGTGCCCACCCCGTGGGCGAGCAGGTCGCCCGCCTCCCGGCTCGGCGCGAGCCCGGCGCGCATCATCGCCCCCGGGTAGGTGACCGGGAGGGCATGCGGCAGCTCCAGCCGCGCCGCCCGACGCCCTGCTCGCTCGCGCGCCTGGCACACCCGCTGGCGGACCGTCGCCGAGGACTCGGGGACGCTGTCGAGGGCCCACACGGCCCGGCCTGGCGGCGCCAGCGCCAGGCGCACGTCGATGCGGTCCATGATCGGTCCGGACAGTCGCCCCAGGTACCGCCGCCGGTCCGTCGAGCGGCACGAGCAGCCCTGGCCGGCCCCGTCGCCGAACCCGCACGGGCACGGGTTGGCCGCCAGCACCAGCTGGAACCGGGCCGGCATCGAGGCGGTGAAGCCGGCCCGGGCGATCGTGATCACGCCCTCCTCCAGGGGCTGGCGCAGCGCCTCCAGGCACGCCGAGCCGAACTCGGCGGCCTCGTCGAGGAAGAGGACCCCGCCATGGGCGAGGGTCACCGAGCCCGGGTACGGCTGCCCGCCCCGGCCGCCGCCGACCAGGGCGGGGACGGTTGCGGTGTGGTGCGGCGCCTGGAACGGGGGCCGGCGCACGAGCCCCGACACGTCGGCGACGACCGATCGGATGGAGGTGACCGCCAGCGCGTCGGCGTCGTCGAGGTCCGGCAGGATCGTGGGCAGCCGGCGAGCGATCATCGTCTTGCCCACCCCGGGCCGCCCGGTCATGGCCAGGTGGTGACCGCCGGCGGCCACCACCTCCAGCGCGGCGACCGCCTCTGCCTGGCCCCGCACGTCGGCGAGGTCGAGTGCCGACTCCGGGGCATCGGACGGGGCGCCCACCGACCTGGCGTCGCCCACCGCCTCGGGGTCGCCGGACTCGGCGCCGGTGAGCACCGCCGCCCAGTGCCGCAGGCACGTCACCCCCAGGGCCTGCACGTCTGGCACCACCGCGGCCTCGGCCGCGCTGGCCGCCGGGACCACGACGCGACCCCGCCCCGCCTTGTGCGCCGCCACGGCCGCGACCACCGCGCCGCGCACCGGACGGACTCGCCCATCCAGCCCCAGCTCGCCGAACAGGATCGCGTCGCCCAGATCCTCGGCGGGCAGCTGGCCGTCGGCGGCGAGCACGGCGGTGGCGATGGCCAGGTCCAGCCCGGAGCCGCGCTTGTGCAGCGATGCCGGCGACAGCCCGACCGTGATCCGGCGCTCCGGCCAGCGCGCCCCGCTGTTGAGCACGGCCGCGCGCACTCGGTCCCGCGCCTCGCCGACGGCGGTGTCGGCCAGCCCGACGATGCTCATCCCGGGCAGGCCGGCCGACAGGTGCGCCTCGACCTCCACCACATGAGCCTCGACACCGCTGACCACGACCCCATGCACCCGCGCCAGGGACATCAGGCCACCCCCCGCCGATGGTCGATGACCGGCTGGCCCCCGACCGGCCAGAGGATGCCGATCGCATCGATGCGGATCGGGCCGCGGTGCCCACCAACGCAGGCCAGGTAGTGGCCCACGAGCGTGCGCAGCCGCGCCTGCTTGGCCGCCGTGATCGCGGCCAACGGGCTGCCGTAGCCCAGCCCGCGCCGGGTCTTCACCTCGCAGAAGACCATCGTGGCGCCCTCGCGGGCGACGATGTCCAGCTCGCCGTGGCGGCACCGCCAGTTGCGCGTCACCACCTGCATTCCTCGGCCGATCAGGAACTCGGCCGCGGCCTCCTCGCCGCGTCTGCCCAGTCCGTGCGGATCCCCCATGTGGCCCACCCCCTGGGCAGACCTTGGCCGTGACCGCCCGCGGCGGGAAGAGGAATCAGACCGAGACGGGGGACAGCGTGCCGAGACCCGGCTCGCTGGCGTCCACGACGCCGCCCGGCTCGCTGCTGACGCGCTCGCCGCCTACCCCCGGGAGGTTCCACGAGCACCGGTGCAGGGGGCTGGGACCATGCGCGGCCAGCGCCTCGATGTGCTCGGGCGCGCTGTAGCCCTTGTTCAGGGCCCACCCGTACTGCGGGTGCAGCGCGGCCAGCTCGACCATGATCGCGTCGCGCTCGCACTTGGCCAGCACGCTCGCCGCGGCCACCCCCGCGCACGACTGGTCGGCCTTGATCCGCACCACCACCCGCGCGGGCAGGACCGACAGGTCGACCAGGTCCCGGGCAGCCTGCAGCCGCGGGTCGGGGAACAGCGCGTCAGGCTCCCGGTCGGTGACCCAGTCGTGGTTGCCGTCGAGCAGGGCCAGCTCCGGACGGACCGGGAGCTGGGCGAACGCGCGCGCAGCGGCTACCCGCAGCCCGGCCATGATCCCGACCGCGTCGATCTCGTCGGCCTGGGTGTGCCCGACCGCGTGCGCCACCGGCCAGCGGCGCAGCCGGGGCAGCAGCGCCACCCGCGCACTGGGCGTGAGCAGCTTGGAGTCGCGCAGGCCGCGTGGCGCGCTGCCCACCGAGAGGCTCAGCACCGTGACTCCGACGCTCACTGGACCGGCCAGGGCGCCGCGACCTACCTCGTCGATGCAGGCCAGCAGCTCCGCCCCCGAGCGCAGCAGCATCCGCTCGTGGCGCAGGGTGGGCGTCGGCGGGGTCATGGCGTGGCCGTGGTCGGGGTGCGCGGGGTCACGGAGTGCGCGTGGGTCATGGCGTTGCCGCGTCCGCGGCCGGGGACGCCGTTGACGTGGGGTCCTCGCCGGCCGGCGCGCTCACGTCCTGGTAGTCCGGGAGCGTGGACCACCGGGCGATCGGCCACATGATGACCTTCGCCACGCCGACGACGTTGTCCACCGGGACCGTCCCGTCCGCCTCGTCGAGGTGGAAGCGGGAGTCCGCCGAGTCCGACCGGTGATCCCCCATCACGAACAGGCGCCCCTGCGGAACCGTGACGGAGAACTCGATCTGGTTGGTCCCCTCGTTCGGGTAGAGGTAGGGCTCGTCGATCGGCGTGCCGTTGCGGACGATCCGGCCGTCGGTCGAGCAGCAGGCCACGGTGTCGCCGCCCACCCCGACCACGCGCTTCACCAGATCGTCGCCGTAGGAGTCCTGGCTGAACCCCACCAGGGTGGTCAGCTTGACGACCATCCCGCGCAGCCCGCCAGGTGGCGGGGCGTCGCTGAGCCAGTCGGACGGGTCGCGGAAGACGACGACGTCACCGCGCCCGGGCGGTCCGCCCGGCTTCCAGACCAGGATGCGGTCGCCACGCTCCAGCGTCTGCTCCATGGAGCCGCTGGGCACCCAGAAGGCCTGAACCAGGAACGCGCGCACGACGGCGGAGATGACCAGGGCAGCGATCACGACGACCGCGATCTCGCGCAGTCCCCGCAGGAAGCCACCGGGCCGCGGCTCGGGCTCCCGGGGCTGCTGTGGCTCCTGGGCCGGGGCGCCCGAAGCGCCGGAGTGGGGGCTCGACTCGTGCTCCGCGGACTCCTCGGCCGGGGCGCCGGAGTCGTGCATCGTCGCCCGCCTCTCTGCCTGGAGCCCCGCAGGTTCGCAACCGCCCCCGCCGATCGTGTCCCACTGAGGGACCAGCGGAACCCTACCCCCGGCCGCTCCCGCGCGACCGTCACCCCCACAGCCCGGCCGCGGTCCAGTGAACGGGCGCTCGGCCGGCAGCCGCATGCGACCAGATCCCCGTCCCCGATCCGTCCCTCCCACTCCACCGCGCCCTGCCGCCCCGTGGGGCGGCTTCCGCGAAGTGAGACGGGTGCGCGCCATGCGACGGTCCCCTCCACCGTGGTGAAGGGGACCGTCAGGGTCGATTCGGCTGGGTCAGCCGTTCTCGCGCTTCTCGCGGATCTTGGCCTTCTTGCCGCGCAGCTCGCGCAGGTAGTACAGCTTCGCCCGGCGGACGTCGCCACGGGTCACGACCTCGATCTTGTCGATGATCGGGGTGTGCAGCGGGAACGTGCGCTCCACGCCGGTGCCGAAGCTCATCTTGCGCACGGTGAAGGTCTCGCGCAGGCCACCGCCGTGGCGCCGGATGACGACGCCCTGGAAGACCTGGATGCGGCTGCGGGTGCCTTCGACGACCTTCACGTGCACCTTGACGGTGTCGCCGGGACGGAAGTCGGGGATGCCCTCGCGCAGCGACGCGGAGTCGACGAGGTCGAGCTTGTTCATGTCGGTTCCTAGCGCGGGAGCCACAGGTCGCCCGCGGGGGGTCGGTCCTCGCGCGGCGCACCGCGCGGGGTCGGTCCGCCGGAGCGGACTGTCGATGTTCAGGAGCCGGCTCGCGAGGACCGCGTCCCCTGTGGCAGAGAGGCGGAGCGAGCAGCCCGTCAATTCTGCCACATCGAGGGCAACGACCGAAAACGCGATCAGCGCGCAGGGGGACGCAGCGCGTACGTGTGCCCTGTCGAGACCAGCACTCCCGCATGCCACGCCAAGCGGACACGCGCCGCATCCTGCCGGGGCGCTCGGGTCGCCGGTGCGGGCGCCGGACTGGGCACTCGCGCACCGCACCGCCGCAGGCTGGGTCGACGTTGGAGACGAGGCGCGCCGTTCGAGCCAGTCGAGGCCAGCGCCCCGCGGGCCTCCCGGCACAACAGCCCGCCCACCGCCGCCGCGCCGGCCCGGACTCAGTCCGTGGGGTCCACCACCAGGTCCGGGCGGACCGCGCGGGTTCGGGTCTGCGCCTGCTCGCGGCGCCAGCGGGCCACCGCCCCGTGGTCGCCGGACATGAGCACGTCGGGCACGGCCAGGCCCTCCCACACCGGCGGCCGGGTGAACACCGGGCCCTCCAGCAGCGCGGCCATCTCCCCGGCCGCGAAGGAGTCGTCGGCGTGGCTGGCCTCGTTGCCGAGCACGCCCGGCACGAGTCGGGCGACCGCCTCGACCATCACCAGCACCGCCGCCTCGCCGCCGGCCAGCACGTAGTCGCCGATCGAGACCTCCTCGACCGCGACCGGGACGCCCCCGGCCTGCAGCCCGGCCGCCCAAGCGAACACCCGCGAGTCGATCCCCTCGTAGCGCCCGCAGGCGAAGACGAGCCGGGACTGCGCCGACCAGCGCGCGGCTGTGGCCTGGTCGAAGCGGCGCCCGCTCGGGGTCGGCACGACCAGCCGCACCGGATCGCCCGGGTCGCCCTCGGCCAGGACGTGCCGCAGCGCCTCCCCCCAGGGCTCGGGCTTCATCACCATGCCCGGTCCGCCGCCGTACGGGGCGTCGTCGACGGTCCGGTGCCGGTCGTGGGTGAAGTCGCGCAGGTCGTGCACGTGCAGGCCGATGAGGCCGTCGCCGATCGCCCGTCCGACCAGTGAGAGCCGCAGCGGCGCCAGGTAGTCCGGGAAGATCGTGACGACGTCCAGGCGCATCAGGCGCCGCCGAGGTCGTCGAGCCCCTCGGGCAGGTCCACCACGACGAATCCGCCGTCGAGGTCGACCACCGGCACGATCTGAGTCACGAACGGGACGAGGAGCTCTCGGCTCGAATCGGGAGCGGGCACAGGCGTGACATCGTGGCCAGCGCCGGCAGCGCCAGGACCAGTGACAGACGCGCCGGCAGACCTGCTGGCTGAGCTCGTGTCCGCGGCCTCAGGACCAGCGACCGACGCGCCGGCCGAACCACCGGATGAGCCCACCCCCGCTGCCTCCGGAAGGACAGCCGCCGAATCGCCGGGCGGGTCCGCCTCCGTGGCTGCGAGCGTGGCCTGTCCCACCACCGAGACGGCCAGCAGGTCCTGCCCCGGCAGGTGCACGACCTCGCGGACGGTCCCCAGCATCGTCCCGGCCCGGTCGCGCACCTCGAGTCCGACCAGGGCCAGGTCGTGGAACTCGTCTTCGTCGACCTCGCTGATGTCGACGTCGGCCTCCAGCAGGGCGCCGCGCAGCCGCTCGGCGGCGTTGCGGTCGGCCACGCCCGCCAGGCTCAGGATCAGCCGTCCGTTCTGCCAGCGATGCCCGGCCACCTGCACGGTCGCCGGCAAACCGGCCCGACCGCTGCAGTGCACGAGCGCCCCCGCGGAGAACCTCTCCTCGGGGGCGTCGGTGCGAACCTCGACGGTGACCTCACCGCGGATGCCCTGGGCGCGGCCGATCCGGCCGACCACCACGCGCATCAGCGCTCGTCGGCGTCCAGGAAGTCGACCCGGACCGCGCGACCCCCGCTCAGCGCGCTGACCACCGTGCGGATCGCGGTGGCAGTGCGCCCGCCCCGGCCGATCACGCGTCCGATGTCCTCCGGGTGCACGCGCACCTGGTAGGTGCTCGGGCCGGCCTCGCGGCCGCGGCGTCCGTTGCGCCGACGCACCGAGACGTCCTCGGGATGGTCGACGATGCCCTTGACCAGGTGCTCCAGGGAGTCCTCGATCACCTCGCTCATGCCGAGGCGGACTCCTCGGACTGCGCCTCCGGCGTGGCCTGCGCCTCAGCGGGGGCGGCGACGACCGGCTTGGGCGTCTTGGGCCGGGGGTTGCTGCCCGCGGCCTCCGCCGCGGCGATCGCGGCCTCGTACAGGGCGCGACGGTCGGGCTTCGGGGCGGCATGCGTGAGGGTGCCCTCCTCGCCCGGCAGGCCCTTGAACTTCTGCCAGTCGCCGGTGACCTTCAGGATCGCGGCCACGGCCTCGGTCGGCTGCGCGCCGACGCCCAACCAGTACTGGGCGCGCTCGGAGTCCACGCGGATGAGGCTGGGCTCCTGGCGGGGCTGGTAGATGCCGATCTCCTCGATCGCCCGGCCGCCGCGCGCGGTGCGCGAGTCGGCGACCACGATCCGGTACTGCGGGTTGCGGGTCTTGCCGATCCGCTTGAGCTTGATCTTCACTGACACGTGAGTCTGGTTCGCTTTCGGTTCCGGGGGTGGATCCTGCGCCGCGACGTGGGGGTGCCGACGATGCGAGGACCGCATGGGTTCAGGCGACCTGACGGTTGAGAGGGACCGCAGGACGCCCGGGACCCAGCCATTGTGCCATCCCGGGCAGTCAATCCCCAATCCCCGCCGCGCCGCAGCGGCCCCACGCCGACCACCCACACGACGAAGCCACCCGCCGGGCGAGCAGGTCCAGACCCGCTCAGGCCGGCTGTTCTGACCGGGTTCGTGGGCGCTCGGCCTGGCGCATCGCCCTGACGCGCTCGGCAGCACGCGATCCGATGCGACCGCGTTGCTGGTCGACGCCCGTCGGTTCAGGGGGTCGCGCGCACCTGGTCGCTCAGGCGACCTGCGAGGTCGCCGACGGGGGCCACCGCAACGTCGGACAGGCCGAGCCAATCGGCCATCAGCGCCAGCTCGTCGGCCAGCGCGGCCACCGCGGGCGCGCCGACCTCGCCCTCACCGTGCACGCCGCGGACCAGCAGCCGGCCGGCGGCCCGGTCGGCCTTGAGGTCGACCCGGGCCACGAGCGCCTCGTCGTGCAGGAACGGCAGCACGTAGTAGCCGTGGACGCGCTTGTGTGCGGGCGTGTAGATCTCGATGCGGTAGCGCATCCCGAACAGCCGCTCGGTCCGTGGGCGGAACCAGACCAGCGGGTCGAACGGGGCGAGCAGCGCGCTTCCGGTCACGCGGCGCGGAACCCGCAGGCCGGGCAGCGAGTACGCCGGCGGCCAGCCGGGCACGCTGACCTCCACCAGCTCACCGGACGCCACCAGCGCCGCCACCGCGGCACCGGCCTGCGCCTGGCTGAGCCGAAAGTGGTCGGCCAGATCGGCCACGGTCGCGACTCCCTGCGCCCGGGCGGCCTGCAGGACCAGCTCGCGCTGCGCCTGCGCCGGCTCCGGTGTGGGGGCGGCCAGCGCGGCGGCCGGCAGCACCGCGGAGGGCAGCGCGTAGCGGCGGCGGAAGGCGGAGTCGCGCCCAGCGGACGTGATCTCGCCGCACCAGAACAGGTACTCCAGGGCGCGCTTGGCCTGCGACCAGTTCCAGCCCCAGTGCTCGCGGTCCCGGGCCTGGTCGTGCTCGAGGATCGCCTCCACGTCGGCCGCGGTCACCGGGCCGTGCGCGGCCACCACCGCGAGCACGTCGGCGACCAGGCCGGGATGGTCGCGCTGGATCCGCCGCATCCCGCCCCATGCCTCGGTGTGCGCGCGCTCCATCCGCCAGCGCATCAGCCGGTGACTCTCGGCCGGGAGCAGCGCGGCCTCGTGCCCCCAATACTCGAAGAGCTGGCGCGGCGCCCGGGCAGACATCGCGTCGAGCAGGGAGCGGTCGTACGGGCCGAGTCGGGCGACGAACGGCAGGTACTGGGCGCGCGCCAGCACGTTGACCGAGTCGATCTGCACGACACCAAGCCGACGAGTGAGCGTGGCGAGCGTCCGAGTGCCCACGGGTGGCCGGTCCGTGCCTCGCGGCCGACCGAAGCCCTGGGCGGCCAGGACGGCTCGCCGCGCCTGGGCCAAGGTCAGCGACGTGCGCATGCGCCTCCCTCCTCGCGGCCCTGCAGCGCACCTGCCGAAATCGGACACAGATGGGCGATCTCGGCAGGTCGATGTCCGATCTGCGCAGGTTTGCGAACCAGCGTGGACATGCCCGGACAGCCCGCGGCGCTGGCCAGCCTCGGCTCAGCGGCCGAGCAGGTCCTTGAACGCCGGCGGCAGGTCGTTCATCCCGCCCGGACCGCCCTTGCCGAGGGCGGAGGGGTCGATGCCGCCCAGGTCCGGGAAGCCTGCGGGCAGGGCGCCCGGGCCCGCCTCGGCGGCGGCCGCGCGCTCGCGCTCCTGCTGGGCGCGCTTGGCCGGGTTCCCGGAACGTGACTTGCCGCCCCGGACGACCTTCGACTGCTGCTTCTGGGCCCGACCGCGGGCCTTCTTCGACCCGCCGGCCCCCGGCATGCCCGGCATCCCCGGGATGCCCATGCCCGAGCGCATCTCGCGCATCATCTTCTGCGCGTCCAGGAACCGCTCGACCAGCTGGTTGACCTCGCTGACCTGCACTCCGGCACCGCGCGCGATGCGCGCCCGCCGCGATCCGTTGAGCAGCTTGACGTCGGCCCGCTCGCCGGGGGTCATCGACTGGATGATCGCCTGCAGCCGGTCGATGTCGCGCTCGTCGATGTTGTCGATCTGCTCGCGCAGCTCGCCCATCCCGGGCAGCATCCCCAGCAGCTTGCCCAGCGAGCCCATCTTGCGCAGGGCCTGCATCTGGGAGAGGAAGTCGTCGAGGGTGAAGTCCTCGCCTGAGGTGAACTTCCCCGCCATCTTCTCGGCCTCGGCGGCGTCGAACGCCTTCTCGGCCTGCTCGATCAGGGTCAGGACGTCGCCCATGTCCAGGATGCGCGAGGCCATCCGGTCGGGGTGGAACAGCTCGAAGTCGGTGAGCTTCTCGCCGGTGGAGGCATACATCACCGGGACGCCGGTCACGGTCACGACCGACAGCGCGGCGCCACCGCGGGCGTCGCCGTCGAGCTTGGTGAGCACCACGCCGTCGAAGCCGACGCCCTCGTGGAAGGCCCGCGCGGTGTTCACCGCGTCCTGGCCGATCATCGCGTCGACGACCAGCAGGGTCTCGTCGGGCTGGACGGCGTCGCGCACCTGACGCAGCTGCTCCATGAGCGCCTCGTCGATCGCCAGCCGGCCGGCGGTGTCGACGATGACCACGTCGTGCTGGGCCACCTTGGCCAGCTCGACGCCCTCGCGGGCGACCTCGACCGGGTTGCCCCAGGTCGACTGCGGGTTCGCGCCTGTGTTGCCCGACTCGGGGGCGAACACCGGCACCTTCGCCCGCTCGGCCACGACCTGGAGCTGGTCGACCGCGTTGGGGCGCTGCAGGTCGGCAGCCACCAGCATCGGGGTGTGGCCCTGCTCGCGCAGGTGCCGCGCCAGCTTGCCGGCCAGGGTGGTCTTTCCCGCGCCCTGCAGGCCCGCGAGCAGGATGACGGTGGGCGGGTTCTTGGCCATGCGAAGCCGCCGGGTCTCCCCGCCGAGCAGCCCGATGAGCTCCTCGTGGACGATCTTGACGACCTGCTGCGCCGGGTTCAGCGCACCAGAGACCTCCGCCCCGACGGCGCGCTCACGCACCCGATCGGTGAATGCCGTGACGGCCGGCAGCGCGACGTCAGCCTCGAGCAGGGCGATGCGGATCTCGCGGATCGTCGCCGCGATGTCGGCCTCGGAGAGCCGGCCCTTGCCACGCAGACCCTTGAAGGTCGCGGACAGCCGGTCGGACAGGGATGCGAACACGAGAGCGAATTCTACCGGCGCGCGGGGCGGGCCCCTTCCCGGTGGACGCGACGGGGCGCGAAGGTGCGGTCAGGGCGCCCTGGGTGGGGCTTCGACCAGCTCGACCGACGGGGGTCGGATCGAGGTGGGACAGCGCCGGGGGCGTGGCTCGGCGGGAAGTGCGGTCAGGGGGCCGGCGCGGCGGCGTGGGCGGCCGCCAGCTCGGCTCGTGCCTGGCGCACTCGCCACCAGAGGAACGTGCACACGCCCAGCACCACCTGCGGGATGAACGACCCGGCGCGCCACACCAGAGTCGCGGCGACCGCCTCGGGCTCGGACATCCCGAACGTGACCAGCAGCGCGATCAGCGCGGCATCGACCGTGCCCAGGCCGCCGGGGGTGATCGGGATCATGCTGGCCATGCGCGAGATCGAGAACGCGGCGAACGCCCCGGCCATGCTCAGCCCGCTGACTCCCGGGCCGCCGATCCCCTTGATCGCGAACCACAGCACCGAGAACTGGGCGAACACGACCAGGTAGTTGGAGACGGTCACCCACAGCCAGTGCTTGGTGAGCACCTCGGAGGTGCTGGCTCGCAGGTCCATCGCCCCGGCCACCGCGTCCAGTGGCTCCTCGCGGCGGCGGTTGACCGGCGCGATGAGCCGGTTGCCCAGCGCCCCGACCTTCCGCGCGGAGGCCTCGCTGCGCAGGATCAGCCACAGGGCCACGATCGCCAGCACCGAGGCGACCAGGCCGAACACCGCGACGATCAGCCACCGGTCCTGCATCTGTCCGGTGCTCAGGGCGGCGAACACGCCCATGACGGGCAGGGTGAGCGTCATCAGGACGCTCCACAGGCTGGTGACCGCGATGCCCGCCGTGGCCGCTGCCGGGGTGACGCCGTACGAGGAGAGCATCGGGTACTGGATCGCGACGCCCACCGCCCCGCCGGCCGGGATCGCGTTGCTGATCATGAAGGAGGTCTGGCGGATCACGAACGCCGGTCCGTAGCGCAGCCCCGGGATCGCGGCCTGATAGGGCAGCACGTACAGCCCGATCATCACCAGGATGCTGAGGATCAGCGCCATCAGGGACGTGAAGGTCATCAGCTTGATCTGCTCCCACGCGTCGGCGTACGAGCCGAACTTGGGGATGATCCCGAAGAAGACGATGACCAGCGTGACCAGCGTGACGATCGCCCCGATGATCGTCTTGCGCTTGTCGAACGCCGCGGACACCCCGGAGGTGTCGACGACCGGAGTCTGGCCCGCGTCCGGGGTCACGGGCTGGTCCGGCGCTTCGCCGGCGGACTGCTCGGGCGGCTGCTCGCTCATCGGGCTGCTCAGCGCCGTCCGTAGTCTGCCGAGGCGATCGCCTCGATGGTCTGCGCGGTGGTGAAGTCGTAGGAGCCTGGGATCATCGGGACGAAGCCGACCAGCATGCCGTTGGCCATCACCTGGGCCTCCAGGCCAGCCGCTCCGTCGGTGTCCCAGAGCGCCTCGCTGCCGTCGGGGCGGACCACGCGGACGCACACCTTGTTCAGCCTCGGACGGTGCACGGTGGCGAGCACCCCTCGTGCGCGCAGCCCCTCGACCACCAGCTCGACCTCATCGGCGTCCATGGGCGCACATCCTGACACCTGCGCGCCCCATCGGTGAGCGGCACCGCCGGAGCGCCCCCGCCACGCCTGCTCAGACCGGGAAGACCGTCCCCCAGTGCTGCTGGCCGCCGTCCACGCACAGCGTCTCCCCGGTGATGTACTCCCCCGCCGGAGAGGCCAGGTAGGCCACCGCCCACGCGACGTCGTCGACCGTGCCCAGCCTGCGCAGCGGGATGTGCTGGGGCACCTCGGTCTCCAGCATCGCGCGCACCGCCTCGGGGTAGCTGTCCAGCCCGCTGCTGGAGATCACACCGGGCGCGACGGCGTTGACCAGGATCTGGTGCTTGGCCCACTCCAGCGACAGCGTGCGGGTCAGGTTGACCACGCCCGCCCGGGCGGCACCGGTGTGCGCCATCCCGGGGAACCCGCGCCACATGTTGGCCACGATGTTGACGACGCGACCGGGCCGCTGGGCGGCGATCTGACGCTGGCCGAAGGCGCGGGTCATGTGCCAGGTGCCGTTGAGGTTGGTGTCGATCACGGCCAGCCAGCCCTTGGGCCGGATCTGCTCGGCCGGCGACGGGAACTGCCCGCCTGCGTTGTTGACCAGCACGTCCAGCGCGCCGAAGTGCTCGGCCACCGCGCCGACCCACGCGTCGGCCCCCTCCGGGTCGCGGATGTCCAGGCGCCGGGCGAACACGTCCGCCCCGTCGGCGCGCAGCGCCTCGGCTGCCCGCTCCAGCGGCGCCTCGTCACGGCCGCCGATCGCCACCCGGGCGCCCAGCGCGGCGCACTCCGTGGCGATCGCCAGGCCGATGCCCGAGCCGCCGCCGCTCACCAGCACGACCTGGCCGGCGAGCAGGTCGTCTCGGAAGATCCGGCTGGGCCTCATGGCTGGCCTCCCGACAGCAGCAGTGTGGCGCGCAGGTCGGACTGGGCGTCCGGGCCCAGGCCCAGCGCCTCGGTGAAGTAGCCCTGGATCGAGCCGTACTCCGCACGCACCTGGCCCAGTGCGGTCTCCAGGTACCCCCGCTCCACGCCCAGGACAGGGCGCAGGTACTGCGGGTCGCCCCCGCCCTGCGCGAACGAGTCGAACAGGCGGCTGAACACCGGCAGCAGGTGCTGGTTGGTGAGCAGGTACTCGGCGAACACGTCCTCCTCGGGCACCCCGAGCAGGAGCAGCAGCGCGGCGGACGCCCAGCCGGTGCGGTCCTTGCCGGTGGTGCAGTGGAAGAGCAGCGGCCCGCCGGCCGGGTCGGCCAACCGGGTGTAGATCGACGCGAACGCCTCGTGTGCGCTTGGCAGGGTCACGATCTGCTCGTAGGCCTGGTTCATCAGCTCGATGCCCTTGCCGGTGGCCAGCAGCTCGGTGGCCCGGGCCGGCTCCTCAAGCAGCCGGTCCATGCTGGCCGGCACCGAGTTCTCGACCCCGCCCAGGACGTCGGCGACCAGCGGCTGGATGCTCTCTGGCAGTCGATAGGGCATGTGCTCGCGCTCGGGCTGCGTGCGCAGGTCGACCACGGCGGTGACCCCCAGCTGGGTCCCCAGTGCGGCGAGGTCGGCCGCCTGGCCGAAGTGCAGGGTCGCGGAGCGGAAGATCCGACCGTGCCGGACCACCCGGCCATCCATCGTGCGCCAGCCGCCAAGGCTGCGCAGGTTGGCCACCGACCCCAGGGGGATGCGGGCGCCGGGCTCGACGTCGGGCGGGACGGGTTCGCTGATCGTCACGGTGCGCAGGCTACGGCGACGGGACACGATGCGGCGCGAGCTGGTAGTCAAGATGGCCAGTGGGCCGTATTCACTACCAACGTGGGCCGGTCAGCCACGGCGGCCTGGTCATGGGGTGCGATGCCAGGCCTCACCTCGTACCGGGGCCCGTCCCTACGCGTCCAGGTGCCTCGCGGGGTCGGCCAGGGCCACTCCGTGCGGGAGTGCGAGCCGGTGGCGGGCCATCCGGTCGGCATCGGCGAGCAGCTCGCGGGTCGGGGCGTCGGCGACCAGCACACCGTCGTCCAGGACGACCGCGCGCGGGCACAGCTCCAGGGCGTAGAGCAGGTCGTGGGTGACCATCAGGATCGTCACGTCCAGGTCGCGCAGGATCGCGGCCAGCTCCGCGCGCGAGGCCGGGTCGAGGTTGCTGGACGGCTCGTCGAGCACCAGGATCTCCGGGCGCATCGCCAGGACCGTGGCAACTGCGACCCGACGGCGCTGACCGAACGACAGGTGGTGCGGCGCGCGGTCGCCGAACCCGGCCATCCCGACCTGGTCCAGCGCCCAGGCGACGCGTGCGTCCAGCTCGGCCCCGGACAGCCCGAGGTTGGCCGGGCCGAACGCGACGTCCTCGCGCACCGAGGGCATGAACAGCTGGTCGTCAGGGTCCTGGAACACGATCCCGACCAGGCGGCGCACCTCGCGCAGCCCGGCCCGGTCCTTCGGGTCCACGCAACGACCGGCCACCGTCACCGAGCCCAGCCCGCCGGAGAGGATCCCGTTCAGGTGCAGCACGAGCGTGGTCTTGCCCGCCCCGTTCGGCCCGAGCAGCGCGACCCGCTCGCCGTGCTCGATCCGCAAGTCGACGCCATAGAGGGCCTGGTGTCCGTCGGGGTAGGCGTAGGCCAGCCCCTCGACCGAGAGGCTGGCGGGCGGGTGCGGCAGGGGCGCGGACGGCAGAGGCGCCGGCGGCAGCGATCCGGTCATACCAGCACCCACGCGGTCAGGCACACGACCAGCGCGGCCCCGGGCAGAGCGGCGGCCAGCGCCCAGTCGCGCCGGCTCGCCGCACGGTCGTCGAGCACCGGCAGCGCACCGTCGTACCCCCGGGACAGCATCGCCAGGTGAACCCGCTCACCGCGCTCGTACGAGCGGATGAACAGCGCTCCGGCGGATTGCGCCAGCACGGGCCAGGCCCGCGGGCCGGTCGCCTCGAAGCCCCGCGACTCGCGGGCGATCGCCATCCGGCGCTGCTCGTCGCCGACCACGTGCAGGTAGCGCAGCATGAACGAGGCGATCTGGACCAGGGGCGCGGGCACCCGCAGCGCGCGCAGCCCGGCGATCAGGTCGCGAGCCGGGGTGGTGGCCGCCAGCACCACCGCGCCCAGCACGCCGAGCGTCGCCTTGGCGAGGATCCCCCAGGCCGCCCAGAGCCCTGCCACCGAGAGGTGCAGGCCCAGCACCGTGGTGGTCGGCGGCGGGCCGAAGAACGGCATGAGCACGGCGAACAGCACGAACGGCAGCTCGACGGCCATCCGCGGCAGGATCACCCGCGCCGGCAGCTGCGCGACCCGCGCGCAGCTGAGGACCAGCGCGGCATAGGCGAGGAACGCCCAGATCTGCTGGACGGGCGTGCAGACCACGACCAGGACGAAGCCGGCCAGGGCAGCGATCTTGGCCTCGGGGGCCATCAGGTGCAGGGGCGTGTGCCCGTGGACGTAGAGCCGCTCCCCCACGTCGTGGCCGTGCCGGTGGGCTCCGGTCATTCGTGCTGGGCGCTCAGTGGATCGTGCGTCTCCTCCGGCTCGTCCGGGTCGACCGGATGGCGCCGACCCAGCCAGAGGAACAGAGTGAACGCCAGCGCGCCGGTGACCAGGATGCCCACGATGCCCGCCAGGCCCACCGCGACCCGCTCGTCGGAGACCCACGCGGCCTGGTAGTCGGCCAACGGCGACCCGGCAGTCGCCGACGCCTGCGCGTGCAGGTCGAAGCCAAGATCGCTGGCCACCTTGTTCAGCCCATCGGGGGCACTGCTGGCGTAGAAGCTCACGAGCCCGGCCAGCAGGAGGCTGATCCCGACACCCAGGGCCAGGAGCAGCCGGCCGTGACGACGGCCCGCGGCCATCGCGGCGGTCGGGCCGGTCGAGACCAGCGGTGACGCGGTGCCCACCGTCGTCTCGCGGGGCTGGGGCTGGCTCGGGGGACTCATCGACACTCCTCAGGCCGCGACCGGGACCGGACGCAGGACGGGGGCAGGGATCCGGTCGCGGACCCCGGCCACCAGGTCGGGGCGCACCGCGAGCACCGCACCGACCGTGAGCATCGTGATGATGCCCTCGCCGATGCCGATCAGGACGTGCGTGCTGACCATGGCGGCCAGCACCGCGCCGACGCTGTACGTGCCTGTCCCGCCCAGCGCGTACTCGGCGGTGAAGGCCAGCGCGGACGCCGGCACCGAGAGCAGGGCGGCCACGAACGAGGCGCCCATCCACGCGGTTCGGCGTGCCGGGAGAACGCGCACGAGCAGCCGGAACACGGGCCACGCGACAAGGACGGTCACCAGCGCCATGTTGGTGACGTTCAGGCCGAGCGCGGACAGACCTCCGTCGGCGAAGACCAGCGCCTGCACGATCAGCACGACGGTGACGGCGAGCACGCCGGTGGCCGGGCCGACCAGTATCGCGGCGAGTGCCCCACCCAGCAGGTGCCCGCTCGTGCCCGCGGCGACCGGAAAGTTCAGCATCTGCACGGCGAAGATGAACACCGCCACCAGCCCTGCCATCGGAGCGCTGCGCTCGTCGAGCTGACGACCGGCCTGGCGCAGTGCCCAGCCGACGCCGACGATCGCGACCGCACCAGCGGCGGCCGAGACGGGCGCGCTGATGAATCCATCGGGAATGTGCATGCCAGCGCCCCTTCCAGCGTTGAGGACATCGTGACCTTCTTGCGAAGAATTCGCAACAACGCCCACCCAACGGACCGACGCGCGGCGGCAGGCCTGCGACGGTCGCGTAGGTCCAGCCAGGCCCCCGGCCGCGCACGCCTGGACGGGCCCCGGCACCCAGGACGACAGCCGGGTTGTCAGCCCACGGGACATCAGGTGACCTCTGCGCTGACCACCTGGGCCCGCCGGAGCGCCCAACCTCGCGACGTGACGCGGCTGCGAGGGTAGGCCCCGCCGGCCGAGGCCGGCCGGCTGTGCACAACCCTCAAGACGCATTGGTCGGGACCATCGTCGGGGCCGGGTTAGCCTTGGTGGCCGTCCGGCGCACGGACTGGATGCCCTGTCGGCGGACGATGTCGAGCCTCGGCACGGACCGGCGTCAGGTGGCTCGGTGGGCACCACGGGGAACGGGGATGGGATGTCGAACGGCAACGGCGTCGACGCACGGCAGGTCCGCGATCGGCACCACCGCCGAGCCACGTGCGCCCCGGCCCCCTCCGAGGCCACAGGACAGGGCCAACGCATCCCGGAGGAGACCCCATGAGCATCGCCCGATCACGGCTTCGCGTCCCGTTGGCCGCTGCCGTCGTGGGTGGGCTGCTGCTGGCGGGCTGTTCCAGCGAGCCCACCACGACCATCCGCCCGCTCCCGTCGCAGGCCAGCTCGCCCACGTCCGAGGCGCCGACACCCACCGCCAGCCCGACGCCGAGCTCGACGCTGGCCGCGGAGAAGCAGCAAGCCCTCGACGAAGCCACCGCAACCGTCTTGGCCTACGAGCAGGCCCAGTTCGACATCTTGGCCAGCCCCACACCGGACCTCAACGACATGTACTACGTAGCCACACAGCCCCAGGTGGACCTCGATCTGCGCAGTCTTCAAAGACGCACGATCGCGGTGTTCGAGGGCAAGCTGGTGATCCTCTCCACTGGTCCGGTAAGTCTTGACCAGGTCGAGCCGATCAAGATCGACCTGGAAGCTGATCCGTCGCTCGTCGTCCTCGAGGCGTGCACCGACCTCACGGCCACGAGCGCGACGTACGACGGCAAACCAGTTGAACCAGGCCGTCAACTGATCCGGTATCGGGTTGTCAAGCACCCCTCGCCGAACCCTCGATGGCTCGTTTCCAAGGTGCTGCCGCCGGCCGGCCACAATCAGCCGCCGGCGTGCTGACTTCGCGGGGGCTGGCCGCAACCTTGGTCGGCTTCACTCTGGTCGCCCTCGGCCTCGGCGCCAGCCCGGCTGCGGCAGAAGGCCCGACCAGTTGCGAACGAAGCGACCAAGGAACGATGTCGTGTGAGGTGACCACTTCGTCGGATCCAGCTGCCGGGTCCGGCACGTCGGGCGAGTCCGGCGCCAAGTCCGCCAGCAAGGCGCAGGAGAAGTGCCTCTACAAGGGCAAGGAGATCTCCTGCAAGGGCCCGGGGCGCTGGTCAAGCTCGAAGGAGTGCTGGGTCCTTCTGATCGATCCACAGCCCGCGCCCGATCACCCCCTCTGGGAAGGTCACCTGACCCCGGAGGGTGACACCACCGGCCAGATCTACCACTGCCTCCCGCCCGGCGCGGCGTTCAGCGCCGGGCAAGGGTCGGGCTACTACTACTGGCGGGACTCCGCACCCCCCGACGTCGACCCGGCCGCCCTGGCCCACGAAGCCGTGGACCGGATGAAGCTGGTCGCCCCCAACGTCGGGGCCACCCCGCTGCCCCACCCCAACGCCAAGTCCGTCATCGGGCTGCCCACCTGGCTATGGATCGCCGGGGCCGACCAGCACTCCTGGGGCCCCATCACCGCCACCGCCAGCTCCGGCGGCCAGACCGTCACCGCCACCGCGCAAGTCCAGCGCGTCGTCTGGGACATGGGCGACGGCAACACCGTCACCTGCGCCACCACCGGCACCGAATGGCGCAGCGGCATGGGCGCCCAGGACTCCCCCACCTGCGGCTACCGCTACACCCACCCCGGACACGTCACCATCACCGCCACCACCCACTGGAACGTCCACTGGTCCGGCGCCGGACAAGGCGGCATCATCACCTTCGACCTCACCGGCACCCGCGACCTCACCGTCGTCGAACTGCACACCGTCGTCACCGGCTGACTCCGGAACCCCGCACCCCGCGAGACAGGCCAGAAGCACCGCCCGGGGATGCTCTCGACAATCCCACGATCGAAAGGGCGGCTGGCCTGGTCTCGATCGAAGGCGGTTCCTGACGCGCGTCCGGGCGTTCACCGCCACCGAGCTCGGCAGTCGACCTGGCCTGCGGAGGGTGGCCGCGCGGACGGGTGGGCATAGGGCGAGCGTGCGGCAGGCGGACGAGCGGCGGGTGGGGCTTCATCGGCGGCGGCGCACCGCCACCGGGCTCGGCGGTCGACCCCCGCCCGGGGTCAGACCAGGGCTTCCATGGCCCGTAGGACTGCGGCTACTCGGGAGACCTCGTGGGTGCGCAGCAGGTTGACCCGGGCGAGACTGGCCAGCACCGCGAAGAAGCCCTCGCCGGTGCGGTACTCCTCCTCGAACAGGTCGAACGCGTGCGGCAGCGACTGGCAGATCGGCCGCCCCAGCTCGCGCAGCCTGAACGAGGCCAGCAGCCCGGCAGTCTGGCGGCGGGCCCGCTCCAACGGGCCCGCGTCCGCCTCGAACGAGAAGCCCAGGCCCGGGTCGAGGAGGACCTCGGTGACCCCACACGCCCCCGCCTGCTCGATGCGGGCGGCGAAGTGCTCCAGCAGCGCGGGGTACGGGTCCGCGTCTGGCGCCTGCCGGCTGGCCTCGCGGACCGTCTCGCCCGGCATGTAGCACATCACCACGGCGGCGTCGTGCTGCCCGGCCAGCTCCAGGATGCGCGGCAGGTCCTGAGTGCCGGTCAGGTTGACCACGCGCGCACCGGCGCGCAGGCAGTCGGCCAGGACGGGCAGGTGGTAGGCCTCCACCGAGGTCGCGATCCCCTCGGCCGCCAGCGCCTCGACGACCGGGACCAGCGTGCGCGACTGCTCGGCCGCCCCCACGATCGAGGCGCGCGGCGAGGTCGCCTCGGCCCCGATGTCGATCACCCCGGCGCCCTGGG
The DNA here is from genome assembly GCA_964418695.1 of uncultured Bifidobacteriaceae bacterium. GTDB lineage: Bacteria > Actinomycetota > Actinomycetes > S36-B12 > CAIYMF01 > Prado023. The sequence goes on along the minus strand of CAYQMN010000007.1, from coordinate 33,240 downwards.
CGACCAGCGTGCGCGCCCGTCGCACGGCCGAGTCGACGCCCACCGCCACCGACTCACGGTAGGTCGAGTCCCGGGAGAGGTTCACCACGCCCATGAGCATCGGATGGGCGTCCAGGTCGTGCTCGACACCAGCGATCCGGACCGTCGCGATCGGATGCTCCAGGGCGGGCCCGTGCTCGGCTGCCAGGCGGGCCAGCAGCGTCAGGTCGATCATCGGGGTCCGGTGCCGTCGGTCCGCACGAACCGGGAGAACAGGTAGTCCTGCTCGGTGAGCAGATGGGCCAGCCTCATGCCCGAGCGCACCGCGCCCTGGGTGTGGCCCTGGTCGGGGCTGCCCGCGCCCACCAGGAACGGGGCCACGGTGAAGTCGGCCTCGTCGAGCAGCCCGGCGCGCACGACCTCGCCGAGCAGGGTCGGACCGCCTTCGAGTGTGATCCGGGTCAGGCCGGCGCTGTGCAGGAGCTCCAGCACCCGGGCCGGGTCGACCGCGGACTCGCCCACCACCTCCACTTCGCAGCCGGCGGCCCGAGCGTCGGCGACGTCCCCGGCCTCGGCCAGCTCCGTGGTCAGCAGCAGTGGCGGCAGGTCGGACTCCTGGAAGGTCAGCCGGCCCCAGTCGAACGACGCGCGACCGCTGACCACCACGAGTCGGGCTGCCTCGGCCTGCCCCGCCGCCAGGCGGCGCTCCCGCAGCGCCGGCTTCGCGCGCATCGGCTTGTACTCCTCGCGGCGCACCGTCCGGGCGCCCACGAGGACCGCGTCGGCCAGGGCTCGGCACGCCGAGAAGACCTGCTGATCGGCGGTGGAGGACAGGGAGCCGGACAGGCCGTCGGGACCGATCGCGGCACCGTCAAGGCTGTAGACCATGCAGGCCCGCAGCCAGGGCGTGTCCGGCCACGCGTAGAGGTCGAGCAGCTCGTCAGGGTTCACCGGGCCCGGCTCGGGCAGCAGCTGGCGCATCCGGCCAACCTAGTGGCGGCGCTCGCATCGGGGCGGAGCCGCCGTGGCGCCGACGCCCAGCGTGCGCACCTCGCGCGAGGACGGGGGCCGGCGCTGGGGGGCCGTGCGGGGAGTCAGCGGCCGTGACGGGAGTCAGCGGCCGTCCGGGAGGTCCAGCCGCCGGGCGGGGGGCGACGACGGTGATCGCCCCCCTTCTTCGAGCGGCCACCCCGCCCCCACCGGCTCTCCGACCGCCGTGCGGGGGCCCGGCGGCCGTGCCAGCATCGGGACATGAGCAGCGCCGACCGACTCTCCGAGCAGGAGCTGGCCGACGGGCTGGGCGCCCTGACCGCCTGGCAGCGCGAGGACCAGACCTTGGTGGCCACGTTCGCGATGGCCACATTCCCGGTGGCGATCGAGCTGGTCGCCCGGGTCGCGGTCTCAGCCGAGGAGGCGAACCACCATCCGGACATCGACATCCGCTGGCGCACGGTCACCTTCCGGCTGACCACTCACGACGCCGGAGGGCTGACGGCCCGCGACCTCGACCTGGCCCGGAGCATCGAGGCGCACGCCGGGTCGCTGGGCTGGGTCGCGATCTAGGCGCCTGTCCGCGCCTTGGTAGCCGGCGTCGCGGGAGGCCAGCTGGTCATCGGGCCGGCCAGGTTTGCCGTCTCGTCCAGATCGTGCAGGCTGGCCGTCGTGCAGGTCACCGAGTGGACAGCCGGTCCGGGCAGGCTGGCGCCAGCGGTCACCCGGTCAGCGCGAAGGCACGGGCCCGCATCAGCCAGCTTGCGCGGCGAGCCACAGGTCCAGCGGGTGGCGGTCCCCGCCCGCCCCTGTCCCACCTGCCCGCCCGCCGTGGCTCAGCCGACAACCCCCAGCGCTTCGGACACCGCCTCGGCGACGGCGCCCGCCAGGCCGGGCGCCAGCGGCTCCCCGCGCCGGTCGACCAGGAAGAACACGTCGATCACCTCCGAGCCCATCGTGGCGACCCGGGCCGCCGAGATGTCCGTGCCGGTCGCCGCGATCGCCATCCCCACCCGGTGCAGCAGCGCGGGCGCGTCGTGGGCGCGCACCTCCAGGACGGTCGCCCAGCTCGACGCATCCTCGATCAGCTCGACCCGGGCGGGCAGCGGCTCGGGGAGATCGGGATTGCTGGCCTCCCGCGCGGCCAGCCGGGCGGAGACGTCCAGCTGACCGGCCAGGGCGCGCCGGATGTCCTCGCGCAGCCGGTCCACCGCCGGCGGGTCGCCGAACAGCGGGCTCACGCTCCACACCTCGACCGCGCGGTCGCCGACTGTCTCAGTCACCGCCGAGCGCACCTCCAGCCGGTGCATCGACAGCACGCCCGCGACCGTACCCAGCAGACCGAGCCGGTCCGGCGCGCCGACCGTGACGTCGTACCCGGCCTCGTGCTCCTGCAGGAGCACCCGGACCCCGTCGCCGTCGGCCATCGCCCACTGGACCTCGGAAAGCCGCGGGACGACGGGCAGCGCCACGCCGGCCAGCTCGCCGCGGGTGCGCCGGACCAGCTCGGCGACCAGAGATCGCTTCCACGCGGTCCACGCCAGGGGTCCGGTGGCCAGCGCGTCGGCCTCGGTGAGCGCGGCGAGCAGGTCCAGCAGCTCGACCGTCCCGACCGCCCGGGCGACGCTGGCGACGGTGAGCGGGTCGTCCAGATCCCGCCGGGTCGCCGTCTCGGGCAGCAGCAGGTGGTGGCGACAGAGGTCCACCAGAGTCTCGGTGTCGCGCGCCGAGAAGCCCAGGTGCGGGCCGATCTGCGCGATCAGCTCGACCCCCACGTCGGTGTGGTCGCGCTCGGGCCGCCCCTTGCCGATGTCGTGCAGCAGAGCGCCCACGAGCAGCAGGTCCGGGCGCGCGACCGACCGGCTGAACGCGCACGCCTGCACGGCCGCCTCGAGCAGGTGCCGGTCCACGGTGTAGCGGTGCACCGGGTTGTGCTGCGGCGCCGAGCGCACCACGTCCCAGTGCGGGATCAGCGAGGCGATGACCCCGGCCTGGTCCAACGCCTCCCAGATCGGGATCGCGTTGCGGCCGGCACCGAGCAGCGAGACCAGCGCCTCGCGGGCCGGCGCCGGCCAGGGCGACGGCATGGGCGCGGACTCGCCGGCCAGCCGGGCGACGGTGTGCCGGCTGAGCAGCACACCGGACTGGGCGGCGGCGGCTGCGGCCCGCAGCACCAGCACCGGGTCGAGGGCGGGCTTGGCGTCGGCGGCCAGGACCGCCTCGCCGTCCTGCAGGACCACCCCCTCGGCCAGCGGCGTGCGCCGGCCGGCGCGCACGCCGAGCCGCTTGAAGCCCAGCTTCGGGCGGGTGCGGGTGATCCGCTCGACCGCCCGCCAGGTGGTGTCCGAGGCCACCCCGATCGTCCGGCCCGCCGCCGACACGCTGCGCAGGAGCTGGTCGGCATCCGGGTAGCCGAGGACCTGTGCGACCGGCCCCTGCTCCTGATGGGTGAGCCGGTCGGTGGGCCGGCTGGCCACCCGGTGCAGCGCATCGCGGACGTCCAGCAGCAGCGTCTTGGCCCCGGCCAGCTCGGCTTGCGACGTGTCGGTGACCCACGACGCGGCGATGCCGCGCAGGACGGTGAGCTCGCGCAGGCCGCCGTAGGACTCCTTGAGGTCCGGCTCCAGCAGGTGGGCCAGCTCGCCCTGGTTGGCGGTCCGCTCGCGCACGCTGTCCTGCAGGTCGGGCAGCCGAGCGGCGGCCAGCCCCCGCCAGTCGGCCAGGATCGAGGTGCGCAGCGCGGCTGTGACGCCCGGGTCGCCGGCGACGGTCCGGGCATCCAACAGGCCGAGGACCACGCGCAGGTCGTCGGCGGCCAGCCGGCGCGCCTCGGCCAGCGTGCGCACCGAGTGGTCCAGCCGCAGCCCGGAGTCCCAGATCGGGTACCACAGGGCGTCGGCGACGTCGCCGATCTGCCCGCCCGGGCTCAGCAGCAGCAGGTCCAGATCGCTGCCGGGGCTCAGCTCGCCACGCCCGTGCCCGCCGACCGCCACCAGCGTGGCGCCGCGCGACGCTGCGCCGGAGCGGTCGAAGAGCTCGACCACCCACTCGTCGGTCAGGGCGGTCAGCGCCGTGCGCGCGCGAGCCGAGGGACGGCCCGGGGCGCGCAGCAGGTCGGAGCGGGCGGACAGGAACCGGGTCAGCAGGTCGTCGGAGGCCTGGGCCGACATGGGATCCCCCTTCGTGACTGGTGCGGCTCGGTCGAGGTGCGGGGTGGTGCGCCGGGGTCCGCCGCAGCGAGACGAGGTCGCGGTCGGCGCTCGGTGCGTGGTGCGGGGCTCGGTTGCGTGGTGCGGGGTGCGGGACTCGGCGCGTGGTGCGTGGTGCGGGACTCGGCACGTGTGGCGGGGTCGCCGCGCGGTGCGTGGTGTGTGGGTCGGTCGTGTGCGAGGCGAGGCGCGCCGTGTGGCGGGGTCACCCACAAGCCGCGATCCGCCGCCCGGTGGTGCTGGTCCGGGCGGCGGATCGTCTCGGCTCGTGGGCGACTACAGAGCGGCGGGGCCGCGCTCGCCGGTGCGGACCCGGACCACCGTCTCCACCGGGACCGTCCAGACCTTCCCGTCGCCGATCCGCCCGGTCTGGGCGCTCTTGGTGACAACCTCGACGACCGCGGCGGCGTCGTCGTCGTCCACGAGGACCTCCACGCGGACCTTGGGCACCAGGTCGACGGTGTACTCCGCCCCCCGGTAGACCTCCGTGTGCCCGCGTTGGCGGCCGTACCCGCTGGCCTCGGAGATCGTCAGGCCGTGGATGCCGTAGGCCTCCAGCGCACTCTTCACGTCCTCCAGCTTGAACGGCTTGATGATCGCGGTGACGAGCTTCATGCGTTCACCTCCTCCTTGTCGGTGCTGCGCGACAGGCCCAGGGCGCTGAACGCCCCGCCGCCGCCGGTCTGGCCGAAGTCGTACGCGGTCTCGGCGTGGATCGTGGTGTCGACCCCGGCGACCTCCTCGTCGGCGCTGACCCGAAGACCCATGACCGCCTTCACGACCAGCGCCAGGATCAGGGCCATCACGAACGAGTACACCATCACCGCGAGGGCAGCGAACGTCTGCGTCCACAGCTGGCCGGCACCGCCGCCGAACAGCAGGCCGTTGACGCCGGCCGGGGCGCTGTCGGTGGCCAGGAAGCCGATCAGGATGGTGCCGATGAGGCCACCGACCAGGTGCACGCCCACGACGTCCAGCGAGTCGTCGTAGCCGAGCCGGTACTTCAGGCCGACGGCAAGGGCGCACACGCTGCCGGCCACCGCGCCGACGACCAGCGCGCCCAGTGGGCTGACCGCGGAGCAGGACGGGGTGATGGCGACCAGGCCGGCCACCATGCCCGAGGCCGCACCGAGGCTGGTGGCGTGGCCGTCGCGCAGCTGCTCGGTGAGCAGCCAGCCCAGAGTCGCGGCGCAGGTGGCGGCCGCCGTGTTGACGAAGACCACCGCCGCGGTGTTGTCCGCGGCCAGCGCCGAGCCGGCGTTGAAGCCGAACCAGCCGAACCACAGCAGGCCCGCGCCGAGCATCACCAGGGTCAGGTTGTGCGGCTTCATGGCGACTCGCGGCCAGCCCAGGCGCTTGCCCAGCACGATCGCCAGGGCCAGAGCCGCGGCGCCCGCGTTGATGTGCACCGCGGTGCCACCGGCGAAGTCGATGGCCGGGACTCCGTTGAGCGGACCGGCGCCGTTGAAGATCCAGCCGTCGGAGCTCCACACCATGTGGGCGACCGGGAAGTAGACCACTGTGGCCCACAGCCCGCCGAACACCATCCAGGCGGAGAACTTGATCCGATCGGCGACCGCGCCGGCGATCAGCGCAACGGTGATCGCCGCGAACATCAGCTGGAACCCGACGAAGGCCATCGTGGGCAACGACGCCTCCGGATCATCGGCGAGCAGGTTGGTCAGGCCGAAGTCGGTCATCGGGCTGGAGAAGAAGGCGTTGCCGCCCTCGCCGAAGGTCGTCGAGTAGCCGTAGAGCACCCAGAGGACGCCCACCAGGCACAGCGCACCGAAGACCATCATGAACATGTTGAGCACGCTCTTGCTGCGCGTCATGCCGCCGTAGAACAGGGCCAGGCCCGGCAGCATCAGCAGGACAAGCGCGGCACTCGTGAGGACCCACGCGGTGTCCCCGGAGTTGAGAGCCGTTTCCGGCATCGCCTTGCTCCTTTCGTCAGACGGCTCCCGAGCGGGAACCCGTGGGCGAAACCATGGTGTCGCCGTGTTGCCCCCGCGGGTCCCGGGATGTTTCGAATCGGTGACGAAGCGGGTCGGCGCGTTACGGCTTGGTTGCCCGTCGATCCGCGCGCGCCGCTCGGCCGCGGGTGTCCGCTGCGGAGATCGAGCGGCCGAGGGCGGACACTCGGGCTCGGAGCGGCCGGGTCCGGCGGTGCTGCGCGTGGTACGGCGCCCAGCCCGTGGGCGATCGCGCGGCGTACTCTGCGAGCGTGACCGAGCTCATCGAGGCGACCCCCATCCCCGACGCCCTTCCAGGCACGCCGACCGTCGTGGTCGAGCCGTCTGCGCCGGGCGCGACGCAGGTCCCTGGCGCACCGAGCGCGGCGAGCCGGGGCCGCGACGCCCTGGCCGCGTGGGTGGCCGCCCAGCCCCAGGACCTGTTCTCCGACGACGCGGACCTGGCCGCGCTGCTCGCCCCACACGGGCTCACCGGCCGGGCCCCCGAGCTGACAGCGGCCGGCCGCGCGGTCGCCGGGCCACTGGACGCCGCCGCGCGCGAGAACGACCTGATCGGCAACCACCCGGCGCTGGAGAACTGGGACGGCATCGGCCGCTACGTCGCGCGCGTGGCCCATCACCCGTCGTACCGGGAGGCCGGGCGGCAGATCTACGGCACCGGAGTAATGGCGGCGTTCGCCGAGGCCGGGGTGGACGGGCTGGCCGGCGGCGATGACCCGCGGCGCCCCGAACGGGCCGCCCCGCACCGATTCATCCTCACGCTGTTCTACCTGACCGCCCAGGCCGGCGAGGCCGGGCACAACTGCCCGCTGGCGTGCGACGCCGGGGCGATCCGCACCCTGCAGCACCTGGGCACCGCGCAGCAGCAGGCCACGTACTTGCCGCGACTGTTGGACCCGGACTACGACACCGGCTTCAGCGCCTCGCAGTTCCTCACCGAGGTGCAGGGCGGCTCGGACGTCGGCGCGAACGCGGTGCGCGCCACCCCGCTGAGCGCAGCCTCGTCCGGCGCAACCGGCGCTCCGACGACGAGCGCACCCACTCCCTCCGTCGAGCTGGTCGAGACCCCCGCGGGGGCGCCCGACCTCGGGCCTGGCAGTGCGTGGTCGATCTCGGGCGAGAAGTGGTTCTGCTCCAACGCCGACGCCGACGTGTTCCTGGTGACCGCCCGCGTCGCCGACCCGGCCACGGGCACCAAGGGGCTGGGCCTGTTCCTCATCCCGCGACTGCGCCCGGACGGCTCGGTCAACGGGTTCCGCATCCGCCGGCTGAAGTCCAAGCTGGGCACCCGCTCGATGGCCAGCGGCGAGATCGACTTCGAGGGCGCGCACGCCACCGCGCTCGGCCCGGTGCGCGACGGGTTCCGCAACGTGGTGGAGCTGGTGCTCACCGCGTCCCGCCTGTTCAATGCAGCCGGCTGCGCGGGCCAGGCCCACCGCGCCTGGGTGATCGCCTCGACCTACGCCCAGCACCGCGCCGCCTTCGGCCGGCCGATCGGGCAGTTCCCGCTCGTGGCCGAGACGCTGGCCTGGATGCGCGCCGACTCGACCGCGAGCCTGGCCGGCACGCTGCTGCTGGCCCAGCTCCAGGAGCAGGTCGACGAGGGCAGGGTCAGCGAGCAGGACGCCGCCCTGTTCCGGATCGGGGTCACCCTCAACAAGCTGCAGACCTCGGTGCTCGCGCACGAGACCGTCAACCGCGGGATCGAGGTGCTGGGCGGCAACGGCGCGATCGAGTCGTTCAGCATCCTGCCGCGGCTGCTGCGCGACAACGTCGTCTACGAGAACTGGGAGGGCAGCCACAACGTGCTGCGCGCCCAGGCGCTGCGCGATTGCGCCCGGCTCGGCCTGCACGCGGGCTTCTTCGCTGCCCTGGCCGAGCGGCTCCCGGAGGACGCCGACGCACTGGCGGCCGACCGGCGGGCCCTGGAGACGCTGCTCGCGTCCTGCGACGAGGTGCGGGACCTGGGCTTCCGCCGGCTCGGCCAGCGGATGGCGACCTGGGTGATGCTTGCCGGCCTCGCCGCCGCCCCCGAGCTCGCCCCAGCCGCCACTCTGACCCGCCGCCACCTGGGCGAGCTGCCGATCGACCAGACCTACCTGGACGCGGTGCAGGCCCTGCAGCGCTGAGCCATCGCGGTCAGCCGACCGACGGTCAGGCGGTCACCGTTCGGCCATATATGGCCGGTTCGTGCCACGGTGTGGCCGATCGGTGCCCGGCTCAGCCTGCCAGCCGCGACGACTCGAGCGCCTGCACGACGCGAGCCACCACCTCGTGGGGCCGGTGGACGATGTCCTCCCAGGTGAAGCGCAGCACGGTCCACCCCGCGGCCACCAGATCGTTCTGCCGGCGTCGGTCGCTCTGGAACACCGCTGCCGAGCTGTGATGGGCCCGGCCGTCGATCTCCACCGCCACTCGCTCCTTGGGGAACGCCGCATCCAGGAAATAGCGTCGCCCGGCCACTCGCACGGGGTAGTTCGCGCGCCAGCCGCCGATGCCCGCCGCGCGGATCAGTGCGATGAATCGGTGCTCGGACTCCGCGTGGGTCCCCTCACGCAGCTCCTCGATCACGCGGCCGAGCTGCCCGGCGCCGGCGAGCCTGCCCAGGACGGCTCTACGCTCGGTGAGGAAATCCACGCTGACGGTCCTGCGCTGCAGCGCAGATCGTCCGACGGCGACCGCGACGTCCGAGCTCAGGACGCGGATCAGGTCCACGACCGCGTAGGCCGGATGGGCGATCACCAGGCCGGCGCGCTTCACGGTTCGGATGTCCGGGTGCCGCAAGACCCGGGCGTCGAGAGCTCGTTCTCGCTCACCCACGAGCCAAGGCGAACCGATCGGCGGCACCTCGTCCCAGGGGCCGTCGCCGATCAGGACCGCCGCCGAGAGGCCAGTGGGGATCGCGGCCGGGCGCGCGAGCACCGCGGCGCGCGTGAGTGCCACGAGATCGAGCTCGGTCCCGGGCAGCGCGAGCACCCAGGGGTTCACCTCGACCAACGCCCCTTCGCTCAGGCGCCGGTAGAGGGTCCGCTCGGGCACCCCGAGCGCGCGAATCTCTGCCCGCAGGGCGAGCCCCCCGCTCGCCCGCATGAGTCTGATTGCGTCTGTCCACCCCGTCATGGGTGAGATCCTGCCGCCTCTGAAGGACGATCCGAGAGTTGTCCACAGCCCAATTCCGGCGAATCTCGGGTGGCTCCGCATCGTGACCGGCATGACGCCGACGAGCGGGGCAGCGATCGGCCACACGCTGACGTCGTTCGGCCGGATATGGCCGAACGACGTCATTGTGGGCGCGGGTGGGGTGGGACGGGGTCCCGCGTGGGGGTGGGGGTGCGGTGGTGCGGTGGTGCGGTGGGGGGTGGGGGTGGGGGTGGGGGTGGGGGTGGGGGTTAGGCGTCGAGGATCGCGTCGACGAAGTCCTTGGCCACGAAGGGGGCCAGATCGTCGGGGCCCTCGCCGAGGCCGACCAGCTTGACCGGCACGCCCAGCTCGCGCTGGACCGCCACGACGATGCCGCCCTTGGCGGTCCCGTCCAGCTTGGTGAGCACCAGCCCGGTGATGTCCACGACATCGCGGAACACCCTGGCCTGCTGCAGGCCGTTCTGCCCGGTGGTCGCGTCGATGACCAGGAGCACCTCGTCCACCGGGCCCTGCTTCTCGATCACGCGCTTGACCTTGCCGAGCTCGTCCATGAGCCCGACCTTGGTGTGCAGGCGGCCAGCGGTGTCGATGAGCACGACGTCGGCCTCGGACTCGATGCCCGCGCGGACCGCGTCGAACGCGATGGCGGCGGGATCGCCGCCCGCCGCGCCGCGGACCACGGTCGCGCCGACCCGGTCGCCCCAGGACTGGAGCTGGTCGGCGGCGGCCGCTCGGAAGGTGTCGGCCGCACCGAGCACGACGGTGGACCCGTCGGCGATGAGGACGCGGGCGAGCTTGCCGGTGGTGGTGGTCTTGCCGGTGCCGTTCACGCCGACGACGAGGATGACCGCCGGCCGGCCCTCGTGCCGCGTGGCCAGGGCGCGGTCGAGGTCGGGATCGACGACCGCCAGCAGCTCCTCGCCGAGCATGGCCCGGACGGCCGCAGCGTCCGACGTGCCCTGCACGCGCACCCGGGTGCGCAGCCGATCGACCAGGTCCTGGGTGGGCGCGACGCCGAGATCGGCCTGCAGGAGGAGGGTCTCGACCTCCTCCCAGTCCGCCTCGGTCAGGTGGTCACGGGAGAGCAGAGCGAGCAGGCCGCGGCCGACCGCGCCCTGGCTGCGGGCCAGGCGTGCGCGCAGCCGGACCAGCCGGCCGGCGGTCGGTGCCGGGACTTCGAGCCCGGGTCGTTCCAGGGTCGGGGTGGGCGCGTCCGGGGCCAGGGTGGGTGGAGGCGCAAGCGGCTGGCCTGGGCGCCGTGAGCGGACGAAGTAGAGGCCGGCGACGAGAGCCAACACAAGGATGGCGACGCCGACGATGATGTAGGGAAGGGCGTTCACGAAGGAGCCTGTCGATCGGGGACATGCGAAGGCGGACAGTCAGCCGCCGCCCGCATTCTCCCATCCCGAGCGCCCCAGCCCGCCGGTCGTGACCAACCCCACGGCCCGGCCCGCCGGCCGAGTCCCCGGGCCCACCGCCGCCTCCGCCGCCCACCTGCCCCGGATGGGTCAGAGCGCCCACTCCCCGGACCGAGGGCGAGCAGAGCGCGGCGGGGAAGCCGTCGTCCGAGTGGCACTCTGCCACGGGGCCGTGGCCGCAAGCGATCAGCCGGCGATGGGCTCGCGGAGGCGCTGGCTGATGACGTGCGTGACGCCGTCGCCGCGCATGCTCACCCCGTACAGCGCGTCGGCGATCTCCATCGTGCGCTTCTGGTGGGTGATGACGATGAGCTGGCTGTCCGAGCGCAGCTCCTCGATCACCTCGATCAGCCGCCCGAGGTTCACGTCGTCCAGCGCCGCCTCGACCTCGTCCAGCACGTAGAACGGGCTGGGCCTGGCCTTGAACAGGGCCACGAGGAACGCCACCGCGGTCAGCGACCGCTCCCCGCCGGAGAGCAGCGACAGCCGCTTGATCTTCTTGCCCGGCGGGCGGGCCTCGACGTCGATGCCGGTGGTGAGCATGCTCTGCGGGTCGGTGAGCACGAGCCGTCCGTCGCCACCGGGGAACAGCCGCGCGAACACTCCCTCGAACTCCCGGGCGACGTCGGCGTAGGCGGCGGTGAACACCTCCTCGACGCGGTGGTCCACGTCGCGGATGAGGTCCAGCAGGTCCTTGCGCGAGCGCTTGAGATCCTCGAGCTGCTCTGTGAGGAACCGATGCCGCTCCTCGAGCGCCGCGAACTCCTCCAGCGCGAGCGGGTTGACCTTGCCCAGCAGCGTGAGCGCCTTCTGCGCGGTCTTGTGCCGACGCTCCTGCTCCGCGCGGACGTACGGGCGGGGCTGCGGCTCGGGACCGCCGTCCTCCTCGTCGCCCGGCGCCCGCGGGGAGGGTGGGACCGGCTGCCCCGGCCCGTAGTCGGCGACCAGCGACTCCGGCTCCAACCCGAACTCCGAGAGGGCCCGCTCCTGCAACCCCGTGATCCGCAGCCGCTGCTCGGCCCGGGCGACCTCGTCGCGGTGCACCGACGAGGTCAGCTCCGCGAGCTCCTCGCGCAGGGTGCGGATCCGGGCGCGCAGCTCCTTGAGGGCGGCGTCCCCCTCGGCCCGGGCCTGCTCGGCCTCGGTCCGGGCAGCCGCGGCGGCCACCACCGATTCCTCGATCCGCGCCAGCACCTGCCGGGTGGCCGCTGCCACCGAGGTGGCCAGGGCCGAAGCCCGCGCCCGTCGCTCCCGGCGGGCCACCGCGGCGGCACGGGCCCCGCGCTCGGAGGCGGCCGCCCGCTCCAGCTGCTCGGCCCGCCCGGAGATCGCGCGGACTCGCTCCTCCGCGGTGCGCACGGCCAGCCGGCCGTCGGTCTCGCCCTTGCGAGCCTCGACGGCGGCGGCGCCGGCCGCGTCCCGGGCGTCTGGCGACGGGTTCTCCACGATGGGCTGGGCCAGGACGCGCTCCAGCCGCTCGCCCAGCTCGGTCAGGGTGATCCGGTCGTCGGCCAGCGCCTGCTCGGAGGCGGCCAGGCTGCGCTCGATCCGCTCGGCCTCCGCGGTGGCGGCGCGGGCCTGCTGACCGAGGTTGCCCAGCTGCTCGGCCACCGCCGCCATCGCCGCGTCGGACTCGTGCAGCCGGTCCAGTGCCTGGTCGGCGGCTGCCTGGGCGGACCCCAGCCGGGTACGCTCCCCCACCAGCTCGAACCGCACCCGCTCGACCTCGTGCCCGGCCTGCGCGAGCTGCGCCTGGGCGGCGTGCAACAGGGAGGTGACCTCGACGCGCGTGGGGGCGGCTGCCGACCCGCCGGTGACGACGCCCCGGGTCACGACCTCGCCCTCGGCGGTCACTGCCGCGAGCACCGGCACCGAGCGAGCCAGCCCGACCGCCTCCGCCACGTCCCCCTCGACGACCGCCACCCGGTCCAGCAGCCCGGCCAGCGCGTCGGCCAGCGCGCCCTCGGCGCTCACGACGTCGATCGCGTAGCGGGCGCCCGCGGGCAGAGCCGGCCAGTCCTCGCGGCGACTGACCCCAGGCCCGGGCAGGACGATCCCGGCCCGGCCACGATCGCCGTCCACCAGCCACTTCAGGGCGGCCAGCGCCGCCTCGTCCGAGCCCGCCAGTGCCGCGTCGGCCGCGGCGCCCAGCGCTGCCCCGACCGCCACCTCGTAGCCCGACTGCACCACCAGCGCGGCCGCGACCGTCCCAGCCACCCCGGGCACCGCCCCCGAGGCCAGCTCCCGGGAGGCGTCGGCCACCTCGACCATCGGCGCGAGCGCGTCGACCCGGGCCGCGAGTGCCGCCCGGTCGCGCTCCGCGGCAGCCTCGTGCGCGCCCAGGGCGGCGATCCGCTCCTGGACCTCGGCCAGGGCGACCCGCGCCTCCTCGTACCCGGAGTCCAGGTCGACCTCGCCCTCGTCCAGCCCGGCGATCGACGCCTCCAGCTTGCCGAACTCACCCTTCGCCTGTGCGGCGCGTTCACGAGCCGCGTGCACCTGCTCCTGGAGCCGCTCGATCTCGCTGGCCCGCGCCTCGGTCCGCGACCGGGCCGCGTTGACCTGGCCCTGCAGGCGCGCGCGGCCTTCCCGGCCGTCCGCCGCCGCCCGGACGGCCGCGGCCAGCTCGCGCTCGGCAGTGGCCAGCGCGGCCTCGGCAGCGACCCGCACGGACACCGCCAGGGTCAGCTCGGCGCGCAGCTCGTCGACGGTCCGGTTGAGCTCGGCCTCCTGGGCGCGCATCGAGCGGGCCTCGGCCTCGAGCCGCTCGGGGTCCCGACCGGTGGGCGCCGACGCGGGCTCAGGGGCAAGCGAGCGGACCCGGTCCTCGGCCATGCCGAGCGTGCCGGCCAGCCGCTCGCGCACGCTGGACAGCCCGAACCACGCCTCCTGCGCGGCGGCCAGGGCGGGCACCTCGGCCTGGGCGCGCGCCTCATGGGTGGCCTCGGCGGCCAGCAGGTTGGCCAGCTCGGCGTCGACCAGCGCCCGGCGCTCGCGCAGCGCCGACTCGTCGGCGATCTCCTGCTCGTACTGCTCGGTCAGGGTGTGCAGGTCGTCGGCGAGCAGCCGCAGCGCCGAGTCGCGCAGGTCCATCTGGATGACGTGCGCGCGCCGGGCGACCTCGGCCTGCTTACCCAGGGGGGTGAGCTGGCGGCGCAGCTCGGTGGTGAGGTCCTGGACGCGCGCGAGGTTGACCTGCATCGCGTCGAGCTTGCGGACCGCGCGCTCCTTGCGCCGGCGGTGCTTGAGGACGCCGGCCGCCTCCTCGACGAACCCGCGACGGTCCTCGGGCGTGGCGTGCAGGATCTGGTCGAGCTGGCCCTGGCCGACGATGACGTGCATCTCGCGGCCGATCCCGGAGTCGCTGAGCAGCTCCTGGATGTCGAGCAGCCGGCACGCGCTGCCGTTGATCGCGTACTCCGAGCCGCCGCTGCGGAACATCGTCCGCGTGATCGTGACCTCGGTGTAGTCGATCGGCAGCGCGTTGTCGGAGTTGTCGATGGTCAGGCTCACCTCGGCGCGGCCCAGCGGGGCACGCCCGGACGTGCCGGCGAAGATGACGTCCTCCATCTTGGCCCCGCGCAGGCTCTTGGCGCCCTGCTCGCCCATCACCCAGGCCAGGGCGTCCACCACGTTGGACTTGCCCGAGCCGTTCGGCCCGACGACGCAGGTCACCCCGGGCTCGAACACCAGGGAGGTGGCGGACGCGAAGGACTTGAAGCCCTTGACCGTCAGGCTCTTGAGGTGCACGTGCCGGACCCTACGTGATCGGGTCCGCGCGCTCGGGGAACCCGCTCAGACGAGGGCGGCGTCCTGGTCGGCGAGCAGTGCGAGGTCGAGGTCGGCGTCGGGCAGCGCGAGCTCCGAGCGCAGCGCGACGACCTCGGCCTCCAGGCTGCGCACGCGGGCACGCAGCGTGGCCAACTCGGCCGCGAGGCGCGGGTCCGCGCCACCGTGGGATCCGTACAGGGCCTTGGCCATCCACAGCTCCTCGCCAGAACGGGTCCGGGACGGGCCGGACCGGCATTATCAGAACAGAAGACCTACGGCAAGAGTCCCACCTAAGTTACTGGCGGGTCAAGTGCTGTTCGAGGGCGCCTCGGACGTGTCCGCGCCGGCGCCCTCAGTGGGTGGAGAATCGGCGGAACTCCCCCGTGGCTGGGGACCATCGCGCGTTCACCCGCTCGACCCGGCCGGGCAGCCGGACCCCGCGCGACCCGTCCCCTTGCAGCCACCCCAGCAGCTGCTCGCAGGCCGCGCGCGGACCCTCCACGATGACCTCGACGGTCCCGTCCATCTTGTTCTCCGCCGACCCGTGCAGCTTCAGCCGGTTCGCCACGGTCAGGGTCGTCCAGCGGAACCCGACCCCTTGGACGTAGCCGTGCACCACGGCGGTCAGGCGGACATCGGACTGGTCAGCGTCGCTCATCGCCCCAGTGTCGCGCTCGGGGCGGCGGCTGACATCTCGGGCAGAAGTGGCTGGACCGGTTCATGAAGTGCTCGCGCCGGATCGAGGCCCCGCAGCGCGGGCACGGCAGACCCGCCCGTCCGTACACCGCCAGCCCGCGCCCGAAGTAGCCACTGCGCCCGTTGACGTCGACGTACAGCTCGTCGAACGAGGTCCCGCCCTGGGCCAGCGACTCGGCCATCACCTGGCTGGCGGCGGTCAGGACCGACCGCAGCGCCACCAGGGTCAGCCTGTCCGCGCGCCGGCGCGGATGCACGCCCGCCCGCCAGAGCGCCTCGTCGGCGTAGATGTTGCCGATCCCGGAGACCCGCGACTGGTCCAGCAGGAGGCGCTTGATCTCGACCGGGCGAGCCCGCAGCGCCCGGGCGAGCGCGGGCAGGTCGAAGGCCGGCTCGGTGGGGTCCGGGGCGATGGCCTGCACGAACGTGGGCACCGACCGGCCGACCTGGTCGGTGACCAGGTGCGTCGCGGCCACCCAGCCGAAGGTGCGCTGGTCCAGGAACGCCAGCCCGCCCCGGTCGAGCCCCAGCGCGACTCGCAGGTGCGGATCCGCCGCCCCCTCAGCCGAGTCGGACTCGCCGGAGGAGACTCGGAACTGCCCGCTCATGCCCAGGTGGGCGACCAGCACGGTGTCAGGCTCGTCGGTGGTCAGCCAGAGGAACTTGCCGCGCCGTTCGGCGCTCACGAGCGTCCGCCCGGTGAGCAGCGCGGTGAACTCGTCGGCCCCGCCGGGCTGGCGGCGGACGGCCCGGGGATGCGCGACGCGCACCGCGTCGATCCGCCGGCCCAGGACATGCTCGACCAGCCCGCGCCGGACGACCTCGACCTCGGGCAGCTCGGGCATCGGGGGCTCAGGAGGGGTCGTGCAGCAGGGTGGCCAGCGAGCTGTACGCCGCCGCAGCGGCCAGCTGCTCGGCGTGCTTCTTCGAGGCGCCCGAGCCCTCGCCGACGTGCGTGCCCACGTGGACGACGGCGGTGAACCACTTGGCGTGGTCGGGGCCCGAGGCCTCGACCTGGTAGACGGGCACGCCCTGGCCGGTGCGCGCGCCGAGCTCCTGCAGGGAGGTCTTCCAGTCCAGGCCGGCGCCCATCGCGGCGGCCGCCCGCATCCGCTGACCGGTCAGCCGCAGGACCAGCGCCGTGGACGCGTCGCGGCCCGCGCCCAGGTGCACGGCGCCGATGACCGCCTCCATCGCGTCGGCCAGGATCGAGGGCTTCTCCCGGCCGCCGGTGACCTCCTCGCCCCGCCCGAGGAGCAGGAACTCCCCGAGCCCGAGCTCACGAGCCACCTCGGCCAGCGCGCGGGCGTTCACCACGGCCGCGCGGTACTTGGCCAGCTGGCTCTCGGCCACGTCCGGGTAGGACGCGTAGAGCGACTCGGTGACGACCAGGCCCAGGACGGCGTCGCCGAGGAACTCCAGGCGCTCGTTGTGGGCGACCCCGGGGTTCTCGTAGGCGTAGGAACGGTGGGTCAGGGCATGCCGAAGCGCCTCGTGGTCCAGATCGACCCCGAGGCGCGCGGTCAGGACGTCCAGGTCGTCGCGTGCGGGCACGGCGACGAGGTCAGACGTCGAGGACCTGCCGCTTGGCGTAGGTACCGCACGTCGGGCAGGCCGTGTGCGGCAGCTTCGCCGACTTGCAGCGGTCGCAGGTCACCAGGGTGATCGGTGCGGCCTTCCACTGCGAACGGCGAGCGCGGGTGTTGGAGCGGGACATCTTCCGCTTGGGGACAGCCACGTCAGTCTTCCTTCTTCGTCGTGTCCACCCCGGCGAGGGCTGCCCACCGGGGATCGAGCTGGTCGTGCTTGTGCGTCGGGTCGTCGGCCAGCCGCACCCCGCACTCGGCGCACAGGCCGGGGCAGTCGGGGCGGCACAGCGGAGCCAGCGGGAGGGCCAGCACCACGGCGTCGCGGATCGCCGGATCGAGGTCGAGCAGCTCGCCGTCCACGACGGGCAGCTCCTCCTCCTCGGGACCGGGCTGGTACAGGTACAGCTCGCTGAACCCGACGGCCGTGTCCCACTGGAACCGGTCCAGGCAGCGGGCGCACTCGGCCGTGACCGTCACCGCGGCGGTGCCGGAGGCGAGCACCCCCTCCACCACGGACTCCAGGCGGGCCGAGAGCACCAGGTCGCTGCCCGGCTCCACGACCGCCACTCCCCCGCCGAGGTCGGCCGGGGCCGGCACCGTGCGCTCCACCTCGAGCAGCGATCCGGCACGCCGGCCCAGCTCCCGCAGGTCCAGGACCAGGGGATCGCGAGGATCGAGGTGGGACATGAGCCGCTCTCAGGGGGAATCACACGAAAGGCCCCCGGCATGAGGGCCACCCATCAAGGGTAGCGCAGCGCCCCGTACCCCACGAAATGCGCGCGCCGCTCAGCCTTCCCGGGCGTAGCGCTCGCGGATGCGGTCGCGGCCGCGCTGGACCGCCGAGAGGGTCTTGGTCAGGCTGGCCTCGAACTGGGCGAACTTGTCCTCGACGTACTGGTCGACCTCGCGGCGCATCGCCTCGGCCTCGGCCACCGCCTGGCCGCGGATCGCCCCGGCCTCCGAGAGCGCCGCCGTGGTGATCTCGTGCGTGCTCACGATGTGCGCCTGCTGCGCGGTGGCCTGCTCGACCAGGGCGCGGGACTGCTCGTTGGCGTCGTGGATGATCCGCTCGGCCTCGCGGTAGCCCTCCTCGACCACGCCGACCCGGTCGGCGAGCAGCTCCTCGGCCTCCTGGACCGCACGCGGCAGCATGCCCCGGATCGCGTCGAGCAGGTCGAGCACCTCGTTGCGGCTGACGACGCACTTGTCCGACATGGGCATCGCCCGGGCAGCCTCGATGACGTCGGACAGGTCGTCGAGCACGGTGTAGACGTCAGCGGTGCGCGGGTCTGCGGAGAGGATCGGGTCGGTCATGGTCCCTCCCGGGGTCACTGTTCGGCGAGCCTGGACAGCAGCGCCTCGTGCACCCGCGGGGGTACCAGACCGCTGACGTCCCCACCATAGGTGGCGACCTCCTTGACCAGGGAGGAGGACAGGTAGGAATACAGCGGATTCGTGCTGACGAACAAGGTCTCGATGCCGGCCAGGCCGTAGTTCATCTGGGCCATCTGCAGCTCGTAGTCGAAGTCCGTGATCGCCCGCAGGCCCTTCACGATGGCCGGGATCTGCTTGTCCCGGCAGTAGTCGACCAGCAGGCCGTAGAACGAGTCGACTCGCACGTTCGGCAGGTGGGCGAGCTCGCCGGTGAGCAGCTCGATGCGCTCCTCGACTGTGAACAGCGACGACTTCTTCTTGTTCACCAGGACCGCCACGGTCACCTCGTCGAACAGCTCGGCTGCCCGCAGGAACACGTCGACATGGCCGTTCGTCACGGGATCGAAGGATCCCGGGCACACTGCGCGACGCATCAGCGCTCCTCTCGGTCCGGCGCGGCCGAACCGTACCAAAGGGTGGTGCTGCCGTAGCGGGACTCGCGCAGGCCGACCAGGCCCGGCGGCCACGCGAACGCCCCGTCGCGGGCGGGCCGCTCGACCAGGACGATCCCCTGCGGGCTCAGCCAGCCGCCGGCGAGCCGCCCGAGCAGCGCCTCGATCTCGGCGGTGGGGACGGCGTAGGGCGGGTCGGCCAGCACCAGGTCGAACGGCGTCGGGGCGCCCGCGAGATAGCCGCTGACCGGCATCACCACGACCTGCACCTGCGCCGCGGCCCCGGTGGTCCCGGCGTTGCTCGTGATGATCCGGGCGCTGGCGCGGTTCCGCTCGACCGCCACCACCTGCGCGGCGCCCCGGCTGGCCGCCTCCAAGCCCAGCGCACCGGACCCTGCGTACAGGTCCAGGACCCGGGCGCCGGCGAAGCCGCCGAGCAGGTGGTCCAGGCTGGCGAACATCGCTTCGCGGACCCGGTCGGCGGTGGGCCGGGTGCCGTCCGGGGGAACGGCCAGCGACCGTCCGCGCGCCGCACCGGCGATGATCCGGGTCACGCCGGCTCCGCGCGGCTCGGGAGCGAGACGTCGCTCGCGGGATGGTCGGACACCCGGCGAGTGTAGGAGCGCCCGACCCCCACGGGCCGGACCCCGCCTCGTGCCGAGGGGCAGTCACCAGCACCCGGTGGCCGGGTGGGTCGCCCGCGACGCCCACGCGGGCCTCGGATCGCAACGTTCCCCGTGAGAGCCGCAGACCGCCGCTACGTCTTCTCCAGGTAGTCGACGTTCTCGGCGGGGTACTGGGTGGCGATCCAGGAGGCGAGCTCCGGGTGGTGGGCCAGCAACGGGTCGGCATCGACCAGCAGGGTCGCCTCCTGGCGAGCGCGGACGATGACCTCCTCGTGGTCCAGCACGCTGAGCAGGCGCAGCGAGCGGCGGGTGCCGGACTGGGCGCTGCCCAGGACGTCGCCCTCACGCCGGGCGCGCAGGTCGTAGCGGGACAGCTCGAACCCGTCGGCGGTCGCGGCCACGGCGTCCAGGCGCTCCCGGGCCGGGGTGTCGGGCGGTGCGCTGGTGACCAGCAGGCACAGCCCGCCGTGCGCACCGCGACCCACCCGGCCGCGCAGCTGGTGCAGCTGGGAGACCCCGAACCGGTCGGCGTCCAGGACGATCATCAGAGTCGCGTTGGGCACGTCGACACCCACCTCGATGACGCTCGTGGCGACCAGCACGTCGATCCCGTCGGGCCGGTCCGGGTGGGCGAACCGTGCCATCACGTCGTCCTTCTCGGCGGCCGTCATGCGCCCGGTGAGCGCGGCCAGGCGCAGCCCCCGCAGAGGCCCGGCGGCCAGCGCGGGCAGCTCGGACTCGACGGCGGCACCGGCGCCGCCGGCCGCGCCCGGGCCCCCCGGATCCACGTCGTCGGGGAGGTCGCCGGAGTCGGCCTCGGCGGCCGTCGCGTCGATCCGCGGGCACACGACGTACACCTGGCGACCGGCCGTGACCTCCTCGCGCGCCCGCTCCCAGGCCCGCGCCAGGTAGCCGGGCAGCTCGAGCGCCGGCACCACATGGGTGAGCACCGGCTGCCGGCCGGTCGGCAGCTCGCGCAGGGTGGAGGTCTCCAGGTCGCCGAAGACGGTCATCGCCACTGTGCGCGGGATCGGCGTGGCGGTCATCACCATTGTGTGCGGGCGGGTGTCGCCGACCGCCTTGGCGGTCAGAGCCGCGCGCTGCTCGACCCCGAACCGGTGCTGCTCGTCGACCACGACCAGCCCGAGGTCGGCGAACTGCACCCGCTCCTCCAGCAGCGCGTGCGTGCCCACCGCGATGCCCGCGGCCCCGCTGGCCAGCTCCAGCAGCGCGGCCCGCCGGGCAGCCGCCCCCAGCGCCCCCGTCAGCAGGGCGATCCGGGTGGCGTCGGCGTCGCCGCCGAGCATCCCGCCCTCGCCCAGCGGGCCGAGCAGCGCGGCGAGGCTGCGGGCGTGCTGGGCGGCCAGCACCTCGGTGGGCGCCAGCAGCGCGGCCTGCCCGCCGCTGTCGATCACCTGCAGCATCGCCCGCAGCGCAACGACGGTCTTGCCCGCACCCACCTCGCCCTGCAGCAGGCGATGCATGGGGTGGGCGGATGCGAGCTCCGCGTCGAGCACCTCGCCCACCTCGAGCTGGCCGGGGGTCAGCCGGAACGGCAGGGCGGCGTCGAGCCGGTCGCGCAGTCCGCCGGCCCGGCCCCGCCGGGGGACCGCCGGGGCCGCGGTCGCCTCCCGGCGCCGCTGGGCGAGCACCACCTGCAGCCCGAACGCCTCGTCCCAGCGCAGCCGCTGTCGGGCCCGCGTGACGTCGGCGTAGTCGCGGGGCTGGTGGATCATCGCCAGGGCCTTCGCCCGGCCGACCACCCCGGCCTGGGCGCGCAGCCCAGCGTCCAGCGGGTCGGGCAGGCTCTGCGCCATCGGCAGCACGGTAGTGACCATCCGCGCGATCTCCCAGGTCTGGGCCTTCTCGGTGGCGGGGTAGACGGGGATCAGCCGGGCGGCGAACTGCGCGGCCTCGCTGCCGGCGGTCTCCTCGTCGACCCATTCGCTCTCCGGGTTGAGCAGCTGCCGCTCCCCCCGGAACTCGCCGACCTTGCCCGCGAACAGCCCGAGCCGCCCGGGCGTGCACTGCTTGGCCAGCCAGTCCTGGTTGAAGTAGGTCAGCGTGAGCCGTCCGGTGCCGTCGGTGACCACCACCTCGGTCAGCGAGCGCGGGCGACGCTCCCCGCCCCGGCGCGGCAGCTGGCGGCGGTTCGCCGAGGCGACCCGGGCCAGGACGGTCACCCGCTCGCCCACGCGCAGGGTCCCCAGGTCGGTCAGGTCGCCGCGCTCGTGGTACCGCCGCGGGTAGTGGGTCAGCAGATCCTCGACGGTCTCCAGCCCGAGCGCGGCCACCGCCCGCACGGACTTGGCGTCCAGCACGGAGCGCAGCGGGGTGGCCGCGGCAGTCACCTCCACCTCCTGCTCATCCCCCGACCCCTTCCCGGCTCCTCCACTGGCTCCTCTCCCGGTCTGCCTGGAGTGAGCCGTCCGGCGTCCGCCGCCCGGCACTGGGCGAGCAGTGAGGTGACGGTCCGCCCGACATCCGCACAGCGGCGCAGTGGCGGCCCGGCGCCGAGCCCCGCAGCAGACCGGGCAACGTCACTGCCTTCATTCCACCCCGAGGATCGCGTGCCAGTTGGCCTGACCGCCCTCGTAGCCGACCACCTCGACGCCGGGATGATGGCGGCTGGTCCACGTCTCGATCCGCTCCAGCAGCCCCTCCGACGCGCTGGCACCCAGGACGACGGTCACCAGCTCGGCGCCGCCGCGGCCGAGCATCCGGGCCAGCACGCGCTCGGCGATGTCGCCGGTGTCGGTCCCGATCTCCAGGATCTCCCCGGAGATGACCCCCAGCTCGTCGCCGGGCTTGCACATCCCCGCCGAGGTCATCGCCTGCCGGCTGGCGGTCGTGAGCCCGGCGTAATGGGTCGCGGATCCGGCTTGGGTCATGGCGACCACGTCGTCGTCGAAGGGCGCCTCGGCGTCGTGCACGGCCACCGCGGCCAGCGACTGCACGATCGAGCGAGTCGGGATGACCGCCACCCGGTGCCCGACGTCGCGGGCGGCCAGCGCCGCGGACTCGGCCACCTTGTGGGAGTCCTTGTCGCCGGGCAGCAGCACGACCTCCTCGGCCCCGGTGGCCCGGATTCCGTCCAGCATCTCCTGCATCGAGGGCCGGCCCAGGTCAGGCGCGCGCACGGTGGTGACGCCGCTGGCCTCCAGCAGGTCGGTGACGCCCTGCCCGTGGGTGACCACCACCAGGCTGCGCCGCGCCGGCTCCAGCCGGCCCGCGGAGACCACGTCGGCCAGGTACGTGATGCGCAGGCGGTACGGCCGCCCGACCGCCAGCGCCGCCTCCACCGCCGCGCCGGCATCGTCGACATGGACGTGCACGTTCCACAGCCGGTCCCCGCCGACCACGACCAGCGAGTCGCCCAGCCGCGACAGCGCCCCGCGCAGGCCGGGGATCGCCTCGTCGTCGGCGTCGAGCAGGAACATCACCTCGTAGGCCGGCCCGCCGTACCCGTGCAGCGTGTCCTCGGGGGCCGTCAGCGAGTCGGGCTGCGCGGCCAGGCGCGGGAACTCCGGCAGGTCGCGGTGCACCCCGGTGATCGCCTCCAGGAGGGTGTCGGTGAGGACCACGAAGCCGCGCCCGCCCGCGTCGACGACCCCGGCGCGGCGCAGGGCCTCGAGCTGCCCGGTGGTCGCGGCCAGGGCCTCGCGCGCCGACTCGGCGATGGTCTGCGCGACCGCGAGCAGATCCCCGTCGGTCGCCGAAGCGGTCGCTGCGGCGGCGTCGGCGCTGGCCCGCGCGACGGTCAGGACCGTCCCCTCCTTCGGGGCGGCCACGGCCGCGAACGCCGCCTGGGCGCCCCGGTCGAACGCGTCGGCCAGCCATGCCCCGTCCAGCGGCCGGTGCCGATCGGCGGCCTGCGTGGCGGCCACCCCGCGCACGAACTCGGAGGCGATGATCCCGGAGTTGCCGCGCGCGCCCAGCAGCATCCCCCGGGCCAGGGCGGCCAGCCGGATCTCCCCGGCGTTCCCGCTGCCGGCGGCGCCTTTCATGGCGTCCACCCCGGACTCCAGGGTGAGGTACATGTTGGTGCCCGTGTCGCCGTCGGGGACGGGGAACACGTTGAGCGCGTCGATCGCCCGGCGGTGCACGCCCATGTCCGCCAGCGCGAGCAGGGCCCAGTTCTCCAGCGACTCTGGGTCGAGGTGCGTCCGCACACCAGCTCCCTTCCCGATGTCCCGCCGATGCTAGTGATCCGGCCCCGGTCTGCGCTGGCACACGAGACACGCGCGGTCGGCGTGCCCGCCGCGCACCCGCCGCGCACCCGCCGCGCACCCTGTCGTGCACCCGCCGCGCACCCGCCGAGCACCCTGTCGTGCGCCGGCGATTTGGGCCGGCTCGGCCCGATCCGGTACCCTCAGGGGGTTGACGCGCGGGCTGGCGCATTGTCGTCGCCCGCCTCCCCGGATCCTCTGGAGTTCATGATGGCTGCCACCTGCGACATCTGCGGCAAGGGCCCTGGCTTCGGCCACAGCATCTCCCACTCGCACCGCCGGACCAAGCGCCGCTGGAATCCGAACATCCAGCCCGTGCGCACGGTCGTGGGTGGCACCCCCAAGCGGGTCAACGCCTGCACCTCATGCCTCAAGGCCGGCAAGGTCGTCCGCGGCTGACGCCACGCCGAGTCGAGCGCGGTCGCTGACCGCACCCACGATGAGCCCCTGTCCCAGCGGACGGGGGCTCATTCTCGCGGGGGTGCCAGGCTCAGCCGGTGAAGTGGTCGTGGCCGCCGCCGCCGCGCGGGACGCGACCGCCGACGGTGACGCCGGGTGCGTCGAGGACGTCCACGTCGGCGACGTTGGCCACCGTGCCGATCACCTCGAAGCCGTCGGGCAGGATCACCCCGTCCGGGAACGTGGCCGCGACCGCGTGGTCCTCGCCACCGGTGAGGATCCACACCAGCGGGTCGGCGTTGAACGCCGCCGCCGCGGAGGCCACCGGCTCGTCGACCGTGACAAGCGTCGGGTCCAGCTCGATCGCCACCCCGCTGGCCCGGGCCACGTGACCCAGGTCGGCCACCAGGCCGTCGCTCACGTCGATCATCGCCGTAGCACCGGCGGTGGCCGCCGACCGCGCGGCCTCGTACGGCGGCACCGGCCGCCGCTGGGCGTCGACCAGGATCCGGGGGGTGCGGAAGCCGCGCGAGAGGATCGACAGGCCCGCCGCGGCCCAGCCCAGCCGACCCGCCACGGCCACGACGTCGCCGGGCTGCGCGCCGCTGCGCAGCACCGGCTCGGACCCGTCGACCACCCCCAGGGCGGTGACGGCCACGGTGATCTTGTCCGCACGGACCACGTCGCCGCCCACGATGTCGACGCCCTGCGCCTCGGTCTCCTCGCGCAGACCGGCGTAGAGGCCCGCCACCCACTCCACGGTCAGGTCCGCGGGCAGGCCCAGCGCGACGATCAGCGTGGTCGCCTTGGCCCCCATCGCCGCGATGTCCATGAGGTTGACGGCCGCGGCCTTGGCCCCGACGTCGGCGGGCGTGGACCAGTCGCGGCGGAAGTGCCGACCCTCGATGAGCATGTCCGAGGTGGTCACGAGGCGCTGGTCGCCGAAGCGCACGACGGCCGCGTCGTCGCCGGGCCCGACCTCGACCCGGTCCGAGCCGTGCCCGGCCAGGCTGGCGCGGATCCGCTCGATCAGGCCGAACTCCCCCACCTCGCTGATGGGTGTCCCCGTCGAGCCCATGTGCCCTCCACCGTCGCCCCGCCTCTGAAAGGGGCAGGGTAGTCTGACCGGGCCGCCGCCCCGGCAGCGGGTGGCCCCAGGACCGCCCCCAGGAGGATCCCCGTGGTGCACGCCTACATCCTGATCCAGACCGAGGTGGGCAAGGCTCCGGCCGTCGTCGCGGAGGTCTCCGGGATCGAGGGGGTCACCGTCGCGCACGACGTCACCGGCCCCTACGACGTGATCGTCCAGGCGCAGGCCGACAGCATCGACGACCTCGGACGCCTGGTGGTGGCCAGCGTGCAGCAGGTCGGCGGGATCACCCGGACCCTGACCTGCCCGGTGGTCAACCTCTGAGCGAGCACCGCGCGGACCGTGATCTGCCGGGGGGCGAACTTTCGAGCGGGCACCGCGCGAACCGCGACCTCTCCCCTGATCGGCCTCCGAACGGGCACCGG
This sequence comes from uncultured Bifidobacteriaceae bacterium, assembly GCA_964418695.1. Classification (GTDB taxonomy): domain Bacteria; phylum Actinomycetota; class Actinomycetes; order S36-B12; family CAIYMF01; genus Prado023. Next base: position 7,876 of record CAYQMN010000007.1, on the reverse strand, counting down.
GCGGACCGTGATCTGCCCGGGGGCGACCCTTCGAGCGGGCACCGTGGCCATCTCCGGCTCCGGCGACTCCGGACGGTCGTCCTGCGTCCCGCGCCGGCCGTCGCGCTGGGGGCGGCGATGCTGCTGGCCGGGTGCGCCCGCGGGGTGCAGATGGAGCCGGTGCAGCCCGAGCCGACCGGGGCGGCCGGGTCGGCCTGTGCGGCGTTCCAGTCGGCGCTGCCAGAGAGCCTGAGCACGGTCGGCGACCGTCGCGAGGTCACGCCCGAGTCCACGACCACCGCGGCGTACGGCGACCCGCCGGTCGGAATCCGCTGTGGCGTGCCGGTGCCGGGCGCGCTCGCCCCCACCTCCGAGCTGGTGACCGTCGACGGGGTGGACTGGCTGCCCGAGGAGCTCTCGGGCGGCTGGCGGATGACGACGGTGAAGCGCGTGGCCAACGTCGAGATCACCGTGCCGACCGAGCAGGGGCCAGCGCCGTCGGTCGCCTCCGATCTCGCGCCCACGATCACCGCGACCCTGCCCACGACCAGCTGACCTCGGCGAAGGCCTGGCGCCCGGAGGGGGCGGGCCGGGGCCGGCCTCAGGCGACTGTGTCCAGGGCGGCCGAGAGGTCCGCCCAGAGGTCTTCGACGTCCTCGATGCCGACCGAGAGCCGCAGCAGGCCCTCGGGCACGTCCGCGCTCTCCTCGGGCCAGCGGCGACGCCGCTCCAGCGTGGACTCGACCCCGCCCAGGCTGGTGGCGTGCACCCACACCCGGGTGCGCTCGGCGACCGCCTCGGCGGCCTGCGCTCCCCCGGCCAGCTCGACCGAGACGATCGCTCCGAACGCGCCCATCTGGGCACTGGCCAGGGCATGCCCCGGGTCGTCGGGCAGGCTCAGATGCCGCACCCGGCTGACCGCGGGATGACCCTGGCAGCGCCGGGCCAGCTCCGCGGCGCTGGCGCACGAGCGCTCGAAGCGCAGCGGGAACGTGCGCAGGCCGCGCAGAGCGATCCAGGCCTCCATCGGGCCCGGGATCGCGCCGCCGAGGATCCTGTTCTGGCCGATCTGGAACGCCAGCGCCTCGTCGCGGGTGAGCACCGCGCCGAGCAGCACGTCGGAGTGGCCGGCCAGGTACTTGGTCGCGCTGTGCACGACCAGATCGGCGCCCAGGTCCAGGGCGTGCTGGCCCAGCGGGGTCGCGAACGTCGAGTCGACCACGACCAGCGCGCCCGCGGCGTGCGCGGCGACCGCGACGGCGGCGATGTCGACCACCTCCAGGGTCGGGTTGGTCGGTGACTCCAGCCAGACCAGCGCGGCCCCGTCCACCGCCCCCATGAGGGCGTCGGCATCGGCGGCCACCTCGCGCAGGACGATCCGCCCGCGAGCCGCCCAGCGCGCGAGCTGGCCGCGCGTGCCCGAGTACGCCACCCGCTGCCCGACGACCAGGCCGCCCACCGGCGCCAGCTCGGCGACCGCGGTGATCGCGGCCATCCCGGACGCGAACGCCAGCGCCGTGCTGCCCGGTCCCTCCAGGGCTGCCAGCACGTCCTCCAGAGCCGTCCAGGTCGGGTTGGCGATGCGCGCGTAGGAGACCGGACCGCCCGCGGCGTACGTGGAGCTGAGCACCGGCGGAACGTTCAGCGAGCTCCCCGGCTCGTGCGGCGGGCGGCCGGCCGTAACCGCCAGCGTGGCCGCGGCGAGACCGGCCTGGTCGGAGATCTCGAGGTCGTCGTCGTGGGTCCGCGTCATGTCCGGGCACCCTAGCCGGGGGTCGAGCAATAGGGTCGTCCGCGTGAGTAGGCGCATCCGGGTGGCGGTGGTCTTCGGGGGTCGAAGCAGCGAGCACGCGATCTCGTGCATCAGCGCGGGCAGCGTCCTGGCGGCGCTGGACCGCGAGCGCTACGAGGTGATCCCCATCGGGATCACCCGGGCGGGCCACTGGGTTCTGGAGGCCGACGATCCCGCCCGGCTGCGGATCATCGACGGACGGCTGCCGGAGGTGGACGGCTCCGGCAGCGCGGTCGTGCCCTCCGGCGACCCGACCGACCGAGACCGCGCGGACCCCGTCGAGGGGACCGGGGAGCCCGCCGCCGACCTCACCGACCGCGACGTCCAGCGGGTCACCGGGTCGGCCCTGCGGACGCTGACCGGCGTGGACGTGGTCTTCCCGATCCTGCACGGCCCGTGGGGCGAGGACGGCACAGTCCAGGGCCTGCTGGAGCTGGCGGGCGTGCCCTACGTGGGCTCGGGCGTCTTCGCCTCCGCCGCGGCCATGGACAAGGGCCACATGAAGGCCGCCCTGGCCTCGGCCGGCCTCGCGGTCGGGCCGTACCGGCTCATCACCGATCGCGCGTGGCGCCACGATCCCGAGGCGGTCCTGGCCGACCTCGCGGCTCTGGAGCTGCCCGTCTTCGTCAAGCCCGCGCGGGCCGGGTCGAGCGTGGGCATCACCCGGGTGACCGACTCCGCGGAGCTGGCAGCCGCGATCGAGGCCGCGCGCGAGCACGACCCCCGGGTGATCGTCGAGCAGGGGCTGCGCGACGTCCGCGAGGTCGAGTGCGGGGTGCTCGACGGGCGTCTCGGTCCCCGGGCGAGCGTGCCGGCCGAGATCGTCCTGCGCCCCGGGCACGACTTCTACGACTTCGAGGCCAAGTACCTCGAGGACGCGGTGGACCTGGTGGTCCCGGCCGACCTGCCCGCCGAGGTCAACGTGGCGGTTCGCACCCAGTCGGTCGCCGCCTTCGAGGCGCTGGCCTGCGAGGGGCTGGCCCGGGTGGACTTCTTCGTCACCGCCGACGGCCGGGCCATCGTGAACGAGGTCAACACGATGCCCGGCTTCACGCCCATCTCGATGTTCCCGCGGATGTGGCAGGCCTCGGGGATGTCCTACCCCGAGCTGGTCGACGCGCTCGTCGTCGATGCCCTGCGCCGCGGGACGGGCCTGCGATGACCGCCGCACCGGAGCCGGGCGAGCCGGCGCCGGGCGAGTCGCCGCTCGTGCTGCCCGACCGGCTGGCGGTGCCGGATGCCCCGGAGCTCGAGGTGCGTGCCTGGCGCCTGGCCGACGCACCGGCGCTGGCCCAGGCCATCGGCGAGAGCGCCGAGCACCTGCGGCCGTGGATGCCCTGGATCGCCCGGGAGCCGCTGCCGCTGGCCGAGCGCGAGGCGATGATCCAGCGCTGGGCGGACGATCGGCGCAGCGGCGGCGACGCGGTGCTCGGGATCCTTCGTGCGGGTGACGTTCTCGGCGGCATCGGGGCCCACCGGCGGATCGGGCCGGACGGCCTGGAGATCGGCTACTGGCTGCGGGCCGACGAGGAGGGCCGCAGCACGATGACCGCTGTGGTCGGCGCCCTGACCCAAGCCCTGCTCGCGCTGCCGGGGATCACGCACGTCGAGATCCGCAACGACCAGGGCAACCCGCGCAGCGGCGCGGTGGCCCGGCGCTGCGGGTACCGACTGGTAGGCACCGCGGACAAGCCCCCCGAGGCGCCCGCGGAGAGCGGGACCATGCAGGTCTGGCGGATCGGCGCTGACCCGACCTGACCGAGGAGCACACCAACCCGGAGACCCGCACGCCCTTGGGGCGTCCTTCTGGGTCAGCCGGCGCCCATCTCGGCCTTGGTCTCACGGCCCATCAGGGCGCCGACCATGTCCGCCGGCGCCATGCCGTGATGGACGACCTGGACGACCTGCTCGGTGATCGGCATCTCGACCCCGTGCGACCGCGCCAGCGACAGGATCGGCTCGCACGACTTCACGCCCTCGCAGGTCTGCTTGGTCACCGCGATGGTCTCCTCGACGGTCAGCCCCTTGCCGAGGTTCTCGCCGAATGTCCGGTTGCGCGAGAGCGGCGAGGAGCAGGTGGCGATCAGGTCGCCCATCCCCGCCAGGCCCAGGAACGTCATCGGGTTGGCGCCCAGCGCCTCGCCCAGCCGCGACATCTCCGCCAGCCCGCGCGTGATGAGCGAGGCCTGCGAGTTGGCGCCGTAGCCCAGCCCGACCGCCATGCCGTTGGCCAGCGCGATCACGTTCTTGACCGAGCCGCCCAGCTCCGCGCCGACCACGTCGGTGGTCCAGTACGGCCGGAAGTACCCGGTGGTGCAGGCGTCCTGCAGCCGCTTGGCCGACTCCTCGTTCGGGCAGGCCACGGTGGTCGCCGCCGGCGAGCGCTGGGCGATCTCCCGGGCCAGGTTCGGCCCCGACACCACCGCCACCCGGTCGGCCGGGATCCCGCCGTCCTGGGAGATGATCTCGCTCATCCGGCGCATCGTCCCCAGCTCGATGCCCTTCATCAGCGAGACGACCACCGAGTCCGGTGCCATCAGGTCGCGCCAGGCGGTCAGGTTCACCGCAAGCGTCTGCGCGGGGATCGCCAGGATGATCAGCGACGCACCGTCGAGCGCCTCCGCCGGGTCACCGGTCGCGCGCATCTGCTCGGGCAGCGCGATGCCCGGATGGAACAGGTCGTTGGTGTGGGTCGTGTTGATCGACTCCTGCACCTCCGGCTCGCGCGCCCACAGGACGACGTCGCCGCCCGCGTCGCAGAGCACCATGCCGAACGCGGTGCCCCACGACCCTGCACCCATCACTGCAACCCGTGCCATCAGCTGTCCTCCTGTGTCTGAGCTTCCTGCTGCCGCCGCCGCTTGCGCTCGGCGGCCCAGTCCAATCGCGTCTCGGGGGCAGTCTCCCCGCGAATGCCCTCCAGAAGCGCGGTGATCGCGTCGAGCAGCCGGTTCGTCCCTTCGACCAGCAGCTCTCTGGTGATCTCCTGGCCGCGCAGGTCGTCGATGTCCAGCGGCTCCCCGGCGGTCACCTGCATCACCTTGGGAGGCAGGGCGTGGAAGCCCTTCTGGTAGGGCGGCATCACCTTGTGCGCCCCCCACTGCGCCACCGGGATCAGCGGCGCGCCCGTGTCCAGGGCCAGCCGCAGCGCCCCGGTCCTGCCCGACATGGGCCAGATCCCGGGATCGCGCGTGATGGTGCCTTCCGGATACATCACGACCGCCTCGCCCGCGCGGATGGCTGCCTCGGCGGCGGCCAACGCGCGCGCCGGATCCTCGTCGCGGGTGACCGGGATCTGGCCCGCGCCTGAGATCAGCCGGCCGGCGATCGGGATGTCGAACACCGACTGCTTGCCCATGAACCGAGGCGGCCGGCCGTTGTCGTGCAGGAAGTGGGCCATCACCAGCGGGTCGAACCAGGAGATGTGGTTGGGCGCCACGACGATCCCCTCGCCGTGCTCGCCGAGGTTCTCCACGCCCTGCCAGTCCCGTCGCGTGAGCGCCATCATCGGCGGCCAGAGGATGGCCTCGGCGGTCCGGTAGGCCGGACCCAGAGACATCGACAGGGTGCGCAACCCCATGTGGCCGCCTCCTGCCCGGGCCGGTGATCGGCTCACCGTATACCGGGCGGTGCTCACCTGACCTGGCAACGACGAGCCTGGACGAAGCCGCTGCGCGCACCGCCCTGGCACCGCGAAGCGCCCGGCCCACGGCTGGGTCCGGGCGCTTCGTCGAGCTGTCGACTCAGGCGGTCGGCGCCTCGGGGGCCGCCGACTTCGCCGGCGCCTTCTTCGCCGGTGCCTTCTTGGCCGGCGCCTTCTTGGCCGCGGTCGCCGTGGTCGCCTTCTTGGCGGGCGCCTTCTTGGCCGCGGTGGCGGTCGTCGGCTTCTTGGCCGCCGTGGTGGTCTTCTTCGCCGCCGTGCTGGTCGTCTGCTTCACCGCGGTCGCCGAGCTGGCTGCCTTCTTGGCCGGCGCCTTCGCCGCCGCCGGCTTGCGGGTCACGCGGCGCACGACGTCCTCGGCGGCCGCAGCCACCTCGTCGCCAGCGCCCTTGGCCGCCTTGACGGCCTGCGCGACCGGGCTCTTCTCACCGGCGACGAAGGCCCGGAAGTCCCCGCCCGCGCGGAACTTCGGCACCAGGGTCTCCGCCTTGCGGATCGCCTCGCCGGTGGACGGCTTGCGGTACGTGCGAGCCGGCCGGGCGACCTGCTCGAAGACGCCGAATCCACTGATGGAGACCTTCTGGCCCTTGGCCACCGCCTCCTGGATGGCCTCCACGACAGCCTGGACAGCCTCGCCGGCGTCCTTCTTGCTCGAATCGATCCGTGACGCGACGACCTCGATGAGTTCGGCCTTGTTCATGTCCTTGGTCTTCCTCCGCGGATGGCACCGGCGCCGCCGGTGAGGTGAGCATCATGTGCCGGCGCAGGGTCGCACGCTCGACAGTCGTCAGGCTACGCGGTTGTCGGTGCAAACGCGGGACGGCGAGCCTCGAACGCATCGATGAGATCGGCGCTCTGCAGGGTGATTCCGATGTCGTCGAGCCCTTCCAGCAGCCGCCAGCGCACGTAGTCGTCGATCTCGAACGACGCGGTCGTGGCACCGAACGTGATCGTGCGGGCCGCGAGGTCCACCTGGACCTGGGTCGCCGGGTCGGTCTCGACCTGCGCCCACAGCGCCTCGACCACGTCCTGGTCGACCTTCGCGGTGAGCAGGCCGCCCTTGCCGGAGTTGCCCCGGAAGATGTCGGCGAACCGCGAGGAGATGACGACCCGGAAGCCGTAGTCCTGCAGCGCCCAGACCGCGTGCTCGCGCGAGGAGCCGGTGCCGAAGTCCGGGCCGGCGACCAGGATCGTCGCCGAGGCGTGCTGCGGCTGGTTCAGGACGAACTGCGGGTCGGTGCGCCAGGCGGCGAACAGCGCGTCCTCGTAGCCGTGCCGGGTGATCCGCTTGAGGTAGCGCGCGGGGATGATCTGGTCGGTGTCGACGTTGCTGGCGCGCAGCGGCAGCGCGGTGCCCGTGTGGACGGTGAACTTCTCCATGGTGTGCTCCTGGATCAGGCCACGGGGGCCAGGTCGGCGGGCGAGCTGAGGGTGCCGCGCACGGCGGTCGCGGCGGCGACCTGCGGGGACACCAGATGCGTGCGCCCGCCCGGGCCCTGCCGACCCTCGAAGTTGCGGTTGGAGGTGGAGGCGCTGCGCTCCTGGGGCGAGAGGATGTCCGGGTTCATGCCCAGGCACATCGAGCAGCCGGCCTCGCGCCACTCGGCGCCGAACTCGGTGAAGACCCGGTCCAGCCCCTCGGCCATCGCGGCCAGCCGCACCCGCGCCGAGCCGGGCACGACCAGCATCCGCACGTTGTCGGCGATGTGCCGGCCGCGCAGGATGTCCGCGGCCACCCGCAGGTCCTCGATCCGGCCGTTGGTGCACGAGCCGAGGAAGACGGTGTCCACGGGGATGTCGCGCATCGGGGTGCCGGCCTCCAGGCCCATGTACTCCAGAGCCTTGAGCGCGGCGGCCCGATCGACCGGGTCGACGAAGTCCTCAGGAGTGGGCACCGACGCGCCCAGCGGCACGCCCTGGCCGGGGTTGGTCCCCCAGGTCACGAACGGGCTGAGCTGCGCGGCCTCGATGACGACCTCGGCGTCGAACGTCGCGTCGTCGTCGGTCACCAGCGTGCGCCAGTACGCGACGGCGTCGTTCCAGTCCTGGCCCTGCGGCGCGCGCGGCCGACCCTCGATGTAGTCGAACGTCGTCTGGTCCGGGGCGATCATGCCGGCCCGGGCACCGGCCTCGATGGACATGTTGCAGATGGTCATCCGGCCCTCCATGCTCAGTGCGCGGATGGCCTCCCCCCGGTACTCCAGGACGTAGCCCTGGCCGCCGCCGGTCCCGATCTTGGCGATCACCGCGAGGATCAGATCCTTGGCCGTGACCCCCGTGGGCAGCAGCCCGTTGACCGTGATGGCCATGGTCTTGAACGGCTTGAGCGGCAGGGTCTGGGTCGCCAGGACGTGCTCGACCTCGGACGTGCCGATGCCGAACGCAAGGGCGCCGAACGCGCCGTGCGTGGAGGTGTGCGAGTCGCCGCAGACGATCGTCATGCC
>CAYQMN010000006.1:0-170372 GCA_964418695.1 uncultured Bifidobacteriaceae bacterium | reverse complement strand
CTCACGTCAACGACGCGACAACCCCGCCAGCCCGCTCAAGTTTGAAGAGCCGCCAGGCGCCAGCTCTTCGTGCAGTCGCGCCTCGGCACGCAGCCGGTCACATGCCTCCATCGCCATTGAGTAGCGCGGCGACGGGTCGGCACCGGCCAAGGCGGACTCCAGCCGGATCACGGCCAGCAGGCTGATGAGCGTCTCCTTGAGAGCGGCCGGCGGCAGGGCGACCAGCTGCTGGCGAATCTCCCGGCTGTTGCGCGCCAAGTCTCGGTCTCGCAGCCTGCGCCCATGGCCGGATTCCTCGGTGATCCCCAACGCCGTGCCGACAGCAGCGACTCCGACACCTCCGCCGGTCAGCAGCGCGACAGTCGCGATCCCTCCGGCCATCCCACCCGGGCCGAAGGCCGCCAGGCCGGCCGTGAGGGCCGCTGCACCGGACAGCCCCGCAGGAATGGAGGCGCCGAAGGTGAGCGGTATGGCGACCAAGGTCGCGGCGCCCACTCCCGCCAGCGCTAGGCCCAGAAGTGCCGCGCTGCGCTCGGGGCCCATATCCTGCTCAGCCTTGTGGATGGTCTCCAGCAGCAAGTCGGCCAGGCGCTCATCGCTGTCGACCAGCCGGTCCGCAGCCCGGCTGGTGCGCACCTGGGCCAGCAGCCCGATCAGGGCCTGCTTGCGGATCTTGGGCGAGGCCTTGGCCCCGGCACCGAACGGCGCCACCGGCCATGCGCGCACGGCGGGCACCAGCCAGGTCAACAGCTCGACATCGGAGAGACGACCGCGCAGCAGAAGCCCCGGCCGGTCGACCAGATCGGCCTGCGTGGGGTGCTGCCGAAGGACCTCGAAGTGAGCGGCGTCGCCGAGATCGACGACGTCCCCGGCGGCCTGGCGCTCCCGGTCCAGCTCGGCGACTTGCGTCCGGTAGCCCGCGATGGAACGTCGCGCCAACTCGGATCGCGCCGCCAGCAGCTGCCTGCGCTCGGACTCCTTTGCGCTGGGCATGGCCTCGCCGATCCGCTGGGCCCACGCGAAGGCCAGCAACTGCGGCAGCCAAACCCCGGCCAGCTGCCGGTCGACCTCGTCGGTGACTGGCTCGGGTAGGTACGTGGCGAAAAGCGCCTCTTCGAGAACCTCCAGAGTCAGCGGATGGTTCAGGTACTCACGAAGCCCGTGACCGGCAGCGCGGATCGACGCATCGCTTGCCCATCGATACTCATGGGCAAGTCCCCGTCCTCCGGTCACCGGGTCCCACACGCCGTAGATGTTGGTCCAAGAAAGCACTCGGTCGAAGGGGAATCCCGAGTCACGCCGCATCAGGTCCGAGCGACGGCGAAGGCCCGGCACGAAGCCCAATGGGCTGGCCAGCGTGACCAGGGCGTGCACGGAAACCTCCTCGGGCAGATGAGCGATGAGATCGACGGCGATGACCGTGCCGAGGCTGTGGCCGACCAGCACGATCTCCCCGCTGGGGGGCAGCTCGGCCAGTACCGCCCGCCAGACGGCCTCACGGACAGCCGCGCTGGCGGCGTACCGCTTGACCTGATGAAGCTGGGGCAGGTGGATGGCCGCATCCGCAAGCGGCTCGGGGATGCGGTGCAAGAGGAGGTCGAGGTCGTCCTGGGTTCGATCCAGCCGCGACCTGATCCGCGCCGCGCGCGCCACGTAGTTGGTACGAGCAGCACGAGTGCGCTCGCCATCGCTGGGGCCCACGCGCGCGGAGAGCGGTGTCGGGGCCTCCTCCGAGAGCCCTTCCAGGATGGCCTCGTAGTCGACCGCGATGACGTCATCGACCGAGACGCGTGGATAGCCCCGGCTCCCGAGATGGTCGTTGAGCAGCGCAAGCGCCGGCTCGACCTCGACAGCTCCGCCGATTCCGTGCAGCAGCACAACCTTCCTCACTAGCCCGATGCTCCCTCTGTCATTGGTCGGTGGACTTCCCGGCACCCGCGCGATTCATCGCCGTCTCCGGTGACGGTGACCTCTACACGGAATACCCGCGGCGTGCGTACCCCAAACACGACCGGGCGTGAACCGGACTCAGCCCTGTAGCCCCGCTGCCCCGGACACCACGCCGGCAGGCTCAGCCGCGGGCGCCTCAGCCGCGGTCGATCAGCCGGGACAGCACGATGGTGGACTCGGTGCGCTCGATCTCGGCCGATCCGCGGACGCGCTCGAGGGTCTCCTCCAAGTGCTGGACGTCGCGGGCGCGCACGCGCACCACCGCGTCGGCGGTGCCCGCGACCGTGCTCGCCGACACGACCTCCGGGATCGACTCCCAGGCCGCCCGCAGCGCGCTCGGGGCGACTCGGCCTTGGCAGAAGACGGCGACCATCGCCTCGATGCCCCAGCCCATGGCGGCCGGATCCACGATGGCCGAGAATCCGACGAGGACGCCGTCCGCCAACAGCCGATCGACCCGGCGCTTGACCGCCGGCGCCGAGAGCCCGACCGCTCCCCCGACCTGGGCGTAGGTGGCCCGTCCACTGCGGGTCAGCTCGGTCACGATCCGTCGGTCGATGTCGTCCACGGGCATAGACTAGGGCCGAATCCAGTCCTCGCGCTGCAATGGATCACCGCTGTAGTTCACTGATGCGGCGATCCATTGCATCGTCATGCAATGGCCGAGTGTTGCTCTGCCGCGACCGCGCTGCGACCGTTGTCTCGAGACCCGCGGACCCAGGGCGGCGGGCACGCCGAGGAGGGACCATGGCGGTCCACGCGGAATGGGACCCGCGGACCCACGCCGGGCCTGCCGCCACGCCGATCCGCGCCCCGACGACCCGTCGCTACCTGATGTGCCCGCCGACGTTCTTCGACGTCGCCTACCAGATCAACCCGTGGATGAGCCGCGACGCCCGAGTCGACCCGGAGCGCGCGCTCGCCCAATGGTCGGCGCTGCGCCGGACCTACCTGCACCTGGGCCACCGGGTCGACCTGCTGCCCGCGGTCCCCGGACTGCCCGATCTCGTCTACGCCGCCAATGGGGCGCTGGTCGTGGACGGCCGCGCGCTCGCGGTCAGGTTCCGGCACCCGCAGCGCCAGCCCGAGTCGGCGCTCTACGCCGCGTGGCTGGCCGGTCAGGGGTTCGCGGTGATCGACCCGGTGGCGGTCAACGAGGGCGAGGGCGACGCGCTGGTCGTCGGCGACCGGATCCTGGCCGGCTGGGGGTTTCGGACCTCGGTCGAGGCGCACGCCGAGGTCGCGACGTTCTCCGGGCGCGACGTGGTCAGCCTCGAGCTCGTCGACCCGCGGTACTACCACCTGGACACCGCGCTGACCGTCCTCGGCCCCGATCACATCGCGTATCTGCCCGACGCCTTCGCCCCGGAGAGCCGGGCGCGCCTGGCCGAGCTCTACCCGGACGCGATCCGCGTGACGCCGGCCGATGCCGAGGTGCTCGGGCTCAACGCCGTGAGCGACGGCCGCCACGTGGTGCTGGCCGCCCAGGCCGCCGGATTCGCCGAGCAGCTGCGCGCCGCGGGCTACCTGCCGATCCCGCTGGACCTGTCCGAGCTGCTCAAGGGCGGCGGCGGGATCAAGTGCTGCACCCTGGAGCTCCGTCCCGCCCCCGGAGCGCTCGCATGAGCATGATGGCTCCCATGACCAAGGGCGAGCCGCGACCCGGCGCCGAGACCGGGCCGGGTCGCGTCGCCCCGCGCAGCGCCGCGGACCACATCGCGGCGATCGACGCGCACACCGCACACAACTACCACCCTCTCGACGTCGTGCTGGCCCACGGCGAGGGCGCGTGGGTCACCGACGTCGACGGGGCGCGCTACCTGGACTGCCTGGCCGCCTACTCGGCGGTGAACCTCGGCCACGCCAACCCACGACTGCTCGCCGTCGCCCACCAGCAGCTGGACCGGCTGACCCTGACCAGCCGCGCGTTCCACCACGATCGGATGGCCGACTTCGTGGGCGAGCTCGCGGCGCTGATCGCCCCCGCGATGGGCCGACCGGTCGCGGACACGCTGGTCGTGCCGATGAACACGGGCGCGGAGGCGGTGGAGACCGCGCTCAAGGTGGTCCGCAAGCAGGCCCACGACGTGCGCGGGATCGAGGCACCCGAGGTCGTCGTGGCCGCCGGCAACTTCCACGGGCGCACGACGACGATCGTCTCCTTCTCCGACGACCCGGTCGCCCGCGACGGGTTCGGCCCGTTCACGCCCGGGTTCGTCACGGTTCCGTTCGGCGACGCCGACGCGCTGGCCGCCGCACTCACCCCGCGCACCGCGGCGGTGCTCCTGGAGCCGATCCAGGGCGAGGCCGGGGTGATCGTCCCGCCGCCGGGGTACCTGGCCCAGGTGCGCGCGGCCACGCAGGAGCGTGGAGTGCTGCTGGTCGCCGACGAGATCCAGTCCGGCCTGGGCCGCACCGGGCACACGCTGGCCGTCGAGCACGACCGGATCTCCCCCGACCTGGTGACGCTCGGCAAGGCACTGGGCGGCGGGATCGTCCCGGTCTCGGCGGTGGTCGGGCGGCGCGACGTGATCGGCGTGCTCACCCCGGGCACCCACGGGTCGACGTTCGGCGGCAACCCGCTGGCGGCGGCGGTGGCCACCGAGGTGGTCCGGATGCTGGCGATCGGGGCGTTCCAGGAGCGCTCGCGGCGGCTGGGGGCGCGGCTGCACGCCGGTCTGGCCGGTCTCGTCGGGCACGGAATCACAGCCGTCCGGGGGCGCGGGCTGTGGGCCGGGGTCGACCTCGACCCGGCCGTCGGGACCGCGCGCACGGTCGCCGAACGGCTGAGGTCCCGCCAGGTGCTGGCCAAGGACACCCACGGCCAGACCCTGCGCCTGGCCCCGCCCCTGGTGGTGACCGCCGACGAGCTCGACTGGCTGGTCGACCAGCTGCGCGGTTGCCTGTGAGCGTGGGTGTCGCCTGGTCGTGGTCCCACGCGCTGCTGGGCGTGGTCTACGCGATCCCCACGGCCCTGGTGACCTGGCGCGACCCGAGCGCTGGGGTTCCGCTGGCGCTCGGCGTGATCGTGGGGGTGGCGGCGGGCCTGCGGCCCCTGCGCTCCCAGCGCTGGATGGTGGTCCTGGTCGGAGGGATCGCGGGCACCAGCCTGGCGATCGGCGCGGCGGTCTCCGCGTGGCCGCTGGTGGCCGTCGCCACCGTGTTCGCGGTGTGCCTGGTCGCCTCCGTGACGCGCTGGCGGCATCGCCTCGGCCCGGTGGTCCTGACGATGGGCGTGCCGCTGGTCGGCGCCGGGTTGAGCGAGTCCCCAAGCACCGGGCTGGGCATCGCCCTGCTGCTGACCGTCGGCTCGGTCTACACCTGGCTGGTGTCGCTGGCATGGCCCGAGCGCCCACCGCCGCCGCCCCCGCCGAGCGCGGTCGCGGTGCGCGCAGCGGCGGCCCGGACCCCCACCGCCCGGCTCGTGGACTACGGGGTCCGGCTGGGCCTGGCCGGGGCGCTGGCCGCCTCGGCCGGCTTCGCCCTGGGCTGGGACCACCCGGGCTGGGCGTGCTGCGCGGCCCTGATCGTCTCCCGGCCGGACGTGGAGCTGACCAAGCTGCGCCAGCAGGGCCGGACCCTGAGCGTGCTGCTCGGCGCGGTGCTCGCCGTCGTGGTCCAGCAGATCGGCCCGACCCCGGTGGCGATGGCGGCGATGGTGGTGCTCGTGGTCGCGATCGCCTCTGCCACCCAGGGCAGCCGGTGGTACGTCTTCCCGCTGTTCACCACGTTCCTGGTGATCTCCATGCTCACTCTGGACGATCCGGCCAGTGGCACGCACTGGCTCGACGAGCGAATCACCGCGACGCTGATCGGCGTCGCGCTGTCCTACCTGCTCATGGTCGCGGTTCCGGGGCTCCGCGACCGCCGCCGCGGGAACCCGGTCAGCCTCGCCCCGCAGTGAGCCCGGCGCGTGCGGCGTGTGCGGCCTAGGGTCGGGGCACGACGGTCGGCCCGCGTCGGCCCGGCGAAGGAGGCGACGGAGATGGTGGACGGACCGGCATCGGTGGTCGTGGTCGGTGGCGGCTTCGCCGCGGCGCACGCGGTGAGCACCCTGCGCGACGAGGGGTTCGGCGGCGCCATCACGGTCGTGGGCGCCGAGCCCCATCTGCCGTACGAGCGCCCGCCGCTGTCGAAGGGATACCTGCTGGGCAAGGACACGCGCAACAGCGTCTTCGTGCACGGACAGGCCTGGTACTCCGACCTCGACGTGGACGTCATGGTCGACAGCCGTGCGGAGTCCCTGGACGCCGGCGAGCGGGCGGTCACCCTGGCCGACGGGTCGCGGATCGCTGGCGACGCGCTGCTGCTGGCCACCGGCTCACGGGCACGGCTGCTCGACCTGCCGGGGATGGGCGCGACGAACATCGCGACCCTGCGCAACCTGGAGGACTCCGAGCGGCTGCGCGCGGCGTTCGAGCAGATCGACCGGCTGGCGGTCATCGGCGCCGGGTGGATCGGCCTGGAGGTCACCGCCGCGGCACGGCTGGCCGGCGTGGCCGTCACCGTGCTGGAGAAGGCGAGCGCGCCCCTGGTCGGGGTGCTCGGCCCGGAGGTCGCCGCTGTGTTCGCCGGTCTGCACGAGGAGCACGGGGTGGACCTGCGGATGGGCGTGGACGTCGAGGGCATCGAGCGTGACGGTGACCGGGCGACCGGCGTGCGGCTGGCCGGCGGCGAGGTCGTCCCGGCCGACCTGGTGCTGGTCGGCGTCGGGGCGGTGCCCAACCTCGAGCTGGCCCGCGACGCCGGGCTGCACGTCGAGCGGGGCGTCGTGGTCGACGAGGCACTGCGCACCTCCGCCGAAGGGATCTGGGCGGCCGGCGACCTCGCCCAGGCCTGGCATCCGGTGCTGCGCGAGCACGTCCGGGTCGAGCACTGGGACAACGCCAAGCAGCAGGGCGCGGCGGCGGCCCGCTCGATCCTGGGCCAGCCGGTCTCCTACGACCGGCTGCCCTACTTCTTCACCGACCAGTACGACCTGGGCATGGAGTACACCGGCTACCTGACCCCCGGCGGGTACGACGAGGTCGTGCTGCGCGGCGACGTGCCGGGCCGCGAGTTCGTCGCGCTGTGGCGCTCGCAGGGCCGGGTCCTGGCCGGCATGGGCGTGAACGTCTGGGACGCCATGGACCCGATACGGGCGCTCGTCACCTCGCGCCGGGTGGTCGACGCCGAGCGGCTGCGCGACACTGCGACCCCACTCGGCGAGGTGTAGCGGCGGCGGTCGCTCCCACGCAGCGGCCCTCAGCCACCCAGCGCCAGGGGCCCCGATCGGCACCAGCTGCTCCGGTGCGGACGGGAGCGGCAAGCGCGGACCGGAGCATCCGGATCGAGCCGGAGCACGCGGGGCTGATCGGGCAACCGACGGGGCAGCGAACGGCTGCCCGTTCCGTCTCTGGATCCCCGCAGCGACCGCGAGCACCCGGCACCGCGGCGCCGCGATCCCCCATCCCGTGGCCGATCCGCACCGCCGGCCAGGGCCCCGGACCGCCACGCGCAACCGCCCCACCCACTCTTGACGCGAGGTATACGTTCCGGCCAGACGGGGCGCCAGATCGGAGCCGGTCGATGGCCAAGCGGGGCATCTCCCTGCTGGACCTGGCCACGCCCTTCCCGGGCAGCCAGGGGCTCATCCCCGGCGACCTCGCGACCCGCCTGGAGAACTTCGCGGTCATCTCGCACCGGGCCACCAGCAGCGCGCAGGCGGTCATCCACGAGGGTGTCGTCCAGCCGATCGCGGACCTCGGGTTCCCGTCACTGCGCGACTGGCCGGTCGAGGTGCCCGGGCTGAACACCGGCCTGCCGTTCCGGCTGGTCCGCACCCGGGCGACGCCCGCCTCGGGGCAGAACCTGGAGCCGGGCGGGTCCAGCTCGTTCCTGGACCTGGTCGTGGACCGCATCGCGATCACAGTCCCGGGGCTGCGCCCGGCCACGATGGTCCCCTCGGCGCCGGCCGTCGTCGCCCACCTGCTGCCCGACACCGCGCGCACCGGCGTGAAGATCGTCGGCTCCGGCGTGGTCCGCATCGACCTGTCCGGGACCGGCGACCTGATCCGGTTCGTCGACTGGCCCGACCCGTTCGACCCGGCCGCGCCCTCGGGGGCGGTCTACCGGGTGACGTTCGACCCGATCAGCTTCTTCGTCGGCAGCTCCGAGATCGGCCTGGTGGTGGACCGGCTGGTGTTCGACGCGTCCGCCGAAGTCACCCCGCCGGAGATCCTGGCCCGCGGCCAGACGCCGGGCTGGCAGGGCGTCTCGATCGCCCAGGCCACGCTGTTCCTGCCGCCCAACACCCCGCTGGTCGACAAGGTGACCGTCGGGGTCAAGGACGTCCTGCTCGGCAGCCCCGCCGGGCTGCAGGGCGAGCTGCAGGTCGAGCTCGGCCGCACCCCGATCAACGCGGCGGCCGTCGAGTTCCTGCAGGACTTCGCCGGCGCCGAGCAGCCGCGCACCCCCACCGGCTCCGGGCGCTCGTTCGAGGTCCCGTTCATCACCGGCACGCCGAGCACCGGGCGGATGCGCGGTCGCCTCAACCCCTCCACCCTGGGCGCCTCGACCCAGCCGACGATGACCTGGACGCTGCCCGACGGCACGATCGTGCCCGCGAACGACTCGGGCTGGTTCACCACCTCGGTCGGCGAGGTGATGAGCGGCCAGTTCTCCGAGGAGGTCGGCGGCCAGCGCGTCTCGGACTCCCCGAACAGCTACACGTTCGTGCAGTCCGAGCTGACCGTGCAGCACGCCGCGAAGGTCAACTGCCACGTCGGGTCGGTCGACATCGCCAACGTCGTATCGGTGTCGGGCACGCCAGCCGCCCTGAACCTCCTGGAGTTCGAGTCCGCCCTGAACCCGGTCGACGCGGCGAACCTGAAGTGGCAGCACGGCGAGGGGTCCGACGCCCACACGCGCACCGGGCCGGACTTCGTGCTCCTGCCGAGCAGCGACCCGGGCACGTCCTACGTCGTCGTCACCGACGCCAAGAAGCTGACCCGGCGGATCCGGGTCGACGTGCTGGCCGCCGGGCCGCTGCTGATCGGCGCCGAGGACGGGGTGCACGACGCGACCGGCGCCCTGCTCGACGTCCGCGGCCTCGACAACACCTGGTCGGTCAACGCCTTCCACCGCAGCGGGACGCTGGCCGCGTTCAGCCCGCCGGCCACCCTGGCCGGCAGTGCGGTCACCGTGCCTCGCGGCGGGCTGGCCGAGGTCACCGTGGAGCAGGGCACGGGCCCCGACCCGGTGGCCCCGCCGCCACCCGTGACCGAGGAGGAGGCCCGCCATCTCGAGGTCCTGTTCGAGTTCGGCCTGAGCAACCCGGTCGCGCCCGGCGCGTACTGGGTGCGCACGCCGCAGGGCGCCACGATCGCCGACCAGGTCCGGGCGTGGGCGGCGTTCTTCCCGGGCGCGACGTTCGCGGTGATTGGGCGCTGCTGCGACCTGTCCAGCGACGACTTCAACCGCCAGCTGGCCGCCGACCGGGCGAACGCGGTCGCCGACTGGCTGCCCGCCGCCTCGACCCAGAAGCGCGGCGAGCAGACCGCCCCCAGCGCGGCGATGGTGACCGCCCAGAACGGGATCACCCCGGCGCTCAGCGCGGACGCCAAGGCGGCCGCCCGACTGATCACCAAGGAGCACAGCGACACCGAGCGGGCCGGCTGGGGTGCGGCGAGCACCCACCCGACCCGCGTCGCGTACCGGCGCGCGGAGATCTACGCGGTGGGCGGCACCTACACCCCACCCAGCGGCGCCGGCGCCTCGGACCAGAAGCTGCCCACCGACACCCAGACCCGCGACCCGGCGCTGCGCCGCAGCTTCGTGCCCGGGGCGGACATCGACGAGGTCACCCTGCCCGCGCCGCGCGACCCGGCGCTGGCGTTCCTGGTGCGGCTGCGCGTCGCGTGGGACTCGCCCACCGTCACCACGTGGTCCGACGCGATCCCGACGCTGGCCGAGTTCACCGTCGAGTGGGCCACCACCAACGTCACGTCGGTGCCGCAGCCCGGCGGCGGGACCACGCCGGTGCCGGTCCGGGCGCCCTCGCAGCCGCAGGGCACCACCCAGGTCGAGGTCTACACGCTGACCGGCAAGTGGGCCTACGACTCGCGCTCCGGACAGACCGTGTTCTCGCTGTCGATCGCCTCCTCCGGAGACCCGCAGGGGCTGGCCGCGATCGACTCGGAGTTCCTGGCGATCGCGCTGGCGCTGGCGCCGGCCCTGCTCGCCGGGATCGGGGCCGCCGGCGTGGACGGCGCGATGGTGCGGATCGCCGCCCTGGCAGTGGCGGCCGGCGTGCTCACGACGGTGACCAAGGAGGGCTCGGTCATCCTGCACAAGGCCGAGGTCGAGCACCGGCAGCGCAGCCTCACCGACGCGACCGGCTTCCGCACCCGCATCCTGTTCGACTACACCGCGGCGGTCGGCCTGGACATCCAGGCGGCCGGCCTCGGCTCGATCACGACCGCCGACGGGTACGGCCTGAAGGTCAAGTACAAGAAGGTCGGCCTGGAGTACGACGACGCCAAGGTCGGGCCCTGGTACGAGAAGTTCGGGTTCGTCTTCGAGGACGCCTCCTTCGAGGTCGCCGACCCCGGGCGCTGGAAGATCGACGGCCCGCTGGGCCAGCTGCTGCAGGTCACCGCGACCCGCGCAGGCGTGGGCTCGAGCTGGTTCGAGATGGACCTGGAGTTCGCCCTGGACCTGGGCGTGGTGTCGATCGAGGGCGCGACCGTGCGGGCGAACTTCGGCGACGGCGGGTTCAGCGCCGAGCTGCGCGGGCTGGCGCTCGGGGTGGAGATCCCGGGCGTGCTCATCGGCGCCGGCCGGCTCGTCCTCGGCGACGGCGGCGCGTTCAAGGCGGCCCTGGAGCTGGACCTGGTCTCGGTGGGCGCCAAGGCGATGGGCGCCCTGGCGTTCGATCCCGCGCACGACTTCCTGTCCATCGCGTTGGGCCTGGTCCTGCCGGTCGGCATCCCGCTGGGCGCCACCGGGCTGGGCATCTTCGGCTTCCTCGGGATGTTCGTCTCCAACGGCGCCCGCGCGCTGCCGGCCGGGTTCGGCAACGACCCGGTCGGCCGGGAGATCGCCTGGTTCCGCGACGTGGCGTACGAGGACAAGTTCACCCCACAGCGCGGCCAGTGGGCGATCGGCCTGGGGATGATCGTCGGGACGATGCCCGACCAGGCGTTCACGTTCAACGCCACCGGGATGTTCGTCGTCGCGTTCCCCGACCCGGCGGTCATCTTCGGCATCGACGCCAAGCTGATCAAGAAGCCGGCCGTCGCCCCGCCGACCCAGGGCGCCCCGGCGAACCCGAGCCTGAGCATCCTGGGCCTGATCGCCGTGGACGACACGGCCGTGATGGTGGGCGTCCGCGGCACGTACACGATCCCCAAGGTGCTCGAGCTCAAGCTGCCGATCGACGGCTACTTCCCCTACCCGAGCACCCCGGCCGACGCCTACGTGCGGATCGGGTCCGACGGCGTGGTCGCCGAGGGCCGCCCGGGCGACCCGGTGGTCATCAAGCTGCTGCCCGGCACGCTGGACATGCAGGCCTTCTCCTACCTGATGATCGAGGAGAAGAGGCTGCACCGGCTGGGCAACGACCCGGAGTTCAGCTTCGACGGGTTCTCCATCGGGTTCGGCGCCGGGTTCGAGATCAAGTGGAGTGCCGGGCCGATCAAGCTGGAGGCGTCCGCGCTGATCCTGGTCGGGTTCGGCACCGACCCGTTCCTGCTCAAGGGCGGGATCATGGTCAAGGGCGAGCTGAGCCTGGTCGTCATCAAGGTCTCCGCGCGCGGCCGGATCGTGTGCACGGTCTGGGAGGACGGCGGGGTCAAGGTCAACCTCAAGGGCGAGTTCTGCGGCTCGGTCTCGTTCTTCTTCTTCTCGATCGAGGGCTGCGTCGGCATCGAGATCGGCGATTCGCTGACCGCCAGCGTCCCGCCGCCGCCCCCGCCGATCGGCAAGGTGTCGCTGACCGACCGACGCGGGTTCACCACCGCCGTCGCGAGCACCGGTGCGCCGGGCGCGGACCAGACCGTCTGGCCCGACACCGTGCCGGTCGTCGAGTTCACCCACCACCTGGGCGTGGCCCTGTCCGGCGGCGCGTTCGCGCCCGGCCCGGGGCCGGCCGGACCGGTGTGGTCGGGCACCTCGGAGATGAAGTACGCCTACCGGCTGACCGGCGTGGAGATCGTGCCCGACGGTCAGGCGGCGCTGGCCGGGCCGCTGGACTCGGGCTGGTGGCTGCCTACCCACCGGCCGGGCGTGCTGGCCGACGGCGACGTGGCCGTCAGCGAGTCCGAAGGGATGTTCCTGGCGCTGCTGGCCTGGGATCCGGCGCCGTGGACCTACTGGCTGACCGAGGGCGGGGCCGGCACCGACGGCGACCCCGCGGGCACCCCGGGGCGGCTGTGCGACCCGCCGACCCTGGCCGCCCGGAGCTGCGCGCAGGGCAAGGATGCCGTGCGCCAGGACGTCGACGCGGTCGACCTCCCGACCATCGACCCCGGCACCCCGCCGTTCCCGTCGCGGTTCACGTGGCGCGGGCGCGAGCGGACCGCCGGGATCCCGCTGGGCTCGGCCGTCCCGCTGCTGGCCGCGGCCGGCCTCTCGGTGACGCCGGGCCAGGTCGGCCCCGGCCCGTTCGGGGAGGACGTGTGGTGGCTGGCGGCGGTGACCGCCTACTCGTTCACCGTGCGGACCACCGAGCTGCGCGGGCGGGTGGACCCGGAGCTCACCCAGGCCGACCTGCTGCTGGTCGTGTGCCGGGACCTGCGCAAGCGACCCGGAGGCACCGTCACCCAGCAGGTGTGCGCGGTGGTCGCCGACCACTTCTCCGCCGGGCAGGACCTCGGCACCGCCAACGCCATCGGCCCGGTGAAGGTCTCCGCCCCGGACTCGATGAAGACCTTCCCCGGGGTCGCGGGCGGGCCGCTCACGCTGCGGTTCCCGAACAAGGGGATGACCGCCTTCCTGCCCGAGGCCACCGACCAGGTGACGGTCACCGTGCACCCGTTGGGCAGCAGCCTGAAGGTGCTCGCGTTCGACGCCGCCGGGAACAGCGTGGCCAGCGACGGCACCGGGCAGTCGCAGACCCCGGTCGACATCGTGCTGAGCGGGCCGGGCATCGTGCGCGTCGAGCTGCAGGGCGGCGCGTTCGAGGTCGGGCTGGTCAAGATCTGCTGGCGGGGCAAGGTCGCCACCCAGGACCCCAAGGAGCCGCCCACCACCGGCTCGGTCCCGGTCGTCCTGGGCACGTCGGTGGGCAACGGCGAGATCGAGTGGACGCCGAAGGTCGAGGCCACGATCCGCACCGCATCGGGCATCTGCTCGCTCGTCCGGTACACGCCACCTGATTCGGCGACCACCTACGCCTCGGTCCGCATCCGCGAGTGGGCCGGCACCGGCAAGAGCGACGCCGGCCAGGTGGGCGTCGTCCGGCTGTGCGGGGTGACCGCGGCGGCCGCCGGGCAGGCCGCGGCCAACACGGCGTTCGCCGACTGGCTCCAGACCACGATCAACGAGCACGCCGAGGCCGACGAGCCCGCGCGCAAGGACCTGCTCGCCGCCAACAAGGGCTACACGATCAGCATCTCCTGGCAGTGGCAGGGCTGGGTCAAGACCGACAGCCAGCCGGCGCCGCCGGCCACGCCGAGCTCCACCGGCTGGCAGGCCGGACCGACCCAGTCCAGGCGGTTCCGGACCGCCGCCCGCGCGGTGACGACCGGCTCGCCGCCGGCCGAGCTCACCGACGAGAAGGACTTCGACCCGCGCTCGCTGCAGCGCTACCTGATCGCCTTCGACCCCGACACGCACGCCGCCCCGCACCTGCTCGACGACACCCTGCTGGTCCACCTCGCGGTCGACCACGGCGACCAGCTGGCCGGGCTCTACGACCGGCACCTGCAGCTGCGGCTGCGGCGCACCGACCCGCCCCCCGGCAGCCTGGCCGACCAGCCGCACCCCGACGACGAGACCATCACGGTGGTCTGGGGGCCGCTGTTCGACCTCTACCGCCCCCTGGGCCAGCGCCGGTTCGTCGACGCGATACGCGAGGCCCCGTGCCTGGAGGAGCCGCCGCTGGGCGGGACGACCGGCGAAGTGCACGCGGACCTCGTGCCCGGCGCCTGGTACGACCTGATGCTGATGGCCACCCCGACCAGCCAGCCGGACGCCGAGGACGTGGTGGTCTCACGCACCCACTTCCAGGCCTCGCGCTTCCGCGACGAGGCCGAGCTGCTCGCCGCGCTGGGGTTCACGGTCGGCGCGCCGGCGGCGTTCGTGGCCCCCGACGCGATTGTCTCCGCACCGGTCCCGGCCGGCGCGGCGGCGGTCGGCGACACCGCGCTGGACACCGCGCTCGCCGCGGCCGGGCTGGACCCGTGGCCGCTCTCCGAACAGGCGCGGACGTCGATCCTGTGGTGGCGCGACGGGACCACGTGGAAGCTGGCCGGGATGCTCCTGGAGGCACCCGAGGCGATCGCGCGCACCGGGCGGACCGGGCTGGCGGTCACCTCCTGCACGGCCGGCGGGGTGCCCCTGGCGGTGCGGGTGACCAACGCCGCCGGCACCCGCGTCCTGCTCACGCCCAGCGCCCCGGCGGTCCTCACCGAGCCGGCGGCGCCCGCGGCGCTCACCATCTCGCTGGTGCTCACGCGCACCGACACCGACCGGACGGGCACGACCACCACGTCGACCGTCACCGGGCAGCGCTACGCCATGGCCGTGCCGCGCTCGGTGCGGATGGAGGCCGGCGCATGACCGGGCGAGCAAGGGGGTGGGGGCCATGGGCCTGATGCCCTCGTGGGCCATGTCCGGCCAGGCCATCGACGCCGTGGGTGACGCGCACCTGGCCAAGGGCCTGCACTACCGGGTCCTCACCAACCCGCTGCTCGGGCTGCCGGTCGTGCCGCTGTCGATCCTGCGGGTCAACCTGGGGACCGTCGCCAAGGGCTTCACCCGCCGGGACATCACGTGGGTCGACTCGCACGGCACGCTGCTCACCACGCCCTTCACGGTCACCGCCGACAACCCGGTGACCGGCTACCTGCCGCTGGGCCAGACCTGCTGCTGGGCCGCGGTCGAAGGCACCCCGACCAGCGTCATCGGACCCGGCGGCGTGCTTCCTCCGATCCTGGACCCGAGGGGTGTGCTGGGCAGCCCGGCCGTCGGCGGTCCGACCGTCCCCGGCTCCGCGATTCCCGGAGTCGTCGAGCCGCCCGGGATCGGGGACCGCATCTCGATCGGCAACCGCGTGCGGATCGACACCGACGTGGTGGACCGCATCCGCCCCCGGCAAGCCGCGTTCAGCGTCGAGGGCGTGGTCGCCACGGCGCTGGGCGACGCCCCGGTCGCGGTGCGCAGCAAGGCCCCGTATCACGTCTACGCCTCGCACCTCGAGCGGCTGGTCGTGCGCGGCTCCGGGACCGTCACCGGCGTGAGCTGGCTGCCGGCCGGCGCCGTGCAGGCCAAGGCGTACCGGCTGGCCCCGCTGCCGATCGGGCCGGGCGCCCGGTACGCCGGCCCGGCCGACGGGCGCGACCAGGGCCTCAAGCGGGTGGAGGAGGGCGCTCCGCAGCGCCTGGGGATGCACGAGGTGGTGGCCGCGCCCAACCCGGCCGCGTGCGACCCGGCAACCGCGGCCGACGAGCTGGACCGCGTCCTCAACCAGATCGTCACCCCGGAGAAGGTGCTCGACCAGCTGGTCAACGACACCTCCGCCACCCAGCAGGCACTGGCCGTCGTCGAGTCGGTCCTCGACGAGAACGGGAACTCGCTGGGCACCTCGACCCGACTGCTGCTGCTCGACCTCCTGCAGGGCGTCGTCGACCCTGGGATCGCCCGGTGGCTGGGCTTCCTGGACGTGGACCGCGATCTTCCCGGCCGGCCCGGCGACGTGATCGCCTACGTCGTGGACGGCCTGTTCACGCCCGACTTCGGCGCCATCGCGAAGGCCGGGCTGCCGGTGCCCGGCGGCGGGTCGGTGTTCGCCGACCCCGTCACCGCGCTGTCCTCGCTGGTCGTGGACAGCCCCGGACTGCGCGAGTACGTCGGCGAAGTCAAGAAGCTCGGTCCGGGGCGGTACCTCACCGGGCGCGTCGTGCTGGCCGCCACCATCGACGCCCCCCTCGACCAGCCCCCGGCGCCCACGCTCGACCCGCCCGCGTCCGGCGCGTGGCTGCCGGTCGGGGCGCCCAGCGCCCGCCGCGAGCTGACCCTCGGGATGACCCGGCTGGTGCCCGGCGCGGGGCTGTCCAGCGCGATCGGCCAGCCCGGCGGTGCCCCGGTCGTGGAGCGCAACCCCAGGGACGTGATCGGGCGGCGGGTCCTGCTCACTGCGCGACCCGACCCGGCCTCGATCTCGCCCACCCGCGGCCTGCTGGCCGACCGCGAGGTCGATGAGCAGGACGGCACCTGGCAGGTCGCCCAGCTCGACTGGTTCGGGCGCTGGTCGAACCGGTCCGGGGTGCCGTTCGCCGCCGCCGCCCGGCCTCGTCCGCCGCGGCCGACGTTCACCCTGACCGCCGCCCAGCCCACGATCACCGCCCCGGTCCCGACCGGTCCACTGGCCGGGACGGTCCGGATCGAGGTGTCGGTGCCGCCGGTCGCGAGCCTGCCCGCGGGCGCCCGGCTGCTGGCCAGCCTGGTGCTGACCACCACCACCTCGGGCGCCGGGTCCGCCACCACCAGCACCGCGCTGCCCACCCCGGCCAATCCGCCCGAGACGCTGGTCGTCAGCCTCCCGGGTCCGGCGCTGAACCCGACCGAGAGCGGCACCGTGGTGGTCACCGCGGTGTGGCACGACTCCGCCGGGGTCGACTCGCTGCCCTCGGACCCCAAGACCGCGACCCTGCACGACCCGCGCCCGCCAGCCGCCGTGGTCATCCCGCCGACTCTGACGTACACCGCGCGCCCGGACGCGACCGGCCGCGCGCGGGCGACCCTGGAGTGGGCGCCCGGCGCCGGGCAGGCGGCCTACCGGGTGTTCTTCGCCGACGAGACGACGCTGCGCGCGAAGCTGGCCGAGGTGGTCGCCGGCGAGCTGGGCGAGGGCGACGCCGGGCAGGCGCCGAGCGTGAGCCAGGCGCAGGCGGTCCTGACCGCGCTGGACGCCGCCGCCGACGCGCCCGCCCGCGGGGCGGTCTGGGCCGCGCAGCGCCAGCGGCTGCCCCGGCGGTGGTGGCGCCAGCTGACCCTCGACCCGATGCCGCGCCCGCCGTCGGGCAGCGCGCGGTTCACCCACGACGTGTCCGGGTCGCTGACCGTCCTGGCCCTGTTCCGGGTCGTCCCGGTCAGCGCGGCGAGTGTGGAGGCGGACTTCGCGACCTCCCCGCTGGTGCCGCGCGCGGTACCCAACCTGCTCGTCCCGCCGGTGCCCAGCCTGGCGGTGCTGCCCGTGCTGGTCGGCTCGGACCTGCAGGCCCGCCTCACGATCACCGTGCCGCTCGGGCCGACACCCGCGGCCCGCTACCGGGTCCGCCGGGCGACGGCCACCTCCGACCCGGCGCTCATGCAGGTCGTGGCCGAGGGCGCCGCGCCGCCGCGGCCCACCGGCGCTCCGGCCCCGCAGGTGTTCACCGTGCTCGACGACGGGTCGGGCCCGGCCGGGCCACGCACGTCGCTGGCCGGCTGGATCGGGTACGCGTGGCGGGTCGAGGTGCAGGGCGCGCCGGCTCCCGGCGGCGGACCGCCCGGCGAGTGGTCCAACCCGTCGGCGCCCGCAGAGACGACGATCATGCCGCCCGACCCGCCGCTCGGCGTGGCGAACCTGGCGGTCACACGCGACGCGGCCGGGGCGCACGTCCGGTTCACCCACCCCGATCCGCTCGCGCCCGGCGCGAGCACCGGGTACACCCTGGACGTGTACCGCCAGCTGCCCGGCGGGACGCTGCGGATGCTCACCAGCGTGGCCGGCCAGGCGCCCGCGCCGACCGGCCGCGGCAGCAACGTCGCCGGCACGTTCGACGTCCTGGACGCGGATCCCGACGCCGTCGCCGGGACCGTCTACCGGGTGACCGTCACCGATCCGATCGGGCGCACGTCGCCCCCGAGCGCCCCGGTGGTGGCCCCATGACCGTCCTGACCCCTGCCCCCGACTCGCTGGGCCTGGAGTCGCCGGCGCTCGGCGAGTGGTTCTCCACCGACGAGCAGCTGCCCCTGCCCGGGGCGGACCTCGGGGTGACCCTGACCATCCCGGCAGCCACCGACTGGCTGCCGCCGGCCGCCGGACTGCTCTCGTTCGCCGTGGCCAGCGCGACGCTGCCCCCGATCCTGGCCCGGCTGCGCGGGCCGGCCGGCAGCCCGCCGTTCACGACCGGCCGCCTGGTGGCCGTCTTCCGGCTGCTGCCCGAGGTCGAGGCCCGGCTCGGCGCGCTGCTCTCCTCGGTCCCGACCGCCGACGGGACCACCGCTCCCGCGGGCACGGCCACCCGCGCGACCGTGCGCTGGTTCGCGCTGCAGCTGCCCGAGGACCCGCCGACACTGGCGCTGCTCAAGGACCGGATCGATCCGCCGATCCCGGCGCTGGCCTCGCCCAGCGAGGAGGCCGCGTTCGTCGGGCTGAGCCAGGCCAGCGGGAACCTCGACAACGGCACCGAGCCGATGACCGACCTCAAGCGGCCCGGCACGTTCCTCGGCGGCAGGGACAAGCTGCTGCACTTCCCGATCTCCACGTCGGTCACCCTGTACGCGTTCGACAGCCGCGGGCGCGGCATCGACCCGGGGGCGGTCGCTGCGTGGTGGACGCTGCTGACCACCCGCTTCACCAACCTGTTCGCCTCCGGGGCCACCCGCACGGCCCGGACCACCGCGCAGCTCACCGCGGTGCTGTGCGGGCCGGACGAGGCGCCGGCCACCTCCGCGGTCCTCTCCCGGCTGGCGGTCACGAACGTGACCGGCACCGGGCCGGTCCGCGAGCGGGGCACCGCCAGCGCCGCCGCGACGTTCGCGCTGACGTCGGGCACCGCCGACGACGCGCCGCTGCCGCTGGTGGCGGTGCTGCCCGCGGGGACGTACGCGGGGACCGCGAGCCTGTGGGCGTCCGGCGCGGTCGGCGGGCTCACCCGGGACTTCGTGCGGGTCGCGCTGGTCGACGTCGAGGGGCACCTGACCGGCCAGCCCAGGGTCGGCGGGAGCACCACCGAGGCCCAGCGCCGGGCCGCCGACCAGAAGCGCGCCACCACCCGCACCCTCGTCGCCCAGGCCACGGCGGCGGCCGGCCAGACCGTGCTGCTGCCCACCGCCGATGCGGCGATGGGCAGCCTGGTCGCGGTACTCGGCGCCGGGGCCGCCACGCTCGTCGCCCCCGTCCTCGACCGCTCGGCCGGGGCGCTGACCGCGCCGACCCTGCCCGCGGTCGCCGCGCCCCCGCTGCTGCCCGACGACGTCACGATGACCGCGCTGACCGGCGGCGGCACGGCGGCCAGCGGCACCGTGACCGCCCAGCAGGTGCTCGTGCAGACCACGTTCGACGTCTCCCTGGCCGGTGCCTGGGTGCGGGTCTGGCCGCAGTACTTCGACTCCGACACCGGCCGGCACCTGCGCGGCGCGGGCGGCAGCGGGCTGGTCGACGCGACCGGGACCGTCCGGGTGGTCGTCCGGCTGGCCGACGGCGCGATCACCCCGCAGAACCGGATGGGCCTGGACTTCCTGGTGGTCACCGGACTCGGCCCGGTGCGCTACCCCGAGGTCCGGCTGGAGCGCCCCGCCCCAGTGGGCGGCGCCCTGGTCGCGCTGGCCTCGGCCAGCGGCACGATCGTGGCCTGCGAGACCGGCCAGTCGTTCACCGGCAGCGTGCCCGCCGGCTCGCTGGCCTCCGGCAGCACGCTGGTGGTCACGTCCGGCACCCCCGCGCTGGTCGATCCGGCCTCCATTCCGGCCTCCGCGTGGGGCCCGGCGACGATCGGCGCCGCCCTGACCACCGGCGACACGCTCCTGCTGACCCAGCCCGCGTGGAACGGCTGGCGCGGCGGCGAGGCGGCCGCCACCGTCGGCCCGGCCGGGACCAGCACGGCGATCGAGCGGACCGGGCTGACCCGGCTGATCCAGGTCGGCTCGCCGCTGCCGACCCAGTCGCGCGACGAGGTGGCGGCCTCGGTCCTCACCGCCACGGCCGCCGACGCGCTGGTCGCCGGGGTCACGCCGCTGGGCGACCACCACGAGCTGCTGCCCCACCAGAACGGGCACCCCGGCGCGCCCGGCGACGAGGAGCGGCACGCCGCCGGTGCGCGGATCCGCGGACCCGCGGTGGTCGGGGTTGCCGAGATCCTGCGCGAGCGGGTGGCCGGCACCACGCCCGAGCTGGCGGTCGCCGCGTCGACCCCGCTGGCCACGCCGGCCGCGCCCACGGTCCCGGCGTCGTGGGCCGCGACCCTGCGGACCGTCGGCTTCGGGGTGGAGGCCGAGCCGGGGCTCACCCAGGCGCTCCACGCGCTGGGCACCGACGCCTTCCCGTTCGACGGCACGATCGCCGACGTGCGGACCTGGCTGTCCGGGCTCGGCCTGACGATCCCGACCAGCGTGGACGGGGCGGCCACCAGCGTGCTGCGCGCGATCGACCGCCGGCTGCTGGGGTCCGCGCGCGGCTACCGCGAGACGGCCACCGCGCTGGCGGCGGCGTTCACCCGCGCCCAGGACTTCGTGTACCTGGAGACGCCGGCCCTGGACGGCCTGCCGATCGGGACCGGCGACGTGACTCTCAACGCCTGGCAGGCCCTGGTCGACCGGGCGGGGGCCAATCCCGCGCTGCAGATCCTGATCTGCCTGCCGACCCGGCTGTCGCCCGGGGCGCCGAAGAAGCTCCAGCGGGTCCGCGACAAGGGGGTGCTCGCCGCCCTGGACGCGCTGCGCACGGTCGCCGGCGACCGGCTGGCGGTCTTCACGCCGGCGACCGGGCCGGGCCGCTCGCTGCACCTGGACGTCACCTCGGTGGTCGTCGACGACGCCTGGGCGCTCACCGGCGGCACCCACCTGTGGCGGCGCGGCCTGAGCTTCGACTCCTCGCTGGCCGTCGCGGTCTTCGACGAGCGCCTCACCAACGGCCGCCCCGCCGAGGTGGTCGCGTTCCGCCAGGCCCTGATCGCCGGCCGACTCGGACTGGCGCCCGGACTGCTGCCGCCCGATCCCGAGGAGCTGGTGCGCGCGGTCAAGGCGCTGTCCGCGCGCGGCGGCGGCCTGCGGCTGAGCCCGGACCCGATCGTGGCCCCCGACCCGGTCCCCTCGGACCTCGACGTCAGCGTGTGGAACCCGGACGGCTCCCCGAATGACACCTTCAACTTCATGACGTTCCTGGCCGGGCTCGCCGTCGGCGTGCAGGCCGAGCTGGTCGCCGAGATCCCGGGCTCTCCGTGACCGCCGACGACACGAGCGAGCAGGCGGTCTCGAACAGCCCCCGTAGCCCGACGACCCGCCGGTCGAGCTCGTCGAGACCCGCCAACCCGACGACCCTCCGGTCGAGCTCGTCGAGACCCGTACCCGGGCGGCAATGCCGACCAGCCACGTGAGCGCTCTGGCTGGTCACCCGGCTCGCGACCCAACCGCCCCTCGACTCAGGCGAACAGCGCCTGACCCACGTGCCGGTCGCCCTCGGCCACGCCCGCGGGGACCGCGAACACCGCCGACCCGGTGTGCCGGATGTACTCGTTCATCGTGTCGTGGCGGGCCAGCGCGGTCTGCACGGGCAGGAACCCGGTCCGGATGTCGCGCTGGTAGGCCAGGAAGAACAGCCCGGCGTCCAGCCGCCCGAGGTCGTCGGAGCCGTCGGTGTAGTTGTAGCCGCGGCGCAGAAGCCGCACCCCGCCGAAGAAGTCGGGATGCGCCAGCCGCACGTGCGAGTCGACCGGGATCAGCGGCTGGCCCTCGCGGCCGGCCAGCGCGAAGTCGGGCTCGGTGAACTCGGTCCCACCGGACAGCGGCGCCCCGTCGAGCTTGGTCCGGCCGACCACGTTCTCCTGCTCGCGCAGCGAGGTCCGGTCCCAGGTCTCGATCGTCATCCGGATCCGCCGGGCGACCAGGTAGCTGCCCCCGGTCAGCCAGCCGGCGGAGTCCTCCGTCTGGACCCACACCTGGGCGTCGGCGTCCGCGTCCTCGGCCCGGACGTTCGCGGTGCCGTCCTTGAACCCGAACAGGTTGCGCGGTGTCACCTGGCTGGTGCTGGTCGACGAGGTGCGCCCGAACCCCAGCTGCGACCAGCGCACGACCGCGGTGCCGAACGCGATCCGGGCCAGGTTGCGGATCGCGTGCACAGCCACCTGCGGATCGTTCGCGCAGGCCTGCACGCACAGGTCGCCGCCGCTGCGCGCCGGGTTGAGGGTGTCGCCCGGAAAGAGCGGCAGGTCCACGAGTCCGGCGGGCCGCCGGTCCGCCAGGCCGTAGCGGTCCTCGCCCTGGGCGGTCGTGAACAGCGTCGGCCCGAACCCGAAGGTGATCGTGAGCCCCGACGGCGGCAGGCCGTCAGCCTCGCCGGTGTCGTCCGGGGGCGCGTCGTATGGGCCAGCGGCCGGGCCGAACCGGCCGGCGGGCAGGCCCTGCGTCATCCGGGCGGCCGCCGCAGTCCACAGGGTGAGCAGGTCGCGGACCTGGTCGCGGCCCTGGGCCGTGAGGTCGAACGCGGCGAAGTGCAGGTGATCCTGGGCCGGGGTGAGGATGCCGGCCTGGTGCGCCCCGTGGAAGGGGTACGCCTGACCGGTCTCCCCCGGCATCCCACCCGGCTCGTCCTGTGCCGCGACCGCCGCCGCAGCCCCGACCGCCACCCCGGCGGTCCCCACCCCCATCAGCCCGAGAAACCCGCGCCGAGACAGCCCCGAGCGCCCCGACCCGGTCATCGCCCGGCCCGCCCGCGGGTACCCAGGCGGCGGGTCACCGATCGGCCATATGTGGCCGATTCCCGCCACCGTGTGGCCGATTCCTGCCCGCGACAACGCCCGCGTAAGCGCACCGCCGGCGAGCCGAGCTGGCCGTGCTTGGCGGTCACAGCACGACGGTCGCCGTGAGCTGGGAGAGTGGCTCGCCCAGCGCGTCCACGGCCGCGGCCAGCGCCTTGATCTGCTCGGCGGACAGGTCCGTGTAGAGCACGAACCCGTCGCCCTTCCTGTACTTGTCCAGCTCGGCCTGCAGAGCCGCGAACTGGGTGTCCAGCTGCGCGGCCAGCTCCGGGTCCTTCTGCTCGACGACCGGCTTGAGGTCCTCGTAGGCCACGCGGGCACCGTCGACGTTGGCCTGGAAGTCCCACAGGTCGGTGTGCGACCAGGCCTCCTCCTCGCCGGTGACCTTGCCGGTGGCGACCTCGTCGAGCAGCTCCTTGGCGCCGTTGCCCAGCTGCGAGGCGGTGTAGGTCAGCCCGGTGACCCGCTCGTGCAGGGTCGCGGTGTCGGCGACGAGCTGGTCGGCCAGCGCCTGGCGCTGCTTGTCGGTCAGCGCGGTGTAGCCCGTGGCCGGCGGCCAGAGGTCCTTCTCGATGGCGTGCCAGCCGGTCCACTCCTGGCCCTCCTCGAGGTCGGCCTCGCGCAGGTCCAGCCGGGGGTCGAGGTCGCCGAACGACTCGGCGACCGGCTCGATGCGCTCCCAGTGCATGCGCGTCGCGGCGTAGAGCGCGCGGGCCGTGTCGTCGTCGCCGGCCACGTAGGCCTTCGCGAACTCGTCGGTGTCGGTCACCAGCTGCTCGGTCTGGTCGCGCACGTAGGCCGCGTAGGCGGTGGTCGCGGCCTCGATCTGCTCGGCCAGCGGCCCGGTCGGGGTGAGATCAGCCCCCGAGTCGGTCACGGTGAACGCCGCGCGGATGCCGTCGCCGACCATCCCCGGCTTGCATGCGGTGAAGTAGCTGCCCGGCGCGGCCTGCACGACCAGGTCGCGAGTGAGGCCCGGGCCGATGTTCTCGACCTCGCCGACGATCCGCAGCCCGTCCTCGCCGAGCAGGTAGAACTCGGTGACCTGGCTGCCGGTGTTCTTCACGTTGAACACGACGGTGCCCGAGGGCGCCGAGCCGGTGGCCACATCGCACGCCGAGTCGGCGCTGGCCACGGCGATCGACCCGTCGGTGCCGGCGTTCTGGACGTTCTCGGTGCAGCCCGCGAGGGCGAGCAGACCGGCGACGCCGGCGGTGAGCAGCAGGGCGCGCGAACGAGCGGCCATCGGGGTTCTCCTGAGCTTCGTGAGTGAGTAGGGCGAGGGGAGGGGTCAGAGCGTGGCGTCCGGCGCGGAGGCGGGGGCGGCGACGGCGGGCGCGGAAGCCGCGGCGTCCGGCGCGGGCGCGGAGGCGGGGGCGGGGGCGGGGGCGGGCGCGGGGGCGGGGGCGGGCGCGGAAGCCGCGGCGTCCGGCGCGGGAGCGGAGGCGGCGGGTGCCGGGGCCGCAGCGACCGGCCGAGGCCCGGCGCCTGGCTTCGGGGCGCGAACCTTGCGCAGGAACAGCGTCATGACCGGGATCAGGTAGCCCAGCCAGGCGACGAGCTCCAGCCAGGTGGTGGCCGGGGAGAAGTTGAAGATGCCCTTGAGCAGCGTCCCGTACCAGCTGGCCGGCGGGATCTGCTCGCTGACGTCGAAGGCGAGGTTGTGCAGCCCGGGCAGGATGCCGGCCTCCTGCAGGTCGTGGACCCCGTAGGAGAGCACCCCGGCGGCGACCACGATGAGCAGCGCGCCGGTCCAGGTGAAGAAGGTGGCCAGGTTCAGTCGCAGCGCTCCGCGGTAGATCAGCCAGCCCAGCACCACCGCGGTCAGCAGCCCGAGCAGCGCGCCCAGCAGCGGAGCCAGACCGCCACCGGCCGCCTGCACGGCCGACCACAGGAACAGCGCGGTCTCCAGCCCCTCCCGACCCACAGCGAGGAACGCGACACCGACCAGGGCGATGCCCCGGCCGCCGGCCGCCGCGTCGACCTTGGAATGCAGCTCGCCCTTGAGGTGGCGGGCGTGCCCGGCCATCCAGAACACCATCGAGGTGACCAGCGCGACCGCGACGATCGACAGGGTGCCGCCGATCGCCTCCTGCGCCTCGAACGTCAGAGTGCGGGTGCCGAACGTGAGGGCCGCCCCGAAGGCGATCGCCAGGAGCACCGCGGCGGCGACGCCGAGCCAGACGCGCCCCAGCAGGTGACGACGCTCGGTCTTGACCAGGTAGGCGATGAGGATGCTGACGATGAGCGCGGCCTCGAGGCCTTCCCGCAGGCCGATGAGGAAGTTGCCGACCATGGGTCGCTCCGCTCCGTCGTGCGCCCAGGCGACCAGCCGCGCTCAGGCAAGCCTTACCTAACTCGGCACAGAGTAGATCACCGTCCGCGATGCTCCAACCCCTGCTTCGGGGCTGGGCGCTCCCCGGGCACTGCCCATCCGACAGATGTCTGCAACGTCACACCAGGAGGCGTCGCGCACGGCCCGATCCAAGGTTTCACTCGCGCAGAAAGGGAGCACCATGAAGTCAAGGAGGTGTTCACGATGGAGCCGATCCTCATCTTGGTCCTGATCTTGGTCGCCCTGGCCGGTGCGTCGGTCCTGTGGGGCGCGGACAGCCGCGGCCTGAGCCCGCGCACGCCCGCCCAGCCCGCCCTGCAGACCCCCACCCACCACCGCGCCTGACCCCGCCACGCGCCTGACCCGCTGACCCCGGCGCCAGGAGGGCACGCGCGCCGACCCCTATCCTGCCCAGCGGAAGGGGCGGTCCATGAGGGTGCTGTTCGTCTGCACGGCCAACATCTGCCGGTCCCCGTCAGCCCAGTGGCTCCTGCGCGACGCGGTGGCGGGCAGCCCCGAGCTGACCGGCCGCGTCGAGGTCCGATCGGCGGGCACCCATGCGCTGGCCGGCGCCCAGGGGTGCCCGGTCGCGGCGCCGATGACCGACCACTGGGCGGACCACCGCGCGGCGCCCCTGACGCGCGAGCTCACCGCCTGGGCCGACCTGATCCTGCCGATGGCCCGGGAGCACCGGACCGCCATCTCCGAGCTCGACCCGAGCACCCGGTCGCGTACGTTCACCCTGCGGCAGGCCGGCCGGACCGCCGACTGGGTCCGGCAGTCCGGCGCCACCCTGAGCGCCCCGGATGGCGCGCCGCTGACGGCTCGCGGTCTGGTCGCCGAGCTCGACGCCCTGCGCGGGCACCTGCCCACCCTCGATCCGGCGCAGCAGCCCAGCCCGCCCCCGCGGTGGCGGCTGGGCGGGCGGGAGGCCAAGCCGGCGCCCGTCCACCCCGACGACGTCCCCGACCCGCATGTCCTGGGCTCGCAGTGGCACCCGGCGACTGCCGAGCTGCTCCGTGACTGCGTCGACTCCCTGGTCGCGGTGCTGCGCCTCGCGCAGTGACGCCGTGCCCCGATTCCCGACCCGCCTACCCGACGCCCTGCCCCGATCCTCGGCCCGCCAAACCCGCTCCGACGCCGCCCTCGGGTCCGATCGAGCGCCTCGCGGGCAGCCACGCCGGGCACCGCCCGCGAAAGCTGGGTCGCGCCGCTATAGGCTGCGCCCGGTCGACCAGGGGGTGAGCCGATGGAACTGCGCGACTACCTTGCCGTGCTGCGCCGCAGCTGGCTGCTGATCGCCTTGACGACTCTGGGCGGGGCGATGCTCGGTGCCCTGTTCTCGATGGTGTCCACCCCGCTGTACCAGGCCAGCGCGCAGATGTTCGTCTCCATGGCCAACGACGGGTCCGACTCCGCCTACACCGGGGCACTGTTCGCCCAGCAGCGGGTGAAGTCCTACACCGCGATCGTGGACTCCCCCGGTGTGCTGGAGCCGGTGATCGACTCCCTGGACCTGCGGACGACCCCGTCGCTGCTGGCCGGCCGGGTCAGCGCCACGGCGCCGCCCAACACCGTGCTCATCAACGTCTCGGTGACCGATGCCGACCCCCAGCAGGCCGCGCTCATCGCCAACGCGGTCTCGGACAGCTTCGCCAAGGAGATCACCCGGCTGGAGACCCCGGCCGGCGGCGGCAGCGCCCCGGTCAAGCCCTCGGTCACCAAGCCCGCCGTGGCTCCGCTGGCCCCGGTCTCGCCGCGCACCAACCTGAACCTGGCCCTCGGCGCGCTCCTCGGCCTGCTCCTGGGCGTGGGCGTCGCCGTGCTGCGCCACGTCCTGGACACCTCGGTCAGCTCCACCGAGGAGCTCACCCAGGCCGCCGGAGCCACGCTGCTGGGGACCGTCGGGTACGACAGCCAGGCCAAGTCCCGGCCGCTGGTGGCCCTGGACCACTCGTCGGTGCGCTCCGAGGCGTTCCGCTCGATCCGCACCAACCTGCAGTACGTGAACGTGGACAACCCCCCGCGCACGGTCGTGATGACCTCGGCGCTGCCCGGCGAGGGCAAGTCGACGACCACCGCGAACCTCGCGATCACGCTGGCCCAGGCCGGCGCCCGCGTGCTGCTCATCGAGGCCGACCTGCGCCGGCCGCGGGTCGCCGAGTACCTCGGCGTCGACGGCAGCGTGGGGCTGACCGACGTGCTCATCGGTCGGCGCACCTACCAGGAGGTGCTGGTCAGCTGGAACCGCGGGCTGCTGGACGTGCTGCCCTCGGGCCCGATCCCGCCGAACCCCAGTGAGCTGCTCGGCTCCCATCAGATGGGCGCGCTCCTGGAGGAGCTGGTGGCCGACTATCAGATCGTGCTCATCGATGCCCCGCCGCTGCTGCCGGTCACCGATGCCGCGGTGCTGAGCAAGCTCGCCGACGGCGCGATCCTGATCGCCCGGCACGGGGTGACCACGCGCGAGCAGGTGAGCATGGCCGCCGACTCGATCACGCAGGTGGGCGGACGGCTGCTCGGCGTGGTGCTGAACTTCGTGCCGATGCGGTCTCGGCGCGGTCGCTATGGCGGGTACGGCTACGGGTACGGGTACGGACACGGCGAGGAGACCGGCCGAACGGAGGCCACTTCGCGGCGGATGATGGACCCCGCCGATCTGCCGGGGCCACCGGCGGGCACCCCCGCCCAGGCCGGGTCGCCGGTGCTCCCGCACGGAGCCGACGGCTCCGGGCAGCCGGTTCAGGAGAGTCCGGCTCCGCGCAATCCGGGAGTCCTCTGACGTGCGCCGCTGGCTGCTGCTCGGCGCACTGGTCGTGCTCGCCGTGGCCGGGCTCTCGGCCTGGTTCCTGGTCACCGCACGCGCGGCGAACTCGCAGCTGACCGCCGCCCGCGCCGACCTCGTGGCAGCGCGTGCGGCCTTGGGCACCCGCGACGTCACGGCCAGCACGACCGCGATGCAGTCGGCGGCGCAGCACTCCCAGGCGGCCGTGTCCCAGACCGGGTCGATCATCTGGTCGCTGGCCGCGCGGGTCCCGGTCCTGGGCGCGACGCCGACCACGGCCCGCGCGATCGCTGCCTCGCTGGACCAGACCGTGGACTCGCTGCTGCCGGCGCTGCACGCCCTGGACGCCCTGACCCCCGAGCAGGTCGTGGGCCCGCGCGGTCGCATCCGCACTGCCACCGTCGCCGCCGCCGTGCCGCCGCTTCAGGAGGCGCAGCTGGGCATCCGCACGGCCTACGCCACCCTGGTGGCCTCGCCCTCGGCGGCGGACGGCGCGCTGGTCATCGGCCAGGTCGAGGAGGCGCGCACCCAGCTGGCCGACGAGATCGAGTCGCTGGACGACACGCTGACCTCGGTGATCCGGGCCGGGCACATCATCCCGGCGCTGCTGGGTGCCGAGACACCCCAGCGCTACTTCGTCGCCCTGCTGAACCCGAACGAGGCTCGGGGGGTCGGCGGATTCCTGGGCACCTGGGCGATCGTGCGCGCGAGCAAGGGCCGGTTCAGCGTCGAGCAGGTCGGATCCAACTCCGACCTGCCCACCCTCAAGCAGTTCCCGAGCTCGACCAGCGCGCAGTACATCGCGCGCTACGGCGACGAGGCGAAGCTCGTGTCGGGGATGAACATCAGCGCCAACTTCCCGAACGCGGCGGCCAACTGGGTGGCGGCGTGGCGGCAGAAGACCGGCGAGAAGCTCGACGGAGCCCTGTCGGCCGACGTGATCGCGCTCGGCGACCTCATGCAGGCCAGCGGGGCGAAGGCCGCCCTGCCCGACGGCGGCTCGCTCACCGGCCACCAGCTGACCGACTTCGCCCTCTCGGGCATCTACGAGAAGTTCCCCGAGGCGGCGGAGTCCCCGGAGCGCAAGGAGTACCAGGAGCAGGTCGCCAGGACAGCGCTGGACGCGGTGATCGCCGCGCCACCCACGGCTGCGACGCAGACCGCGCTGGCGCAGGCGATCGGCCAGCGCCGCATCCTGGCCTGGTCGGCCACGCCGGGCCTGCAGGACCAGATCATCCAGACCTCCGCCGGCGGGGCGCTGGCCGCGCCGGACGGCTCACGCGTGGACCTCGTCGCCATCAACTCCTCGGCCTCCAAGCTGGACACCTACCTGGAGCGCGCGGTCCACTACGAGGTCGGGCAGTGCGCGGACAGCCGCAACATGGTCCGCTCCACGTTCACGGTGACGCTCACCAACGCCGTGCCGAAGGGCCAGGACCTGCCCGACTATGTCATCGCCCAGGCGAAGGTCGGCGAGAGCGGCCCCATCAACTCCACGCTCGCGCAGGTCCACCTGCCCAATCGCGCCCAGGTCCTCTCGGTGAGCGTGAACGGCGAGCCGGCGTTCTACGCGCCCTTCAGCGAGGAGGGCCGGCCCTCGCTGGTGCTGGACGTGACGCTGCCGCCGCGCGCGGCGCAGACGGTCTCGGTCCTCTTCCGGGAGCCCAGGCTGCCTGGAGCCGCCAGCTCGCCCGAGCAGCCGCTGGCCACGCCCCAGAAGACGACGATCACCGACCGACCCTGCTGAGCGCCTCGGCTGCGCCACGGGCCGGCGCGAGACCCGGCCGATTCCGGGTTCCGCCGCGGAATCCGTCGCTCTCGGATGACCTTTCTGCCGACCTGATCTCCCCAAGGGAGCCCGCCGCGGCGAATGGGGCGGATCACCGCGCTTCTCGGCCGTCGCTCGACGACGCGAGTGGCCGCGGAATCCGAGGCAAGGGGTCCCCCGGATTGCCTTGCCTCGTCGGAGAACGCTAGGTTCTGCCCGCACACGTCAACTCGTTGTGGGGAGCAGCATGAAGCGAATCGGTCAGATCGTCAGCGGACTTCTCATCGCACTTGCGGCGTTCTGCGTCGCAGCCGGCCCCGCAGCCGCCTATCCGCCGGGGGTGCCGAACATGAGCGTCATGGGCGGGACCACGGAAGAGGGCATCAGCGTCTCGATCACCGGCCTGCTGGGCGGATCCACCGTCGCGATCGAGTGGCATCAGGTGTCTGCGGCCGGGTTCCTGGCGCTGGCTCCTGCCGCGACCTCGGGCGACGAGTCGCTGGCCTTGGATGCCGCGGGCGACGGCTCGACCACGCTGGACGCCACCGAGGCAGGCACGTACTCGGTCACCGGCACGGGCACCGATCCGACGGGGGCGGCCTGGACCGAGACCCTGACGGTCGTCGTCACCGACGCCGAGGACACCGACGACGGCTCGGACGAGGGCAGCGATTCAGACGACCTGGCCAAGACCGGCGCGGACTCGACCACCACCCTGGTCATCGTCGGCCTGGGCGCGATCATGATCGGCCTCGCGGCCGTCTTCGGCGCTCGCGCCCGCCGGTGGGGCAAGTCCGCCTGACCTGTCACGAACCTCGAACGGCCCCGGCATCCGCTGGGGCCGTTCGCGTCTTCGGGGGCACCGCCAGCGCGCGGCTCCCGGGGGCTCCTGCCTAGCCTGCGGGAATGGCTGAGCTGCGACTCGGCGGGATCGTGGATCCCGCCACCCACCAGCGCACGGGCGCGCCCGTCACCCTGCCCAGCGAGGAGCTGACCACCCACGGCGTGATCGTGGGCATGACCGGCTCGGGCAAGACCGGGCTCGGGGTGGTGCTGATCGAGGAGTGTCTGCGCGCGGGCATCCCCGCCCTGCTCATCGACCCCAAGGGCGACCTCACCAACCTCGCCCTGACCTTCCCCGGGCTGAGCGCCGCGGAGTTTCAGCCGTGGGTGAATCCCGGCGACGCCGCCAAGGCCGGCCAGTCGGTCGAGGACTTCGCCGCTGCCGAGGCGCAGCGCTGGGCGCAGGGCCTGGCCGGATGGGAGCTCGGCCCCCCGGACGTGGCCGCCCTGCACTCCGGAGTCGACGTCGCTGTCTACACGCCCGGCGCCCCGCACGGGATCCAGCTCAACGTGATCGGCAGCCTCGACGCGCCCGCGGATCTCGGCGACCCGCAGGCGGTGGCCGAGGAGATCGACGCGTACGTCTCCAGCCTGCTGAACCTGCTGGGCATCGAGTCCGACCCGATGAGCTCGCGCGAGCACATCCTGCTGGCCACGATCATCAATGCCTCCTGGGCGCAGGGCCGGGCGCTGGACATGGCCACGCTCGTGGCCAGTGTGCAGCAGCCGCCGATGCGCAAGGTCGGCGTCCTGGATCTGGACGCCTACTACCCGCCCGCCGACCGGATGAAGCTGGCGATGCGCCTGAACGGGCTGCTCGCCGCCCCGGCGTTCGCGCCGTGGATGGAGGGCCAGCGCATCGACATCGACGCGATGCTGCACGGTCCGGACGGTCGCCCGCGCTGCGCGATCGTGAGCATCACGCATCTCTCCGACGAACAGCGGCAGTCGGCGACGTCGGTCGTGCTGACCAAGCTCATCTCGTGGATGCGCCGGCAGAGCGGCACGTCGGACCTGCGCACGCTGGTCTACATGGACGAGGTGGCCGGCTACCTGCCGCCGAACGGCAACCCGCCGACCAAGGAGCCGCTCATGCTCCTGCTCAAGCAGGCCCGCGCGTTCGGGGTCGGGGTGGTGCTCTCCACGCAGAACCCGGTCGACGTGGACTACAAGGCCCTGTCCAACGCGGGCACCTGGCTGATCGGGCGGCTGCAGACCGAGCAGGACAAGAACCGGCTCCTGGACGGTCTGACCAGCGCCGCCGGCACGATCGACCAAGCGGCCGTCGCGGCCACGATCTCGGCGATGGGCAAGCGCGAGTTCGTGCTCAAGCGGGCCAGCAAGGACTCCGTCGAGGTGATGACGACCCGCTGGGCGATGAGCTACCTGCGCGGCCCGCTGAGCCGCGAGCAGGTCGCGAGTCTGACGGCGGGGCGCGCCGGCGGGCAAGGGGTGGCCGCGGGAGGCGCCCAGATTCCGGGGGCCGCCCAGGCCCCGAGGTCCGGCCAGGCCGCTCCAGCCGAGACCGTTCCCGGCTCCACCCAGCCCGCCCCCACCCAGCCCGCTCCCACCCAGCCCACTCCCGCCCAGCCCGCTCCCGCCCAGCCCGCTCCCACCCAGCCCACTCCCGCCCAGCCCGCTCCCGCCGCCACCTCCCCCACCCCGGGTTCCACGCCGCCCACCACTCCGCTGGCGGCCGACGAGAGCCCGGTCGCCCCCGCGGTCGCCGCGGGTGTGCCGGTCTCCTACCTGGACCCGGCCGCCTCCTGGGCGGCGCAGGTGGGTGCGGTCCCCGGACACCGCCTGGTGCCGGCCGCGATCGCCCGCGTGCTGGTGCGGTTCGACGACACGAAGGCCGACCTGATCCTCGACCAGGAGTACGAGGCGGTCCTGTCCGCGCTGAGCGCGCTGCCGGACGCGCGCGCCTTCGTCGCCGTGGACTACGACGACCGCGACCTGCTGCCCACCGCACCGCCGGGCGCGGTCTACCGGCTGCCGCCCTCGGAGGTGGCCCGCAAGCCGTGGTGGACCACGCTTCAGCGCGACCTGACCGATCATCTCGTCCGCTCGCTGACCGTCGAGATCCCGACGAATCCGACGCTCAAGCTCTACGGGCGGGTCGGCGAGTCGGCCGAGCAGTTCGCGGCGCGCTGTCAGGCGGCGGCCGCCGACGGTGGAGACCAGGCGATCGCCGCCCTGCGGTCCAAGTACGAGCGGCGGCTAGGCGACATCCAGCGCCGGGTCACGACTGCCCAGGGCGCGGTGGACCGGCAGCGCTCGCAGCGCAACAGCAGCATGGCCTCCGACATGCTCGGCGGGCTGTTCGGACGGCGATCGATGAGCATCGGCACCTCGATGCGCCGCATGTCCACCGCGAACAGCCGGGTCGACGCCGCGGAGAGCCGCGTCGACGACCTCGAGCGTCAGCTGGCCGACGTGCAGGCCGACCTGGACGCCGAGACGCGCGCTATCGCCGACCAGTGGCGGGCCAAGGCCGCCGACCTCTCCACGATGGCGGTCGGTCTGGAGCGCACCGACGTGCGGGTCACGCAGCTGGGTCTGGTCTGGATCCCGGTCGGCACCTGACAGAGAGGTCCTCCTTAGCCCCACGTTGACCGGCGCATGCGCCAGCCGATCGGTGCGCCAGCGATACCGTCCCCCCTGCGCCGCCGGGCCCGGCGGTGCGGGAGGGATCCATGCGCCGCGTCACCGCTCTGACCACCTCGGCACTGCTGGTCGTCCCCCTGGCGGCCACCGCGCCGCTGCCCGCCGCGCACGCCGGGCCAGTCGCCCATTCCGCACCGGCGGCGACCGGTACCGCGGTCCTGGCGGCGACCGGTGCTGCCGTCCTGACGCCCGCCGGCACCGCGACCTCCGCTCGCGCGGCGGCGGCCACCGCTCGGGCGAACGCGCGGATCGTGGCCAAGCTGCCGGCGCGCACGAAGTCCAAGGTGCTGGGCAAGCGGTTCACCATGACGGTCTGGGACACCTCCACCAGCCGCTACGTCTACTCCAAGCGCGGCAACGCCTCTCTGCGGGGCGCGTCCACGACGAAGATCCTGACCTCGGTCGGGGTGCTCAAGCAGCTGGGACCAGCCCACCGGCTGCCCACCACGGTTCGCGCCGGGGCCAAGCCCGGCGAGCTGGTCCTGGTGGCCGGCGGCGACCCGCTGCTCACCAGCGCGAACCTGCGCGCCCTGGCCTCGAGCACGGCTGCCGCCCTGCGCGGCTCCACCGCACCCACCGCGTCGCCCGCGCCGACCCCGAGCCCGTCCGCCGCCACCACCACGTCGCCGACGCCCACCCCCTCCTCCAACGTCGCGGCGGCCGCCTACTCGGGTCCGGTCTCGGTCTACGCCGACGACTCGCTGTTCCCCGGGTCCGGCTTCGCCCACGGCTGGCGCGCCAGCTACGTGCCCAGCGAGGTGCGCAGCGTGGGCGCGTTCGCTCGCGACGACCGCAAGGTGCGCGACGCGACCGCCGACGCCGGCGCGTACTTCGTCGCCCGCCTGCGCACGCTCGGGATCGATGCGAAGTACCGAGGGGAGCGCACCGCCCCGACCGGGTCCGCCACGGTGGCCAGGTTCGCCGGGCACACGGTCGGGCAGGCGGTCTCCCACGCCCTGCTGGTCTCGGACAACGACACCGCCGAGATGCTGTTCCGGCTGATCGCCGTCGGGCGCGGGAAGCGGGCGGACTGGGCCGGGGCGCGCGCCGCCCAGGCCCAGGTGCTGCGCTCACTGTCGATCCCGCTGTCCGGAGTGCGGATCGTGGACGGCAGCGGACTCTCGCTGGACGGCCGAGTCACCGCCAAGGCGCTGACCTCGGCGCTCAACCGGGCGCTGGACCCGAAGCACCCGGAGCTGGCCGGCCTGCGCGGCTGGCTCCCCGTCGCCGGGCGGACCGGAACGCTCAAGGCCAGCTACAAGCGGTTCACGAGCAAGCCCGCCAAGTGCGCGGCGGGCCGCATCCAGGCCAAGACCGGGACCGTCGCGGACTCGATCGCGCTGGCCGGGTACGCCGCCGGCTCGGACGGGCGGACCAAGATCTTCGTCTCGATCGTGAACCAGCGACCGACCCGCTACACGCGCGCGCAGACGCGCACGGCGGTGGATCGCACTGCCAGCACGGTGACCGGCTGCTGG
This sequence comes from uncultured Bifidobacteriaceae bacterium, assembly GCA_964418695.1. Taxonomy (GTDB): domain Bacteria; phylum Actinomycetota; class Actinomycetes; order S36-B12; family CAIYMF01; genus Prado023. Next base: position 135,664 of record CAYQMN010000006.1, on the reverse strand, counting down.
TAGGGGTCACCCCACCCGCCGTCCCGCCGGCGCGCGAGGGAGACTGCCCTCATGGGGATGGAGATCGAGCACAAGTTCCTGGTCACCTCCGACGCCTGGCGTCCGGTGGTGCTGGAGTCCAGCCGGATCGTGCAGGGCTACCTGACGCGCGGGCTGACCACGTTGCGCGTGCGGATCCGCGGACACCTGGCGTACCTGACCATCAAGGGGCCGACCACCGGGGTGACCCGCCTGGAGTTCGAGTACACGATCCCGGTGGGCGACGCGGAGGCGATGCTCGCGCACCTGGCCGACGGGCCGGTCGTGGAGAAGATCCGGCACCTGGTCCGGGTCGGCGGGCACATCTGGGAGGTCGACGAGTTCGGCGGGGCGAACGCGCCACTCGTCCTGGCCGAGGTGGAGCTGCGCTCGGCCGGCGAGGAGTTCGACCTGCCCGCCTGGGCCGGGGCGGACGTCTCCGGCGATGCGCGCTACTACAACGTGAACCTGGCGGCCACCCCGTACTCGACCTGGTCGAAGGACGCCTGAGCCCGGCCGACGCCTGAGGCGGGCCGACGCCTGAGTCGGGCCGACGCCTGAGGCGGGCCGACGCCTGAGGCGGGCCGACGCCTGAGCCCGGCCGACGCCTGAGTCGGGCGGACCCGACCGGAGCCTCCCCGACCGGAGCCTGCGCCCGGCTGGAGCCGGCTGACCCCGCCGGGCGCGACCGGCCGGGCTACCGGCTGGCCTCGTAGTCGGCCAGCTGGGCGATCCGGCGGGAGTGCCGCTCGTCGCCGCTGTACGCCGTGGTCAGGAACGCCGCGACGATGCGGTAGACCTCGGCCAGCTCGTGCATTCGTGCGCCCACCGACAGCACGTTCGCGTCGTTGTGCTCACGCGCGAGCTGCGCGGTCTGCACCGACCAGGCCAGTGCCGCGCGCGTGCCCGGGACCTTGTTGGCGGCGATCTGCTCGCCGTTGCCGGAGCCGCCCAGCACGATGGCCAGGCTCCCGGGCTCGTCGACCGCGGCCTGCGCCGCGGCGAAGCAGAAGGATGGATAGTCGTCGAGTGGGTCGTACTCGTGGGCACCGTGGTCCACCACGTCGTGCCCGTTGTCGCGCAGATGCGCGGCCAGCAGCTCCTTGACCTCGTACCCGGCATGGTCTGTGCCCAGATGCACCCGCATGGACGCACAGTCTGGACGATGCTGTGCCCATGTGTCCCGCGCGCATCGAGGTCCTGGCCACGTCCGTCGGAGCCGCCCGGCTCGCCCTGCTCGGCGCAGCGGACCGGATCGAGCTGTGCGACAGCGATCCGCAGGGCGGCACCAGCCCGTCGGCCGGGACGATCGAGACGGTCCTGGAGCTCGCCGAGCCGCGCGGGGTTCCGGTGCACGTGATGATCCGGCCGCGCGGCGGCGGGTTCGTGTTCGACCGCGACGAGGTCGCGGTGATGCGCCGCGACCTGCGCGCAGCGGTCGCCCTCGGCGCGCACGGGGTGGTGGTCGGCGTGCTCACGCCGGACGGCGACATCGACCGGCCGCTGCTGGCCGAGCTGGTGGCCGCGGCCGAGGGCCGACAGGTCACCTTCCACCGCGCCGCGGACGTCGCCCGGGACATCGAGGTGGCGGTGCAGACCGCGTTCGACGCCGGCTGCTCGCGGGTGCTCACCAGTGGTGGCGCGCCGACCGCGGCGGACGGGGCACGGATGCTGGCGCGGCTGGTCCGCAACGCTCCCGACGGGGGGATCGTGCTGGCCGGCGGCGGGATCACCTCGGCCACCGCCGCGACGCTGGTGGCCGACACGCTGGTGCCCGAGATCCACGTCGCCGCCCGCATGTACCGGACGTCCGGGGCCTCGGCGAGCCCGCCCGGGATGGTCGGCGTCACGGCCGGGGCGGGCCAGCCCTGGCCGACGAACGGCTGGCCGGCGCCGGACGTCGAGGAGCTCGCGCGCATCCGAGAGAGCCTGATCGACCTCGCCCCCTCCGGTCGCTTCGGCGACGCGGACTGAGACAATCGCGGGGCATTCCGATCGATCCGCGGGCCTGCGCGCCCGCTTCCCCCTGGAGGTCCCGTGGCCAATCCTGCGCTCACTCGCGACGAGGCGGCGCAGCGCTCGGCGCTGCTGAGGGTGCACACCTACGACGTGGACCTCGACGTGAGCCTGTCGGACACGACGTTCCACTCGGCGAGCACGATCGCCTTCGACGCCACGACGCCCGGAGCGCAGACGTGGGTGGACATCGTCGCGCCGGTCATCGTCTCGGCCACTCTGAACGGCCTGCCGCTGGACCTCTCCGGGTACGACGGGCAGCGGCTGCCGGTGCCCGGCCTGGCCGCCCGCAACGTCCTGGTCGTGACCGCCGACTGCGCCTTCTCGCGCACCGGCGAGGGGCTGCATCGCCTCGTCGACCCGGTCGACCAGGAGGTGTACCTCTACTCGCAGTTCGAGACCGCCGACGCACAGCGGGCGTTCGCGTGCTTCGACCAGCCCGACCTCAAGGCCGTGCACACCTGGCACGTCACCGCGCCCGCGCACTGGGAGGTGGTCTCCACCAGTGCGACGCCGCAGCCCACGGCGGTGCGCGAGGGCGTCGCCCGCTGGGACTTCGCGCCCACGCCGCGGATGTCGACCTACATCACGTCGCTGGTCGCCGGGCCGTTCCACGCGGTGCGCGACCAGTACGCCGGGCCGTTCGGCACCTACCCGATGGCGGTGCTGTGCCGGGCGACGATGGCGTCCTACCTGGACGCCGAGCGGATCCTGGCCGAGACCAAGGCCGGGTTCGCGTTCTTCGAGGAGGCGTTCGGCCACCCCTACCCGTTCGGAAAGTACGACCAGGTGTTCGTGCCCGAGTTCAACGCCGGGGCGATGGAGAACGCGGCCTGCGTGACGATCATCGAGGAGTACGTGTTCCGCTCGCGGGTGACCGCGGCGGCGTACGAGCAGCGGGCCAACACGGTCCTGCACGAGCTGGCGCACATGTGGTTCGGCGACCTGGTGACGATGCGGTGGTGGGACGACCTGTGGCTCAACGAGTCGTTCGCCGAGTGGGCCTCGCACCACGTCATGGCCCTGGGCGGCGCCTACCCCGATGCCTGGACCACGTTCAGCAACGCCCGCAAGACGTGGGCCTACCGCCAGGACCAGCTGCCCTCCACGCACCCGATCGCCGCGGACATGACCGACCTCGAGGCGGTCAAGCTCAACTTCGACGGGATCACCTACGCCAAGGGCGCGTCCGCGCTGCGCCAGCTCGTTGCCTGGGTCGGCGAGGAGGAGTTCTTCGCCGGTCTGCGCGTGTACTTCCAGAAGCACAGGTTCGCCAACACCGAGCTGCGCGATCTGCTCGTGGAGCTGGAGGCCACCTCCGGCCGGGAGCTCGGCGAGTGGACGCAGCAGTGGCTGCAGACCGCCGGGGTGAACCTGCTGCGCCCCGAGGTGACCCGGGCGGCCGACGGCACGCTGGAGTCGCTGGCGATCCGGCAGGAGCCGCCGACCACCCCGGCCGGGCTGGCGCCGGTGCTGCGCAGCCACCGGCTGCGGGTCGGGCTGTACTCGCTGGTCGACGGGAGCCTGACGCGCACCGACCAGGCGGAGCTCGACGTGGTCGGCGAGCTGACCGAGGTGCCCGGGCTGGCCGGTCGGGCGGCCGACCTGCTCCTGGTCAACGACGACGACCTGACGTTCGCCAAGGTCCGCCTGGACCCGCAGTCGCTGGCGACCGCGGTGGGGCACATCGGCGACCTGACCGACTCGATGGCCCGCACGCTGATCTGGGGCGCGGCCTGGGACATGGTCCGCGACGCGCAGATGTCCACCGGCGAGTACCTGGACCTGGCGATCTCCGGGCTGCCGGCGGAGACCGACATCGGGGCCGTGGGCAAGATCCACCAGCAGGTGCGGGTGGCCGTGGAGTCCTACGCCGCGCCCGAGCACCGCGACGAGTACCGGGCTCGGCTCGCCCGGGCCGCCCACGAGCTGCTGCTGGCCGCCGCGCCGGGCAGCGACCACCAGCTGGCACACGCCCGGGCGCTGATCTCGGTGGCCGGGACCGACGAGCAGCTGCGGCTGCTGCGTGGGCTGCTCGACGGCTCGGCTCAGGTGCAAGGCCTGGTGGTGGACACCGACCTGCGCTGGTCGCTGCTCGGGCGACTGGTCGCCCGCGGGCTCGCCGGCGAGGAGGAGATCGCCGCCGAGCAGCAGCGCGACGACACCGCCTCGGGCCGGCGCAGCGCGACCGCCCTGCGCGCGGCTGTCCCGACCCCCGGGGCGAAGGCAGCCGCATGGGAGTCGGTGGTGCACGACGAGGGACTGCCCAACTCGCTGCTGGAGGCCACGCTCACCGGGCTGACGATCCACGAGCAGCGCGACCTCTACCGGCCGTTCCGCGACCGGTTCTTCGCCGATGCGCGCGGGATCTGGACCTCGCGGAGCACCGAGATGGGCACGCTCATCGTCGCCAGCCTCTACCCGGGGCTGCTCGTGGAGCCGGAGACGGTCGAGGCGACCAATGCGTTCCTGGCCGCCGACGACCTGCCGCACGGGCTGCGCCGCGTGGTGGTCGAGGGCCGCGACGGGGTCGAGCGCGCCTTGCGCTGCCAGGCGGCCGACGCGAGGGCCTGACCCTGCGCATCGACCACACGGGAGGACCGGGCAGCCACTCACGGATCTGACACGCCCGCCCCGATGTCAAGGAACGGCCGGTGCCGGACATCACCACAAGAGCCCAAGCATGGGCGGATGCGACGTGAGGTGGACACGACCCGTCAACGGTGGAACGCGATCTTCTCGAGGGTCGCGGCGACCCTGCTGATCCTGGCTGCTCTGGCCGTGCTGCTCGCTCCCGTCTACGGGGCCTCGAGCCCAGGCCTGGTGTACGCGGGAGCAGCGGTTGCCTTGGTCGTGGGGTCGGCGGCGCTCCTGACCGGATCCTCGGTCGCCCGGCGCCATGACCGCGAACCGTAGGGAACGCTCGGCTGGTGGACCACCCACGCCCGAGTGACGTGCCGCCATCGCGGTACCAGCCACCTCGCTGACGCCGGGTTCGGACTGGTGAACAGCTGACTGCTGCTCGCCACCCGTGAGCAAGGGGCCCACATCGGCGCCTGCTGCCGACACCTGCGGACGCGTGGGTCGCCCTCGACTACCTCACCGGCGAGATCCTCGACGGGGGCGACGCTCATCGAGCCCGCCGGCTGATGGCAGAGGAACCTGTCCAACCGTGGGGGGGCCAGCCATGGGCCTGCACGGGTTCAAGACCAGGCCCGCTGCTTCGACGTCCCAGTCGCTTCCACCAGGTGCTGTACCACGCTCAGGACGTGCCATCCGCGTGCTCGATGGACCCGTGGGCTACTCCAGCGCCGGTCCTGGCTGGTCGGCCAGGAGGAAGCCGTTGGGCGAGCGCCAGCTCCAGCCGAGTGATCCCGCCGACGGCCGCGGCACCGGAGAGGGAGCCGAGCCCGCTGCCCGCGGTGCTCGCGGCGCTGGAATCGTGATCGGGCGTCGTCCCTCCCCCGAGCTCGACCCGTCCCGCCCATGCGCGCAGCTGGCCACCGCCTGGGCACCGTGTCCAACCTCGCGCGGCCCCGGGCCACCCGGCAGGCCGTCCCTGAGGTCAGCCGGCTGGCTACTGGGATTCGCGCCCTGCGCCTGGTGCAGCGTGATGTCCCAGCCGGTGTGCGTCTTGAGCACATGGTGCCGCCGGCACAGCGGACCGAGGTTCGGGACCGAGGTGGCGCCGCGGGGATACGGGACCGTGTGGTCGAGGTCGCAGCGGTGGGCCGGCTGCCGGCAGCCCGGGAAGCGGCAGTGCGGCTCCCGCGCCCGAACCGCACGCGCGATCGCCGCCGTGGGGTGATAGCCCACCGTCCCTGTCGCACGGATGGCCCCGCCGGCGTCCTTGACCCACGCCCGCCACCGACCGTCGGCGGCCAGCTCCCGGGCCAGGCTGGCCGGGATCGGACCCAGCCCCGGGATCTGCCCGGGATCGTCCACCAGCCCCAGCAGCGTCTCGAGGCTCACGATCACGTTGATCTCGGGCGGGCTCGGGTTCGCGGTGGGCGGGTCACCGGCAGGCCTCGAAGCGTCTCCCTGCGACGCCTGGTGGGAACGGGCTGGTTCGGGATCGCCCGGCTCATCGGCGGGTGCGACGGGGGGATTCGCCCGGCCGAGCAGGACGTCGACGAGGATGTCGGCCCGCAGCTGGTCCTGGGTCCGGGTGTCGCCGCAGGATGCCAGATCCGAGCGCAGTCCGTGGGCGATCGCGGAGAGTCTCCGATGGATGCGATGCGCATCGGTCTGGTCCAGGTGCGCCACCAGATCGGCCATCCCGACGCCATCCACCGGGTAGACGCTCACCTTGCGGTCGGCCAGTGCTCGGCGACGCACCTCGGGCTGGCCACCGAACAGCCGGAGCTTGAGCGCCCGAGTCTTGCGTCCGATGTCGGTGGCGGTCCACGCCCGGACAGGGGAGGCAAGGTTCGCCTGGACGCGCGAGCAGATCTCGGCGACCAGCTCGGCGGCCTGCTCGACGGACAGGGCGCGCGTCTCCTCCACGATCACCCGGGCCGCTCGGATGCTCAGGCCGCCGATCTCCAGCAGCCCCAGCACCTCGGGATGGGCAGCCACGGATCGGCTGAAGCCGAGGTGGTTGCCCATCGACATCGGCGAGAGTCGCAGCGCCGCTGCGAACTCCTCGCGCGCCGGATCCTGAACGACCCGCCCGCCGGGCGTCGCCAGATCGACGGGATGCGGCCCGGCCGCGGCGACGAGCCGCTGGACCGACTGCACCATCGTCCACGCCATCTGCGCCTCCCAGGCGGCGACGGTCACGATCTGGCATGCACACGGGAATCCGGGACGGACTCCCGACCGCTCGCCTCCCGACCGCTCTCCTGCCGACCGCTCGCCTGCGTGCGGATGGCGACACGGCCCGGCGGGCAGCGCTGCCAGGCGTCCCGCCAGAACGGCTCCCGGATCGAGCTGGACCAGGGCCTGCACCGGATCACTGAGCTCGAGGGTGTGCCAATCAGGCCGCGTCCACGCGGGATACGGCAACGTCAGCGGCGCGGACGACGCGGACGGCGCGGACGGCGCGGACGGCGCGGACGACGCGGACGACGCGGACGACGCGGGTGGCGCGGGTGGCGTCGGTGGCGCGGTCCCCGGGGCTTCGCTGGGTGAGCCCGCCGATGCCCGCTGCCCCGCCGAGCCAGGGCCGACCCCAGACCCGACGCCCGACCCAGCACCCGACCCGAGCCCCGATCCAGCCCCCGACCTCGTATCGGCGCCCGCACCCGTGCCCGTGCCCGTGCCCGGCAGGAATCCCCCGTCCAGAAGCTCCGAGCCCGCCGCTCCCCCGTCAGACCGCCGCATGTCCACCCCCCCGTGATCTCACCTACTCGAACATATGTTCGATCCTACCTCTTGAACGACGGGCGCGCAAGTGTCATCTCAGGACATCGGGACATCCCCCCTACCGAGCCCGGAACGCGTCCACCAATCGGCGGAGCAGGGGCAGCCCCGGCAGGTCCTCGATCGTGACCGCCGCCCCGTTCGCGTCCGTGAGGGGCACCCGCCAGTTCGGGTACTCCTTGTCGGTTCCGGGCTGGTTCTGCGCGCGCCGGTCCCCCACCGCATCGGTGAGCGCGAGCCCGAGCAGCACGGACGGCGACGCCGCCACCAGGTGGTGCAGGGCGACGATCAGGTCCTCGTCGGACCCGTCCTCGGCCAACCAGCCGCGGTTCACGCACAGTGCGCGCCACTCCGCGATCTGGGCCTGCGTCTCGGCCAGCTCCTCCTGCGGCGAGCGGACCAGCAGCCCCAGCTCGTCGCGGATGCGCACGTGCTCCCCGGCGAGGAACCCGGCGGTCGGTGGCAGGTCATGGACCGTGACCGACGCCAGGCAGTCGCCGCGCCAGCGCTCGGGGATCAGCGCGACATCGGGCTGCGCGGCGTAGTCGCGCTCGAACCAGAGGATCGTGGTGCCCAGCACCCCGCGGGAGAGCAGGTAGTCCCGCACCCACGGCTCGACCGTCCCGAGATCCTCGCCGACCAGCCAGGCGCCCGCGCGATGCGCCTCCAGCGCCAAGATGCCGATGAGCGCCTCGTGGTCGGAGGTCACGAAGGTCCCGCTGTAGGCCGGCATCCCCTCGGGAACCCACCACAGCCGGAACAGCCCCAGCACATGGTCGACCCGGATGCCGCCGGCATGCCGCAGGATCGTGCGCAGCATGTCCCGGTACGGCACGAACGCCGCCTCGGCCAGCGCGTCGGGTCGCCACGGCGGCTGCGACCAGTTCTGGCCCATCTGGTTGTACATGTCCGGCGGCGCGCCCACGTGCACGCCCTTGGCCAGCACCTTCGCCAGCGCCCAGGAGTCCGCGCCGTCCGGGTGCACGCCGACCGCCAGGTCGTGCACGATCCCGGAGCGCATCCCGGCGTCGACGGCCGCCCGCTGGGCCGCCGACAGCTGCTCGTCGAGCTGCCACTGCAGCCACGAGTGCCACTGGATGCGCTCGGCGAGCCGTTCCCGCTCGGCGGCCACCTCGGGTGACTCGACGTCCTGCAGCGCCGCGGGCCAGTCCTGCGAGATCGCGCCGTGCGCCTCGGCCAGCGCGCACCAGGTGGCGAAGTCCCGCAGGCCGGTGCCCTCGCGCTCGACGAACGCCTGGAACAGGGCCTCACGCCCCGGGGTGCGCGGGGTCCCGAACAGGATCTCCAGGGCCGCGGACTTGGCCGCCCAGATCGGGTCCCGGTCGATCAGGTCCGGCGCGAGGGAGGCCGCCCGCGGACCCTCGCCCAGGGCGTCGATGCGCGCCCGGTCCTCCGGCGCGAGGCTCGCGTACTCCTCGATGGCCTCCGGGCGCAGGTACAGCGGGTTGGCGAAGCGGCGGGTGACCGGCAGGTAGGGCGAGGGCTCCATCGGAGGGACCGGGGAGGCCGCATGCAGCGGGTTGACCAGCACGAAGTCCGCGCCCTCGTCGTACCCGCTCCACGCGGCGAGCTCGGCCAGGTCGACCAGGTCGCCGGCCCCCCACGAGGCGCGCGAGCGCATCGAGTACACCTGGGACATGAAGCCCCACTGACGGCCTGTCGACAGGGCGGGCGGGGCCAGCCTGGCGGGGGTCACGACCAGGACGCACGAGGCCTCGCGCACCACGCCGTCGGACCCCTCCGAGCGGGCCCAGAGGCGGTGCCAGCCCAGCGGCAGCTCGGGCGGGATCCGGAACGTCGCCTCGCCGATCAGCGTGCCGTCGACGTGCCGCGGCTCCACCCAACGCTCCATCTGATGCAGGAACCAGGCGTCGCCACCCTCCTCCAGGTCGACCCACATCGAGACGGGGTCACCGTGGCGCACATGCACCCAGCAGCCGCTCTCGCTGCCCTGCCGGGCCACGAACACCGGGGGCAGCATCCGCCGCCACGGCTGCATGCGACGGTCGTAGAGCGCGTTCCACACGGTCGACGGGGTGCTCACGTCCACGCCCAGCGCGACCAGGACGGCGTTCAGCGTGGCCGTGCCGATGCGGTGATGCGCACCGCCCTGGTCCCAGTACTCGGTGGCGACCCCGTAGGCCCGGGCCAGCTCGATCAGCTCCGAGCTGGGCTCCTCCCACTCCGGCTCGACGACCTTCGGCGGGGTCGCCTGCAGCGGGGTGAGGTCCGGGACGTGCGGCGCCGGCTGGACCGGATGGTCCTGGTCGCCGGCCGGGCCGGGGGCGTCCGCCGAGTCACTTCCCGGGGTCTGCGAGCCAGCAGCCACGTCGCCTCCTCTGGTCGTCGCTGGGGGTCAGGCTAGGTGCAGGGACCGCCCCGGCGCGCGCCGTCGAAGCACCCCGCGAGGCAGGGCTCAAGCGCGCGCCGGGCGCTCCTGTCGGCGCCTTGCGAAGCACGGCTTCGGCGCGCGCTCGATGCTCCTGTCAGCCCCACGGCCTAGGGTTGACGACGTGATCCTTCAGGTGCTGCCGGCGGCAACCGAGACCGCCCAGGACGAGTCCTTCTGGGGCACGGTGCTGACCGTGGCCCTCATCGTGGTGAGCGCCGCGATCTTGCATCTGGTCATCGCCCGGATGATCCGCACGTCGGTCCAGCGCTGGATCAAGTCCGGGCGCAGCCGCGAGGACAACCTGGTCGACAACCCCGAGCAGACCGTCGAGCTGCAGGTCATGATCATGTCCCAGCGGCGCGAGCAGCGGGCCCGGGCGGTCGGGCAGATGCTGCGCAACTTCCTGGCCCTGGCGATCTGGGGCACCGCGGTGATGCTGGTGCTCACCGAGATCGGCGTGAACATCGCGCCGATCATCGCCAGCGCCGGCGTGGCCAGCGTGGCGCTGGGCTTCGGCGCGCAGACCCTGGTCAAGGACTACCTGTCCGGGTTCTTCCTCATCGTGGAGGACCAGTACGGCGTGGGCGACCTGGTCGACCTCGGCTCGGCGATCGGCACGGTCGAGGAGGTGGCGCTGCGCTGCACCCGGCTGCGCGACGCGAACGGCGTGGTCTGGTACGTGCGCAACGGCGAGATCCTGCGCGTGGCCAACCAGTCGCAGGGCTGGACGATGGCCACCGCCATCATGCCGGTGTCCTACGACGCCGACCTGGAGGAGATCCGCCAGATCGTCGGCGAGGTGGGCGCGGACATGCACAACGACCCGGTCACCCAGGAGATGGCCTTGGGCCGGCCGGTGTTCTCCGGGGTCGACTCGGTCTCCGGCGAGGCGATGTACGTGCGCTTCTCCTGCAAGGCCCGCGCAAGCCAGCAGATGGTGCTCACCCGAGAGCTGCGCGAACGGCTGAAGAAGGCGTTCGACGAGCACGGGGTGGTCGTCCCGATGATCGCCCGACCCCTGCAGTACGGCGCGGACGGAGTCCCCCTGCCCCCCGGCACCGCCCCCGCCGCCACACCCCCGAGATAGCAGAGGGCGGCAGCCAGGGTCGGCGGACTCCCTCAGGCCCGGGTTCTTCAGGCTGGGCCGGGGGACTCAGGCTGGGCCGGGGTACGTGTTGACCATCGCGAAGGCCGCTCGGGTCAGGTAGTCCCACTGCTCCCGCTCGTCCTCCGGCGACAACTCGAAGGCGACCGCCGCCTCGTCCAGCGCGGCGCGCATGTGCCGCAGCCACGCGTCGTGCATGCGTACGTCGATCGCGTACTCGGCGTGCCGCATGCGCAGTCGCGGGTGCCCGCGCAGCTCGACGTACGTCGTCGGTCCGCCCCAGAACTGCTCCAAGAACAGTTGGAGCCGCTCGGCGGCGGGCCCCAGATCCGCCTCGGGATAGAGCGCGCGCAACTCGGCGTCCTCGGCCACGCCGGCGTAGAACCGCTCGACCAGCAGGTCGAAGAAGTCGTGCCCGCCGAACCGGTCGAAGGGCGTCTGCGCGGTGTCGGGTCCGGCCGGCGAAGGGGCGCTCGGATCAGGTGCGGTGGCCGGTTCCATGGCCTGAGAATCTATCCCACCCACACGCCGGCCCATGCTGCTCGCTCAGCCCCCTCCAGCTCACGCCGACCCCTTGCGGCGACCCAGCGGGCCACCCGGGCGAGCCACCCCGCAGAGCCACCCCAGCGAACTGCCCAGGAGTACGGGTGGCCAACTGCCCGGTCGGTGGCCAAGGATGGGCCGATGAGCAGCATCGACGAGCAGGAGTGGTGGCGCGGCGCGGTCGTCTACCAGATCTACCCGAAGTCCTGGGCCGACGGGAACGGCGACGGGATCGGCGACATCGCCGGGATCCGGGCCCGGCTGGGCCACCTGGCGAAGCTGGGCGTCGACGCCATCTGGTTCTCGCCCTGGTACCCCTCCCCACAGGCCGACGGCGGCTACGACGTCTCGGACTTCCGCGACATCGACCCCGCGTTCGGCGACGTCGAGCAGGCTGACGCCCTCGTGCGCGACGCCCACGACCTGGGCCTGAAGGTCATCATCGACGTGGTGCCCAACCACACCTCCGACCAGCACCGGTTCTTCCAGGAGGCGCTGGCCACCGAGCCCGGGTCCTCGGCCTGGCAGCGCTACCACTGCGTGCGCGGCGCCGACGACGGGGCCAGCCCGCCCAACGACTGGCCCTGCGTGTTCGGCGGCCCGGCGTGGGACCCGATCCGCGACGCCGGCGGGCAGCCGACGGGCTGGTGGTACCTGCACCTGTTCGACTCCGCGCAGCCCGACCTCAACTGGGAGAACCCGGAGGTGCACGAGGACTTCCTGGAGACCCTGCGGTTCTGGTTCGACCGCGGTGTGGACGGGTTCCGCATCGACGTCGCCTCCGGCTTGGTGAAGGCGCCGGGCTACCCGAACATGGCCGGTTACCAGGCGCCCGGCGCCGCACCCCAGGACGCGACCGAGCCGCAGTGGGACCAGCCGGGCGTCCACGACATCTGGCGCGCGTGGCGGCGGCTGAGCGACACCTACAGCCCGCCCCGGGTCCTGGTCGGCGAGGTGTGGCTGGCCACCGAGGAGGCGACCGCCGCCTACCTGCGACCCGACGAGCTGCACACGACGTTCAACTTCCACTACCTCAAGTGCCCGTGGGACGGCCCGGAGCTGCGCCGCGTGGTCGACGCCTCGATGATGACCGAGTCGATGGTGGACGCGCCCCCGACCTGGGTCCTGGAGAACCACGACGTCATGCGCACCCCGACCCGCTTCGGCCTGGAGGCCGCCGGCGAGACGCTGGGACGCGACGCGGACAGCAACACCGCCAAGCCGCCGTCCACCACCCCGGACTTCGAGGTGGGCAACGCCCAGGCGCGCGCCGCGACCCTGTTCATGCTCGGGCTGCCCGGGTCGGCGTACCTGTACCAGGGCCAGGAGCTGGGGCTCCCCGAGGTCATCGACATGCCCGTGGAGGCCCGCCAGGATCCGGCCTTCCATCGGACGAACGGCGCCGAGGGCTACCGCGACGGCTGCCGCGTGCCGATCCCGTGGACCCGCGGGGGCGTCGGATTCGGGTTCGGCGACGGCGCGCAGCCGTGGCTGCCGCAGCCCGCGGACTGGGGGGCACTCAGCGTCGAGGCGCAGACCGACGACCCCGACTCGATGCTGGAGCTGACCAGGGCGGCACTGCGGATCCGCCGGCGCGAGCCGGCCCTGGGCCCGGGCAAGCACCGCTGGCTCAGTAGCCCGTCCGACCGATGCGTCGTCATGCTCCGACCCGGTGACGAGGACGCCGGCGACTCGGCCGTGGTGGTCGCGGTCAACACCGGGTCCGAGCCGGCGGTCGTCCCCGGCAACACGGTGCTCCGGTCCAGCGGCGCCGACCTCGCCCCGGCTCCGGACGGCGGGTTCCTGCTGCCCCCCGACACCGCCGCCTGGCTGGCCTGAGCACCGCGCAGGACAGGACAAGCCCACCGGCCGGTGGGAGCCTGCTGGGCATGCGCAAGCTCTTCTCGCCGCCGCCCCGCACCTACACGGTGAAGGGCAACCGGGGTACCCACGACCGGGCGCCCGACGCGATCGCCAAGGGCTCGCCGGCGTGGCTGCGCGCCGACCTCGTGGCCCTGCTCGGCGCCGACGCGGTGCTGTGCGAGCCGACCGACCTCGTGCGCTTCGCCACTGACGCCAGTCCGTACCGGCTCTTCCCCAAGGCCGTCGTGCTCTCCCGCAGCGTCGAGGACGTCCGCGCGGTCCTGGCCTACGCGCACCGCAAGCAGGTGCCGGTCACGTTCCGGGCCGCGGGCACGAGCCTGTCCGGCCAGGCGCAGGGCGACGGGATCCTGGTCGAGGTGATGCGCAACTGGATCGGGTGCACGGTCGAGGATGAGGGCCGCACTTTGCGCAGCAAGCCCGGAACGATCCTGGCCCGGGCCAACGCGAGGCTGAAGCCCTACGGATACCGGATCGGCCCGGACCCGGCGTCGAAGGCGGCGGCTACGGTCGGCGGGGTCGTCGCCAACAACGCCAGCGGGATGTGCTGCGGCACCGCCGAGAACTCCTACCAGACCCTCACCGCGCTGACGTTCGTCCTGCCCTCGGGCACCGTGGTGGACTCCGCGGCGCCGGACGCCGAGGAGCGGTTCGCCCGCGACGAGCCCGAGATCGCCGCCGGGCTGATGCGGATCCGCGAGGAGATCCTCGCCGATCCACAGACGGTCACCCGGCTGCAGGCCAAGTACCGGATCAAGAACACCACCGGCTACTCGATGAACGCCTTCCTCGACGGGCAGACGCCGGTGGAGATCCTGCGCCGGCTGATGGTCGGCTCCGAGGGCACCCTGGGGTTCATCGCCGAGGCGGTCTTCGCGACCGTGCCCGACGGCACCCACACGCTGACCTCGATGATGGTCTTCCCCGATCTGCACGCTGCCGCCTCCGCGGTCGCGCCGTTCGTGGCCGCCGGGGCCGCCGCCGTCGAGCTGCTGGACCGCGCGTCGATCGCCGCCGTCCGCGGACTGGCCGGCGTGCCGGACCGCTGGGCAGCGCTGCCGACCGAGGCCGCCGGGCTGCTCGTGGAGTTCCGCGACGCGAGCGAGGAGGAGTCGGCGGCGTCGCAGGGCCAGGCCGAGCAGGTGCTGGCCGGGCTGGCGCTGCTGGAGCCGACCGACTTCACCCGGGACCGCAGCCGCGCAGCGGAGTACTGGGCGGTCCGCAACGGCCTGCTGGCCACCGTCGGCGGCGCCCGGCCGTCCGGGACCTCGTTCCTGCTCGAGGACGTGTGCTTCCCGCCCGAGCGGCTGGCCGAGGGTGCGCTCGCGCTGCAGGGGCTGTTCGCCGAGCACGGGTACGCGGGCGTGATCTTCGGTCATGCCTCGGCCGGCAACCTGCACTTCCTCATCACCCCGTCGCTGGAGACCCCCGACGAGATCGGCCGTTTCGACGACTTCCTGCGCGACGTCGTGCGCGTGGTCGCCGAGGATTTCGACGGGTCACTCAAGGCCGAGCACGGGACCGGGCGCAACATCGCCCCGTTCGTCGCCGACGAGTGGGGCGAGACCATCACCGCCCACATGCGCGCGGTCAAGGCGCTCGTCGACCCGCACGGCGTGCTCGCCCCGAACGTGCTGCTCACCGACGACCCGGTGGGGCACATCAAGAACCTCAAGACCTCCCCCACCATCGAGGAGACCGCCGACCGGTGCATCGAGTGCGGGTACTGCGAGAGCGTCTGCCCGAGCCGGCGGGTGACCACCACGCCGCGCCAGCGGATCGCCCTGCGCCGCGAGATGATGCGCCAGCCCTCGGGCTCGCCGGTCGCCCGCGCGCTGGCCACCGAGTACGCCTACAACGCGGTCGAGACGTGCGCCGGCGACGGCACCTGCGCGATCGCGTGCCCGGTCTCGATCAACACCGGCGACCTGATGAAGGAGTTCCGGGTCGAGGCGCACAACCCGCCGTCGGAGGCCGTCGCGCTGAGCATCGCGAAGGGGTACGCGGCGATGCAGGCGCTGGGCCGCACTGCTCTGCGCGCCGGGCACGGCGTCGGCACGGTCGCCGGCGACGGGCTGGTCGCGGGCGTCACCGATCTGGGCCGGACGTTCGTCAGCGAGGACCTGCTGCCCACGTGGCTGCCCGAGATCCCAAGGTCCGCCCCGGGGAAGCTGCCCGGCACCGACCGGGCGCACGCCGCGGCGGTCTACTTCCCGGCCTGCATCAACCGGATCTTCGGCAACCCCGGCGCCGAGCCGCAGCCCCCGTCGCTGCCCCAGGTGGTCGTGGCGCTGGCCGAGCGGGCGGGGCAGCCGGTCTGGATCCCCGAGGACATCGCGGGCGCCTGCTGCGGCACCGTCTGGCACTCGAAGGGGTACGCGCGCGGCAACGCCTACATGGCCAACCACGTGGTCGAGCAGCTCTGGGAGTGGACCGACGGCGCCCGGCTGCCGGTCGTCGTGGACGCCACCTCCTGCACGTTCGGGCTCACCCACGAGATCGAGCCGTACCTGCAGGGGCAGAACGTCGAGCACCACAAGAGCCTGCAGATCCTGGACTCGATCGAGTGGGCGCGCTCGGTGCTGCTCCCCCGGCTGGAGGTGCACGACAAGGTCGACTCCGCGGTCATCCACAGCACCTGCGCGGGCCAGCACCTCCAGCTCACCGACGCCCTGGTGGAGATCGCCGGGGCACTGGCGAAGAGCGTCACCAAGCCGATCTACGGGACGTGCTGTGGCTTCGCCGGCGACCGCGGGATGCTCCACCCGGAGCTCACCGACGCCGCCGGCGAGGAGCAGGCCGCCGAGCTGGCCGGGCAGGAGTTCGACGCCTACCTGTGCTCCAACCGGACCTGCGAGCTGGGCATGACCCGAGCGATCGGCCACGAGTACGAGTCGTTCCTGTACCTCTTGGAGTCCGCCACGCGCTGAGCGCACCCGGTCGGCCCAGAACCGGAGTGACCACTCGCCCGTCGAGCCCGTCGAGACCCCACCCGGTCGGCCCAGACAGGCGTGACCACCCGCCGGTCGAGCCCGTCGAGACCCCACCCGGTCACGCAGGGTTCTCTGGTGCGCCCTACGGTGATCGCGTGGACGAGCTGACTCCCGAAGCCCTGACCCAGGTGATGCACGCGACGATCCCGGCGCTCGGCCGCCTGGGGATCGTCGCCGACGCGGCCGGCCCCGGGTCGGTCACTCTGCGCGTGCCGATCCAGGGCAACGCCAACCACTTCGGGACGATGTACGCGGGCGCCCTGTTCGCGGTCGTCGAGGTGCCCGGCGGCCTGCTCCCGCTGGCGGTCGTCGGCCCGGCCTACACCCCGATCGTGACCGACCTGAGCGTGCAGTTCCTGGCGCCCGCCCGCACCGATGTGACCGTCGAGGCCCGGATGGACCCCGCCGAGGTGCGCGGCCTGGCCGCCACGGCCGACCAGGCCGGCTCGGCGGACTTCGTCCTCGACCTCGAGGCGCGCGACGAGTCCGGGCGGACCGTCCTCACGTCTCAGGGCCGCTACCAGCTGCGCCCCACCCGGAGGTGACCGTGAGCGAGATGGCAGTCGTCAGCGACTCGATCGACATCAACGCCGATGCCGGATGGGTCTATGACCTGATCGCCGATGTGAGCGGCGTCGGCCGCTACTCGCCCGAGGCGACAGGTGCCGTCGGGGCCGGGCGCGCCCTGCAGGTCGGCCACCGCTTCTGGGGGGTCAACCGCCGGGGCCCCTGGATCTGGGCCACCCAGTGCCGGGTGCTGGCCGCCGACCGGGGCCGTCGATTCGCCTTCGACGTGAGCTTCGGCCCCTTCGGGGTCTCGCGCTGGGAGTACGACCTGGCCGCCTGCACGGGTGGCTGCACCGTCACCGAGACCTGGACCGACCGGCGCACCGGCCTTCGGGGACGCCTGCTGACCGCGTTCGGATCGGTGATGATCCCCGGACCGCGCGACGAGCACAACCGCCGCAACATCCGCGAGTCGCTGGCCACCCTCAAGGACCTGGCCGAGAGCACTCCGGACATGGCCGGCGACGGGATCTGAGAGCCCGGCCCGGCAGGCCCTGGCGGCGACCGCTCCCGAACGCGCCGATCAGCCGCGCGTGAGCTTGCGGTAGGTCGCGCGGTGCGGACGGGCCGCCTCGGCGCCCAGGCGCTCGATCTTGTTCTTCTCGTAGGACTCGAAGTTGCCCTCGAACCAGAACCACTGCGAGTCGCCCTCGTAGGCCAGGATGTGCGTGGCGATCCGGTCCAGGAACCAGCGGTCGTGCGAGGTGATGACCGCGCAGCCCGGGAAGTCCAGCAGCGCGTTCTCCAGCGAGCCGAGGGTCTCGACGTCCAGGTCGTTGGTCGGCTCGTCGAGCAGGATCAGGTTGCCGCCCTGCTTGAGCGTGAGCGCGAGGTTGAGCCGGTTGCGCTCGCCGCCGGAGAGCACCCGCGCCGGCTTCTGCTGGTCCGGTCCCTTGAACCCGAACGCCCCGATGTAGGCCCGCGACGGCATCTCGACGTGGCCGACCTTGATCCAGTCCAGCCCGTCGGAGACGACCTCCCACACGTTCTTGGTGGGGTCCAGGCCGGCCCGGCTCTGATCGACGTACGAGAGCTTCACGGTGTCGCCGACGCGCAGGTCGCCGGAGGTCGGCAGGGCCGCCTTGTCGCTGGTGTCGCCCTCGGCCGAGGCGACGATCATCTTGAACAGGGTCGTCTTGCCCACGCCGTTGGGACCGATGACGCCGACGATCCCGTTGCGCGGCAGCGTGAAGCTCAGGTCGTCGATCAGGACCCGCTCGTCGAACGCCTTGGTCAGGCCCTTCGCCTCGACGACCAGCGACCCCAGGCGCGGGCCCGGCGGGATCTGGATCTCCTCGAAGTCCAGCTTGCGGGTCTTGTCCGCCTCGGAGGCCATCTCCTCGTAGCGGTCCAACCGGGCGCGGCTCTTCGTCTGGCGAGCCTTGGCGTTGGAGCGCACCCACTCCAGCTCCTCGGTCAGGCGGCGCTTGAGCTTGGCGTCCTTCTGGCCCTCCATCTTCAGGCGGGCGGCCTTCGCGTCCAGGTAGGTCGAGTAGTTGCCCTCGTACGGGTACGTGCGGCCGCGGTCCAGCTCGAGGATCCACTGGGCGACGTTCTCCAGGAAGTACCGGTCGTGGGTGATCGCCACGATGGTCCCGGGGTACTTCTCCAGGTGCTGCTCGAGCCACTGGACGCTCTCGGCGTCGAGGTGGTTGGTCGGCTCGTCGAGCAGGAGGAGGTCGGGCTGCTGCAGGAGCAGCTTGCACAGCGCCACGCGGCGGCGCTCACCGCCGGACAGGACCGTCACGTCGGCGTCTCCGGGCGGGCAGCGCAGCGCGTCCATCGCCTGCTCCAGTTGGCTGTCCAGGTCCCAGGCGTCGAGGTGGTCGATCTTCTCCTGCAAGGTGCCCATCTCCGACATGAGCGCGTCGAAGTCGGCGTCCGGATCGGCCATGGCCTCGGAGATCTCGTTGTACCGGGTGAGCAGCGCCTTGGTCTGCGCCACGCCGTCCTCGACGTTGCCCAGGACCGTCTTGGACTCGTCCAGCACCGGCTCCTGCGACAGGATCCCGACCGAGTAGCCCGCGCTCAGGGTCGCCTCGCCGTTGGAGACCTGGTCCATCCCGGCCATGATCTTGAGCAGGCTCGACTTGCCCGCCCCGTTCGGCCCGACCACGCCGATCTTGGCGCCCGGCAGGAACGACAGGGTCACGTTGTCGAGGACCACCTTGTCGCCGTGCGCCTTGCGGGCGCGGCGAAGGGTGTAGATGTACTCAGCCATGGGCGCAAGGGTAATCGCGGCCCCCGGACCGAACGAATCGCGAAAGGACGGCACGGCACTGGGCTCGGTCGGCGCCGGCCCTGAGGGGAGGCGGTGCCGGGGAGACGGCCGAGACCCCCGCGCTCGGCCGGTTCCACCCCCACCGCCTCCCCCACGCCGGCCGTCTGGGCACGGCCGATCGTGACGAGCAGGCCTTCTCGCCACGATCCGGTCGAGGACTCAGGCCACCCGGGATCGATCGACAGCCGAGTCGTCCGGACTTGCCTGGCCGACCGACTGGTTTCCGCCCGACCCGTCCCCCGTCGTGCCCGTCCGCAGCTCGCTGGACTGGGGGCCGATCGGCGCGCGCTGGTACACCGACCGGCACCGGGTCAGGTCCTGCCCGAAGTGCAGGGCCTCGAGGTCGGTGTAGGTGACCTGCATCGTCCGGCTGCCCTCACCGGCAGGCCGGTCGACCGTCCGCTGGCGGACCCGGCCGAACACCACCACCGGATGCCCCTTGGCCAGGCTCGCCGAGGCGTTCTCCGCGGCCCGGCGCCACGCGGTCACGTTCCAGTAGGTCGTCTCGCCCTCCACCCAGTGACCGCGATCGCGGTCGAACCGGGAGGACGTCGACGCCAGCCGGAATCGGGCCACCGCGTCGCCCTTCGCGGTCCGGCGGAGGTCCACGTCGTTGACCAGGTTCCCGGCCACGGTGATCGTCGTCTCGTTCATGCGATTGCCCCCATCTCCGGCGCCGTTCGGCACCGGGCGCACCATGCCCGAGCAGCCCGCCGAGGGGAAGGACGAGGTCCGGTCGGCTGTGGAGGACGTGGGCGGGTCGGTCTGGACCAGCGCGGGATGGGACGGGATGGGACGGGGCGGGGCGGGGCGGGGCGGGGCGGGGCGGGGAAGCGCCCAGGGCGCTCAGCCGGTGACTCGGCCTGCCACCAGCGGGGTCGGCGGCTTGGCTTCCGGGTCCGCGGAGGCCTCGACGTCCTTCTCGCGCAGGACGACGAACGCGATGCCCGACGCCTCCGTGCGCCAGCACAGCCGCGGCGTGCTGGGCAGCTCGATCGGCCGGCGGTACACGATCTCCAGGCGCCGGCCGGGCACCGCCTCGTCCGCGCCGAGCAGGGCCAGCGTGCGGCCCGTGCTCCACCAGCCGTGCGCGATCGCCCGCCGGAATCCCAGGACCTTCGCGGTCAGCTTGTGCAGATGGATCGGGTTGACGTCGCCGGACAGACGCCCGAACGAGCGCCCGATCCCCTCTGGCGCATCCACCGTGACCCGGTCGGTCCACGGGCCCTCCTGAGGCACCTCGGGAACCGTCGAGTCCTGGGCGCCGGCCGCCGAGCGACTGCGCGAGAGGTACACCGCCCGCGAGCGCCAGCGCACCGAGCCCCCGACCGACACCTCGCCGGTGACGTCGAACTCCATCCCGGAGCGCACATGCCGGCCCGCCGAGCTGCCGGTCACGATGTCCCAGTCGGCGTCCAGGGGCAGCTCGTCGAGCGCCTCCACGACCGACCCCATATGCACCATTCCCAGCGCGCGCACCGGATAGGACCACCGCGAGATGAGGTCCATCGTGAGGGCCATGACCGCGATCTGTGGGAACGCCAGCGGAAGGTCGGCGTCCGAGCCCATGAGCGCGCGGTACTCGGCGACCTTCGCCCGGTCCGGGCGCCAGCCGGCGACCTGGATCTCCTGGTCGGGAAGCTCGGTGGAGCCGTTCGCGGCCCGCTTCCACGGGGCGATCGAGCGGGCGAGGCTGATCGGCAGGCTGGGCAGGTCGTGACGTGCGGAGTCGGGCATGGACTCTCCATCGGCTCGTGGGCTGACCCGACGCTAGTGCGCCCGCCCCGGCCCGCGCGACCCGTGCATGATCGCACCCACGCCCCGCACCCAGGCCCAGCCCACGCCCACGCCCACGCCCGCACCCCGGCCCGCACCCACGCCCAGCCCCCATGCCCCGCGCCTTCGCCCCGCACCCGGCGCACCGCACCAGAGTCGGGTCCGGCTCCCGCTCCCGGCTGCGTGACCCGCCCGGTGTCTCCGTCGGCCCCGCACCGGCCCGCCCGATCGGGCAGACTGCCGCATGTGGCCAGGCATCGGGCGAGCAGGTACTTGGCGCTGCGCACCGGCGTGGCTGCCGCTGCGGCCCTGACCGCCTCCACCTTCCAGCGCGGTCTGCTCCCGCGCTCCGCCAGCGACCAGGCGATGGCCACCGCGACCGCCGCCGCCTACGGGCTGGGCGCCTCGACGGTGGTGGTCTCGGCGGTGGAGGCCAGCGCCGAGCTGCTCACCAAGCTGCGCGGCCACGGCAATCCCGAGAACATGCTGCTGCTCACCTCGGCCAGCTTCGCCGCGCTGGGCAGCTTCACCAGCCAGGCCCTGCCCAAGAGCCACACCGCGCCGCTGCCGGTCGCCGCCGTCTCCTCCGGTGCGTGGGTGATGGGCGCGGGGGGTGCGATGACCACTCTGGTCGTCGGTGCGGACCGGCTGTCCCGGCCGCTGACCCGAGCCAACGGCCCCGTGCTGGGGATGCTCACGGCGGCCGGTCTCGGCGGGGCCACGGCCGCGCTGCGCGTCTGGCAGATGGACGCCCGGGCCCGCCGGCTGCGCACCGACCAGGACCAGACCCCCGAGGATCCCGCCACCGGCGGCACGTCCGCCAAGAGCCTGGCCAGGGCGGTCGGTGTGGGCGCCGGCGTCGGCGCCGGGCTGCTGGCCCTGGCAGCCACCGAGTTCGCCATCGCCGAGGGCAGCACGTGGATCATCGACGCCGCTCTGGGCCGCCAGGACGACCCGGTGACCCCGCTGGTCGGGCACACCGTCGCCGCGGGCGCTCTGGTCCCCCTCGGGTTCTTCGCCCTGGACCGGGTGCGCCGGCGCATCCAGCACGCCGACGACGTGGTCGAGCCGGCGTACCCGGCGCCGCCCACCAGCGAGCATGTGACCGCCGGGCCGCGCAGCCTGGTCGCGTTCGACAGCATCGGCAAGGAGGGTCGCCGGTTCGTGCTGATGACCCTGACTGCCACCCAGATCTCCACGCTCATGGGCGAGCCGGCGATCGACCCGGTGCGGGTGGTCGCGGGGTTCGCCAGCGCGGAGTCCCTGGAGGAGCGCGCGACCCTGGCGCTGGCCGAGCTGGAGGCGGTCGGTGCCTACGAGCGCTCGATGATCGTGGTCGCCGCGCCCACCGGCGTGGGGTATGTCAACTACTCGTTCGCCGAGGCCGTGGAGTACCTGACCCGCGGCGACTGCGCGATCATCGTGCCGCAGTACGCCCTCGTGCCCAGCTTCCTCGCGCTGAACGCCACCCAGGCCGGGGTGCGGCTGCAGACCCTGGTGCTGGCCGGCATCCGCGACCGCATCGCGTCGATGCCGGCGGACAAGCGGCCCCGGCTGCTGCAGTTCGGCGAGAGCCTGGGCGCCCAGGTCGCCCTCGACGTGGCCGCTGCGGGCACCCACCGGTTCGGTGAGCTCGGCCTCGACGGCGGTCTCTATCTGGGCACGCCGTTCCGCACCGACCTGTGGGAGGAGTGGTTCGCCGACCCGTTCGGGATCGACCCCACCCAGGTCCTCGGCGCGGTCGCGCAGGCCGACGAGATCCCCAGGCTGTCGCCGAGCGTCCGGCACATCCAGGTCATCCACCACGACGACCCGATCAACAAGTTCAGCTACGAGGCGGTCGTGCGCGAGCCGTGGTGGATGGGTCCGCCGGAGAAGCGCCCGCCCGGCGTGCCGCGCGAGACCATGTTCCGCCCGGTGACGACGTTCGTGCTCACCCTGGTGGACCTCAAGAACGGGATGCAGACCAAGCCCGGACTGTTCGTGCGCCGTGGCCACGACTACCGGATCGAGCTGGTGGACGCGATCCGCTTCGGGTTCGGACTGGACGCCACGCCGCAGCAGTGCGAGCGGATGGAGCGGGCGCTGCGCGAGCGCGAGCAGGAGTGGGCGGCCCGGCGGATGGTCGCCAAGCGGTTCGAGTCGGCACGCACCGCGGTCGAGGGCCAGCTGCAGAAGTGGGGGGTCGACCCGGCCACGATCGGACTGGACAACACCTCGGCCGCCGAGCTGGCGCGCGGGGACGTCTCCGGCCTGCTCGCCAGCTTCGGCACCTCGGGAGGGCAATAGCCGTGGCCGATTCCATGAGCCCGCACGAAGACGCTGCCGTCGGGCACGCCGCCGCTGCCGTCGACTCGCCGCACGAAGACGCCGCCGTCGAGCAGGCGCCCGGGCATGGATCGTGGCGCTCCCGGGGCAGTCGTGGGTCGATCCTGAGCGTCGGCTCGGTCGGATCGATCCTGTCCATCGGCTCGGCCGGCTCGATCCTGAGCATCGGCTCCGCGGGCTCGGTCCTCTCGATCGGGTCCTTCGCCTCGGTCCTGTCCGTGCTCTCGGCCAAGTCGGTGGGGTCGGTCGGCGCAGTGGGATCCTCGGGCTCGGTCGCCACGGTCGCCTCGACCGGCTCGGTGGCGGCGGTCGGGTCGGCCGGATCCGTGGCGTCGGTCGGCGCAGTGGGGGCGGTCGCCCGGGTCGGTGCCGCCGTGTCGAAGGTCGGCCTGACCGCGGCGGCGGTGCGGGCTGCCGTCACGCGGGATCGGGCATGACCGCGGTCCTGCAGCTCTTCCACTGGTACAGCCCCGGCGCAGGGACCCTGTGGCGTTCGGCCTCGGCGCGCGCGCAGGAGCTGGCCGCCTCCGGGTTCACCGCGGTCTGGCTGCCGCCGGCCTACAAGGGCCACGCGGGCGGCTACGACGTGGGCTACGGCGTGTACGACCTGTACGACCTCGGCGAGTTCGACCAGAAGGGCGGCGTCGCCACCAAGTACGGGACCAAGGACGAGTACCTCGCGGCGATCCGCGACCTGCAGGCGGCCGGGCTGACCGTCTACGCCGACATCGTGTGGGGGCATCGCCTGGGCGCGGACCGCAGCGAGATCGTGCGCGCGACGCCGATCGCCCGCGAGAACCGCAACCACGCCCTGGCCGAGCCGCGAGAGGTGGAGGTGTGGACCGGCTTCGACTTCCCCGGACGCGCCGGCAAGTACGACCCGCGCACCCTGAACGCCAGCCACTTCGTGGCGGTCGACCACGACAGCCTCGACGGCCATCCGCAGGACGCCATCTTCCTGTTCGAGGGCAAGTCGTTCGCCGAGGGTGTGGACCTGGAGCTGGGCAACTACGACTACCTCATGGGTGCCGACGTCGACCACGCCAACCCCGAGGTCCAGCAGCTGCTCGTGGACTGGGGCGACTGGTACGTGGACCTCACCGGCATCGACGGGCTGCGCCTGGACGCGGTCAAGCACATGCCCGCGAAGGTGCTGCACGGGTACATGGCGGCGATGCGCGCGCACGCGGGGCGGGAGCTGGCCGTGGTCGGCGAGTACTGGTCGCCCAACCTCGCGGCGCTGGAGTACTTCCTGAGCGAGAGCGACGAGGAGATCATGCTCTTCGACGTGCCGCTGCACTTCCGGCTCCAGGCCGCCAGCCTGGCGGGGGCGGGCTACGACCTGCGCGCGGTCTTCGACGAGACCCTCGTGTCGATCCGGCCCGAGCTGGCGATGACCTTCGTGGACAACCACGACTCCCAGCCGCTGCAGGCGCTGGAATCCGCAGTCGAGAGCTGGTTCAAGCCCTTGGCCTACGCGCTGATCCTCCTGCGCCGCGACGGCATCCCGTGCGTGTTCGTCGCCGACTACGACGGCGCGGACTACTCCGAGGAGCGCGGCGGGCAACGGGTGGATGTCCACCTGCCCGCGATGCGTCCGCTGATCGACGCGATGCTCGCGGTGCGGACCGAGCTCGGAGAGGACGCGGAGCAGGAGGATCACTTCGACTCGCCGAACACGATCGGCTGGCTGCGCCGCCGGCCCGGGCTCGTGGCGGTCGTGGTGCTGGGCAACGGCGACGCCGGGTCGCTGAGGATCGGAACCGGGCTGCCCACAGCCACGTTCCACGACGCGACGGGCCACGACGCGCAGTCGATCGTCACCGACGAGGACGGGTCCGCGCAGTTCCGGCACCCGAGCGGCGGGGTGTCGGTCTGGGTGAGCTGAGTCGAGTCGTGGAGTTGGTAGTGAATTCGGCCAACTGAGTTGCCCGAATTCACTACCAACTCCGGCGGGGTCGCCGCTCAGGAGTCATGCGGGCCTGGGGCGATCTCGCTCAGGACGTCGAACCGGATGTTGTTGCGGCTCAGCCGCCGTGCGCCGATCCGCCGCCACCGCCCAGTCGTCCGGTGCAGCACCTTCTCGAAGCTGATGTCCTTGCCGAGCTCGATGTGCCGCCATGGCAGGCCCATGAAGAACCGATCCGGGTAGGGGCCGCCGGGGCGCACGTCGTCAGGGTTGCTCTCGACCGGCACCCAGCCGTGTCCGGGCAGGTACAGGTCGACCCAGACGTGGTTGTAGTCCGGGTACAGGGGCCCGGTGTCCCACGGGAAGTAGGGCACCTTGTAGCGACCAGCCACCCGGCAGGCGATCCCCGCCCGGCGCATGAGGGCCATGATCGTGCCGACGTGCTCGCCGCACGAGCCGGTGCCCCGGGCCATCACCTCGACCGGCGAGTCGGCGTTGCCCATCTCGTACTCGAGCAGGTCGTAGACGTGCGAGCGGATCCGGCGCGCCTGCTGGAGCAGGTTGGTCTCCTCTCCGATCGCGGTGGTGGTGGCCGCGGCGACCTCCGGGGAGTCAAGGTCCAGGTCCTCGTCATCGATCAGGTACCGGGCGGCGAGCTCGGCGGGCAGACCGGGCGCCTCCGCGAGGTCGGCCGGGCCCAGCTGGTGCTTGACCCCGAACAGCTCCACTGTGGCCCGCCAGCCCAGGACCAGCCGCGAGTCCGTGTCCAGGCGCGGGATGCGGAACACGGCCACCGGCTGGGGGCGCCCGGTCAGGTCGTCCTCGTGCTCGATGTCGAAGGGCAGCCCGATCGGCTGGGCGTTGACCAGCCGCTGGCGCGGGCTGTCGATGGGCAGGCTGATCCGCCACTCGATGTCGAGCAGCGCCCCGCTCTCGACCTCGTCGAACGCGTCGCGGTCCGGGTCCAGGACGACGAAGTAGTGCATCTGGACGCGATGCCCGGTCGACCAGGCGATCCGCGCGGTCGGGTCCAGGTGGTGGTGCAGCTCGTGCAGGACCACCCGGTCGCGGTAGCGCGCCTCCCAGCACGGGTCGATGTACGGGTTGTCGAACAAGTAGGGCTCGCGCTCGTGGAAGGCGAGAAGCACCTGGTCGTGGGCGGCGTCCTGGCCGTTGCCCGCGGCCGGGCCGGCGCCGTTGGCCGAGCCGTCGCCGTTGTCCTCGGCGTGGTCCCTCGCGGGTGCCGGGCGGGCGGCGATCGCGCACGGGCCCTCCAGCGGCGCCAGCACCCGGAACAGCGTCCGCAGGGTGTGCCGGTCCAGCGCGTAGACGGTCTGCTCGACGTCGTCGCACAGCCAGATCCGGCTCGGGGTTGCCGAGGCCGAGCAGGCCCCGACCCCGTGCACCTCGACCATCCGGAGGCTCGACTCTGCCAGGCTCGTCGGCTGGGTCGGGGGGCTCATGACGTGCAGGGTGCTGCCGACCACGAGGTACAGCTCGTCACCGTGCACGGCGACCCCGTGGGCGTCCTCGACAGGGAGCACGAGCTCGGCCGCGCCGACCGACATTCCGGGCCGGGAGCCGGTGGGCGCGACGGTGGCCCAGGGTGCCCGGTGCAGGCCGCGCTCGGTGGTGAGCCAGACCGAGTCGGCGTCGGCGGCCAGGCCGCGCCCGCCGCGAAACTGCTCGGCGTGACCGTCGTTCACCACCCAGGTGGAGTCGTCGGTCGGGTCGGCCTGCGCGAGCATCCCAGTGCGCGCGTCCAGGACGAGCAGCCGGTCGCCCGCCCAGGTCATCCCGCGGACCTCGCGCATCCCGACCGGGCGCATCCAGCGGGCGCGCACGTCGCGGGCCGCTGGCGCGGGCACCAGGTGGGCCGCTCCGGTGGAGGGAGTCGCGGCCGAGGGAACCGCGGGGGTGGCGGTGGTCGGGGAGGACGGAGCGGAGGCGAGCGCAGAGTCCGAGGCGGCGGGTCCGTCCGCGCCGGGCGCACGATCCTCGGCGGGGGCTCCGTCCGAGGCGGCGGCCGTCACGAGCGGGGCTCCGGGTGCGGCTCCGGGTGGGGCTCCGGGTCCGGGTGCGGGAGCGGCTCCGGGTGGGGCTCCGGCTCCGGGCCCGGGGGCGGCTCCGGGTGGGGCTCCGGGTGGAACTCCGGGTGCGGGTGTGGCCCGTCGGCCAACCGCTCCCCCACCGCGCCCGGCCAGAGGGGCGGCTGGTCTTCAGCGTGGTGCAGTCGGTTGCGGGCGGCCACCTGCTGGGCGGTGGACGTGCGCTCCGAGCGGGCCCGGCCCACGAAGCTGACCGCCCAGTGCAGCAGGGTGGTCAGCCGGGACTTGAACCCGACGATGTACATCAGGTGCACGACCAGCCAGAGCACCCAGGCGATGAATCCCGCGGTCTCGAAGCGGCCGATCTTGGCCACCGCCTGGAACCGGGTGATCGTGGCCATGCTGCCCTTGTCGTGGTACTCGAACTCCCCGGGCTCGGGCTTGCCGTCGAGCCGCGCACGGATGGTCCTCGCCGCGTGCCGCCCGCCCTGGATCGCCACCTGCGCGACGCCGGGCAGGTTGTCCAGGGCGATCATGTCGCCGACGACGAACACCTCGGGATGGCCCGGAAGCGTGAGGTCGCGCTGCACGCCGATCCGCCCCGCACGGTCGACGGGCGCTCCGGTGGCGTCGCCGAGCATCCGGCCCAGCGGCGAGGCGGCGACCCCGGCCGCCCACACCTTGCACGCCGCCGGGATGAACGTGCGCTGCCCGTCGTCGCCCTCGTAGGTGACCCCGTCGGCGGTCACGTCCACGACCTTCGCGCCCAGGTGCACCTCGACCCCGGACTTCTCCAGGATGTGCAGCGCCGAGGCCGACAGCTTCTCGCCGAACGGTCCGAGCACCGCGGGGGCCGCGTCCAGCATCACGATCCGGGCCTGGGTGGTGTCGATGTTGCGGAACTCCTTGCGCAGCGCGCGGTGGCACAGCTCCACGATCTGCCCGGCCATCTCGACCCCGGTCGGGCCCGCGCCGACCACCACGAACGTGAGGTAGCGCTGGATCTCGGCCGGGTCGGCCTCCCGCTCGGCCAGCTCGAGCGAGCCGTAGATCCGCCCACGCAGCTCGAAGGCGTCGTCGATGCTCTTCATGCCGGGCGCGTAGTCGGCGAAGTGGTCGTTGCCGAAGTACGACTGGCCGGCGCCAGCGGCCACGATCAGCGAGTCGTAGGGGGTCACGAGCGGCCCCGGGGCTGCCATCGAGGTGACCGTGCGGGCCGACAGGTCGATCTCGGTGACCTCCCCGAGCAGCACGGTCGCGTTGCGCTGGCGGCGCAGGATCTCGCGGGTGGCCGGGGATATCTCGCCGCTGGACAGGATGCCGGTGGCCACCTGATACAGCAGCGGCTGGAACAGATGCATGATCGTGCGCGAGATCAGGGTCACGTCGCAGTTCGCCCGCTTGAGCTTGTGCGCGGCGAACAGGCCCCCGAAGCCCGAGCCGATGATGACCACCCGGTGCCGCGGTGCAGCGGTGGGCGAGGGGCTGTCCTGCATGCCTGCTCCTGCGGGTCTCTGAAGGGAACCCGTCAAGGCTACGGGCGCAACCCGAGCCCCGCCCACCGCACGATCGCCGCGCGGGGCGAGGCGAGGCGGGGCGGTGCGGGGCGGTGCGGGGCGGTGCGGGGCGGGGCGGGGCGGGGCGGGGCGGTGCGGTGCGGTGCGGTGCGGTGCGGTGCGGTGGACGCTACAGCGTGACCACGCGGTCCCGGATCGCGTCGAGCTGCCGGGGCGGTAGGTCGGCCAGGACGCAGAGCTCGTTGGCGCTCGTGAAGCCCCCGATGCGTTCCCGGACCTCGATCACGGTGCTGGCCTGCACGGCGGTCAGGCCCAGGTGTGACACGAGGATGGCCTCGGAGACGTGGTTGACGTCCACCAGCCCGCCGTCGTCGTAGTCCCGGGCGAGGTCCGGTCGGCCCATCCTCAGGTCGCGGGCGAGGCTAGGGTCCCTCAGGCTCAGCGCGACCGACTCGGCGCGGCGCTGGCGGGACGCCAGGGACCGCTCGATGGCGAGGTCCGGACCGGCGGGCGTGCTGATCGGGGCGGGGGAGGTCGAGAACACCTCGTCGCGCACGCGGAAGGCCACGACCGTGCCCACGACGGCCAGCCCGAAGCTGACGAGAGTCCCCAACGACTGCGCGGGTGAGCCGCTGTCGCCGGCGGACATGAGCATCACAGGAGAGCACGTTGCCTCCGAGGAGGCCGCCGGCCCAGTACCAGAGCTCTCGCCGGCGCAGCTTGAGGGCAGCGTGCAGCGCCGGGATGAAGCTGACGACACCGAAGGTGTATGCCGGCGACAGCGCCCACCCGAGATGGGAGGACGACCCGGCCGGGGTGCCGGCGGCGACGACGGCATGCTCGGTCCACTGCTGGCCGTCCCACCAGCGCACCCAGCCTTGGCCGTCGTCGTACCACCCGGCGGCAGGGTTGCCGCCGCGCGCGCTTCCCGAGTGGAGGCCGAGCAGCTTGTCCTTGGCTGCCTGGAACTCCGCCTCGGTGAGCACCTGGGCACGCCGGAGCTCCTGGAGGTTCTGCAGCGCCTGGGCGGTCTCCGGGTTGGCCAGGGCGTGGATCTGCGCGACCGTGGCCACGTCGCTGCTCGTGGGAGCGACGAGGTTCACGACGACGGACGGTTGGGGCGGTCGCGTGTGACCGGTCCAGCGCGAGCCGTTCCAATACCTCGTCCCGCCGGTGGTGGTGTCCGGATACCAGCCAGCGGGTCTGCGGTCTCGGTAGCTCATGTTCTTCCCGCCTCCAGGGTCGAGCGACTCCACGGCTCATGATCAACCAAGGGGCTGACAGAACCGGCCGGGAGTGGACGGATCCCCGGGCGCCCGCGCCCATTCTCCCACCGGGACTGCCCTGCTCCGGCGGCGATTCGACCCCACGGCCGGCTGTCGACCAGCTGCTTGCCCAGCGCTCACGTGGGTGCCGGCAGGGACGGCTCAGCGGCCGTCGAACAGCAGCTCGACCGGGGCGTCCGGGTCGGTGGCGTGCCGCCAGAAGGCCTCGGCCACGAGGTCGGGATCCACGGGCGTGCCGGGTCGGATGAAGCCGCGCACGGTCACCATCCGCAGCCGGACGCCCTGCTCGGCCAGCTCGGCGGCGACCGCGACGGCCGCCGCGCGCAGGCCGGCCTTGCCCAGCGCCAGGACCCCGTAGTCGGCGGTCGGGTTCAAGGCGATGCCGCCGCCGGTCCAGCACACGAGTCCGCCGGTCGCGGCCAGGTCGGCGCGCGCGGCCCGCACGGCGGCGATCGCCGCGAGGACGCTCACGGTGACGCTGTCGCGCAGGGCCGAGGGGGAGGCGTCCAGGAGCCGGCCGGCGTGCATCGAGGCGTTGTGGTGCAGGACCGCGATAGGCGCCCGGGCGGAGGCGGCCTGGATCGCCTCGGTGACGGCGTCCAGGTCGGCCAGGTCGACGGTCTGCGCGGTTGCCAGGCCGCCCATCGCCTCGATCTGCTCGACCACCGGGTTCACACTCTCGGGGCGGCGGGCCATCACGGTGACCTGGTGACCGTGCGCGGCGTACATCCGGGCCAGGCTCGCCCCCAGCCCCGGGCCGACGCCGAGGACCATGGCGTGGGGCCGGGCGGCGGGGGGCTCGGCGGGCTCGGCGGGATCGGGGGTGGTCACACCGCGAGCCTAGGCGTCCTGCCCAGACCGCGAGCAGGCTCGACCACGGGCCGTCGGGACGCCGCGGCCTCGCTTCGGAGACTCCGGGGTCAGCCCCCGAGCGCGGCGAAGAACGCCGCGGCTTCCTCTGCCGCTATCGCCTCGATCTCGGCCGTCACGACGGCCTCCTCCATCGCGAGGACGGCAGCATCGGAGCGTGCCGCCAAGGCCGCGATGCGCACCACCATCTGCTCCTCGGCCGCGCCTGTCGCAGCGGTGGTGGCGCCGGATTCGAAGATCAGTCCGAGCCGCGCGATCAGGGCCGGGCCGGCAACGAACGCGGCGATCGCCGCAGCACCTGCCAGCCCGATGGCGACCTGGGCCTTCGTGCCGGCCGGCTCGATGCCCTCCTTCCAGCGCACGTACCGTCCGACGGCCAGAGCCAAGTGCAGCTGCGCACGCCGGATCGCCAGGTAGGCCTGCGCCACGTTCCCAGTGGCGATCTCCCGCTGCGCGGCAAGCAGAGCGCCGAAGGCATTGGCCCAGATGGTGGGCGGGGGAACCGGACCGTTGAAGAGCCGGTTGGTCCAGAAGCCGGCGAAGCCCGTGACCGAGGGAGTGTTGATGAGGGCGGCCTGGGCCTGGTGCTCCCCCTCGTGCAGGCTCAGGGATCGCACCAGCCGGTCGTGCTCCTCTTGGAGAGCCCCCAGAGCCCGCACCCGTTGGGCCACCTCGGCCGTGTTGGGCGGCGCCATGACGCGCGTGAGCACAGTGCCGTTCTCGACCCCATACGCGCCCAGCGCGGCCTGGCAGTCCGCACATGGCGGTCGACTCACGGCGATGGCCTTGAGGGTGTGCCCCGACATCAGGCGCTGCTCGGCATCGCCCGGCGCGCCGCCGGCTCCCCGGGCCTGGCGGGCGGGGTCGGCGTCCCAGCGCCGGACGCCGAGCCCATCGAGCACCGCGCTCAACGCCGGGGTCGTCCAATTGCCGTTGGTGGCCCAGTGGTAGATCGTCACGTGAGGTTCGGCCTCGTCGACCACGGCACCGATGGCCAGGGTCTTCCAGCCCCGCAGGACCGCCAGAGTGGTCGGGTCGAGCTGACCGAAGGCGCGTTGAAGCAGCGCGGCACAGTCACCGAGGACTGCGGGATGTGCGACGTAGGCCTGCGGCTCGGGCCGACCCGAGGGCTGGCGCTGGACCGGCATCGCGACCCGGCCTCCCAGCCATGCGGCAACCGCCTGGTTGCCGGCCGTCCCCTGCAGAGCCTGGACCCCGCGCAGCGTCGCCGGGGCGGCGGGATGGTGCGGCGCTCGCGAGACGACGCCCTCGGGGGTGCGCCCCGACGGGGGTCTGACCGCAGCAGCGCCGGCTCGCGCCATGCTGGGATGGTAGGCGCTCACGGTCGGGGGCGGAAGGTTCACGAAGCCGGCGCCGCTGGTCCGCGAAGCCGGTGCATGTACGCGTCGCGCGCGGTTGGATGCGGGCATGGACCTCCAGGATGATCCCGGCCTGGCCGACGCCGCCTCGCTGCCCGGGGTGCTGGTCGGGCATGCCGTCCGCGCTGAGCGGGCTACCGGTGTCACCGTCGTGCTGCTGCCCGAGGGCAGCACCGGCGGGGTCGACGTGCGCGGGGCCGCGCCGGGCACGCACGAGACGGACCTGCTCGACCCGGTCAACACCGTGGACACCGTCGACGCGATCGTGCTCTGCGGCGGCAGCGCGTACGGCCTGGCCGCGGTGAGCGGCGTGATGCGGTGGCTGGAGGAGGCCGGGCGAGGCGTCGCCGTCGGGCCGGTGCGGGTCCCGATCGTGCCGGCCGCGGTCCTGTTCGACCTGCTGGCGGGCGATCCGGCGATCCGGCCGGACGCGCAGACCGGACATGAGGCATGCGCGGCTGCCGTTCCGCTCGAGGTGGCCGAGCAGGGGTCGGTGGGGGCGGGGGCGGGCGCGACCGTCGGCAAGCTGCTCGACCCCTTCCGCTGCATGCGCGGGGGCGTCGGGGTGGCAACCGTGGCGGCTGGCGGGTTCACGGTCGCCGCCGTGGTCGCGGTCAACGCCGTCGGCGACGTCGTGGACCCCTCGACCGGGGCGCTGGTCGCCGGCGCGCGGGGCGCGGACGGGATCTCCCTGGTGAGCACGGTGGAGGCGCTGCTCGCCGGCGGCGGGCCAGGCGCCGCGACTCCCGGAGGGGCGACCACGATCGGGGTGATCGTCACCGACGCACGGCTGACCAAGGCGCAGGCGCGGCGGCTGGCCCAGGTCGGTCACGACGGGCTGGCCCGCACGATCCAGCCCTGCCACACCCCGATGGACGGCGACACGCTGTTCGCGGTCGGGACCGGGACGGCGCCGGCGGATGCGGAGATGGTGCTGCTGTCGGTGCTGGCCGCGGAGGCGACCGCCCGCGCGGTGCTTTCCGGGGTGCGCGCGGCGACGGCCCTGGACCTGGGGTTCCTGCAGCTCCCCGCCGCGCGCGACCTGGCCTGACGCCCGACTGCGGGGATCGGCCACTGCGTCGTCGATCCACAGCCTCGGTCGAGCCTCGACCGCGCCTCCGCTCCTGCTGTCGGAGGGACGCCCTAGGGTCACCGCCATGACCGAACTCGACGCCCAGGCCTGCATCATCGGTGCCGGCGTGGCTGGCCTGGCGGCCGGTCGCGCCCTGGCGGACCGCGGGATCTCGTTCGACTGGTTCGAGCGGGGCTCCATGGTCGGTGGGCTGTGGCGCATCGACAACGACAACGGCGGCACGCCGGCATATCGCTCGCTGCACCTGAACAGCTCCCGGACCCGCTCGGAGTACCCCTCGTTCCCGATGCCGGCCGACTGGCCGGACTACCCCTCGCACACGCTGGTCGCGCAGTACCTGCAGTCGTTCGCCGAGGCGTTCGGCCTGCTCGATCGGATCACCTTCCAGACCGAGGTCACGGCCGTCGAGCCACTGCCCGGCCCGGGCGACCCTGGTGCGCACGGGTGGGCGGTGACGACCAGCACCACCGGGCGGCGCACATACCAGCACGTCGTGATCGCGATCGGGCACCACGGCGTGCCTTCGATGCCGACCTTCCCGGGCAAGTTCGACGGCGAGGTGATGCACTCGCACGCGTACGTCGACCCGTCGCCGTTCGCCGGCCGCGACGTCGTCGTGGTGGGCGTCGGCAACTCGGGGATGGACATCGCCTGCGACGCCTGCCGGGTCGCCCGCTCGGTCACACTGGTCACCCGGCACGGCGTGCACGTGCTGCCCAAGTACGCGATGGGCCGGCCGATCGACACCCTCAGCTTCGAGACGCTCGCCCGCCTGCCGTTCGCATTCGAGCGCTTCGCCTACCAGGCCGTCGTGCGGATCACGGTCGGCCGCCCACAGGACCGCGGGCTGCCCAAGCCCGACCACCGGCTGCTCGGCGCCCACCCGACGGTCTCCGCCGAGCTGTACGACCGGGTCGGGCACGGCGACATCGTGATGAAGCCGGGCATCGACCGGCTCGACGGCCATTCGGTCAGGTTCGTCGACGGGTCGGCCGTGCCCGCGGACCTTCTGGTCCTGGCGACCGGGTACCGGGTTCAGTTCCCATTCCTGGATCCCGAGATCCTCGCCGCCCCGGAAAACCAGCTGACCGCCTACCAGCGCGTCGTGCCGCCGCACCGGCCCGGACTGTTCCTGGTCGGATTCATCCAGTCGGTCGGCTCGGGCATCCCCCTGTGCGAGTACCAGGCCGAGTGGATCGCCGACCTCATCACCGGGGCGGCGGCGCTGCCCACCGAGGCGGAGATGGCCGAGTGGATCGAGGCGGACCGGGCGCAGCTGGCCAAGCGCTACGTCGCCTCCCAGCGGCACACGATGCAGGTCGACTACTGGCGCTACATCCACGCGATGCGAGCGGCGCGCAGACACGGGCGCCCCCCGCAGTCGAGAGCTGTCGGGACGATGAGTGGGGTCGTGCGCGGCGCGGCGCAGGGCGCCTCCGCGGGTGCCTCGTGGACCGGCCGGGAGGCGGCTCGCGCGCTGAGCTCGGCGGGTCGGCTCGTGCCGGGTGCTGGGGCCAAGGGCGGAGGGGCGAGATGAGGGGGGTCCTGGCCGACCTGTCCACCCCTCGGTTCCTGTTGACCCGGGCGGCTCAGGTGCTGCCGCGGGGCTGGGGCAGCGCTGCCGGCTGGGGTCCCGGCGGGGTGCTCCGGCTGGCCGACGACCTGACCGAGCCCCAGCTCCCCGACGCGCCCGGCTGGGTGCGGGTGCGCCCCGAGCTCAGCGGCATCTGCGGCAGCGACGTGGGCGTCGCACACGGCCACGCGTCGTTCGTGATGACCGCGTTCTTCCGCGCCACCAAGCAGATCCCTGGGCATGAGGTGGTCGGGGTCGTCGACGAGGTCGGCCCGGGAGTGACCTCGGTCCGGGAGGGCGACCGGGTCACCGTCAACCCCACCTTCTCGTGCGCTCAACGCGGGTTCGAGCCGCCGTGCCGCTCGTGTGCCGCAGGCTTCCCTGGGGTCTGCGAGCGGTTCGACCAGGCCGGCGTCACCGGGTGCGCCGCGCCCCAGCTCGGCTTCGACGCCGCGCTCGGCGGCGGGTGGGGCGAGGCGCTGGTGACCCACGAGTCGCTCGCGCATCCGGTCGGGTCGATCCCGTCGCGGCGAGCGGTCCTCGGGGAGCCGGCCTCCATCGCGCTGCACGCTGCCCTGCGCTGGCCGCGCCAGGGCGACCGGGCGGTCGTGGTCGGCGCCGGCACCATCGGCCTGCTGCTGACCGCCGCATTGCGCGCCCTGCACCCGGACCTGGAGATCGTGGTCCTGTCCAACACACCGCTCGGCGACCGGATGGCCCGGCAGGTCGGCGCATCGGAGGTGGTGGCCAGCGGTGCCGGCGCGGTGGCCGCGATCGCGGCGCGCTACGGCGGGCGGGTGCTCCACCCTCGCCTCACCAAGGTCGGGGTGCTCGGCGAAGGGGTGGACGCGGTCTTCGACTGCGTGGCCCACGAGGACACCATCGACCTCGCGCTGCATCTGCTGCGGCCCAACGGGACGCTGGTCGTCGTCGGCGCCGCCGCCAAGCAGGGCATGGACTGGTCACTGGTCTGGTCGCGGCGGCTCACGATCCTGGGCACCTACAACTTCGGCGTCGAGCCGGCCCTCGACGGGCGCCCCACGATGGAGCAGGTCGTGGAGTGGCTCGGCGACCCGGCGTTCCCCGTCGACGGCTTGGTGACGCACACGTTCGACCTCGACGACTGGGCCGGCGGCCTGGCCACCGCGTCGGCGGGGCCGGGCGCCGACTGCGTGAAGGCGACCCTGCGACCCAACCCGGGACTGGCGCTGGTGGAGTAGGCCCCACGAAACCCCCGCGACCGTCCTCCGGGGGCGTCAGGGCGACCGCGCGCAGTAGCGTCGCTGCCAGGTCCGTGGACAAGCAGGCCGCGCCATGGCGAGGTCGGTGTCCGACCCGCTGAGGCTGGTCCTGCCCGGTCATGAGGAGGCATGCGTGTCCTACAGGTTCAATCCCCCGCCAGGCTGGGATGTGCCCCCCGGCTTCACCCCGGCCGAGGGCTGGAAGCCCGATCCGGCCTGGCCGGCCGCACCCACAGGGTGGGAGTTCTGGCTGCCCGACACCGTGCCGGGGCCGCCTCCCCAGTCCGGCGTGGGCAACGCCTCGGCCAGCGCGACCGCGGCGGCAGCACACGCCTCCGAGAAGCTCGGGGGGATGTTCAAGTCGCTGAAGACGAAGGCGCATGAGGAGGACTGGGCGGGCAAGGCGAAGGCAGCCGCGACCCAGGCCCAAGCCAGCGCGCAGCACGCCGCCCAGCAGGCTAGCGCGAAGGCCAAGGAGCGCGACCAGTCCACGCTGGACGCCGCCGGCGAGATGCCGGAGGGCGCACTGTGGCGTGGGGTGTCCCACGAGACGGGGCGCAACTCGATCGTCACCCTGTACCCCGACCGCATCGAGCGGACCAAGCCGACCGGCAAGATGTCCGTGACCGGCATGCTGACCGGCGGCCCGGAGGACGTCGAGGTCATCCCCCTCAAGGCGGTGTCCTCGGTGCAGGTCAAGCGCGGCGCCTGGTACCACGACGTCACGATCTACACGACGGGCAACACGATCGTGCTCTCGGTGGACGCCGGCGAGGCCGAGAAGGTGCGCGGCCTGGTCATGGAGCAGATACTCGGCGGCTCGCAGGGCGCCGCCCCGACGGCCGCTCCCGCCGCGCCGCCCGCCCCCGCTCTGAGCGGCCCGGCTGCACCCAGCGGGGACGACATCATCGGCCAGATCCGCAAGCTCGGCGAGCTACGCGACGCCGGGCTGCTCACCGACGCCGAGTTCGACGCCAAGAAGGCCGAGCTGCTCGGCCGGATCTGAGGCTGGGGAGATGCGCGCTGCCACCCGCTCGGCGTACGGCGGACCCGACGTGCTGACCGTGGGTGAGGTCGCCCGGCCCGAGCCGGGCCCCGGCGAGCTGCTCGTCCGCGTGCGGGCGACCACGGTCAGTCGAACCGATTGCGGCGTCCTGCGGGCCAAGCCGGCGGTGATCCGGCTGTTCACCGGAGTGCGAGGGCCTCGGTTGGCGATCCCGGGCACGGACTTCGCCGGCGAGGTCGAAGCCGTCGGGGCGAAGGTCACCCGGTTTGCCGTCGGCGATCGTGTGTGGGGCTTCCACGACACCGGGCTCGCCTCGCAGGCCCAGTACCTGGCCATCGGCCAGGACGCCGCGGTGGGGCGGATCCCGGATGGGATCGAGTTCGCCCAGGCGGTCGCGAGCGCCGAGGGCGCGCACTACGCGCTAGGCTTCCTGCGCAACGCGAAGTTCGCCCCTGGCCAGCAGGTCTGCGTGTACGGCGGGACGGGGGCGATCGGCTCCGCGGCGATCCAGCTGCTGGTCGCCCGCGGCGGCCACGTGACCGCGTTCTGCCACGGCCCGCACATGGACCTCGTCGCTGGGCTGGGCGCGCACCAGGTCGTCGACCTCACCGAGCAGCCGCTGGCGACGTACCCCGGGAGGTTCGACCTCGTGCTCGACGCGGTCGGCAAGTCGACGTACGCGACCGCGCGTCGGGTGCTGACCCCCTCCGGGAAGTACCTGTCCAGCGAGCTTGGGCCGCACGGCCAGAACGTGTACCTGCCGCTGACCACGCTGGTGCGTCCGGGTGCGCGGGCACTGTTCCCGATCCCTCGGGACACCGGCCACACCATCGAGGTCATGTCCGGGATGCTCGCCGAGGGGCGGTTCCGGCCGATGATCGACCGGCACTTCCCGCTCGACGAGATCCGGGCGGCCTACGAGTACGTCCTCAGCGAGCAGAAGCTCGGCAACGTGATCCTGGACGTCCCGTAGGCCGCATCGGCGCGGCGGACCCGGCAGCGGTCACTCGTGGCCAACGGGTCAGGCATTCAGCTGGTCGAGGATCTGGTAGACCATGAAGGCCGGCCAGAAGATCGCCTGCGCGAAGGACAGCAGGTACTCCCAGAACGTGTCGGCGGCCTGCCAGTAGTAGACCAGCGCCCCGAAGACCCCGAGTCCGTAGATCGCGCCACCACCGGCGGCGCCGGCGTTGCTGCTGTTGCTCATGATCGGTCTCCCCTCATGCGGCCCGGCGGTGACCCGCCCGCGCGTCCCCGCACCTCGACTGTACGCAGCGCGCGGTGCTCCGCGGCGGGGTGTCCGGGAACCCGCGGCGGCGGCGTCCGGGACCGGGGTGGCGGCGGTGACCGGGGTGGCGGCGACGTCCGGGACCGGGGTGGCGGCGGTGACCGGGGTGGCGACGACGTCCGGGACCGGGGTGGCACCTGGCGGCCGACGTCGGAGGGAGGACGACACCGGCGCTGATCCCCAGGTCCGGGGCGCTGGCGGACGGTCAACGCGCGGTCCTCGTCCGCGGTCACCGGCACCCTCATCCGCCGACAGGTGTCCAGCCCACCCCGGCCAGCGCGTCCCGGATCTCGTCGACGTGGGTCGCCACGCTCTGCGGTCGGGCGACCACGGCGACGCGGTGGGGTCCGGCAGGGGTAGGGGCCTCGTAGACCCACACGTGCTCGACGCCCTGGTCGAGCTCGGCCACGAGGGGCATCGCCACCCCTCCCACGACGACGGTCGCCGCGATGGCCGGGGGCGCGGGCTCGGCGATGGCTGCGATCAGGATGCGGACCTCCCCGTCGAGGGAGTCCAGGACGACCAGGCCAGTGCCCGGATCGACCGCGCCGCTCCACGCCGCCGGGACCTCGACGGTCGCCGCGGCCGTCTGCACCTGGCGGGGCTGCAGGGCGAGCACGCCCGCGATCCGGGGGGCGATCAGCACGGCGCAGGCCAGGGCCGCCACGAGGCCGCCGACGACCCCGCGCACCCACCACCGCGACCGTGACGGTGCGGGGACCGAGGCCGAGGCCGGTGGAGCCGGAGCTGGGGCGGCCGGGGCCGTCTCCTCGCCGCTCCCGCGCACTCCCACGAGTTCGCCGCGATGCTCGTCGCCATCCGGGACGGACGCCACGGCGGCCGGGGCCGAGCCAGGGGCAGAGCCAGGCGGGGCAGGGGCCGAGTCGGAGGCAGACATTGCCGCCCGAGCCGCTGGGCCCCGGGTCGCAGCCGTCGCGCCTGCGAGGTCCGTCCTGGCGGCCGGCTCCTGGCGCAGCGCCGGCGTGGAGGCCAGCGCCGCAGCGGGCAGGGCCAGTGGCTCGCCGGGCCAGCTGGCGTTTGGCGAGCCACTGGTCCCCGCCGCCGGCGCGTCCCTCCCCGCGAAGGGGTGCTCGCTCCGGCCGCTCGCCCTGGCCGCAACCGCTGCCGAACGCCAGCCGCGCAGCACGCCGGCCAGCGCGACCACCAGCACGCAGGGCAGGGCGGCGCGGGCGGCCGGGCGGACCAGGAGCAGCAGCGTCGCGTCCAGACCCACCGGTCCGGCCGGGCCGTCGGTGTGCTGGAGGAATCCGTAGCGATTGGCGGTCAGGAGCACCCAGCCGCCCGCGGCCGCGATCGCCATGGCCACCAGCGACGAGGCCAGCCCGAGCGGCCACCAGAGCCGCGGCAGGACCCCCACCGCCACCGCCCCGGCCACCACACCCGCGACGAGGATCGCCCATTCGATGGCCGATCCCAGCACGAGGGCGAAGGCGTCGGACGTCCGCACCTCCTCGCGCAGCGACTCACCGGCGAGCAGCATGCCCAGGCTCACCAGGCCGGCGACAGTCCCGGCGCCCGCACCGACCACCAGGATCGACACAGCGGTCGGACGCGTGCGGCGGGCGTCAGGCACCTGCGCCAGGTCGCCGGGGCGAGTGGGCCCGCCGTCGCGCCACGGCCAGTCCGCCACCGAGTCGAGTCCGCGGATCCGCACCAGGGCCCAGAGCGGCAGCGCGAGCAGCAGGCCGGCGACGGCCAGCGGGAAGTAGGGCAGACGCACGCCGAACGCCAGCCCGGGCAGCAGGTCCCAGGGCGCCACCGCACGGAGGTCGGCCACGTCGATGCCGGTGACCAGCGTGCGCGCCTGGGCGCCGCCCGCCAGCCACAGGGCGACCAGGACGCTGGTGATCGCGACGTGGACCATTAGCGCCCGGCCGGGCCCGCGCGCCGGCCCGAGGGTGGCGGTGACGGCCAGCCGGGC
This sequence comes from uncultured Bifidobacteriaceae bacterium, assembly GCA_964418695.1. GTDB lineage: Bacteria > Actinomycetota > Actinomycetes > S36-B12 > CAIYMF01 > Prado023. The sequence continues at coordinate 95,227 of CAYQMN010000006.1, read as the reverse complement.
GGTCCCGCAGACCCACCACGCGACCGCCAGGCCGAGGGCCACCATCGCGACCGACCAGATCGTGTAGCCCAGCCAGCCCTGCGCCGAGGTCACGATGCCGCCCAGCGCCGCGGCCATGGTCAGCAGGGGGGCGAGCGCCAGCCCGACACCTGCGCCCAGCCCGAGCGGCAGGACGATCGAGGGCTCCGCGCCGCGCACGACCCCGCGCAGGGCGACCCGCCAGGCAGGCACGCACAGCGCGATCGCCAGCAGCGGCGCGACGGCCAGCGTCGAGACGGCGACCGACGCTGTCGAGACGAGGAGGTAGGCGATGTCGCCGATGCTGGAGGCCGCGGTGCCGCACGCCAGAGCCGACGCGAACGCCACCCAGCCCGACGCGGTGAACAGCCCGTCGGGGTCCGCCAGCAGGTCGCGACGGGCCTGCGGATCGGGGTGCAGGCGCAGCGCCGAGGGCCGGCGCCAGGCGGGCCGGCGCCGAGAGGGTGCGGGGATCGGACGTCCGGGCGTCGGCCCTGACCTCGACCCGGTCCCCGTGGCTGGCCCGGCGCCGCGGTCTGCGCCGGCAGCTCCCTCGCCGGAGACGACCGGCTGGTGCGCCGATCCCGCATCCGGACGCGAGACCACCGCCGCCCGCGCCAGCACTCGGTCCAGCGCGTCCGCGGAGCCCCATTCGGCGGCCCGGGCGTCCGCGTACTGCTCGCGGGTGCGCAGGAGGGCGGCCAGCGTGGTGGCCACGAGGGCCGCGAGCACCGCGGTCCGCCAGCCCAGGCGCAGCACGTACTGCGGGTCGCGCACGAGGAACGTGAGCACCACCGGAAGCAGCGCCAGGCCCAGGAAGGCCCACCCGGTCGCCACCGAGTAGTAGGTCCAGCGCACGTCGCGGTTGGCCACGTGGCCCAGCTCGTGGCGCACGACTGCCTCGTAGGTCTCGGGCTCCGTGACCTGCGAGACGACCAGCCCGCCGCTGAGTCCCAGGCACATCCGCGACCCGGCGCCGTACGCGACGCCGCTCACGGCCTGGTCACCCACGTCCAGCCGGATGGCCGGCGTGGGCCGCACCCGGGCCTGCTCGGCCAGCCGGTCGACCGAGTCGATCAGCGCCTCGGCATCCAGCGGATCGGGCTGCACCAGGTGCCGGCGCCGCTCGCGCCACGCCGGCATCGCCCGGTACAGACCCCAGGCCGCGACCAGCACGAGCGTGGCTCCGGCCAGCGCGACGACGCCCTGCTCGCGGGAGATGCCTGCCCGGCACGCCTCGGTCGCGGCCAGCTCGGCGTCGAAGCCGCCCAACGTGACGGGAGTCCCCGCGGTGGGATCGCCCAGGCAGCCTCGGACGACGCCGACGAAACCCGTGCTGCGTCCGGCGAACCACAGCGCCTGGAACAGGTACAGGCTCGCGGTGGTGACCGCGGCCAGCACGAGCACGAACCGGACCGACGTGTCGCTGGGCAGCGCCGTCGGGCGCAGCGCACGCACGCCCCCTCCTACGTCCGGGTGGCCAGGGTCGCGACGATGGCGTCGGCCAGCCGCTTGGACTCCTCCGGCGCGAGCGCCAGCTCGGCGGCCTCGGCGCGCGTGGTCTCGGCGATCAGCGCAAGCTGCTCGGGGGTGAGGGCCTCGGGGTCGGGCGCCCTCGGCGCGTCCGCGGGCCTGCGCGCGAACCAGTGCGTGATCCGCGAGGCGATGCCGTCGGCCGCGCTGTCTCCGAGCTTGTCCCCGAGGCGCCGCAGCATCCGGGCGACCAGGTCCAGGACGAAGGGAGTGACGAGCACGACGGCGGTCTCCGCGCCGAACCCCAGGGCCGAGTCGCCGGACCGATGCGGGGTCACGGTTCCGACCGGGTCGGTCCGGTAGTGGGCGGCGGTGGCGGAGAAGAGCGGCAGCTCGCCGGGCGAGACCTGCGCGACCACCTGGCGGGCGAGCGCCTCGACCGCCGCATCCTGGACCGGGCGATCAGGCATGGCGACCTCCGTGCGACCCACTCGACGATACGCCGGGTGACCTGGGGAGTCGCGGGTTCGAGGGTGACCGGGGGTGGGTCCACCGCCGACGCCGGGGAGGGCTGGGTGGGTCGGCCACGTGCCTCGCTCGACTCGGGCGCCGATCGGCCACACGCTGTCACCGTCCGGCCACATATGGCCGAATCCCGCCCGGCTGGCGCCCGCGGGCACGCGTTCGGGGCACGAGGCCGCGTCGTCGCGGGCACCTAGAATCTCGACCGGTGGTCACCGAGCCTCGAAGGCAGCGACCGCCGAGCGCCCGTAGCTCAATGGATAGAGCAACCGGTTTCTACCCGGTCGGTTGGGGGTTCGAGTCCCTCCGGGCGCGCAAACGTCGCAGGTCAAGAGTGCGTTGGCGGTTCCATAGGAGGCCGCATCGGCCTTGTACACCCCACGCGCCGAGCGACTGGCCGCGGTGCGGCGGGACACCGAGCACGGCTGGATCCTGTCCACCGAGGTGAGCACCCAGTGGGACACCCCACAACGCCCGCAGGCGGTTCACTGCTGTGAGCCGTTCAACCGCCGCGTGGTGGCCGTTCTCACGGTCCTGCGTGGGTCGTCCCCGACGTCCGGGTAGGCCCCTGGCCAGAGTCGCCGCCGTGATCGCCGGGCGAGCTCAAGAGCAGGATCGACCGGGTCTGGGACGCCCTCTGGTCCAGCGGCATCTCCAACCCGCTGGAGGTACGGGCGCGACCAGTGCGCTCAACCGTCGGCGATCTGTGAGCTGGCCGGCTGATCGGCTGTCCACAGACTCGTCGCCGAACCTCTGGCCCGAGGCCCGATCGGTGCCCAGGATGCGCGCATGAGCTTCGAGAGCCTTCCAGCCGACTGGCCCACCATTCCCCTCACCGATCCCGACCACATCGCGGACGTCCTCGACATCGTCGTGAGCCGGCGCGATCGCATGGTCGGCTCGCTGCTGATCCTGATCTGCGACGAGCAGCGCCGACCCGTGCAGCCGGTCGTGATCGCGGACATCGATCGCGCTTGGCCGGACGACGGGCTCGACAGCCTGCGTCGCATCGCCGACATGGTGGCGGGGATGATCGCCGACGCCACCGTCCTGTGCGCGGTCGCCCGCCGAGGCAAGCTGCGGGTGACCCAGACCGACCGTCGCTGGCAGCGGCTCGTCGAGCAGGCGTTCGCCGACCGTGTGGAGCTGCTGGGCATCCACCTCGTCACCCTCGACGGCACCATGCCGATCTCCACCCCGTCGGAGCAGGCGGCGTAGGCAGCGGAGAGCGAGCCGACCCAGTGCCTCCAACCCGCTCAGATGAACAGCAGCTGGGCGCCCTCGGTCAACTCGATGAAGTCGCTGGCCGAGATGATCCCCTCGACTCCCTCGTAGAGGTGCTCCTCGGTCAGCTTCATCATGTCCGCCGACATCCGGCACGCCCACAGGTGCCCACCGGAGGCGGTGATGAGCTCGAGGAACTCCGGCACCTCGGGGACGTCGAGGTCGGCGATCTGCTTCTTCATCATCTTGGTGGTCAGCGACGTGACGCCGGGCAGACCGGCCATGCCCTGCGGCATCGAGTGCCCGAAGTGCCCGGGCATGTGCATCGCCGTGTTGCCGAGGTAGGAGAACTTCAGGTCGCCCATCGTCTCCTTGTTGATGATGTCGAAGCCCCAGAACGTGAAGAACAGATGCGTCTCCACGCCCTCGCCCAGCGCCGCGTTGGCCAGGATCAGGCCCGGGTAGGCCATGTCCAGGTTGCCCTTGGAGCAGATGATGGCGAGCTTGCGGCCCTGGCTGGCGTCGTCGTCGAACGACGGGACGACGACGGACTCGGTGGTGGTGGTCATCGCTTCCTCCTGGAAGACCGGGGTGAGATGGGGGTCAGGCTCGCTGCTGGCTCACACGCAGCCCTTGGGCTTGGGCAGCCCGGCGACGTAGGCCATCTTCTTGGCCGGCTTGCTCGGGAAGAGCGCGAACAGCTCCTTGACCGGGACGCCGGCCTGGGTGCTCACCCGGCGCAGCGTGGGAGTCTCGCCCATCACCGCGAAGTCCTCGCGCAGGAACCGGATCGGCTTCCAGTGCGCGTCGCTCATCTCGATCCCGATCAGCCGGGCCAGCTCAGTGCCCAGCTCCTCGGTCCACACGGACGGGTCGGTGAGGAAGCCCTCCTCGTTCACCTCGTACTGCCGCCCGGCGATCATCGTGGTGGTCATGCCTGTCTCCTTCGTGCTCGGGTCTATTCGGGGTTCTTGCCGGTCATCGACATGGCCGCCGGCAGGCCGAGCGGGCGGCCCGGGAGCAGCCCGTGCCAGTACACGTGGCGGAACGCGAGCTTGCCCAGATGGTTCGCCCTGGACTCCCCCAGCAGCCGCATCGGACCCACCTTCGGCAGCGGGAACGTGCCGGTCAGCGGCTCGGTGTCGTAGTTGAAGTCCAGCAGCAGCGCCTTGCCGCCGCCGGACTCGACGAAGCAGTTCGCGTGCCCGTCGAACGAGTGCGTCATCGGCTGCCCGGCGGCCAGCTGCACGAAGTTCTCCACGAAGACGTCGATGGAGAAGTGCGCGACCGAGCCCGCCTTCGAGGTGGGCAGGTTGCCGGCGTCGCCGAGGGCGAAGATCGTGTCGTGCGCCGTGGAGCGCATGGTGTGCTTGTCGACGGGGACGTAGTTCAGCTCGTCGCCCAGCCCGGAGGCGGCCACGAAGTCCGCGCCCATGTTCAGCGGGACCGTCACCAGCAGGTCGTAGCCGATCTCCCGCTCGTCGTAGGAGCGGATCACCTTGGCCTCCTGGTCGACTGACTCGATCATGAAGTCGGTCTCCAGCGCGATGTTCCGGTCGGCCAGCGCGTTGCCCAGCTCGCGGCTGGCCACCGGCTTGGTGAACGCGCCGTCGAGCGGCGTCACGTACACGATCTCGACCCGATCGCGGATGCCGCGCTTGGTGAAGTGGTCGTCGGCCAGGAAGGCGAACTCCAGCGGCGCCACCGGGCACTTGATCGGCATCTCGGTGATGTGCACGACCAGCCGGCCGCCGGTGAACCGCGCCAGCGCCGCGCGCGTCGCGATCGCGCCCTCGTACGTGTAGAACTCGGTGACGCTGCGGTGCCATTCGGGGCCGAGCATCCCCTCGGTCTGGTCCGGCCGCGGCGACGTGCCGGTCGCGATGACCAGGTAGTCGTAGCCCAGCACCCGGCCGTCGGCCAGCGTGACCTTCTGCGACTCGGGGTCAACCCCCTCGATCTGCCCGAGCACCAAGGCGATCCCGTCGTGCAGCTGGGGCCGCTTGGTCTTGCGGATCTGCTTCGGGGTGTTGATCCCGAACGGGACGAACAGGTAGCCGGGTTGGTAGTCGTGGACGTCGTCGCGGTCCACGACCGTGATCGCCCAGTCGGGAAGTCGGCGGCGGATCTTGTTCGCCACCATCGTGCCGGCGGTCCCGCCGCCGAGGATCAGCAACTGCCGTGAGCCTGTCTCCTCCATGCCTCTGTTATACCCCTAGGGGTATCTCCCCAACCAGGCGGGGGGTGTCTGGTACGTCACCTCACCCCCGCGGCGCGCGGGTCATGCTCAGGACGTCCAGCAGGCCGGTGAGCTGCTCCTCGGTGAGCTCGCCGCGCTCCACGTAGCCCAGGTCGCGCACGGCCTGGTGAACGGTCACCCCGTGGGCGACCGCGTGCTTGGCGATCCGCGCGGCCGCCTCGTAGCCGACGACCCGGTTCAGCGGGGTCACGATCGCCGGCGAGGACTCCGCGTATGCCCGTGCCCGCTCCTCGCGGGCCGTCAGCCCGGCGACCGCACGGTCGGCGAGCAGCCGGCTCGCGCTGGTCAGCAGCCGGATCGACTCCAGCACGGCCGCGGCGATCACCGGGATCTGCACGTTGAGCTCGAACGACCCGGAGGCCCCCGCCCACGCGACCGTCGCGTCGTTGCCGACGACCCGCGCGGCCACCATCAGGGTCGCCTCCGGGATCACCGGATTCACCTTGCCCGGCATGATCGAGGAGCCCGGCTGGAGGTCGGGGATCGCGATCTCGGCCAGCCCGGCATTCGGGCCCGAGCCCATCCACCGCAGGTCGTTGCAGATCTTGGTCAGGCTCACCGCGATCGTGCGCAGCGCCCCGGACAGCTCGACCAGCCCGTCGCGCGCGGACTGCGCCTCGAAGTGGTCGCGCGCCTCCGTCAGGGGCAGCCCGGTGTCCTCGCGCAACAGGGCGATCACCCGCTGCGGGAAGCCGGCGGGCGTGTTGATCCCGGTCCCCACCGCGGTGCCCCCCAGCGGCACCTCCGCCACCCGGGGCAGGGCCGCTTCCAGCCGCTCGACGCCGTAGCGCATCGCCGCCGCATAGCCGCCGAACTCCTGCCCGAGGGTCACCGGGGTGGCGTCCATCAGATGGGTCCGCCCGGACTTCACCACCTGCGCCCACGCATGCGCCTTCTCGGACAGCGCCTCGGCCAGGTGCGAGAGCGCCGGGATCAGGTCGTGCGCCACCCCCGCCGTCGCGGCTACGTGCACGCTGGTCGGGAAGACGTCGTTGGACGACTGCGACGCGTTGACGTGATCGTTCGGGTGGACCGGCCTGCCCAGCCGGCGCCCGGCCAGGGTCGCGAGCACCTCGTTGGCGTTCATGTTCGAGCTGGTCCCCGACCCTGTCTGGTAGACGTCGACCGGGAAGTCCTCGTCATGCATGCCCGCGGCCACCTCGTCGGCGGCGGCCACGATCGCCTCGGCGATCTCGGCCGGCAGCACCCCCAGCTCGGCGTTCGCGCGCGCCGCCGCCTTCTTGATCCGCGCCAGGGCCTCGATGTGCGCGCGCTCCAGGCGGGTCCCCGAGATCGGGAAGTTCTCGACCGCCCGCTGGGTCTGCGCCCCGTACAGCGCCGTCGCCGGCACCCGGACCTCGCCCATCGTGTCGTGCTCGATCCGGAAGCCGTCGCCCGCAGGCTCACTCGTCATGGCCGTCATCTTCCTCCCGGGGCTGGTGCGGAGGAGCGGTCTGGCGCGGGGAAGGGCCGGGTCCGGGCGGGCACCGGACCGGCCGGGGCGGGTCCTGGCCGGGCGGCGCCCCGGCGTCCGCGGCGCCCCGGGGTCCGCGCCGCGCCGGGGGCGCCGGGTCCTAGTCTCGGCGCGCTCCATGCGGTGGACTGCCATCGCGCCCGGGGTCCCCTGTGATCTCGGATGCCCGTGCCGAGGAGGACCATGCCGCAGACCGAAGGAAGCCTCGACGCCCCCGTGCCGTTCAAGCGGGTGCTGATCGCCAACCGTGGCGACGTCGCGGTACGGGTCGCGCGGACCTGCCGGGCACTCGGGATCGCGACCATCGGCGTCGCTCCGCACGACGACCGAGACGCCCTGCACGTCCACCACTGCGACGAGGCCGTCACCCTGCCCGGCTCGGGTCCCGCCGCCTACCTCGACATCGGCGAGATCGTCGCAGCGGCCATCCGAGCCGGCGCCGACGCCCTGCATCCGGGGTGGGGATTCCGCGCGGAGAGCCCCGAGCTGGCCCAGGCCTGCCACGAGTCGAACATCGTCTTCCTCGGCCCCAGCGCGCAGGCGCTCACGATGCTCGGCGACAAGGCCCGCGCCCGCACGCTGGCGCGCACCTGCGGCGCCGCCGTCGTCCCCGGCACCGACTCCGGGACGACCCTGGCCGCGATGCGGCAGTTCTGGGAGGAGCAGGCCACCGACGCCCGCGCGGCCGGCGGCTCGGAGCTGGCTGTGATGCTCAAGGCGAGGTCCGGCGGCGGGGGCCGGGGCATCCGGGTCGTCACCGCCAAGGCCGAGCTGGACGCGGCCTTCCGCGCCGCCACCGCGGAGGCGCTGGCCGCGTTCGGCAGCGGCGCCCTCTACGTCGAGCGGCTCGTCACCGGGGCGCGGCACGTCGAGGTGCAGATCGCCGGCGACGCCCAAGGCCGCGTGCGCCACCTGTGGGACCGCGAGTGCAGCATCCAGCGCCACCACCAGAAGCTGGTCGAGATCGCCCCCAGCACCGTGCTGCCCGAGCACGCCCGCAGCAGGATGCTGCAGGCAGCCACTCGGATCGGCGCCGCCGCCGGGCTGGTCGGCGTGGGCACGGTGGAGTTCCTCGCCAAGCCCGACGGCGACTTCTGGTTCCTGGAGTGCAACCCGCGGCTGCAGGTCGAGCACACGGTCTCCGAGCAGGTGCTCGGGATCGACCTCGTGCTGCTGCAGCTCCAGCTCGCCGCCGGGCTGACCCTCACCGACCTGGGCATCGAGACCGGGCGCGGACCTACCCCCCGCGGCACCGCCCTCCAGGTACGCCTCACCGCCGAGCGCATCCAGGCCGACGCGACCGCGCTGCCCGCGACCGGCACCCTCCGCCAGCTCGACCTGCCGGCCGGTGCGGGCATCCGCGTCGATCCGGCGGTGCGTCGCGGGTCGGTCGTCGGCGCCGCGTACGACCCCCTGCTCGTCAAGCTGGTGGTGCACGGACCGAGCCTGACGGCAGCCGTGCGGCTGGCCGGCGCGGCGCTGGCCGAGACCGAGATCGACGGGGTGACCACCAACCTGGCGGTGCAGCGGGCCGTGGTCGAGCACCCGGACCTGATCGCCGGGCAGTGCGACACCGGCTGGTTCGAGCGGCACGCCGAGGAGCTGCTGGGCCGGGCGGCCCGGTTCGAGAGGGCGCCGGGGGCGGAAGCGGACGGGGCGACCGTAGGGGGCGAGCGTCTCGGGGCGGCGACGGACCCAACCGCGGCGGGCAGCCCGTGGGGCGAGACGCCAGGTGGCCGGGACGGGGCTCGGACCCGGGACGGGGCTCGGACCCTGGACCAGACCCCGACCAGACCCACGCCGCATTCCGACAACGGCGCTCTTCGGGCGCACCTGGCGGGGACCGTCGCGACACTGCACGTCGCCGTGGGCGACGAGGTGGAGGCCGGCGCTGAGCTCCTGCTGCTGGACGCCATGAAGATGCATCACCCCGTGCATTCACCGTGGGCCGGTCGAGTCACGGGGATCGCGGTCGCGATCGGTCACCCGGTCACCGAGGGCCAGCCGCTGCTCACCCTGGAGCCCTCGACGTCCGCGACCGTGGACGCGCCCGGTCCGCGATCCGAATCCCCGGCCCCGGCGGCCCCGGCGGCCCCGGCCCCGGCGGCTCCCGCCCCGGCGCACGCGGTCCCGGTCGCCCCCTCCCCTTCCCCCTCCCCGGCCCACACCGCCCCCGCCGCCCCGCTCCCCGCCCCGCTCCCCGCTCCGCTGCGTCCATCCGCCGAGCTGGACGCGATTCGGGCCGACCTGGCCCGGGCCCGGGCCGCCCACGAGCCGCTCGGCGACGCCGCCCGTCCCGCCGCCGTGGCCGCCCGCCACGAGCGGGGCCGACGAACCGCACGGGAGAACGTCGCCGCAGTGACCGACGACGGGCTGCTCGTCGAGTACGGCGGGCTGACCGTCGCCGCCCAGCGCAAGCACCGACCGCTCGACGAGCTGATCGAGCGCACCCCCGCCGACGGCATCGTCACCGGCCTGGGCCGGGTCAACGCCGACGCCTTCGGGCCGGAGCGCTCGACCGTCGCCGTCGCCGCCTACGACTTCACGGTCCTGGCCGGGACCCAGGGCGTGCACAGCCACGCCAAGCTCGACCGCCTGCTCGGGGTCGCCGAGCGCGAACGGCATCCGGTGATCCTGTTCGCCGAAGGCGGTGGCGGCCGGCCCCACGACACCGACGTGCCGGTCGTCGCCGGGCTGCACGTCACCTCGTTCGCCGCAATGGGCCGGCTCAGCGGGCAGGTTCCGCTCGTCGGCATCGCGGCCGGCTTCTGCTTCGCGGGCAACGCGGCGCTGCTGGGCACCTGCGACGTGGTGATCGCGACCCGCGACTCCTCGATCGGCATGGGCGGCCCGGCGATGATCGAGGGCGGCGGACTGGGCGTGGTCGACCCCCACGACGTCGGCCCGATCCAGGTGCAGGCGCGCAACGGCGTGGTCGATGTCGTGGTCACCGACGAGGCCGAGGCCGCCACCGTCGCGCGGCAGTACCTGGGCTACGTCCAGGGGCCGATCGCGCAGTGGACAGCCCCCGACCCGAGGGCGCTGCGGCTGGTCGTGCCGGAGGATCGCCGCCGCGCCTACGACGTGCGGGCCGCCATGCACGCCATCAGCGACGTCGGCTCAGTCTTGGAGCTGCGCCGCGAGTTCGGCCCGGCAGCCGTCACCGCGCTGGCCCGCATCGAGGGCCGCCCGCTCGGCGTGATCGCCAACCAGCCGATGGCCAACGGCGGCGCGATCGACGCCGCCGCGGCGGACAAGCTCGCCCGGTTCCTCCAGCTCTGCGATGCCTACGCGCTGCCGGTGCTCTCGCTGTGCGACACCCCCGGCTTCATGGTCGGCCCGGACTCCGAGCGACAGGCCACGGTGCGGCACTTCTCTCGGCTCTTCGTCCGCGGCGCCAACCTGAGCGTCCCGCTGGTGACCGTCGTGCTGCGCAAGGCCTACGGCCTCGGCGCGATGGCGATGGCCGCCGGCGGCTTCCACCAGACCGTCGCCACCCTGGCCTGGCCCAGCGGCGAGTTCGGGGCGATGGGGCTGGAGGGGGCGGTCCGGCTCGGCGCGCGCGACCGGCTGGCCGCGATCACCGACGAGGCCGAGCGCGCCCGCGTGTTCGAGGGGCTGGTCGCCCAGGCCTACGAGCGCGGCGCCGCGGTCAGCGCCGCGCGCCACCTGGAGATCGACGACGTCGTCGACCCGGCGGACACCCGCGCCGCAGTGGTCGCCACGCTGCTCGCCGCCCCGACCCCGCCGCGGGAGGGGTGGACCAACGCCAGCCGGCGCCCCGGCCTCGACCCCTGGTGAGCCGCCGGGCGGGTCCGGGGCGAACCCTCGGCCGCCCTGCTGCGCTCCCTCAGCCCGCCTCAGCCCGTCTCCTCAGCCCGGCGTCCCGCTCAGCCCGGCGTCCCCCTCAGCCCGTAGCCCGGCGTCGCGCTCAGCTCGCCGGCGACGAGGGCAGCGACGCGGCGTCCTCGGTCAGCCGGCGCAGGGCGTCCTCGATGGCCGATGCCAGGTTCTCGATGTCCTCCATCGCCTCGTAGTCGCCGGTGATGCCCATCGTGATCGCACCGTTGTAGCTGAAGATGCCGATCGCGATCCGCAGATCCATGGCGATCGGGATGAACGGATAGTTCCCCAGCAGCTCGCGCCCGAGGAAGTAGAGGGGTGCCTGCGGGCCGGGGATGTTCGTCGTCACCGTCGAGACGCTGCGCTGAGCTGCCCGCGCGGACGCGCGCACGCCCAGCGCCAGCAGGGTGGAGGGCACGAAGTCGCCGGCCTTGGTCATGAGGTTGACCGAGACCGCCCCGCCGGCGGTCTTCAGGTGTGCGAGCTGACGGTTGATCTCGGCCAGGGTCTCCAGCGGCGACTCGATCCCGACCGGCAGGTCGGCGAACATCGCCGTGACCTGGTTGTCGTGCTGGCCGGACTGGCCGGCCGGGCGCGTGGAGACCGGGACCAGCGAGGTGACCACCCCTTCGGACACGTCCTCCCCGCGGTCCTTGAGGAACTGCCGGAAGCCCAGGCTGATCGAGGCCAGGATCACGTCGTTCACGGTCGCACCGGTCGCCCTGCGCACGGCCTTGACGTCGCCCAGCGACCCGTGCACCCAGGTCCAGCGACGATGCGGCGAGATCTCGCCGTTCAGGCCGAACCGGTTCGGCGGGACCATGGTCAGCGTGGGGACCAGGCCCTTGACGCCGATCGCCGCGCGCAGCGCCGTCGCCTTGGGCACCGAGCGCACCAGGTCGACGATGTGGCTGGCCCGCTGCACCGGGTGCGTGATCGCGTGGGCCACCCCGTCGATCACCACCTCGGTCGAGGTGGGCTCGGCGTGGGGCTGCCACGAGGGCCCGGAGGGCGCCTTCGCGTCCGGAGACAGCGAGAGCAGCAGCGAGGTGATGTCCGCCCCGGACATCCCGTCGATCATGCAGTGATGCGCCTTGTTCATCAGCGCCCACCGGCCGCCTCCGAGCCCCTCGACCAGCCAGGCCTCCCAGACCGGGCGGCGGGTGTCCAGCGGGATGCCCATCACGCGGCTGAACAGGCGCTTGAGCTGCTCGTCGTCGCCGGGCTCGGGCAGGGCGCTGTGCCGCACGTGGTAGTCGATGGAGAAGTGCGGGTCGTCGACCCACGCGGGCGTCGACAGGTGCAGCGGGACCGTCCGCACCTTCTGCCGGTACCGCGGGACCAGGAACAGCCGGCTCTCCAGCGCGTCCTTGTACTCCTCGTAGGTCGGCGCCGGGCCCTCGAAGATCATCAGGGAGCCCACATGCAGCGGGATGCCCGTGCGCTCCATGTGCAGGAATCCTGCGTCCAACACGCCCATGTGCTCCATCGGGAGCCCCTTCCGGTCAGCGGCGGCCCGAGCCGGCCCCCGGCCGCGAGGGCCGAGTCTGCCAGCGAGCGCGCGGCACTGTCCCATCCGGCCCCCGCGGGCGTCCGCCGGCAGAGTGGGCGAGTCCCGACATATCTGTCGGGATCCGACGTGCCTTTGTCGGAATCCGACCACGGAGTTCGCCCAGGACCGTGTCCATGCCCACTGTGGATCGTCACCTCGGGCCGAGCAGGCCGCGGGCAAGCACCGGATCGACGACGCAGACGAGGGTTGGCCTGGTGGGTCAGACGAGGTTGGCGCCGTTGGTGGCGATGACGTCCTTGTACCAGCCGAACGACTTCTTGCGGTAGCGCTCCAGCGTGCCGGTGCCGTCGTCGTTGCGGTCCACGTAGATGAACCCGTATCGCTTCGAGAGCTGCGCTGTCGACGCCGAGACCAGGTCGATCGGACCCCACATCGTGTAGCCCATGACGTCGACGCCGTCGGCGATGGCCTGACCCACCTGGACAAGATGGTCGTTCATGTAGGCGATCCGGTAGTCGTCCTCCACGGTCAGCACGCCGTCGACCTCGACCAGCTCGTCCTTGGCGCCCAGGCCGTTCTCCACGATGAACAGCGGCTTCTGCCAACGATCCCAGAACTGGTTGAGCACGATCCGCAGACCCACCGGATCGATCTGCCAGCCCCACTCCGAGGCCGCCAGCGTGGGGTTCGGGACGCCGCCCATGATGTTGCCCTTGCCCTTGGTCTGCTTGGCCGGATCGGCGGTCTCGCAGATGCTCATGTAGTACGAGAACGAGACGAAGTCGACCGTGTTCGTCAGGATCTCGCGATCCTCGTCGGTGATCTCCAGCTCGATGCCGCGCTCCCGGAAGTGCCGCAGCGCGTAGCCCGGGTAGTAGCCGCGCACGTGCACGTCGCTGAACATCAGGTTGGCGTGGTCGGCCTGCATCACCGCCAGCACGTCGGCCGGGTCCGGGCTCAGCGGGTAGATCGGCATGGCCAGGACCATGCAGCCGACCTTGGCGTCGGGGATCAGCTCGTGGGCGATCCTCGTGGCCAGCGCGGAGGCGACCAGCTCATGGTGCGCGGCCTGGTAGAGGTCCTGCTCGCGGAGCTGGTCCTTCGGGGTGTTGATCCCGCCGGACATCAGCGGCGCGTGCAGCACCGAGTTGATCTCGTTGAAGGTCAGCCAGAGCTTGACCCGGTCACCGTAGCGGTCGAACAGCACGCGCACGTAGCGCTCGTAGAGCCCGATGAGCTCCCGGTTGACCCAGCCATCGTGCTTCTCAGCGAGGTTCAGCGGGGTCTCGTAATGACTGATCGTGACCAGCGGGGTGATCTCGTGCCGCTCGCACTCGTCCAGAATCCGGTCGTAGAAGGCCAGGCCCTCCTCGTTGGGGGTCTGGTCGTCGCCGTTGGGGAAGATGCGACTCCAGGCGATCGAGAACCGGAACACCGAGAAGCCCATCTCGGCGAACAGCGCGATGTCCTGCGCGTAGCGGTGGTAGAAGTCGATGCCCTCGAGCTTGAGGTTGTCCGGCGTGGGCTGCGCGGTGCGCGGGCTCAGGCCGCCCTTGGGCGTGACGTCCTGGATCGACAGGCCCTTGCCGCCCTCGGCGTACGCGCCTTCGAGCTGGTTGGCAGCGGTCGCCCCGCCCCACAGGAAGCCGGCCGGGAACGCGGTGGTCGTGGTGTCGCTCATGTGCATCGTCTCTTTGCCAGTGGAGGTGGGAGAAGGGGCAGGGAGGGGACTGCAACGTCGAACTGGGCTGCGTAGGTTGCCACCATGATGACGCTGGTGTCGTAGCCAACTGCCTTGATGGCGTCGAAGTCCACCTCGGCCAGCACCTGGCCAGCCCGCACCCGCAGCGGCGATCCCGCCGCGGAAGTCAGCGCCCGCACGCTCACTCGGTCTCGATTCGGTTCGGCGGCAATGGCCCGGGCGCTGGGCGCGGCTCGGCTACTCGTGGGCGCAGTCGACGTCGTAGGCCGCTCGGGCCGGCTCCTCCGGAGTCTCGATCGGGACGGGGGGCCGGCCGGGAGCCGGTCGCCATGGGAGGGTCGGGACATGCCCGAGGCCGAATCGACCCTGCGCGACCTGCTCGCGCGACTCGTGCCCACGCCCGGCACTGCGCCCGGCGCCGCGGCGCTCGGCGAGCCGCCCGCTCCCGAGGACCTGCTCGCCTCGTACGCCGACTGGGCCGCGGGCACCGGCCGCCCGCTCTACCCGGCCCAGGAGGAGGCGCTGCTGGAGCTGGCCGCCGGGTCGCACGTGGTGCTGGCCACCCCTACCGGCTCGGGCAAGAGCCTGGTCGCGGTGGGCGCCACGCTGTTCGCCCTGGCCACCGGCCGGCGCACCTACTACACCGCCCCGATCAAGGCGCTGGTGTCGGAGAAGTTCTTCGACCTGTGCGAGCTGCTCGGCCCCGAGCACGTGGGCATGGTCACCGGCGACGCCGCGGTGAACCCCGATGCCCCGGTCATCTGCGCGACCGCCGAGATCCTGGCGATCAAGGCGCTGCGGGAGGGCTCGGCCACCGAGGCCGGGGTCGTGGTGATGGACGAGTTCCACTACTACGGCGACCGGGAACGCGGGTGGGCCTGGCAGGTGCCGCTCATCGAGCTGACCGGCGCCCAGTTCCTGCTCATGTCCGCGACCCTCGGCGACATGCGCCGGATCAGCGAGGACCTGGAGCGGCGGACCGGCCGGCCCGCGGCGATCGTGGCCGGCGGCGACCGGCCGGTGCCCCTGACGTTCGAGTACGCGATGACGCCGATCCACGACACGATCGAGCTGCTGCTCACCCACGAGCGCGCCCCCATCTACATCGTCCATCCCACGCAGGCTGCCGCCCTGGAACGCGCGCAGGCGCTGCTCAGCGTCCCGCTGTGCAGCCGCGCGGAGAAGGACGCGATCGCCGAGGCCATCGGCGACTTCCGGTTCACCGCGGGGTTCGGGCGCACGCTGACCAAGCTGGTCCGGCACGGCGTGGGCGTGCACCACGCGGGGATGCTTCCCCGGTACCGCCGCCTCGTGGAGCAGCTCGCGCGGGCCGGCCTGCTCAAGGTCATCTGCGGCACCGACACGCTCGGCGTGGGCATCAACGTCCCGATCCGCACGGTGCTGGTCACCTCGCTGACCAAGTTCGACGGCCGGCGGATGCGACTGCTCAACGCCCGCGAGCTGCACCAGGTCGCCGGGCGGGCCGGGCGGCCGGGCTACGACGTGACCGGCTGGGTGGTGATCCAGGCGCCCGAGCACGAGATCGAGAACGAGCGGCTGCTCGCCAAGGCCGGGGACGATCCGAAGAAGCGGCGCAAGGTGGTCCGGCGCAAGCCGCCCGAGGGGGTGCCGAGCTGGCAGCGGTCCACGTTCGACCGGCTGGTCGCGGCCCCGCCGGAGCCGCTGCGCTCACGGTTCCGGGTGACCCACGCGATGGTCCTCAACGTCGCGCACCGGCCGGGGGACGCCAGCGCCGCGCTGGCCCACCTGCTGGCCGACAACGACGAGGAGCCCGAGGCCCGCGAGACGCTGACCACGCGGGCAGAGGAGATCCGCGACTCCCTCGTGGCCGCTGGAGTGCTCGAGCTGCTCGACCCGCCGGACGAGCAGGGGCGCACGATGCGGCTGGTCGACCAGCTCCAGGTCGACTTCGCGCTCAACCAGCCGCTGTCCACGTTCGCGCTGGCCGCCCTGGACCTGCTGGACCGGGAGTCGCCGACCTACGCCCTGGACGCCCTCTCGGTGCTGGAGGCGACCCTGGAGAACCCGCGGCAGGTGCTGATGGCCCAGCAGTTCCGCGCGCGCGGCGAGGCGGTCGCCGCGATGAAGGCCGACGGCCTCGAGTACGAGGAGCGGATGGAGCGCCTCGACGAGATCACCTGGCCGCAGCCGCTGGCCGACCTGCTGGAGCACGCGTACGACGTGTACTCGGAGGCGCATCCGTGGGTGGTCGAGCACGAGCTGCGGCCCAAGGCGGTGGCCCGGGAGCTCAGCGAGCTGGCGATGACGTTCGTCGAGTACGTCGGCTACCACCGGCTGGCCTCGTCCGAGGGGCTGGTGCTGCGCTACCTCGCCGACGCCTACAAGGCGCTGCGCCGGACCGTGCCCGAGGACGCTCGCACCGACGAGCTCGACGACCTGACCGAGTGGCTGGGCGAGCTCGTCCGGCAGGTCGACTCCAGCCTGCTCGACGAGTGGGAGCAGCTGCTGCACCCCGGCGAGATGGGCCAGGCGCTGGATCGCGCGCGGGCGGGGGCGGACGGCCAGGCGGGGCCGCCGCCGGTCACGGCGAACGTGCGCGCGTTCCGGGCGCTGGTCCGCAACGCGATGTTCCGCCGGGTCGAGCTGGCCGCGCTGCGCCGCTACGCCGACTTGGGGGCGCTGGACGAGGAGTCGGGCTGGGACGCCGACCGCTGGCGCGCGGCGATGGAGGAGTACTTCGCCGAGCATGCGGACGTGGGCACCGGCCCGGACGCCCGCGGACCGGACCTGCTCCAGATCGAGGTGGGGCCGGCGCAGTGGCGGGTGCGCCAGGTGCTCGACGACCCGGCCGGCGACCACGACTGGGGCATCAGCGCAGTCGTGGACCTCGCCGCCAGCGACGCCGAGGGCAGCGCAATGGTCCGAGTGGAGTCAGTCGACTGCTGGTGACCGGCGCGCAGATGCTCCGTTTGCTGACAGATGCTCCGGCCCGGGGCGGAGCATCTGTCAGAAACTGGAGCAGATGCCGGCGACCGGAGCAGATGAGCCCGATCGGAGCTACGCGAGCGACTCAGTCGTCGACGAAGAGGTCGGTCATCAGGGGGGCGCCGGGGGCCGGGGCGTACTGGTCGAAGTCGGTGACGCCGGCGGCACGCAGCACGTCCTCGTCGATCAGCGCCTGGCCGGTGACGTGCTCGCGCGGCGCGGTCAGCACGGCGTAGGCGGCGTCGGCCATGATCTGCGGCGAGCGGGAGCGGGCCATCAGCTCGGCCCCACCCAGCAGGTTCTGGACCGCCGCGGTGGCGATGGTCGTGCGCGGCCAGAGGCAGGTCGCGCCGATGCCGAGCCCGCCCAGCTCGGCGGCGAGCCCGAGGGTGACCAGCGTCATCGAGTACTTCGAGACGGTGTAGCCGACGTGCGCGCCGAGCCAGTGGGGGCTCAGGTTCAACGGCGGGGAGAGGGTGAGGATGCGTGGGTCGGGGGCCTGGCGCAGCCACGGGATCGCCGAGCGGCTGAGCAGGAACGTGCCGCGCGCGTTGATCGACTGCATCAGGTCGAACTTCTTGGCGGGCAGCACCGACGAGGCCGTCAGGTCGATCGCGCTGGCGTTGTTCACCACCACGTCGATCCGCCCGAGCTCGGCGCCCACGAGCTGGACGGCGCGCACGATGTCCTCCTCGTTGCGCACGTCACCCTGGATCGGCAGCGCGCGACCGCCCGCCTCCTCGATCTCGGCGGCGACCGAGTCAAGCGTGCCGGGCAGCTTGGGGTGGGGGTCTCGGGTCTTGGCCAGCATCGCGATCGACGCACCCTCGGCGGCCAGGCGCAGCGCGATCGCGCGGCCGATCCCGCGGGTTCCGCCCGACATCAGGACAGTGGCACCGGACAGGGACGAGGCGGGGGTCGAGGACATGCGCGCAGGCTACGGGCCGCCCCGGGAGACGGGCTGACGCCCCCCGTGGCGAGAGGGGCGCCCTTCGGCCAGACCGTGGCGCGGATCGGCCACATGCGGCCGAATGGTGCCCACGAGCCGAGCGCGGCACGAGGTGGCTCGGGCACGTGGGGGCTCGGGCGGGCAGCGGGAACCGTGACTGCCCGTCCTCGGCCAGGAGACTGCTGCGGGTCAGGCTTGCGCCAGCCACTCCTTGGCTGCCGCGACCAGGGCTGCCACGCCCAGGGTGAGGGTGGGCTCGATGACCGGGGCGTAGCCCGGCGAGTGGTTCGAGGCGATCCCCGCCATCGCTCCCATGAGCTGCTCGGGGGTGGTGGCCCCGGCGAACGCGGCCGGGTCGGCCCCACCGAGGATCCAGTACACGCACGGCACCCCGGCGGCCACCGCGAACTGCCCGACGTCCTCGCTGCCGGTGACCGGGCCGGGGTCGATGACCCGCTCCCCCACGACCGTGCGCAGCGCGGCGGCGGTGCGCTCGCAGCCGGCCGCGTCGTTGACCAGCATCGGGAACGTGTCCGTCACCCGCACGTCCGGCTCGCGCGGGGCGCCGGACGCGGCTGCCTCGGCCCGCACGATCCGCTCGATCGCCGCCAGCACCCGGTCGCGGACGCCGGCGTCGAACGTGCGGACGTTGATCTCCAGCTCGGCGGTGTCCGGGATGATGTTGACCTTCGTGCCCGCGTGCAGCGTCCCGACGGTGACCACGGCGGTCTGCGTGCCACCCACCTCGCGAGCGACGATCCCCTGCAGGCGCATCACGACCGCCGCGGCCATCACGATCGGATCGACGCAGGCCTCGGGCCGTGACCCGTGCCCGCCACGCCCGTGGAGGGTGACCGCGAGCGAGTCCGAGGTGGCCATCGCCGGCCCGGGGTGCAGGCCGATCATCCCGGCGGGCAGCGGCGCGACGTGCTGGCCGAGCACGACGTCGGGCGTGCCGAATCGTTCGTAGAGCCCGTCGGCGAGCATCCCCCGGGCGCCGGACCCCAGCTCCTCGGCGGGCTGGGCGACCAGCATGAGGGTGCCGGCCCACGACTGGTCGCTGACCATCGCGGCGGCGGCTCCCAGCAGGCAGGTGACGTGCACGTCGTGCCCGCAGGCGTGCATGACCGGCACGTCCTTGCCGCCCGGATCGGTGCCGCGGGCCCTGCTCGCGTAGGGCAGGTCCGTGGCCTCGGCGACGGGCAGGCCGTCCATGTCCGCGCGCACCAGGACCGTCGGTCCACTCCCCCGGCGCAGCAGCCCGACCACTCCGGTGCCGCCGAGGCCGGTGTGCACTTCGTACCCCAGGCCGAGGAGCGACCGGGCGACGATGTCGGAGGTGCGGTACTCGGCGAACGAGAGCTCGGGGTTGGCGTGCAGGTCGCGGTAGAGCTCGGCGAGCGTCTCCGCCGTGGCGTCGGCGGTGATGAGGATGCCACTGCTCACGATGACCCCTGTCGTTCGGCGAAGCGCGTCTCGGGAACCCTACGCGCGGCCAACCCCGCACGGCCGGTCGTCGGAGTCGGGCAGGAGGGTGGGCAGCCTACTTCGGACATGCTCGCGGCTAGGGTTCGCCGCGTGAAGCCGTTCCTGTTCCTGGGGATTCGCCCTGAGGACATCGCGTCCGATGACGAGTACGCAGCCATGCTGCGCTTCTCGGGCCTGACCGAGGAGCAGCTGCGCCGGCACCGGCTCGAACGGGATCCGCTGGACACGGTCGACCTGGTCGAGTGGTCCGGGATCATCCTGGGCGGCGGGCCGTTCCAGGTCAGCGATCCGCAGGACACCAAGTCCGCGCTGCAGGTGCGCGTCGAGGCGGATCTGGCTGGGCTGCTCGACGCGGTCGTGCCGCGCGACTTCCCGTTCCTCGGCGCCTGCTATGGGATCGGGACGCTGGGCAGCCACCAGGGCGCGGTGGTGGACCGGACGTTCGGGGAGCCGGTCGGTGCGGTCCATGTCAAGGTGACGCCGGCCGGGCAGACCGATCCGCTCATGGCCGTCGCCGGCGCCCGGTTCGGGGCGTTCGCGGGGCACAAGGAGGCGATCCGCGAGCTGCCTGCGCACGCGGTGGCGCTGGCCAGCTCGCAGGATTGCCCGGTGCAGGCGTTCCGGGTCGGCACCCGGGTGTACGCCACCCAGTTCCACCCCGAGCTGGACCTCGATGGCTTGGCGACCCGCGTGCGCACCTACCGCTACGCCGGGTACTTCGCCCCCGAGGAGGCCGACGGCATCGTCGAGGCTGCCCGGGCCAGCGGCGTGGTCGAGACCCCCAACCTCCTGGGGCGCTTCGTCGAGCTGTTCGCGACCGACTGAGCCACGCGCTGAGGCAGAACGACCGCCCATCCGCGCCGGTGTTCGGGCATGCTCGCCAGACGCCGCGAAGCGCCGAGGAGGAGTCGTGCCGGACAAGGTCAAGATCGTCACCATCGGGGGCGGATCGAGCTACACGCCCGAGCTGGTGGAGGGTTTCATCCTCCGGTACGACCAGGTCCCGATCGCCGAGCACTGGCTGGTGGACATCGAGGAGGGCCGCGAGAAGGTCGAGACGGTCGCGGCGATGGCCCAGCGGATGTGGGACGCCTCCGGCCACGACGTGCGCGTGCGCGTCAGCTTCGACCGCCGTGAGGCCCTGGCCGGCGCTCACTTCGTGACCACCCAGTTCCGGGTCGGGCTGCTCTACGCGCGCATCAAGGACGAGCGGATCCCGCTGTCCTACGGCGTCCTGGGTCAGGAGACCAACGGCGCCGGCGGGATCTTCAAGGCGCTGCGCACGATCCCCGTGCTCGGCCAGATCATCGAGGACATGCGCGAGCTCTGCCCCGACGCCTGGCTGGTCAGCTTCACCAACCCCTCGGGAATGGTGACCGAGGCCGCGATCCGGAACTTCGGATGGCACCGGACGATCGGGCTGTGCAACGTCCCCATCGGGGCGGAGATGACGGAGGCCCCGGCCCTCGGCGTGGACCGCGACGACCTGATCTACCAGTGCGCGGGGCTCAACCACTTCCATTGGCACCGGGTGTTCGACCGCCAGGGCAACGAGCGCACCCGCGAGCTGGTCGACCTCATCAACACTGCGGAGGCCGGCACCCCGGCCAACATCGAGTCCGAGCCCGACCTGCCCCTGGACCTGCTGCACACCGCCGGCCTGCTGCCCTGCGGCTACCACCGGTACTACTTCACCGCCGAGCAGATGCTCGCGCACGCCCTTGTGGACTATGCCGCGCACAACACGCGCGCCGAGCTGGTCAAGGCCATCGAGGACGAGCTGTTCGCCCTGTACGCCGATCCGGCGCTGGACCACAAGCCCGAGCAGCTCGCGCTGCGCGGCGGCGCCCACTACAGCGACGCGGCGTGCGGGACCATCGCGGCCCTGCACACCAACGCGCAGACCCGGATGACCGTGAGCACGCAGAACCGGGGGGCCGTCCCCGACCTGCCCTACGACTGCGTCGTGGAGGTCTCCAGCATCATCTCGGCGGTCGGTGCCGAGCCGCTGGTGTGGGGGGCGCTGCGGCCGCACGAGCGCGGCTGGCTGCAGCTGATGAAGGCGATGGAGGAGTGCACGATCAAGGCCGCCATCGACGGCGACTACGGGGCACTCCTCGAAGCGTTCGACCTCAATCCCCTCATCCCGAACGGGCCGACGGGCCGGGCGATCATGCACGAGCTGCTGATCGCCCACGAGCGCTACCTGCCGCAGTTCGCCGAGGTCATCGCGGGACTGAAGGCGCAGGGCGTGACGATCAAGGACGAGAAGGCGCGCACCCTGGCAGCCGAGGGCCGCTGACCGCCGCCTGCGCCATGCCGCGTCGGCTGCTGAGCGCGCGTGCGACCCCGAGCGCTCTACAGCCGCGCGACACCTCCCGCGAAGGGACATCCGAGATCGCTTTCCGTGCTATCTCCAGATGCATGCCGATGACCCCCGCCGAACTGTCAGCACTGCTCGACGAACTCATCGCCTGCTGGGAGAACGAGGTCGTCGAGTTCAAGACCGCCAGCAACCAGTACTCGGCCGACAAGACCGGCGAGTACGTGTCGGCGATCGCGAACGAGGCGAACCTGCGCGGCCTGGCCTCTGGATGGCTGGTCTTCGGCATCGACAACCTGCGCCAGGCCGTCGGCACCGCGCACCTACCCACACCCCAGTCGCGGCAATCGCTGAAGCACCACGTGCAGCAGGGCATCGACCAGGGACTGACGATCCGGGAGATCTACGAGGTCGACTACCACGACAAGCGGGTGGTCCTCGCGGAGATCCCCCCAGCTCCGGCCGGCATCCCGATCTCGTGGAAGGGTGACTTCCGCGCACGGGCCGGGGAGAGCCTCGCGCCCTGTCGCTGGACAAGCTCGACCAGATCCGCAACCAGACCCTCGGCGCCGACTGGACCGCGGTGGT
The DNA here is from genome assembly GCA_964418695.1 of uncultured Bifidobacteriaceae bacterium. Taxonomy (GTDB): domain Bacteria; phylum Actinomycetota; class Actinomycetes; order S36-B12; family CAIYMF01; genus Prado023. Next base: position 72,883 of record CAYQMN010000006.1, on the reverse strand, counting down.
CCTCGAGGGTGCGACAATCGCCGACCTCGACCCGGCGGCGATCGCCCGTGCACGCCAAGGATTCGCCGAGCGCCACGCCACTCGAATCTCGGCCGAGGAGATCGCCACGTGGGACGACGCCACGCTCCTGGCTCGGGCACGGCTGACCCGCAACGGCGGTATCACCCGGGCAGCCATGCTGCTGCTCGGCGCCGACACCTCGACGCACTTCCTGACGCCGCACCTGGCGCAGCTGACGTGGAAGCTGGTCGGCGAGGTGCAGGCGTACGAGCACTTCTACGTACCCTTCCTGCTGACCGCGAGTGAGCTGGCCTCCCGCATCCGCAACGTGCGGATGCGCCTCCTGCCGCCGAACGAGCTGATCTACCGGGAGATCACCAAGTACGACGAGCGCAGCATCCTGGAGGCGCTCTACAACGCGATCGCGCACCAGGACTACACGCGGCACGCCCGCATCGTCGTGACCGAGCATGTGGACCGGCTGGAGTTCGTCAGCGTCGGCGACTTCTACGACGGCACGCCCGACGAGTACCGTCTCGGGCACCGCACGCCCAGCCGGTATCGCAATCCGTTCCTCGTCGCGGCGATGCACGAACTGCACTTGATCGACCAACTCGGCTACGGCATCCACCGCATGGTCGAGGATCAGGTGCGACGGTTCCTGCCGCTCCCCGACTACGACCTGTCGCGCGCAGGCAAGGTGACGCTGACACTGCCGGGGGCGGTGATCGACGAGGCGTGCTCGCGACTGCTGATGGTGCGCACCGACCTGCCGATCGAAGATGTGCTGGCCCTGGACCGTGTGCAGAAGAAGCTGCCCATCAGTGCCGAGGCAACCGCCCACCTGCGAAAGGCCCAGCTCATCGAAGGACGCAAGCCGCACCTGCAGGTGGCGGCTGCAGTCGCGGACGCGCCAGGCATGCGCGCGGAGTACATCCGCACTCGCGCCCAGGACGATGCCTTCTACGTCAAGCAGGTCCGTGACTATCTGGAGAAGTTCGGCTCGGCCAGTCGTGCGGATCTCAACGAGCTCTTGCTCCCGCAGCTGAGCGGCGCGTTGAGCGATGTGCAGAAGCACACGAAGGTGAAGAACCTCCTCGCGACGATGCGTCGTGATGGCCTCATCGTCAACACTGGAACTCGTTCGCAGCCCCGTTGGATCTTGGATAGCCAAGACAGGAAGTGAGTCTGATAATCCAACGCGGAATCCAACCGCAGCCGCGTCTGCACCGGGCAGGCTTGGATTCTGCGCTGGATTGGGACATCCATCCGCGCGAGCATCCAACGAGGCTTCGCGGGCGGTCGGGGCGGGAGGGTGCTCGATGCCGGGGGGCTGGACCGACGCGCTATCCGGTGGCGCAGGTGCCACGATCGAGGGGTGCATGCCACCGAGATCATCGAGGCGATCGCGCTGGCCTTCGAGGTCGTCGGGATCGCCATCATCACGATCGGCGGCATCCTCGGGATCGCGGGCGCGGCCCGGAGCTCCTCGTCGTCCGCGTCCTTCTACGAGAGCGCCCGCGCCGGCTTCGCCCGACCGCTGCTCCTGGGCCTGGAGGTGCTGGTGGCCGCGGACATCATCGAGACGATCACCGTGGACCGCAGCCTGGAGAGTGCCGCGTCCCTGGGGCTGGTCGTGCTCATCCGGGTCATCCTGAGCTTCTCGCTGGAGGCGGAGACCGACGGCGTCTGGCCGTGGCGCAAGGCCGAGCTCGCGGCAGCCCGGGAGCAGGCCGAGGAAGGATCGGGCGACCGCGAGACCCCTTCCTGACTTCCGCGCGCGGAGGCACTACGCGAGGCGGGCAGCGTCCAGGGCGCGGCGGTACAGGTCGCGGACCACGCCGCGGATCGCCGACGGGTCCGGCGATCGCGCGTCCTGCTCCTGCATCCGGTCCAACGCGTCGATCATCGCGGCGACCGACGCGTCCGCGGCCTCGGCCAGGCACTCCGCGGCGACCGCGGCCAGCAGGTCGAACGCCTCGTCCAGGCGCTGCGACGGCTCCGGAAGGCGCATGCGGGTCCGCCACGGGGCACCCGCCCGCGCCTCCGCGCGCACATGCTCGATGCGCTCGGCCAGAGAGCCGCGCGCGGTCGGCTCGTCCTGGTCGGGCTCCTGGAGCTGCCGGTACACGTAGTCGGCCATGCCCTCGACCCAGGAGGTGAGGATGCTCAGCTCGGACTCGTCGATCTCGACACGCGCGTCCGGCGACGGCTCGCCCGCAGCATCGCCCGCCCCGCCGCCGCCCACCGAGCCGTCGCCCGCCGCGCCGCCGGCGCCGGTCGCCCCCGCTCCCCCGCCTCCGGGCCTGGCCCCGCGCCCGCCCGCGCCCGCGTCCCCTGCGCTGGGGGGCCGTGACCGCAGCTGGTGCACCCCCGCGACGTACAGGTGCGCGGCGTCGTCGGCCGGGGGCCGGCCGTCCGCGGAGTAGCGCGGGGCCCGGTCGATCACGGCCTTGAGCAGTACGCCCTGCGCCCCGCTCTCCAGCGGGATCTCTCGGATGCCGCGAGTCGGGTCCTTCCACATCGCCACGACCGGGCTCGGCGCCCGGCCACCGGGCTGCGAGCGTGACGTCATCCCGAACGCGGTCAGCGTGAGCACCGCCGAGCCGGGGTCGTCGGCCAGGACGCCGGCGTAGCGCGAGGTCCAGCGCGACGCCAGCTGCGGACCGTCCAGCAGCAGGGTCAGCACCAGCGTCGGGCCGACCTCGCGCAGCAGCTGCGCGACCCCGTCCTGCCGCGCGAGGTCCTCGCAGATGACCGCGGCGATCGTGATGCCGCCGCCGAGCTCCACGAAGTGGACCGAGCGCTGCGGGATGTCCATCGCCTCCCACCACTTGACCCCCGGGTGCAGCGCGCCGGTGATCTGGTAGCTCTCGATCTGAGAGGCGTCCAGGAACCAGCGATGGTGCTTGTTCTGCCGGTAGTGCCACCACTGGTCCATCAGCCGGACGCCGATGTGCAGGCTGTTGGCCGGGAAGCGGTCGGGCTGCGCGGGCTCGGGACGCAGGCCGGTGACCAGCAGCCGCACGTCGTTGCGCGCCAGGACCGTCTCCAGCTGGTCCACCTCGGCCTCGGTCAGCCGGCCCTCCGGCAGCACGACCGCGTCGATGCGCTCGACCTCCTCGCGGGCGGCGTCGAACAGCCGCTGGACCAGGTCGAGGTCCAGGCGCTCCGAGGGTTGGTAGCTGAAGAAGCCGAACGGCTCGCGCTCGGGCCGGTGCACCGATCCGGGGACGGGCACGAAGTCCGACTCGGGGATCCGCAGCGGCCAGGGCAGCAGCGCGATGGTCGCGGTGCGGGCGGTCGGCTCGGTGCCGGGACGGCGCAGCGGCGAGCGGTGCCAGACCGCGGGGATGCCGCCGGTGCTCGTGGCGCTGTACCGGGACAGCGAGCGGTGCGTGATGCCGACCGGCGACGTGCGGATCTTGGGCATGTGCGCGACCCGATCGGCGGGGTGCCGGGCGATCGACCCGGTGCGCACGAGCAGCTCGCGACCGCGGGCCAGGCCCAGCCCGGCCGCACCGACCGGCAGCGACGCGCCGGCCGCGCGCCCGGCTGAGGCCTCGTCGGCGATGCAGTGCAGCAGCAGGACCGCCTCGCACAGCTCCCACGGCGAGCCCTCGGCGAACCGGGCGATGGGGGTGTCCAGGTGCTCGGTGACCACCGCCCACAGTCGCCGCACGTCCTCGGGCGGCTCCCCGTCGCCGGAGTCCATGAGTGCGCGCCACTGGGCGGCCACGCGGCGGGTGTAGTCGCCGAACGGCAGGCAGTCCGCCGGCGGCCAGTCCGCGCCGGCCGGTGGCGAGACGACGAACCGGAAGGCGTGCGAGCGCTCCAGCAGCACCGCGGTCAGCGCCCCGACGTCGGGCGCCCAGTCCAGCATGTCCGGACCGGCCGCACCGTCGGAGAGGAAGTCCCAGAGCTGACCGATCGTCAGCCCGCCACGGGCCGAAGCCCCCACGTCCTGCGACATTCGCGCGCCTCTCCATGCCGCCACTCGCGCAGCGCCGTGCAGCGTCGAGCGGTCTCCAGCGGGATCGCCTCGCCGCACGGTACCGACCCGACGCTCAGCGACGCGCGGGCCGATCGCCTCCGACCGCGGCCGAACCGGGTCAACCGGCCGAACGAGCCGAGCCGGGCGACCCCGCCGACCCGGCCGAACCGGCAGCCTGCCCCGGTCGGCCCGGCACTGCGAGACCGTCGGCCAGCGCCTGTTCGATGGTCAGGACGCCGCCGCCGGCCATCGCCTGCTGCCACTGCGCGGGGTCCAGGTCGGCGCGCACCGGGTCCAGGAAGCGCGCCAGGTGCGCCTCGTCGGGCTCCGAGCGCGGCAGTCCGGCATCCGCGCGATGCCGCTGCGCGCAGCCCAGCGCCCGGGCCGCCGCCGGACCGTGGCCGAGGACGGCCAGCACGCAGGCCAGGCTCTCCAGGACGTCGATGCTCAGCTGCAGGTCACCGAGCGCGACCGCGTCGGCCGCGCCCTCCCGCAGCTGGTCGAGCGCCTCGTGCGGCGACTGCGCGTGCAACAGGGCGAACACCAGCCCCGAGCGGTCCACGGCCAGGCCCCACGCGTCGTCGAGCGCCCGGTCCACGGCCATCGCGTCGCGGGCCGCGTGGATGGCGGCGGCGTGGTCGCCGAGGTCCAGGTGGACGGTGACCAGGTTGGCCAGCGCGCTGGCCTGCAGCTCGGGGGCCTGCTGGGCACGGGCCAGCACCAGGCTCTGCTCCAGCAGCTCGCGGGCCGCGCGCGGGTCGCCGGCCAGGCGGCGGGCCACCCCCAGGCTGTTGGACTCGCGCGCCTGGCGATCCCGGTCGCCCAGCCGCTGCGCCATCGCCAGCGCCTGCTCCAGCGCCGGGGCGCCGGTGGCCACGTCGCGCTGCTCCAGGGCGAGGATTCCCTGCCCGTGCAGCGCGTCGACGATGCGGGTGCTGTCGGCCACCTCCCCGGTCCGCACCCGGGCCAGGGCCCGCTCGTGCCAGGGCCGACCCTGCGCGGCATGGCTGAAGCGATACCAGTAGGGGTAGAGCTGCTCGAGCAGCGACAGCCCCGCCTCCAGCTTCTCGCTGGCCCAGGGGCCACTGGCCCCGAGCGTCCAGTCCAGGGCGTCCTGCAGGTCCGGGTCCAGCGCGTGGAACCGGTCCAAGGCGGCCATCTGCATCGGCCCGCCGAGCTGCGCGCTGATCTGGGTGGCCACGGCCAGGCACCACCGCGCGTGCTGGGCGCGCGCCGCCTCCAGCTCGCCGGCCGCCGCCGATCGCTCGCGCGCGAACTGCCGGATGGTCTCCAGCAGCCACACCATCGGCTCTCCGTCGGGGCCCTCGACCGTCTCCACGAGGCTGACGTCGACCAGGTGCGCCACGACGTCCAGCGGGTCGCGGTCCACCGAGTCGGCCACCCCGGCGACCGCCTCCAGGTCGAACCGGCCGGCGAACACCCCGAGGCGACGAAAGACGGCCTGGTCCTCGGGCTCCAGCAGGTCGTAGCTCCAGGCGATGGTCGCCTCCAGCGTGCGCTGGCGCTCGACCCGACCGGCCCCGGCGGTCTCGCGCAGCTGCAGCTCGAGCCGGCGCAGCAGCGCAGCCGGGCTGAGCAGGCGCAGCCGGGCGGCGGCCAGCTCGATCGACAGCGGCAGCCCGTCCAGGCGTCGGCAGAGCGCCAGCACGTCGGCGACGTTCTCGCGCGTGAGGCCGAACCCCGGCCGCACCAGCTGCGCACGCTGAACGAACAGCTCGACCGCACCCCTGCGCAGGTCGGCCAGCCCGCGCCCCGGGTCCGGCTCGGGGATCGGCAGCGCCCCCACCGGGAACTGCTGCTCGTCGACCAGGTGAAGCGGCCCGCGCGAGGTGGCCAGGACCCGCACGTCCCGGCCGGCGTTGAGCAGGTCGACCACCACGAGGTCGGCGTCCGGGATCTGCTCGAGGTTGTCCAGCACGAGCAGCACCGGGCGGGCCGTCACGAGCTCCAGCACCTGCTCGCGCGCGGGCCGCTGGCTGCCCCCGGGAGCGCCCAGCGCCTCGGCGATGCCCGTCCATATGCCCGACGAGCCGGTCGCGGTGTGCAGGTCGACGAAGTAGGCGTCGCAGTCCAGCTCGACCTGCAGCTCGCGGGCCACCGAGACGGCCAGGCGGGTCTTGCCCGCGCCCCCCGGTCCGGTCAGGGTCACCAGCGGGGACGCGCGGTCGGTGAACCGGGCCCGCACCTGCGCGACCTCGTCGGCCCGCCCGACCAGCTCGGTGGCGTAGTGCGGGAGGTTGGCGTGGGTGCCCAGACTGCGCAGCGGAGGATGCTGGGTGGGCAGGCCCGCGGCGCGCACCTCGAACAGGTGCTCGGCGTCGGGCAGGTCCTTGAGCCGGTGCCAGCCCAGATCGTGCAGCTCGGGCTCGTCGGAGTGGTCGGACAGGAGGTCCCGAGTGGCCTGGGAGAGCACGATCTGCCCGCCGTGCGCGGTCGCCGCGATCCGCGCGGCCCGGTGGACGTCGAGGCCGACGTAGCCCTCCTCGTGCGGCTGCGGCTCGCCGGTGTGCAGGCCCATCCGGACGCGCAGCGCGCCGTTGTGCGGCCAGCGGTGCGCCAGCAGCCCTCGCTGGGCGTCGATGGTGGCCAGCACTGCCTCGCGCGCGGAGGTGAACACGACGAAGAACGAGTCGCCCTCCGTGCCGAGCTCGGTGCCCTGGTGGCCGGCGAACGCGGAGCGCAGGATCTGGCGGTGTGCCTGCAGGACCTCGCCCCAGGTGGCGGCCCCCAGCGCGCTGAGCAGGGCGGTCGACCCCTCGATGTCGCTGAAGAGGAGCGTCACCGTGCCGTTCGGCAGAGGCATGGGGGTCAGTATTCCGCGCGGGCCCGCCCGAGGGGAGGGTGCGCGCAAGCCGGTGGGCGCTGAAGGCTCCCCTACCGGAGGTCAGCGCGCGTATGGTCGGCCCCACCGCGAAGGAGGCCGATCGATGACGCGCCTGCGCACCTGGATGTCCCTGCCCGTCGCCACCGGCGCCGCACTCCTGATCGGTGCCGGATCAGCCGCCGCCGTCCCCGCAGCCCCGGCAGCCCCGGCCGCCGTCCCCGCCGGGCTCACCCTGACCCCGAGCCCGATCCTCGACGACTACCTCGTGGGCACCTGCGACAAGACCGCGACGGGCTCCCTGCAGATCCGCGCGATGCAGCGGATCGACTGGATCTGGGCGCCCCTGGCGGTGGACGGCGCCAAGGGCGAGCCGCTGGCGGCGGTGCTGGTCCCGCACACGATGGGCGAGTTCGTCAGCGACGATCCCGGGTTCCGCGACCGCCACAACCTCACGGCCGACTCGTACACCGCGCCCGGGCCGGCACCCAGGGCTCCGGTGGTCTGCACGCTGCACGGCGTGGCCGAGGACGCCGAGTACGACGTGACCATCACCGGCACGCTGCTGACGATCCCGAAGTGGCTCGATGCGCTGCAGCCGCCGATCAAGACGCCCGCGAAGCGCTGATCGTCGGGGCGCTCGGCCCGCGACCGCCGAGGGCTGCGCCCCCGGCCGGAGCGCGCTCGGGCGAGCGGTCGGCCTAGGGAGCCGGTGAACCGGTCGGGGTCGGCTCGGCGGCCGTCACGTCGATCTCGCCGCCCTCCTCGGGCAGCAGGGCCAGCCACGTCCGCCCGGCGGGCAGCGTGAACCCGTCGGCCACCGGGCTCGGCGCGGGCGAGGCGCTGGAGCTGGACGGCTCGGCCAGCAGGTCGTCCGAGTCCGGGAAGCCCTCGTGGGGGACGTAGCCCAGCGACCACCGGTCAGACGACGTCGCCTTGGACCAGGTGACCGGGTAGGCGCGGTCGCCGCTGACCACCACGCCGCGGCCCGAGCCCTCGGTCACCATCGTCGGGATGTCGGTCCCCGAGGCGTCCTGGCCGCCCTTGTAGACCACCTTCAGCGTGAGCACGACCACGTTGGTGAACGCGAAGCCGTCGTCGTCGGCCAGGTCGGTGCGCTGCCAGGTCCTGGCCGCGGGGTCGTACGCCCACTTCGAGCCGCCCAGCGGCCAGGTCAGCCTCACCGCCGCGATGGGATCGCCGACCGCGTCCGCGGGCACGGCACCGGACTCGGAGAACCGGAAGTAGGGCTGGGTGGGCGCGCCGGCGGGCAGGTCCGCGTCCAGACCCTGGACGTCCAGGGTCAGGTTGTAGGGGGCCGACCGGCTCGAGTCGCGCGAGAAGTGGTCCGAGCCCTCGGTGACCAGGGTGATCCCAGCGTCCTGGACCGCCTTGATGGTCGAGGTCTCCCCGCCCGAGGCGGCGATCGTGCCCCCGGTCGGCTTGACGAGCCCGATGTCGGTCAGCCGCACCGAGCGCACCGGCTCGACCTTGCTGGGCAGGCTGGACTGGTACATGGCGGCCAGCCGGGTGGAGCCGCCCTCCACCATCTCCTGGATGACCAGGTCGGCCTTGCCGATCCCCACCTGGGGGCGGCCGGCGGCGCTGTCGTCGACCTTGACCACGATCACGGGCCGGTCGTAGCCCTCGGGGTAGCCGGTCAGGCCGGTGAGCGGCCAGGTCGGCTCCGGGTCGCGTCCCGCGGGCTCGTCGTCGCCGCCGCAGCCGGCGAGCAGGAGGGCCACGGCCATCAGCGCGCCGACCGCCGCCACGGACGTCCGCGACCGGCCCCGCCGGGACCGGTCCTGGCCCGTTCTGCCCGCTTTGCCGCTCACGGAGCGTGAGTCTGGTCGCTGGGCAGGGATGCTCGCACCCCGACGAGCCCGATCCGGCGCCCCGATTTGCCGAGCACAGGCTCGCACCGGCTGACCCCGGCGTGAGGTCAGACGTCGGGGCTCGCCCCTGGCTGGGCGTCGTCCGGCGGCTGGGCCGGGCGCAGCAGGTCGTACGGCCGCAGCGGCACACCCGGGGGGCGCTCGCGCAGCGTGGCGGGATCGGGGCGCCGGGAGTCGCCGTGACCGATCGCGTCGAAGGCCACGCCGTTGCGCTGGGAGGGCATCCGCTCGTCCATCATCGTGAGCAGCGTGTAGGCCCGCTCGTCCGCGGGGAACAGCAGGTTGATGTCCACGCCCCGCGGCCACAGCTTCCAGGCGTGCACGACGCCGACCTCGTAGCTGAACACCACCGCGTTGGACACGATGAACATCACGCTGAAGATGCCGACGACCGTGGCGAAGACCCCGTACACCGCCGACGAGCTGGCGATGAAGCGCGCCACCACCAGCGAGCCCAGGCTGAAGAACAGCGTCATCGCGATCGCACCCAGAACGGCGCCCAGCCAGATCTCGCGCAGGTCCAGGCGTCGCCGGGCCAGCACCCGCGGCGCGGTCATGAGGATCGCGAACGCCACCGCCCAGATCAGCACCCAGCCGCCCAGCCGCTGCAGCAGCGCGACCTCGGCCACCGTGCTCAGGACCGTGGACCCGACGACGACGATCATCGCCCCGATGCCCAGCACCAGGACCAGCAGGAACACCACCAGGTAGCGGGGACCGAACCCGTAGCGGAACCGGTACGGGACCGCGAACACCTGATTGATCATCGCGTAGAGCGAGAACACGCCGCCGGTGCCGGCCAGCAGCAGGCCGAGCAGCGCGATCACCAGGGCAGCGCCGCTGGTCGGCAGGGACTGGTAGGCGTTGATGACCTGGGTCTGGTACTCCAGCGGAACCACGTCCTGGACCACGCGCAGCACCACGTCGGGCCGGTTGGCCAGCAGCCGGTTGAGCACGGCCAGGCCGCCGATGAGCAGCGGGAACAGGCTCAGGAACGTGTAGTAGGCCAGCAGCGCCGCCAGCCGGCTGCCCTCGTCGTCGGAGTACTTCTTGAACACCGCGTAGCCGAACGCGACCGCGGAGACCCTCGACTGGATGCGGTCCAGGAGCCGGCTGAAGCCCAGGACGCGTCGCTCGACCTGCAGGGCCGGACCGGTGAACGAGGTCTGCAGGGCTCGGGGGGTGAAGTCCCGGTGCGGGTCGCGCCAGGGCTCGTAGAAGGGCGCCGGATCGGGGGTCAGCCGGGGATCCGGCGGACCGGTGGGCGTCTCGGAATCGGCCGGGCGGTCCACGGCGTGCCGCTCGTGCGCCAGGTGCCCGGGCTTGGGAACCTCGTCGCCGGATGCTGCCTCGACGGGCACTGGCACGACGGGCACTGGCTCTCCCGGCCCCGGCTCTCCCGGCACTGGCTCGACGCCCTCCGGTTGACCGGCTGCCGGCTCGACGCTGCGAGCCTCGACGCGCCCCGGCTGCTCAGCCGCCGCCTCCGGCTCGATCGGCGACTCCTGGACAGGATCGGGCTGGCGTCCCGGCGCATCCCCCGCCCGGCCGCTCAACCTTCCTCGCCCAGCCGGCGGTGCAGCACACGCACCTCCGTGGACAGGATCCAGCTGGCCAGCTGCTTGTCGACCATCCCCTCGACCCGTCCCGCGATCGGGAACGGCAGGTCGGCCTTGGTGCGCGTGTGCGTGGCCAGCGTGGAGCCGCTCGGGCTCTGCGAGAGCTTCGTCGTGCCGCGCAGCCGCGCGGACGGACGGCTCTTGAGGTCGACCTCGATCCCGCCGCTGGCCACCCGGCCCACGATCGGCCCCCACCACTGACGCCACGCCAGCTCCACCACGTCGGGCAGGAAGCGCTTGGCCGCCGACGGGAAGTTCGGGTGGTCGGTGCGGAACCGCCAGTGCATCGACGCGACCTGGTGCTCGCCCTGGGTGGACAGCTCGAGGTCGCTCACCTCCACGCCCACCTCGGCGGAGAACTCGAGCAGCAGCTGCTCCGACGTCAGCTCGGCCAAGACCGGCTGGGGCGGGATGCTCAGGTTCCACGCGTGCTCCATGGACCGCGATTCTGGCGCACGGGCCAGGCCGGTGCGCGCTGCGACTCCCCCGCCGCCGGGCTTCGTCGGGGCAAGCCCGCGCCCGAACGGGAGGGCGGTGGCAGGCTGGGTCCATGGTGTTCAAGCGCGTCGGCGAGAAGCGGCCCTATCCGGAGCACGGTCTGACAGGTCGGCAGTGGGCCGAGATCCGCCCGGAGGAGGTCCGCCTGGCCGACCTCGTCACCACGCGCAGCAAGCTCGACCTGGCCGTGGTCCTGGCCGAGGACTCCACCTACTTCGGCGACCTGTTCGCCCATGTCGTGCGCTGGCGGGGCGAGCTCTACCTCGAGGACGGCCTGCACCGTGCGCTGCGCGCCGCCCTCAGCGGACCGGGCAACGCCTCGCTCCTGGCCCGGATCGCGGACCTCGACGCGGCACCGCCGGACGCGACCGCACTGGCCGGCGCCTGACGGGCGGCGTGCCGGCCTGGACGGACGCCTACTCCGGCGGGGTCCGGTCAGCCGGGGCCGCAGCGGGCAGATCCAGGCGGAAGACCGACCCGGCGCCCGGTGCCGTGCGCACGGCGACCCGACCCCCGTGGGCGGTGGCGATCGCGGCCACGATGGCCAGCCCGAGCCCGGCACCGCCGGCCGCCCGGGCGCGGGCCGGGTCCGCCCGGTAGAACCGCTCGAACGCCCGTGCCGCTTCCTGCTCGGACATCCCCGTCCCGCGATCCTCGACCTCCACCCGGACGATCCCGAACGGCGCCGCGAGGCCGGCGATCCCCTCCCCGGGCTCCGGCGCGGGCTGCACCCCGCCCTCCAGCACCGCGACCCGCACGAGCACCGGCGACTCCTCCGGGGAGTAGCGCACGGCGTTGGAGAGCAGGTTGTCCACGACCTGGCGCAGCCGGACCGCGTCGCCCAGTACCACCGGCGGCTGGCTGCCCCGACCGCCGCTGACCCGGATGTCGCGGGCGGGTGCGGTCGCCCGAGCCGCCACCACCGCGTCGGTGCAGACCCCGAGCACGTCGACCGGCACCTGCTCCAACGGGCGCTGTTGGTCCAGCCGCGCGAGCAGCAGCAGGTCCTCGACGAGGACGCCCATCCGACTGGCCTCCGCCTCGATCCGGCCCATCGTGGCGGGCAGGTCCGCGTGCGGCACCGCCCCGATCCGGTAGAGCTCGGCGAACCCGCGCACCGACGTCAACGGCGTGCGCAGCTCGTGACTGGCATCGGCGACGAACTGGCGCATCCGCGACTCCGAGGCCTGGGCCGCGTCGGCGGCGCTGCGGGCCGAGCGCTCCGAGGCGCGCTGGGCGTCGAACGCCCCTTGCAGCTCGTCGACCATCGTGTTGAACGAGACCGCGAGGCTGCCGACCTCGGTGCGTGGGTCGGCCGGCGGGGCGCGCATCGCGAGGTTCCCCGCGGCGATCGCGGCGGCGGCGTGCTCGACGCCCTCCAGCGGGCGCAGGCTGCGCCGGACCATCAGCCAGCCGGCCAGGCCGACCGAGGCCAGCACGATCAGCCCGATGGCCAGCTCCAGCCAGGCCAGCCGGGCCACGGTCGCGGTGATCCCGGAGATGTCCACGGCCACGGTGACCGACCCGGCGCCGCCGCGCAGCGGCATCGTGAGCGCCCGCCAGCGATTCGACCCCGACTCCGAGGTCACCGTGTAGGCGTCCCCGGACCGCTCGACGGCCTGCTCGACGGTCAGGTCGGGCAGGTCGGGCGGGTCGGTCAGGTCGGTGGGGGCCAGGACCGCGACCTCGGCGCCGGTCGAGTCCAGGTAGCGCACGTAGGTCCGCTCCTGACCGGTCGGGCCCGGCCCGGACGGGCCTCCCTGGCCGGGCGGGTCGCCGGGCAGCGAGCGCAGCGACGAGGCCCGCCCCGCCATCTGCGCCAGGGAGCGGTCCACCTCGCCGATCAGGTAGCCGCGCAGCGAGGCGACCGCGGCGAAGCCGGCCACGAGCAGGCCGGCGGCCAGGGTGACCATGAGCATGGCCGCCAGGCGTCGGCGCAGCGGCCAGCCCGCGACCCAGTCCCGAGGCCCCCGACGGGCCATCAGCCCTCCCGGGGCAGGCGCAGGACGTAGCCGACGCCCCGAACGGTCTGCAGCAGGCGGGGCTCGGTGGTGTCCACCTTGCGGCGCAGATAGGAGATGTAGGACTCCACCACCGTGGCCTCCCCCCCGAAGTCGTAATGCCACACATGGTCGAGGATCTGAGCCTTGGACAGTACCCGGCCGGGGTTGGACATCAGGTAGCGCAGCAGCTTGAACTCGGTCGGCGACAGCTCGACCGCACGACCCGCCTTGAACACCTCGTGCGCGTCGTCGTCCAGCTCGATGTCGGCGAAGGTCAGGCGCTGGGTCTCGACCTCGCCGGGGATGCCCGCGCGACGCAGCAGCGCGCGGATGCGGGCCACCACCTCGCCCAGCGCGAACGGCTTGGTGACGTAGTCGTCCCCGCCCAGGGTCAGCCCGGAGATCCGGTCCTCGACCGCGTCACGCGCGGTCAGGAAGAGGACGGGCATCCGCAGCCCGTCCTGGCGCATCCGGCGGACCACCTCGAAGCCGTCCAGCCCGGGCATCATCACGTCCAGCACGACCAGGTCGGGGTCCAGCTCGGCGGCCTGCGCCAGCGCGGTGGTCCCGTTGGTGGCGGTGTGCACCTCGAAGCCGACGAACCGCAGGCTGGCCGACAGCAGCTCGACGATATTGGGCTCGTCGTCCACCACGAGCAGGCGCGCCTCAGCAGTCATGCGAGCCATCCTGCCCGCGCCACCCAGGACAAGGCTGGCAGAACCCTGGCAGAACCCTGTGAGCGCCGGACGTGGTGCGCGAAGGGCATGGCGCCTCGGCCTGCACCTGATCCGCAGCGGGCTCCCAGGGTGCTCCCAGGCAGGCCGGGTCTCCTGGTCCGCATGCACCGTCCCGCACCCGAGAGCCGCCTGCCGTGGGCGGTCGCGCCTGACCGGCCCGTCCACGGGCCGATGCCCGGCAACGCCGCCCCCCGCGTCGACATCGTGATCCCGGTCCACAACGAGGAGCACGACCTCGAGCGCTGTGTGCTGCGCCTGTACGCGCACCTGCGCAGCTCCTTCCCCTACTCGTTCCGGATCACCGTCGCGGACAACGCCTCCACCGACCTGACCTGGGAGATCGGCGCCCGCCTGGCGCAGCGCATCCCCGAGGTCCGGATGGTCCGGATCGCCCAGAAGGGTCGCGGGCGGGCGCTGCGCGAAGTGTGGTCGGCCAGCGACGCGACCGTGCTGGCCTACATGGACGTCGACCTCTCCACCGACCTGGCCGCGCTGCTGCCCTTGGTCGCCCCGCTGCTGTCCGGTCACTCCGACCTGGCGATCGGGACCCGGCTGGCCAGTGGGTCGCGGGTGTCCCGCGGGCCGCGGCGCGAGGCGATCTCGCGGGCCTACAACCTGATCGTGCGCACCTTCCTGGGCGCGCGGTTCACCGACGCGCAGTGCGGGTTCAAGGCGATCCGCGCCGAGGCCGCGGCGACGCTGCTGCCGCACGTCGAGGATCCCGAGTGGTTCTTCGACACCGAGCTGCTCGTGCGCGCGCAGCGGGCCGGGATGCGCATCCACGAGGTCCCGGTGGACTGGGTGGACGACCCGCGCAGCTCGGTGGACATCGTCGACACGGCCCGCAAGGACCTGGCGGGCATCTGGCGGCTGCTGCGCGAGACCGGCACCCCGCGCCAGATGGGCCGGTTCCTGATCGTCGGGATCCTGAGCACGCTGGCGTACGCGCTGCTGTTCTGGGTCGCGAGCGCGACGATGCCGGCGCACGCCGCCAACGTCCTGGCCCTGCTGCTGACCGCGCTTGCCAACACCGCGGCGAACCGCGCGTTCACGTTCGGCGTGCGCGGTCGGTCCGGGCGGCTGCGACATCAGGCCCAAGGCCTGGTCGTGCTGGGCCTGGGCCTGGCGCTCACCTCCGCGAGCCTGGCCCTGCTGGGCGCCCTCGCCCCCGACGCCACCCGCGCCGCGCAGCTGGTGATGCTCACGCTGGCCAACGTGCTGGCAACCGTGCTGCGCTTCGTCCTGTTCCGGTCCTGGGTGTTCCGGCCCCAGCGTCCCCAGCCCGGCGGCCTCCCGCCGGAGCAGACAGAGCCGGGCTCCGGCCACGCGAGCGCCGACGCGACGCACGACCACGACTCCCGAGAGAAGGTGCCCGCGTGATCGCGCCCCCGACCCAGACCCACTCCGCGGCCGAGCCGCCCAGGCCGGATCCGGCCCAGCCAGTCGCGCACCCGACCGTGGTGCTCGATCCGATCTCCCCGACCGCCTCCGATGATCCGACGCTGGCCCAGCCGGTCGTGCCCGAGCCTGCGGCCTCGACGCAGGACAATCGCGGCGTGTCCTGGCCCAGCCCGCCCCCGCACCCCACCCCGCGGTGGGCGCGCTGGGCGCTGCTCGGCCTGCTGGCCGGCACCGCGCTGCTCTACCTGTGGAACCTCTCGATCAACGGCTGGGCGAACTCCTACTACTCGGCCGCGGCGCAGGCCGGCGGCGCGAGCTGGAAGGCCTGGTTCTTCGGCAGCCTGGACGCGGCCAACTCGATCACCGTCGACAAGCCCCCGGGCTCGCTGTGGGTGATGGGCCTGAGCGTGCGGATCTTCGGCCTGACCTCGTGGTCGGTCCTGGTCCCGCAGGCGCTGATCGGCGTGGCCTCGGTCGGCATGCTCTACGCGACCGTGCGGCGCTGGTTCGGTGCCCCCGCCGGGCTGATCGCCGGCGCCGTGCTGGCGCTGACCCCGGTGGCCACGCTGATGTTCCGGTTCAACAACCCCGACGCCCTGCTCGTCCTGCTGCTCGTGCTGGCCGCCTGGGCCATGGGGCATGCGGTCGAGAAGGCCTCGATGCGCTGGATCATGCTCGCCGGCGCCTTCGTCGGGTTCGCGTTCCTGACCAAGATGATGCAGGCGTTCCTCGTCCTGCCCGGGTTCGTGGCGATGTACGCGATCGCCGCGCCGATCGACCTGAAGCGCCGGCTCGGCCACCTGCTCGCCGCCTTCGCGGCGATGGTCGTGGCGGGCGGCTGGTGGGTGGCCATCGTGGAGCTGTGGCCGGCGGACTCCCGGCCCTACATCGGCGGCTCGCAGACCAACTCCGTGCTGGAGCTGATCTTCGGCTACAACGGCTTCGGCCGGCTGACCGGCAACGAGGTCGGCAGCGTCGGCGGCGGCCAGGCAGGCCGCTGGGGCGAGACCGGCGTGGGTCGGCTGTTCAGCGCCGGGTACGGGGGCCAGATCGCCTGGCTGCTGCCCGCCGCGCTGGTCATGATCGGCGTGCTGCTCTGGGTCTCGCGCCGCGGTGGCCGCACCGACCTGACCCGGGCCGCCACGATCGGCTGGGGGGGCTGGCTGCTGGTCACCGCCGCGGTCATCTCCTTCGGCGCGGGGATCATCCACGAGTACTACACGGTCGCCCTCGCCCCCGCGATCGGCGCCCTGCTGGGGATCGGCTCGCTCGCCCTGTGGGTCCATCGCGGCGCGCTCTGGACACGAATCACCGCGGCGGTGGTCGTGGCCGGATCGGCGGCCTGGGCCGCGACGCTGCTCGACCGCTCCGAGCAGTTCCTGCCCTGGCTCGGCCCGGCGGTGCTAGTGGCGGGCCTCGCGGTCGCGGCGCTGATGCTGGTCGGCCCCATGGTGCCCGCGCGCTGGCGGCACCGGGCAGCACTCGGGGCGGGCCTGGCCGGGCTCGTCGTCCTGCTCGCCGGGCCGACCGCGTACTCGCTGGAGACCGCGGCTTCGCAGAACTCCGGATCGCTGCCGTCGGCCGGGCCCACCGTGCTCGGCTCGCGGTTCGCGGGCGGGCCGGGGGGTCAGGGCCGCGGGCCCGGCGGACAGGGTGGTCCCCAGGGCAACGGTCAGGGCAATCGGCAGGGCACGCCGCCGCAGGGCGGGTTCCCCCAGGGCGGTCCCCAGGGCGGTGGCGGCGGCATCCCGCCGAACGGGGACGGCAACGGCAACGGCAGCGGGCAGGGCAGCGGGCAGCTCCCGTGGGTCCCCGGCCGCGGGCAGGGCGGCGGGACCGGCAACGGCGGCACCGGGTCGCTGCTGCAGGGCAGCGAGCCGACCCAGCAGATCACCGACGCGCTGCTGGCCGACGCCGACTCGTACACCTGGGTCGCGGCCACGGTCGGGGCCAACTCGGCCTCGGGCTACCAGCTGTCCACGCAGGAGCCGGTCATGGCGATCGGCGGCTTCAACGGCACGGACCCGTCGCCGACGCTGGCGCAGTTCCAGCAGTACGTGGCCGAGGGGAAGATCCATTGGTTCATCGCCGCGGGCCGCGGCGGGCTGGGCGGCGGGCGCCAGAACGGCGGCTCACAGGAGGCCGCCCAGATCGCCGCGTGGGTCGAGTCGACGTTCAACCCGACGACGATCGACGGGGTCACGATGTACGACCTGGGGTCGGCCTCGGCCAGCAGCGGCACCGGGGGCGCCGTGCAGGCCTGAGCACCACCTGCTCCCGTCGACGCCTTGGTGCACGTGCGGTCCGGTGACATCCGGCTTGCACGTGCACCGGCGCGCCTCAGACCGCACGCGCGGCACACGGAGTAGGCAAGATCCCGTGTGCCCGATGCGATCTCGGGTCGGACTCGGCTCCATCCGAGCCCGATCTGTGTTTGTGTTGTTACTTGTGAGTATCTGTTGACACCTGCCCGCTGGATGCGCTTCACTTCCGAATCAACGCCACAGAGACGGAAATGAGGGCCAGGTGTACGTGGAGGAGCGGCAAGCAGCGATCGTCGCTCAGGCACGCACCCACGGCCGGGTGGACGTCGCCGACCTCGCCGCCGGCTTCCGGGTGACCCCGGAGACCGTGCGCCGCGACCTCACCGCGCTGGAGCGGACCGGGCTGCTGCGCCGGGTCCACGGCGGCGCGATCCTGACCGACACCCTCGGCTTCGAGCCGGCCCTGGCGACCCGCGAGGAAGTGCACACGGTCGAGAAGGAGCGGATCGCCCGCGCGGCCCTGGCGCTCCTGCCCGAGGAGGGCGCCATCGCGCTGGACGCGGGGACGACCACCCGCTGCCTGGCCGAGGTGATCCCGGCGGACCGGTCCTTCACCGTGGTCACGAACAGCCTGCCCATCGCCGCCCTGCTCACCCCGCGCCCGTCGATCACGGTTCACCTGGTGGGCGGTCGCGTCCGGTCGCGCACGATGGCCACCGTCGACGCGCAGGCGCTGGCCTACCTCGCGACCGTCAATGTCGCCGTGGCCTTCATGGGCACCAACGGCTTCTCGCTGCGCGGGCTGACCACGCCAGACCCCGCCGAGGCCGCGGTCAAGGCCGCGCTCATCCGATGCGCCCGCGATCGAGTGCTGCTGGCCGACCAGTCCAAGTACGGCCACGACCACTTCGCCCTGGTGGCCCCGCTGTCCGAGATCGACACGATCGTCACCGATTCCCGACTCACGCAGGATGCCGCGGACAGCTTGGCCGCGGCCGGACCCGAGGTGGTACGCGCATGATCGTCACTGTCACGTTCAACCCGAGCCTGGACCGCACGATGTCGTTCGCGACGCTGGTGCGCGGCGAGGTCCAGCGGGCTGACTCCACCATCGAGGATCCCGGCGGCAAGGGGGTCAACGTCACCCGCTTCCTCACCGCTCACGGCACCGACTCGGTCGCGGTCCTGCCGGCCGGCGGACCGATGGGCCGGGCGCTCATCTCCGCGCTGGACGAGGCCGAGATCCCCTTCCGGGCCATCCCGATCAAGGGCCACTCCCGGGCCAACGTCGCCGTCGTCGAGCCCGACGGCACCACGACGAAGCTCAACGAGGCCGGACCGGTGCTCTCCGCCGACGAGGTGGCCGCGCTGACCGGCGCGGTGGCCGAGCTGGCCGGCGAGGGCGACTGGGTCGTGGTGGCCGGCAGCCTGCCCACCGGCCAGTCCACCGACGTCGTGCTCGGGGTCGCCGAGGTCGCCCGGGCCGCGGGTGCCCGATTCGCGCTGGACATCAGCGGCGCCGCCCTGGCCGACGGCCTGGCAGTGCGCCCGGACCTCATCAAGCCCAACGAGGAGGAGCTCGGCGAGATCCTCGGCCGCGAGCTGACCACCTACGAGGAGGTGCTGGCCGGCTGCGACGAGGCCCGCGCCCGCGGGGCCGGCACGGTGATCTGCAGCCTCGGCGCCAAGGGCGCGGTCATGGTCGACGACCAGGGCAGCTGGCAGGCCACCGGCGCCAAGGTCTCCGTGCTCAGCACGGTCGGCGCCGGCGACAGCCTGCTCTCGGGCTTCCTGCACGCGGGCGGATCCGGTCCCGAGGCACTGCGCGTCGGCATCGCCTGGGCGACCGCCGCGGTCCAGACGGCCGGCACGGGCGTCTACCCGGCCAGCCTCATCGATCCCGGCGCCGTCCAGGTCGATCCTGTGGCCCGCTGACCGGCCGGGCGCCCCCCGGCCCCTCCCGCCCCCCGACCCCGACCCCCCGATCCCCCGTCCCTGCGACCCCCGGCTCGACCCCCCACCCCCCGAAGGAGCGCACGATGTCTGTGACAACCACCGAGCTTGTCGAGTTGGACCTCGACAGCTCGGCCACGACGAAGGACCAGGCGATAGACCGCCTGGTAGCCCTGGCAGCCGCCAGTGGCCGGGCCACCGACCCGGTGACGCTCCGCGCGGACGTGGCCGCCCGCGAGGAGATCATGGCCACCGGCATCGAGGGCGGGATCGGCATCCCGCACGCCCGCTCGAAGGGCATCTCGGAGGCGACGGTGGTCTTCGGCCGCAGCCCCCACGGCATCGACTGGGGTGCGGCGGACGGCCCGGCCAAGCTCGTCTTCATGATCGTCGTGCCCGACGGGGCCGGCGACGAGCATCTGAAGATCCTGGCCAGCCTGTCCCGCTCGCTCATGCGCGACGAGTTCCGGGAGGCCCTGCTGGGCGCCACGGACAAGCAGTTCGTGGTCGACACGATCGTCGCGGCGGCCAACCCCGACGCGCCGAAGCCGGCCTCCCAGGCCCCGGCCGCGGCGGCAGCGGCCGCCGGAGCCCGCGCGGCATCCGACGAGGCAGCGGCCGGCGCGGCCACCGCGGCCGTGCAGGCGGACAAGCGCAGGCTGAAGTTCGTCGGCGTCACGTCCTGCCCCACCGGCATCGCGCACACCTACATGGCCGCGGAGTCCCTGGAGCAGGCGATGAAGGAGGCCGGGCACGAGATCACGATCGAGACCCAGGGCTCCGGCGGGTTCGCCAAGCTCGACCCGGCCGTGATCGCCGCCGCCGACGGCGTGGTCTTCGCCCACGACGTGGAGGTCCGCGACGTGGCCCGGTTCGGCGGCAAGCCGACCGTCGACGTGGGGGTCAAGCGCGCGATCAACGACCCCAAGGGCCTGGTCGACGAGGCGGTCGCAGCAGTCGCCTCCGGGGTCGTCACCCCGGTGGGCGCCGCGGCGGCGGCCGGCGGCGGGGGCGGCGGGATGGCCACCAAGGCCGAGGAGGGCCACTTCGGGATCCGCCTGCGCGGGTACCTGATGACCGGCGTCTCCTACATGATCCCGTTCGTCGCCGGCGGCGGCCTGCTGATCGCGCTGAGCTTCATGCTCGGTGGCTACAGCATCGTCGAGGTCAACAACAACGTCACCGAGTTCCTCAACGGGTTCAGCTTCATCTCGGTGCACGACTGGGCCGGCCTGATGTTCATCCTCGGCGCGACCGCGTTCGGGTTCCTGAACGCGGTCCTGGCCGGCTTCATCGCCTACGCGATCGCCGACCGCCCGGGTCTGGTCCCCGGCTTCGTGGCCGGGGTCGCAGCGGGCACGATCGGCGCAGGCTTCCTGGGCGCCATCGTCGGCGGCCTCACCGGCGGCTGGATCGCCCGGTGGTTCGCCAACCTGAACGTGCCCAAGGCGATCCGGGGCGTCATGCCCGTCGTCATCATCCCGCTGGTGGCCACGCTGCTCAACGGCGTGTTCATGCTCACCGTGGTCGGCAAGCCCCTGGCCTCCATGCAGACCGCGCTGACCGACTGGCTGTCCGGCCTGTCCGGCGCCAACGCGATCCTGCTCGGCGCGCTGCTCGGCCTGATGATGGCCGTCGACATGGGCGGCCCGGTCAACAAGACCGCCTACGTGTTCGCGACGCTGAACCTGACCGCCGCGATCTCGGCCGACAACGGCCCGGCCCTGCAGATCATGGCCGCGGTCA
Source organism: uncultured Bifidobacteriaceae bacterium (assembly GCA_964418695.1). GTDB lineage: Bacteria > Actinomycetota > Actinomycetes > S36-B12 > CAIYMF01 > Prado023. The sequence continues at coordinate 51,931 of CAYQMN010000006.1, read as the reverse complement.
TGGCCGCCGGCATGGTCCCGCCGCTGGCGATGGCCCTGTCCTCGACCGTCCTGCGTCCCAGGCTCTACTCGGACGCCGAGCGTGAGAACGGCAAGGCCGCATGGCTGCTGGGAGCCTCGTTCATCACCGAGGGCGCGATCCCGTTCGCCGCGTCCGACCCGCTGCGGGTCATCCCCTCGATGATGGCCGGCAGCGCCACGACCGGCGCCCTCGTGATGGCGTTCGGCTGCGAGCTGCGCGCCCCGCACGGTGGCATCTGGGTCATCGGCCTGATCCACAACCCGATCCAGTACCTGATCGCGATCGCCGTCGGCACCGTGATCGCCGGGTTCCTCGTGACCGCGCTCAAGTCGGCCAACAAGGTCTCCGACGAGGAGATCGAGAGCACCCTCACCCACGCCGCGGTCGCCTGACCGCAGCGCACAGCAAGGGCCCGCACCCACCAGGGTGCGGGCCCTTGCTGCTGCGCGGGGCGGGCGCGGTGGTCCACACCCGCCCTACTGGGCGATCAGCGTGGCGGCGGCGTTGTAGCCCATGCCGCGGACCCGGTGGTTGAGGGCGGCGGCCTCGACGATCACCGCGAGGTTGCGTCCGGGCTGCACCGGGATCGTGACGTGGGTGAGCTCGACCCCGAAGACCTCGGCCACCCGGTCGTGGATCCCGACGCGCTCGTACTCCTTGTCCAGGTCGCGCACCTCCAGGGACACCACCAGAGTGATCCGGGCGTCGGGCTTGATCGAGCCGATCCCGAACAGCTCCTGGACGTCGATGACCCCGACCCCGGGCAGGTCGATGACGTGCCCCTCGCCTTCCGGCGCCTGACCGCGCAGGTTGTCCGCGGACACCCGGCTGACCTGGACCAGGTCGTCGGAGATGAGCCGGTGCCCCCGGCGCACCAGCTCCAGGGCCAGCTCGGACTTGCCGATCCCGACGTCGCCGACGATCAGCACTCCCTCGCCGTAGGCGTCCACCAGCCCGGCGTCGATCACCGTGCGCGGGGCCAGGGCGTGGATCAGCCGCCAGTTCAGGACGCCGGCGAACTCGCTGGTCGTCATGTCGGTGCCGAACACCGCCGCGTCGTGGCGATTGGCCGCCTGGACCATGTCGTCCATGACGTGCAGGCCGCGGGCCACCACCAGGGCGGGGAAGCCGAGCGCGAAGTAGGCGTCCAGCCGGTCGGCGCGGGTCTGCGCGTCGAGGCTGGCCAGGTAGGCGGTCTCGGTCCACCCGATGATCTGCAGGCGGTCCGAGCTGAAGTGCTCGGTGTAGCCGGTGAGCTGCAGGCCCGGTCGGTTGACCTCGGAGGCGGTGATCGGGATCGCGGCCAGATCCAGATGCCCCCCGGCGACCCGCAGCAGACCCATCGCGTCGACGATCGACGCCAGCGTGATGGACGGCGTCGGGTCGCCCTCGCCGAGCCCGCTGCCGCTGCGATCGGGACTCATCGGGCCACCACCAGCTTCCTGTTCAGCAACTCCAACGACGCCTCCTGCATCCCGTGAGCCAGCAGGTAGCCGGTCACGGACCCGTAGACGGCGTCCAGCTCGGCGAGCACGCGACTCATCGCGGTGTCCGGCGAGCCGCCGAGCACCTCGAACAGGGCCGGCGAGATCGGCACGCCGTTGGACACCAGCGAGGTCAGGGTCTGGTCCATCCAGTCACCGTCCAGGTTCAGGGCGCTCTGGGTGTAGTCGGCCACGACCGCCTCGCGGTCCACCCCGACCGCCTCCAACGCCAGGGCGATCGCCAGCCCGGTCCGATCCTTGCCCGCGGTGCAGTGCACGAGCACCGGCCGGTCCAGTGCCTCGCCGATGATCGACACCGCGGCGGTCAGCGACCAGCCGGAGTCACGGAGCACCGCCAAGTAGAGCTCCTCCAGGCTGACGTGCCCGTCCTTCATGATCGAGGTGCGCGAGCCGCCGTGGATCGGCAGGTGGATGTGGATCGCCCCGGGGACGCGGCTGGACCAGTGGTCCTGGCGCCGCTCGAGCTCCGTGCGCAGGTCGATCAGCACACCCAGCCCGAGCCGCGCCAGCTCCGCCGCCCCGTCCGGCGTCAGCCTGGCCAGCGAGTCGGAGCGGAACAGCTGCCCGGGGCGGGTGTGACCGCCGCGCGCCGGGTAGCCGCCCACGTCGCGGAAGTTGTGGGTGCCCTCCACCGGCATCCGCAGCCCCATCTAGAGCCGCTCCAGCAGGTCGGCCCGCGACTCGATGCCGCTGGCCAGCGGGTTGCCCAGCCGGCCGGCCCGGATGTCCATGGCCGCGGACTCGATGAGGATCGCGGCCCCGCGCCCCGGGTGCACCGGGATCGTGACCAGCGGCAGCATCACGCCGAGCAGCTCCATCTCGCTGCGCGGCGGCGCCGCCGCTTGGGGGTCCGGGCGCTGCAGCTGGATCACCAGGGAGAGGTCGCCGCTGGCCTTGACCGAGCCGACGCCGTACATCTGGCGCAGGTTCACGATCCCGATGCCCTTGACCTCCATCAGGTAGCGCATCCGCGCCGGGGCGATGCCGATGAGGTCGTGCTCAGTGGGCCGGCGCACCTCCACGGTGTCGTCGGCGATCAGCCGGTGCCCGCGCCGGATCAGCTCCAGGGCGGTCTCGGACTTGCCGATCCCACTGGGACCCAGGATGAGCACGCCCTCGCCGGCGACGTCCACCAGCCCGGCGTGCAGGACCGCCCGCGGCGCCAGCTCCATCGCCAGGTACCAGCGCAGCCGGGTGGCCAGCTGCGTGGTCGGCATGGGGGTGCGCAGCAGGGGGATCGCGTAGCGGCGGGCCAAGTCGATCATCGAGTCGGTGGTCCCCAGGCCGTGTGCCAGGATCACCCCCAGCGGATCGAGCTGCGCGTACTGCTCCAGTCGGGCCTGGGCGACTTCCGGCGGGAGGCTGGCCAGGTAGCCCGCCTCGCCGCGCCCGATCAGCTGTAGCCGATCGGCCGGGAAGTGCTCGGAGTAGCCGGCCCACTGCAGGCCCGGCCGGTTGACCTTGGCCTCGTGCACCCTCCGGGTCTCCAGGTCCACGCCGCCGTCGGTGAGCACCTCCAGCTCGAAGCGCTCGACGATCCGGGCCAGCGGAACCCCGGGGTTGGTCGTGCGGGCCAGCGGCGGCATGCCGGCCAGAGTAGGGCCGAGCACCCACCGGTGACAGCCCGAAGCCCCAGGGCAGCCACCCCGTGCCGGTCGCCCCCGCCTCGCCCGGACCAACCCGACGCCCTGCCGGTCGAGCCTTCGAGGCCCCACCCCGAACCCCGGCCCACCCCGCATCTTCCCTGTTGTCACACCCGTGGTGTTCGATGTGGCCACGAACCACCACGGGAGGAGCCGCCATGGCGACTGGGCGACGGTCGGCAATGCCGCTGGTGGTCGCGGCGCTCATCGGGCTGCTGCTGGTCCTGGGCGTCCGGGTGCTGGTCTCCAGCGACGACCAGTCCGGCGGCACCGCCGCGGGCGGCAGCGACCCGAACGCCGGTCCGGTGGCGGTTCCCGACGGGTGCATGAGCCTGGCGGTCTCCGCGTCCAGCGAGAAGGCGGCCCTGCTCGGCCAGCTGGCCGCGACGTACAACGACCAGCGGCACGAGGCGGGTGGCCAGTGCGTGTGGGTCACCGTCACGTCGAAGGCCAGCGGAGCGGCGGCGACCGCGCTGGCCAGCGGCTGGGACCAGACTCGCGACGGCCCGCAGCCTGACGTGTGGACGCCGGCGTCCACGTCCTGGGCGGTGCTGGTCGACCAGCAGGCCACCGAGCAGGACCGCCCCAGTCCCATGCCCGCCGACCAGCCGTCCCTGGCCCAGACGCCACTGGTGATCGCGATGCCCCAGCCGATGGCGCAGGCGCTCGGCTGGCCGGACAAGGCGATCGGCTGGGCCGACGTGGCCGAGGTCGCCCGCTCCTCGAAGGGCTGGGCCAGCCAGGGTCACCCGGAATGGGGCCGCTTCAAGCTGGGCAAGACCAACCCGCACTTCTCCACCTCGGGTCTGAACGCCACGATCGCGGCCTACTTCGCGGCCACCGGCGTGTCCAGCGACCTGACCGTGAAGCAGGTGGACGACCCGAAGACTCGCGCGTTCGTCCAGCAGCTGGAGTCCAGCGTCGTGCACTACGGCGACACGACCCTGACGTTCCTGGAGAACATGACCAATGCCGCGGCCGAGGGCCAGGGGCTGGCCTACGTCTCGGCGGTCACGGTCGAGGAGAAGTCGGTCCTGGACTACAACCGCGGCAACCCCAGCGGCGACCCGGCGACCCTGGGCGACCGCCCAGCGCCGGGCGTCCCGTTGGCCGCGATCTACCCGTCGGACGGCACGCTGGTGTCGGACAACCCGTGGCTGGTGCTGGATGCCGACTGGGTGACCGCGCAGAAGCGGGAGGCCGCGGCCGGGCTCCTGGCGTGGCTGCGCGAGCCCGACCAGCAGAAGCCGTTCCTGGAGGCCGGGTTCCGCACGTTCGAGGGCAAGGCCGGCGAGGTCCACACCCCAGCGAACGGGCTGCTGCCGGCCGGGCCCAGCGTGGTCCTCAGCCCGCCGCCACCCAAGGTGCTCGACGCCATCCAGCGGTCCTGGGACGAGTTGCGCAAGCGCGCGCACGTGCTGCTGGTGATCGACGTGTCGGGCTCGATGTCCGCGGGGGTGCCCGGCGCCACGGACACCAAGCTGGGGCTGGCGCAGCAGGCAGCCATCGGCGCGGTCGACGGGTTCGCCGGCGACGACGAGGTGGGGCTCTGGGAGTTCGCCACCCAGCGCGGCGACAACGGGGAGCCCTGGCAGTCGCTGGTGCCGATCACCCTCGGCAATCAGGCGATCCCCGCGATCAAGGCAGCGGTCGACGATCTGTACGCAGAGGGCGGGACGGCCCTCTACGCGACTCTCCGCGAGGCCCAGCGGCAGATGCTGGCGGGCATGGACACCACCCGGATCAACGCCATCGTGCTGCTCTCGGACGGCAAGAACGAGTATCCGCCCGACGACGACCTGAACTCGCTGCTGGACCAGCTGCACGGTGAGAGCGCCGACACCAGCGTGCGTGTGTTCCCGATCGGCTACGGGGAAGGAGCCGACGCGGAGGCGCTGCACGCCATCGCCGACGCCTCCCGAGGCGCCTACTACGAAGCCACCGACCCCACCAGCATCGACAAGGTCCTAGCCAGCGTCCTGTCCAACTTCTAGTCGGCGCTGCCCAGCCAACACGCTCAGCTTTCGTTCACCCACGCGCTGATGGCGGTCATCTGCTTTTCGTCGTACGCCGCGATCAACGGGATCGGCACGAGCCGCTCGAAGCATCTGACCCGCACGGGCCGGCCCTGCGGCCAGTCCTTCGCCCGCACGAGGATCGCCCCAGCCATGTGCACGCCCAGGACCTGACTGCGCCGGACCTTCGAGCTGGTCACGAGCCCATGGACCACGAGGTGCACCTCGAACAGCTCCACGCGCATGGCCTGAAGGCGCCACGCGACAAGCAGGCTCGCCAGTCCCCAGCCGACCCAGATCGGGACCAGGGCGTGCGACGGCGAGGACATCTCGATGACGAAGGCGGGAGCGACGGCCGCCACGATTCCACCACCGCCCACGACGGCTCGCGCCGCGGGGTGCTGTCGCAGGATCGTCGGTGTCATGTGGGGTTCCGGGCGTCATTGTGAGTCCTCGGCCCAGTCGCCCGCGCGGCGGGTCGACACAGCACACTGTGCCCATGTCCGTCCGCCGCGAGCTGAGCGACCCGTGGGGCTGGCTGGTTGCCGGGGTCTGCGGTGGGCTGGGCTGGGCCGTGCTGGCAGGGGCCGCCGGCCCGGTCGCCCTGGTGGCGGGCGTGGGCATCGGGGCGACCGTGCTGGGCGCGAAGGTCCTGGTGGGGACCCTGCGCGACGGCTCGTCGCAGGAGCCCGATGCGCTGACCTCTCCCGAGCCGCGAGACCGGCTGCCCGTCGCGCCGGAGGACTCGCCCCAGGACGACCTGCTGGACCGGTCCCGGGCGGCCGTGGACCGGATCGCGGACCTGTCCGATCGCTCCGGCGATCCGTGGATCGCCGGCGAGGTGCGCACGGTCCTTCGGGAGAGCGCGGGGCTCGTCCGGTCGATGGAGGACCTCTCCGGCCGGGTCACCCTGCTGGACTCGAGCCTGACGGCGGCGCACCCGCAGCGGGTCGCCGCCGAGATCGCAGCACTGCAGGCGCGGCTGCGCACGACCTCCGATCCGGACCTGCGTCGCGAGCAGGAGAAGACCCTGGCGGCACTGGACGGTCAGGCGGCCTCGATCGACCGGCTGCTCTCCCGGCGCGAGTCGCTGCTCAGCCAGCTCCAGGCCGCGGCCGTCGGCCTGGAGGGGCTGGCCGCGCGCAGCGGTGAGCTGGTGGCGATGGGTCGGGCCGACCGCGAGAGCGAGTCCGAGCGACTGGTCGGCGACCTGACCACGTCGCTGGACGGAGTGCGAGCCGGCATCGACGCGGCCCGCGCCACCCTCCGCGACCTCTGACCTTCGCCCCCCAGCCCCGCCCCCTCGCTGCGAGCCTGGTGTGTCCTGTCAGGTCGAGTTCGGGCGCGCCGACACAGGCCTGGACAAGCTCGACCAGCGTGTCGTCGCCAACCCATCCCCCCACCCCCCGTCAGAGCGTGGTGAAGACCTGGTCGAAGCTCAGCCGAGGGCTGCGCGGCATGGTCCCGCCGGGAGCGGGGTGGCCGATGTTGACCAGCAGGAACGAGCGCTGGCGACCGCCGGGGAAGAACTCGGCGTCGACGCCGCCGCGGTCGAACCCGCCCAGCGGGCCGGCGGCCAGGCCGATCGCGCGCACGGCCACGATGAAGTAGCCGGCCTGCAGCGCGGCGTTGAGCGAGGCCTGCCGCTCGCGGACGCGCTCGTCGGCGAGCCGGTCGCGCAGGTCCGGGTCATGCGGCTGCAGCTGCGGCAGATGCTGGTGGTAGTCCACGTCGTAGCTCAGGATCGCGGTGATCGGCGCCGACTCGACCTTGGCGGTGTTGCCTCCCAGGACGTGGGCGAGCAGGCGCTCGCGGGCCTGCGGCGAGCGGACGATCGTCACGCGCAGCGGCGACGAGTTCATGCCCGTGGGTGCCCACTTCGCCAAGTCGTGCAGGGCACGCAGCGAGGACTCGGCCACCGGCTCGGCGGTGAAGCGGTACGTCGTGTGCGCGTCGCGGAACAGCAGGTCGGCGGCCTGCGCGTCCAGGGCCAGCTCCGCGCTGGTGTCGGAGTCGGCGTCGGTGCGCGGGGGCAGCGGCAGGAGGATCGCCTCGGCGGTGCTCATGGGCACGCCCTTCCTTCGTGAGTGACGAGTCACTCACTGAGCGCTTCGGGGCAGGAATCCATTTCCCGATCCCCTGTGATGCCGAACACGCCGGCCCGCGCCGGCCGGGGTCAGCCGACCCAGACTGCCTTGGTGTTGCAGAACTCCTTGATCCCGTGGCTGCTCAGCTCGCGGCCGTACCCGGAGCGGCGAGTCCCGCCGAACGGCAGATCCGGGTAGGAGATCGTCATGCCGTTGATCGTGACGCAACCGGCATCCAGATCGCGGATGAACCGCTCCTGCTCGACCGGGTCGGTGGTCCAGGCGTTCGCGCCCAGCCCGAACTCCGTGCCGTTGCCGAGCTCGATCGCCTCCTCGAGGCTGCTCACCCGGTACAGCCCGGCGACCGGGCCGAACACCTCCTGGTCGTACATCGCCATCTCCGGCGTGAGGTCGGCGACGACAGTGGGCGGGTAGAACCAGCCGGCCCCCTCGCCGGCCTGCCCACCGCAGAGGATCCGCGCGCCCCGGTCACGCGCGTCGTCGACCATCGCCGTGACGTCACGCAGACCGCCCTCGGTGGCCAGCGGGCCGATGTCGGTGCCCTCGTCGGTCGGATCGCCCACCACGAGGGCCGCCATCCCGGCGACGAAGGCCTCGGCGAACTCGTCGTACACGTCCTCGTGGACGATGAACCGCTTGGCCGCGATGCAGGACTGCCCGTTGTTCTGGGTGCGTGCGGTGACCGCGACCTGCGCGGCCTTGGCCACGTCGGCCGAGGGCATCACGATGAACGGGTCGGACCCGCCCAGCTCCAGCACCGTCTTCTTGATCTCGTCGCCGCAGATCGCCGCGACCGAGCGGCCGGCCGGCTCCGAGCCGGTCAGCGTCGCGGCGCGCACCCGCGGGTCGCGCAGCACCGCCTCGACCGCGCCCGAGCCGACGAGCAGGGTGGTGAAGCAGCCCTGGGGGAAGCCCGCCCGAGTGAACAGCTCCTCCAGGAAGACCGCGCACTGCGGCACGTTCGAGGCGTGCTTGAGCAGCCCGACGTTGCCGGCCATCAGCGCCGGCGCGGCGAACCGGACGACCTGCCAGAGCGGGAAGTTCCACGGCATCACCGCCAGGATCACGCCGAGCGGCAGGTAGCGGACCCCCGCCTGCGAGGCGTTCACCCGCGCGATGTCCACGACCTCGTCGGCCAGCATCTGCTCGGCGTGGTCGGCGTAGAAGCGCATCCCGGTCGCGCACTTGCTGGCCTCCGCCCGCGCGGCCCTGATGGGCTTGCCCATCTCCAGGGTCATCAGCGCGGCGATCCGCTCGTTCTCCTCGTCGAGCAGGTCCGCGGCCCGGTGCAGCAGGGCTGCCCGCTCCGCGAAGCTGGTGAGCCGCCAGGACTGGAACCGCTCGTGGGCAGCTCGGATGGCTTCGGAGACCTCCTCGGCGGAGGCCTCGGGGAAGGTGCGCACCGACTCGCCGGTCGCGGGATTCAAGGTCTGGATGGCCATGGGGCATGGTCGCACCCGCATATCGGGTGCACCGCACCGCCCCTGCGCACGAGGAGCGACGCCGCGCGGCCGGCCTCATCGCCAGGGGGGCATCCGCAGCCGGTCCAGGCCGGGCCGGGGTGCGGGGTCCGGCCAGGCCGTCTCCTCGTCGTACTCGACATCGCGCAGGTCGGTGGTCGCCATCCGGGATCCGGTCAGGTCGGCGCCGGACAGGCAGGCGCCACGCAGCGTCGCGACCTCCAGCGTCACTCGCTGGGCACTCGCGCCGGTGAGGTCGCAGTCGCGCATGTCGGCGCCGAAGAGGTTGGCTCCGTCGAGGGTCGCGCCGGCCAGATCCGCGCAGCGCAGGCACGCCCCGGACAGGTCGGCGTGCCGCAGGTCGGCGCCGGCCAGCCGAGCGCCGGACAGGTCCGCCCGGGCGAGCCGGGCTGCGACGAAGCTGGCACCCCGCGCCCGGATCCCGACGAGCCGGGCCTGCCGCAGGTTGGTCCGGTCCAGCAGGGCGCCGGTCAGGTCTGCCCCGCAGAGCTGGGCCTTCACCATCCGCCGACCTCTCAGGTCGTGACCGGACAGTCGCAGGCCGTCGTCGGGGCGCGGGCGGGCGATGTGCTGCTCGGGTGTGGCCATGCCTCCAGGCTCGCCGACGCTCCTTGCCCGGGACCGACGCCTCGGGAACCTCTGGATGAACTGTCTGCGACCCCTGTGCCCCGGCGCCGGACGTGCCGCCGGCATCCCCGTCACCACTCCCCGGCTGAGCCCCGCGGAACGCACCGCGGCGGGCAGACCCTCAAGGATCGACCCGCCGCAGCGCCGAGCTTCGGCGCCCCTAGAACCAGGCCTTCTTCTCCAGGATGTAGATCCGGTAGAACTCCTCGTCGGTCTTCACCAGGTACATGATTCCCTCGATGAGGCCGATGATCGAGCCCAGCCCGCACGTCACCAGGGTGATGACGATGCGCAGGATGCCGCCCATCGTGTCGCCGAGGATGAACCGGTGGACGCCCAGTCCGCCGAGCAGGATGCCCAGCACGCCGGCGAGAACCTTCTTCTGGTTCACGTCCGGCGGGACGCCGCCGTAGCCGCCGGGCGGCGGGGGCGGATAGGCCGGTCCGCTGGGCGGCGGCGGGTAGCTGGGACCGCCGGGCGGGGGCGGGGGAACGTCACTCACGGAAGCCTCCTACGGTCGTGAAGTGCTGAGGGAAGCGTAGACCGCGCAACCGCTGCCGACATAGCACCCTCAGAATGTCACGAGCCGAGCCCACCACACGATCTCCCCCACGCGAACCACCCGGGCCGCAGGAGTAGAAGTGTCGTATGAGCGTGCACCCGGGCCAGGCGGATCCACAGGACGTGATCGTCGTGGAGGGCCTGGTCAAGGAGTACGGCTCCCTGCGCGCGGTCGACGGGCTGAGCCTGACCGTGCGGCGCGGCGAGGTGTTCGCCCTGCTCGGCCCCAACGGCGCCGGGAAGACCACGACGGTGGAGATCCTGGAGGGCCACCGACGGCGGACCGCGGGCCAGGTGCGCGTACTCGGCATGGACCCGGCCACCGGCGGCCGCGCGTTCCGCGAGCGAATCGGGATCGTCCTGCAGGAGGCCGGGTTCGACGAGGAGTTCAGCGTCACCGAGCTGCTCGACATGTACGCGAGCATGTACCCGCGCCAGCGCGACGTCGGCCAGCTGATCGAGCTGGTCGGGCTCGGCGAGAAGGCGAAGGCCCGGACCAAGACCCTGTCCGGGGGCCAGCGCCGCCGCCTGGACCTGGCGCTGGGACTGGTCGGGGACCCCGAGGTGCTCTTCCTGGACGAGCCGACGACCGGGTTCGACCCGTCCGCACGGCGCCGGGCCTGGGAGCTGGTCGCCTCGCTGCGCGACCTGGGCACCACCATCCTGCTGACCACGCACTACATGGAGGAGGCCGAGGTCCTGGCCGACCGGGTCGCGGTGATCCGCTCCGGCCGGGTGGTCGCGCAGGGCGCCCCCGGCGAGCTGGTCCGCGCCAGCGGCACGGACGCGGTGATCTCCTTCACGCTGCCCGAGTCGGTGGACCTGGACGCCCTGCCCGCCATCGGGCACGGACCCTGGCATCGGGCCGGGAGCGTGGCGCAGACCCGATCCGCGGACGTCCCGCGCGACCTGCACGCCCTGACCGAATGGGCGTTGGCCCAGGCCCTCCCCCTGGACGGGCTGGCCACCACGCGGCCCTCCCTGGAGGACGTGTACCTGGAGCTGATCCAGGCGGCCGACGATGCCTGAGCTGGTGGCCGGCCCGCAGCTGGGGCCGATCCCGCGGCTGACCGAGAGCGGCCGGCCCGGGCCGCTGCGCACGTGGCTGACCCAGGTCCGCTATGCGGATCGCCAGTTCTGGCGCTCGATCGTCTCGGCGTTCTTCACCCTGGCGTTCCCGCTGATCTGCCTGCTCGTGATCACCGCCCTGTTCGGCAACCCCGTCGTGGACCCCAGCTCCGGCCTGCGCCTGGCGCAGTACCTGACGCCGGTGTTCGCGGTGTTCGGGGCCTGCATGGCCAGCTACATGGCGATGGCCAGCATCGTGTCCTACGCCCGCTCGTCCGGTGTGCTCAAGCGCCTGCACGGCACCCCGACCCCGCCCGCGGCCTACCTGCTGGGCCGGATCGGCTCGGCGGTGTGGGTCTCGGGGATCGCGATCGTGGTGATGGTGACTGCGGGCGTCCTGGTCTACGGCGTGCAGATCTACTGGGCCAACGTGCCGGCCCTGGTGCTGACCTTCCTGGTCGGCACGGCCTGCTTCTCGGCCCTCGGCTTGGCGGTGGCTGCGGTCGCCCCGACGCCCACGTCGGCCACCGCGTTCGCCAACCTGACCCTGATCCTGCTGTCCTTCGTATCCGGGACCTTCGGCATCGCCGAGCTGCCGGCCTGGCTGGACCGGATCACCTCGGCCCTGCCGCTCAAGCCCTACACCGAGGCGTTCCAGGCCGGCTTCGACCCCGCCGCCGACGCGACCACGCCGGACTGGCACGCCCTGGCGGTGCTCGTCGCGTGGGCGGTGATCGGCGCGGTGATCGTGCGCCGCTCCTACGGGTGGGAGCCCCGGGTCCGCGCCGCGGCGACCACTGCCGAACCCGCCGGACCCGCCGGACCCGCCGGACCCGCCGGAGTGCCGATCACCGCCCCGGGCGTGACGCAGGCGGCCGGTCTCGCCCTCACCACGGCCGGCTCGCCGAGCGCGCTGCGGATGGTCACGATCCATACCCGCTACGCCCTCGTGCAGATCCGCCGCGACACCCTGGCTCTGTTCTTCGCGATCGTCTTCCCGGTGCTGCTGCTGGCCTACCTGAGCTCGGTCTACCCCGACGACGCCACCTGGGCGGGCCTGCCGCTCGCCCAGTATCTGGCCCCGGCGCTGAGCGTCTACGGCCTGGCCGTCTCCGGCGTGCTGAACATCCCGAGCTCGATCGCCGAGCATCGCGCCCAGGGCACGCTCAAGCGCCTGCGCGGCACCCCGATGCCGCCGTGGGCGTACCTGAGCGGGCGCATCCTGGCGGTCCTCGTGTCCGGCCTGGTCACGGTGGCGCTGGCCTTCGTCGTGGGCGCGCTCGCATTCGGCGTCGTCCTGCCGCCGGCGACCTGGATCGCGACCCTGGCCGCCTTCGCCCTGGCCACGGTCTGCTTCGCGGCGTGCGGGATGGCGCTGGTGGCCGTGCTCGACCAGCCGCGCGCGGTCACCGCCGCCGCGCTGGCGCTGGTCCTGCCGCTGTCGTTCGTCTCGGGGATCTTCATCCAGGTCGAGCAGATGCCCACCGCGCTGGACTTCGTGAGCTGGGTGTTCCCGCTGCGCCACGCCGTCGCGGCGACCGTGACCGCGTCGAGCGGGGCTGCCCTGGACGCGTCGTTCTGGCAGCACGTCGGCATGCTGCTGGCCTGGACGGTGGCCACCGCGCTGGTGGCCTGGCGCTGGTTCCGATGGGAGCCGCGACCCGGTTCCCACTGACGGGCGGCCAGCGCGGATCCCCCCACCCATCAGGCGTATGGTCGAAGTGGGAGTGGAGATGAGCATCGACTTCGCGACACGGTTCACAGCCCTGACTCTTGGCCTCGTCCTGCTGACGGCGGGGTGCTCGGGGTCACCACCGGACTCCGACCAGCCCTCGGGCAGCGCAGCGCCGGTGGCTGCGGTCGCACCGGACTTCGACGCAGACGGCATCGCCGATGTCGTCGCCGGCGTCGGCGAGTCGCCCGCGCGGGCGACCGTCGTCTACGGCAGCGGACGGACCCAGGACCTGCGCCGCGCGGACCTGGACGGGATCGACTCCGCGAGCTTCGCCGCGGCTCTGCTGGCTCGCGACCTCGACGGCGACGGGCACACCGACCTGGTGATCGGCGATCCCGGGCCCGCCGTGGCGGCTGCGGTGTTCGTGGTGCCCGGCTCGAGTTCGGGCCTGGACCCGACACGCGCCCGCACGCTCCCGGCACCGGCCGGAGTGGCCGCCTTCGGTGCGGCGCTGGCCGTGGCCGACGCGCCGCAGCGGACGCTGGCCGTGGGTGCGCCCGGGGACGCCGACGGTGCGGTCGGGGGCGCGGTCGCGCTGTGGTCGCTGGGCGCGGACGGCTCGCCGAGCGGCGATCCCCGGATCGTCACCCAGGAGTCCCTGGGCGTCGCGGCGGGCAAGGCCGGTGACCAGTTCGGAGTCACGCTGGCGGCCACCGGGGGCTGGCTGGCGATCGGTGCGCCGCGCAGCGACACCGGCGGCGTGCGCGACTCGGGCTCGGTGGTCGTGATCGACCTGACCGCCTCGCTGCAGCGCAGCTGGCTGCTTGCCCAGGGCGCCGAGGCAGTGCCCGGCACCGCCCAGGCCGAGGACCGGTTCGGCTTCGCGCTGACCGCCGCCGACGGCTGGCTCGCGGTCGGCGTCCCGATGGACGACGAGGACGGCCGGGACGCCGGTCTGGTGCAGCCGTTCCGGCTGACCGCCGAAGGACCCGTCGCCGAGGATCAGCTGCTCCCCGGCGACCTCGGGACCGGGGATCCGGCCGGGCGGCTGTTCGGACTCAGCCTGGCGATGGCCCGGCCGTGCGCCGGGACCACCGGCCTCGTGATCGGCGCGCCGGGCACGACCGTGGGCGGCACGAACGCCGCGGGCGCCGCCTGGCTGATCGCGCTGGGAGACGCGGACTGCACCCCGCGCGAGCTGGTCGAGGGGGGCGTGCTGGGCGGCACCGCCACGGAGATGGCCTCACTCGGGCGGGCGGTCTCGATGTTGACCGGGCCCGGCAGCGGCCCCGACACGGTCGTGCTGGCCGCCCCCGGCAACGCCGAGGAGGCGATCCCCGGCCGCGTGCTCACGCTCGCCGCGCCGTTCGCCGGGCCCGCGCAGATCGAGCTGGACGGGCTGCGCCTGGCCGAGGAGGGAGTCCTCACGCTGGCCTCGACCGGCTGAGCGCGCGCGGGCAGACCTCGACCGGCTGAGCGCGTCCCAGCACCCCGCGGCCGGCCGAGCGCGTCGGCGCAGCGCCTGTCGTGAGGGAGAATCGGCGGGTGCCCGCCGCCACCTCCTTCCAGATCGTCGCGCGCGAGGGCCGGGCCCGCTCCGGGGTGCTGACCACGCCGCACGGCCAGCTCCGCACCCCCGCCTTCGTCCCGGTGGGCACCAAGGCGACCCTCAAGGGCGTGCTGCCCGAGTCCGCCGAGCAGCTGGGCGCCCAGGCGCTGCTGGCCAACGCCTACCACCTGTACCTGCAGCCCGGCGCCGACATCGTCGACACCGCCGGCGGGGTCGGCGCGTTCATGGGCTGGCCGGGTCCGACGTTCACCGACTCCGGCGGGTTCCAGGTGATGAGCCTGGGCGTGGGCTTCAAGAAGGTCCTGGCGATGCGGGCCGACACCGTCACCGCCGACGACGTCATCGCCCCGGGCAAGGACCGGCTGGCGCACGTGGACGACGACGGGGTCGGGTTCATCTCACACCTGGACGGCTCCCGGCACCGGTTCACGCCGGAGTCGAGCATGGCGATCCAGCACCAGCTCGGCGCCGACATCATGTTCGCCTTCGACGAGTGCACCACCTTGATGAACACCCGCGGCTACCAGGAGCGCTCCGTGCAGCGGACCGCCGCGTGGGCCCGCCGCTGCCTGGCCGCCCACGACGAGCTCGCCGCCGCGCGCAGCCACCGGCCGCCGCAGGCCCTGTTCGCGGTCATCCAGGGCGCCCAGTACGAGGATCTGCGTCGCGCGGCCGCCCGCGACCTGGGCGGCCTGCCGTTCGACGGGTTCGGCATCGGCGGCGCGCTGGAGAAGACCCAGCTGGGCACGATCGTGGGCTGGGTAGGCGACGAGCTGCCCGAGGACCGGCCGCGGCACCTGCTGGGGATCGGCGAGCCGGACGACCTGTTCGCCGGCGTGGCCGCGGGGGCCGACACGTTCGACTGCGTGATGCCCTCGCGGGTCGCCCGCAACGGTGCGATCCTGGCCGCCGACGGCCGGTACAACATCGTCACCGCCGCGAACCGCCGCGCGTTCACCCCGCTGGACGACGAGTGCGCCTGCTACACCTGCCGGCACTACACCCGGGCCTACCTGCACCACCTGTCCAAGGCCGACGAGATGGTCGGCCACACCCTGGCCACCATCCACAACGTGCACTTCCTGGTGACCCTCGTGGACCGGATGCGCGCCGCGATCGAGGCCGGCGACCTGGCCGCGTTCGCCACCGAGTTCCTCGGCCGGTACTACGCCCGCCGCCGGAATCCGGCGCCCGCGTAGTCGAGCCGACGCACTGCGCGGGCACGAGCGACCACGCAGGTCCGGCTCACGTCCGGGCTCACGACCGGCTCACGCGCGACTCGCGTCCCGCTCACGTGCGGGTCAGCAGCAGGTAGCTCAGGTACACGACGTAGGCGCTCACGAACAGGCCCCCCTCCAGCCGGCTCATCCGCCGCCCGGAGAGGAAGACCGGGGCGCAGGCCAGCGTGGCCAGGGCCATCAGCGGGATGTCCACGCGCGCCAGCTCCGGCGAGATCGGGATGCCGCCCGCGACCAGCACCGTCACTCCGAGGATCAGGGCGATGTTGTAGACGCTGGACCCGATGAGGTTGCCGATCGCGATGTCGCGGTGGTGGCGGAAGGTCGCCAGCACCGAGGTCACCAGCTCGGGCGCCGAGGTGCCGATGGCCACGATCGTCAGGCCGATCACGGCGTCGCTGACCGCGTACTGCTGGGCGATCTGCGTGGCCCCGTGCACCAGCCAGTCCGCGCCGACCAGGGTGACCGCGATCGCCACCACCAGGACGCCGACATCGCCGACGAGCGCCGCGGACACGCGCCGAGCCGGCTCCACGGACGTGCGCTGCCCGGGCGCGGTCCCGACCGCGAGCCGGGTCTCGGCCTCCGCCACGGCATAGGGCTGCTCCTCGAGCTCGTGCTCGTACTCGGCCCGCACGTCGGGCAGGTCGCGTCTGCTGGAGAGCAGGATGACGACGGTGTAGGGCACCACGATGGCCAGCAGCAGAGCGCCGTCGGGGATCGAGAGCAGGAGATCACCGGCCAGCACCAGCAGGGCGAGCGCGGCGACGGCCATCATCGGCAGGTCCAGGGCCAGCGTGCGGCCATGGATCGCCAGGGGCTTGAGCAGCGCGGACAGCCCGAGGATGAGCAGCAGGTTCACCAGGTTCGTCCCGGCGATGTTTCCCACGGCCAGGTCGCCCACGCCGTCGAGGGCCGCCTCGACCCCGACCGCGAGCTCGGGCGTGCTCGTCCCGATGGCGATCACGGTCAGGCCGATCATCATCGGCTGCATTCCCAGCCGACCGGCCAGGCTGGCCCCGGCCCGCACCACGAACTCCGCCCCGAGGACCAGCGCGAACAGCCCCCCGGCCACGAGCGCCGCCCCACCCACCGCTGGGTCGACGGCGAACACAGGGCACTCTCCTCGCGTCGGACGGAGCAGACTGATCCACCTCTCACGCTAGCGCGCCCCAGACAGCCCAGCCGCAGCCCAACCCCCCGCCAGCCCGTCGAACCCGGTCCCCGCCGGTCGAGCCGAAGCCCAACCCCCCGCGGCGCGCGGACTGTGCCGGCAAGAGCGGACAGGCAGTGTCGAGCCGAAGCCCAACCCCCCGCGGCGCGCGGACTGTGCTGGCCGGGGTCAGCCCACGGGTGCCGACTGCAGGCCGTACGTCGGCTCGTGCCGCTTGACCACGCCGATCACCCGGTAGGTCACGGGCAGCACCAGCACCTCGACAGCGACCTTGTACACATACCCGGTCACGACGTAGTTGACGAACGTCGCCCCCGTGATGACCCCGTAGAACGCGATCGTGCAGAACACGAACGTGTCGGCGAACTCACCCACCGCCGTCGAGCCGACCAGCCGCAGCCACAGCTTGCGCTCCTGGGTGCGCGCCTTGATCGCGACGAGAACCCAGGAGTTGAGCAGCTGGCCCACGACGAAGCCGCACAGGCTGGCCAGCACGATCCGCGGCACGAACCCCAGCACCGCCTCGAACGCGTCCTGGTTCTGGTAGTCGGCAGCCGGCGGCGCCTGCTGCACCACCCAGAACGTCAGTGCGGCCAGACCCGACAGGGCGAAGGCCAGCCAGATCGCCCGCCGGGTGGCCCGCCAGCCGTAGACCTCGGAGAGCACGTCGCCGACCACGTACACCAGCGGAAACAGGAACGCCCCACCGTCGGTGATGAGCGGTCCGGCGGCGATCAGCTTGGTGGCCCCGATGTTGGAGATGATGAGCAGCCCGCAGAAGACCGCGACGAACGTCGCGTAGTGCCCGGTGACCACCGCATGCGCCGGGACCCGAACCTGGCCGCCCTCGCCGCTGTCCTGGACCTCGGGACGCCCCGGGGGCAGGTCGCCCGCGGGGGTCAGGGATGCATCGGCGCCGCTCACCGGTGCATTCAACAGCACGCAGGGAGGTCCCCCAGCCGCTCGATGCGGACCCCTGTCGGCCATGAAAGGATGCCGCGTGCGCGCGCCGACGATCATTCCGCTGGCGTCGCTGCTCGTCCTCGTGCTGACCTGGGGCAGCCACCCGCACGGCCTGGCAGCCGTCGCCCTGTTCGCGGTCCTGGCCACCGCGGTCATCGGCTCGGTGCACCACGCGGAGGTCCTGGCCCATCGGCTGGGCGAGCCGTTCGGGACGCTCCTGCTGGCCATCTCGGTCACGATCATCGAGGTCGGCCTCATCATCGCGTTGACCGTGGGCAGCGACACCAACTACTCGCTGGCCCGCGACACGGTGTTCGCCGCCTTCATGATCGCGTGCAACGGGATCGTCGGCGCATCGCTGCTGGCCGCGACGCTGCGCGGACGCACGGTCACCGCCCGCTTCCACGCCTCGGGCAGCGGCGCGATGCTGGCCACGCTCACGGCCATCGGCACGATCAGCCTGGTGCTGCCCAACTTCACCGACAGCACGAGCGGCCCGACCTTCACCGCCGGTCAGCTGGTGTTCGCCGCCACCTCCTCGATCTTCCTGTACGCGCTGTTCGTCTACGTGCAGACGATCCGGCACCGCGAGCAGTTCCAGCCTGTGCCGAAGTCCGCGCAGCTCAAGGCCCAGGTGGCCGCGACCAAGCCGGTCGAGCACCCCGAGCACACCGGGTCCGCCGAGACAGGCGTGTTCGACCTGCCCGACCACCGGCCGACGTCGAGGCAGGCCTGGCTCTCGCTGGGCTACCTGCTCGCCTCCCTGACCGCGGTGGTCGGCCTGGCCAAGACGATCTCCACCGCGCTGGAGGAGCAGGTGCTCAAGGCCGGGCTTCCGCTGACCACCGTGGGCGTCATCATCGGCCTGCTGATCCTCTCCCCCGAGGGGATCACCGCGATCCGCGCGGCTCGGCACGGCCACGGCGACGTGCAGCGCTCGTTCAACCTCGCCTACGGGTCCGCCATGGCCAGCATCGGCCTGACCATCCCGGTGATCGCCATCGTGTCGATCGTGTTCGACCTGCACCTGCTGCTGGGCCTGCGCCCGGCCGACATGGCGCTGATGGCTCTGACGATCGTCGTCTCGGTGCTGACGGTGACCCCCGGCCGGGCCACCCTGCTGCAGGGCGGCGTGCACCTGACGATCTTCGCGTGCTGGCTGGCCCTGGCGGTCATGCCGTAGGGCCGGGTCGCGGGCTGCGGCCCGCCACGCCCCCACCAGTGCCACGCCACGTCGGCGTGCGGGCCTGGAGTGGGGGATGCTTGGCCCGATGGATGACGATCTGACCCCCGAGGACATCACCGAGGACGAGCTCTGGGCGATGCTCGAGCAGGCGACCGGCGTGGACCGCGCCCGAGTTCTGCACGAGCTGGGCGGGCGCGCGTTCTCCGACGGCGAGTTCGAGCAGTCGGTGGCGCTGGCCGAGTCCGCGGCCGTGCAGGCCCGGGAGGCCGGCGACGAGCTGCTGACCGCCCGCAGCCTGTTCGGCCAGGCGGCCGGCCTGCGGCGCCTGGACCGCACCAAGGAGCTCATCGACGTGGCCATGGAGGCCGCGGACCTGCTGCGCGCCAACGGCGAGCCCGCGGAGATCGCCGAGTGCCACGGGATGGTGGCCTCCGCGTTGGGCGATCTGGGCGACGACGAGGCGGCTCTGGATCACTGGTCCAGCGCGGCCCGCCTGTTCGAGAGCGAGGAGCATCCGGGCGAGGCCGGGCGCATGTGGATGTCGCTGGGCGAGGCGCTGGGCCGGCTGGGCCGGCACGCCGACGCGCTGGAGACGATCGACCGGGCGCGCGCGCTGTTCCGCACCGCCGATGAGCCCGGCGCCGTCCCCTGGGCCGACGACCGCGCGGCCGCCGCCCTGATCGAGCTGGGCCGCGACGACGAGGCGCTGGAGCGACTGCGCAGCGCGATCCATGTGCGCGAGGCCCAGCACGACACGCCCCGGATCGCGTACGCGCACTACCGGCTGGGCTGGACGCTGCGGCTGGTCGGCCAGCACGAGGAGGCTCTGAGCCAGCTGTCGATCGCCGCCGAGCTGTTCGACGAGCTGGAAGAGCTGGACGGCCGGGCCCGCTGCGACCTGGAGGCGGCCAACGCGATGGCCTCCATCGGCCAGTTCGAGGAGGCCGACGCGCTCTACCGGCGCACGCGCGCGGTCTTCGACGCGCTGGGCAGCGACTCCCAGGTGGTCATCACCGACGCCAACCGGGCGGTCCTGCTGGCCCGTACCGGGCAGGTCGAGGAGGCCGCGGCCCTCAACGCTGCCCTGGCCGGGCGGGCGGTGGAGTCCGGGATGCCCTGGCTCGTGGGCGACATCCGCAACCACCTGGCCCGCAACCTGCTCGACCTGGGCCGGCCGGCCGACGCACTGGCGGTGCTGGCCGAGCCGGAGCCGGGGACTCCGGAGTCCACCCAGGTCCAGGCGGCGGCGCTGCGCGCCAAGGCGCTGCTGGGGACCGGCCGCCGGCTGCTGGCCGCCCGGGCCGCCGAGGAGGGGCTGGCGCTGGCCGCCGACAGCGAGCTGGTGGCCGAGCGCGCCGAGCTCTACGAGGCGCGCGGGCTGGCCCGGCTGGAGTCGCGCAGCACCTCCCGGGTCGCCGCGGGCGAGCGCGACTTGGCACACGCCGTCGCGCTGTACCTGGCCGCGGGCCTCGCGGAGAAGGCCCGGGAGCTGTCCACCCGGTTCCTGCCCCGCTCGGTGACCTCGGTCCGCGGTGGCGGGTTCCTCTCCGAGCAGCCGGTGGCCCCAGCGCACGAGCCCCGCAACGACTGAGCGAGCGTCCCGGCGCGACGGCCCGGTGCTCGCGGCGGCCGACCGGCGCGGCGCGCCTAGCGGGCCAGTCGGGTGACCTCCACGACCACGACCGGGTCCTGGCTGAGCGGTCCGGCGTAGATGCCCGTGAGCGGGGAGACGTCGCGATAGTCCCGGCCGCGGGCGACCAGCACGTGCGCGGCGGCCACGGAGCGCCCGTTCGTCGGATCGTGGGCCTCCCAGCCCCCGTTCCAGACCTCCACCCACGCGTGGCTCTCGCCCACGCCGGGGACGCCGATCTGGGCCTCCTCCTCGTGGATGTACCCCGACACGTAGCGCGCCGGGATGCCGACCGCGCGCAGCAGCGACAGCGTCGTGTGGCTGAAGTCCTGGCACACCCCGCGCCCGGCCGCCCACGCCTCGCCGGCCGAGGTGTGCACGTGGGTGGCGCCCGGGGTGTACGCGATGTGGTCGCGGACCACCTCGATGGCCAGCCCGATCGCGGCGCGCGGCGTCGGCGCCCGGCGCAGCTGGCCGACGATCTGCTCGCGGTGCGGGTCCTCCCGGGCGTCGTCGACGAACGCGCCCCGCTCCAGGAACTCGCACCACCGGTCCCGCACGTCCTGCGAGCCCATGTCCGCCCAGGTGACCCCCGGCGCCTGGCGCCAGCGCTCGACGGTGTCGACCACCGAGGTGCTGAGGACGGTCAGCCGACTGTGCGGCTGGTGGACGTCGAACGCCTCGACGGCGGTGCCCCAGTAGTCGACGTAGCGGTGGACCCGGGCGTTCGGGCTCACGGTGAGCTCGTGGCGCAGCATGAGCTGTCCCGAGGTGCTCAGCGGAGTCATCCGGGCCTCGTTGAACGAGGCCTGGACGTTGCCGCTGTAGGCCATCGACGTCGTGTGCGTCACGGACAGGCGCTGGGTCATCAGTGGCTCCAGACGATCGTGCCGGCCTGCCGGAAGAACGCCGCCGACACCGCGTCGCTGGCCTCGTAGGCCGCCTCCCGGGCCCGCTCGCTGAGCAGCTGCAGGTCCGCGGGCGTCGGGTTGGCGCTGGCGAACTCCAGCTCGGCGCGCAGGATGCCCACCGTGCGCAGCAGCGTGCTGATCTGCGGCGGGCTCACGTAGGTGCCCATCTGACGGACCGCCCGCTCAGCGCGGATCGCCGCCTGCAGCATCGAGCGGGGGAACGTCGGGTCCAGCACGAGGAATCCCTCCACCTGGTCGGCGGTCAGCGTTCGCTGCGTGCGCAGGAACGTGTTGAGCCCACCGGCCGCGCGCAGGGTGGTGGCCGCGCCGACCTGCGGCCAGAGCGCCTCATGGTCGATGTCGAGCAGGCGCGACATCATGTCCAGCCGCTCCAGCGCCGCGCCCAGGCGCAGGAACACCAGGCCCTCGTCACGCGGCATCTGCCAGTCGATGATCCCGGTGACCACGGCCAGTTCGTCGAGCAGGTCGCGCAGCGCGATCCCCGGGATGACCGTGGAGATGCCCGACTGCATCCGCAGATGCGTGGCGTTCAACCGCTCGAACATGTCCCCGGGCAGCGCCTCGCGGATCGTCCGGGCGTTCTCCCGGGCGAACGCGACCGATCCGAGGATCGTGGAAGGGTCCTCCGAGCGCCCGACCACCCGAGTGACCAGGGAGGCCGGGGTCAACGGCAGCGCCCCCTCCTCGGACTCGGGCGGCATGAGCGAGAGGGGTCGCAGCAGCGCCTCGACACCGACGGCCGGATCCAGCCGGGTGTCCTCGACGAGCAGCTGGTGGTGCTCGACCAGCAGCCGGGTGGTCGCCTCGGCCCGCTCGACGTAGCGGCCGATCCAGAACATCGCCTCGGCGATCCGGCTCAGCATCGCGCCACCCCCGGGGCGTCCGAGGGCCGGCTTGAAGGCTGCAGTGCCGGCCGCTCCGAGGCGCCGCCCGACCCGGAAGCGCCGCCCTGCTGCTGCTGCTGCTCCTCCTGCTGGCGCATCCGCTCGGAGTGCACGCTGGGCTGGTCGACCCGGCCGCGGCCGCTCACCGCCGCGCGCCGCACGGCCGCGGAGAACGTCGGGCCGTCGTCGGCCGGCACCAGCTCGGGCTCCAGCGGCGGCAGCGGCTCGTCCTCGCCGAGCACCCAGGTGTCCTTGGAGCCACCGCCCTGGCTGGAGTTGACCACCAGCGAGCCCTCGACCAGTGCGACGCGGGTCAGGCCGCCGGGCAGCACCCACACCTTCTCCCCGTCGTTGACCGCGAACGGGCGCAGGTCCAGATGCCGAGGTGCCAGCTGGCCGCCCTCGACCAGGGTCGGGCTGGTGGACAGGGCGACGATCGGCTGGGCGATCCAGCCGCGCGGGTCGGCCTGGATGGTGGCCGCCGCCCTCGCCAGCTCCTCGTCGGTGGCCTGGGAGCCCACGACGATCCCGTAGCCGCCGGACCCGTCGACCGGCTTGACGACCATCTGGTCCAGCCGGGGCAGCACGTACTCGCGCTGCTCCGGGTCACGCAGGTCGTAGGTCGTGACGTTGGGCAGCACCGGCTCCTCCCCCAGGTAGTAGCGCACGATGGTCGGCACGTACGGGTAGATCGCCTTGTCGTCGGCCACTCCGTTGCCGACCCCGTTGGCGATCGTGACCGCGCCACCGCGGGCGGCGTTCAGGATGCCGGGCACGCCCAGCACCGAGTCCGGCCGGAAGTGCACCGGGTCCAGGTAGTCGTCATCGATGCGCCGGTAGATCACGTGCACCGGCTCGCTGCCCCGGGTGGTCCGCATCCGGACCACCCCGTCGCGGCAGAACAGGTCGCGGCCCTCGACCAGCTCGACGCCCATCCGGCGGGCCAGGAACGCATGCTCGAAGTGCGCCGAGTTGTGCACGCCCGGCGTGAGCACCACGACGGTGGGCTCGGCCACGCCCGTGGGGGCCGAGGCCATGAGTGCGGCCTTCAGGCGAGCGGGATACTCCTCCACGCTGCGCAGCCGGTAGCCGGTGAACAGCTCGGGCACGACGTGGGACAGCGTGCGCCGGTTCTCCAGCACGTAGGAGACCCCCGACGGGCAGCGCAGGTTGTCCTCCAGCACCCGGAACGTGCCCTCGTCGTCGCGCACCAGGTCGACGCCGGCGACGTGGATGCGCACCCCGTTGGCCGGGCGGATGCCGTGCGCCGCGCGGTGGAAGTGCGCCGAGGACGTGACCAGTCGGCGCGGGATGACCCGGTCGCGCAGGATCTCCCCGCCCCCGTACACGTCGTCGAGGAACATCTCCAGCGCCCGGATCCGCTGGGAGACCCCGGCCTCGATCACCTGCCACTCGGCCGCGTCGACGATCCGGGGCACCAGGTCCATCGGCAGCGGGCGCTCGCGGCCGGACAAGGTGAACGTGATGCCCTGGGCGCTCAGGTGCGCGTCGCGCAGCCGGGAGCGGGCCAGCAGCCCGTCGGGTCCCAGCGTCTCGAACGCCGCCGCGAGCTGCTCGCGCCCGGCACGCACCGCCCCGCCCGGCTCGTGCATCTCGTCCCACGGATCCATGCCCGCACTATGGCCAGAGCCAAGTGGCGAACTCGTGTCAGCACGTTTCCGAGAGGTAACGACCGCGAACGGCCCCGCGCGAGGACCCTGGTGGGCCGGGGCGGGTCACGAGAGGGCTCGATCTGCGGGGCCTCGCGGCCGGCGCGGGGAGCCTGGGCGACTCCTGGCACCTTAGGCTTCACTTTCTTCAGTCCGCGTTACCATTTGTCTACTTCCACTTGTCAGATTGCGGCCTCGACCCCTACCGTTGACTCATGACTACCGACCTGAGCGAGATCCTGAACCGCGTCGCCGCCGGCGAGCTGACCCCCGAGCAGGCCCAAGGCCTGATCGCCGCCGCCGCCGAGGCCGACTCCGCCACCACCGGCCCTCCCACCCCCCACGTGGCCCCGCCCGTGCCCGTCGCCCGGCTGGCCATCCGGGCCAGCGCCGTGCGCACCATCGTCATCGCCGACCCCACGGTCGACACCGCCGTCGCCGAGGGCCCGCACCGGGTCTCCCACTCCGGAGACACCCTGACCATCCACTCCGACCTCAGCTCCGGGGAGTACCAGACCGAGGCCCCGCGCTCGGCGTTCATGAACTGGCTGGCCAGCGTCAACAAGGCCGGCACGACCCTGCGCGTCCGGGTCAACCCGAGCCTGCCGCTGGAGGTGCTGGTCGTGGCCGGATCGCTGGAGCTCAGCGGGCTGCGCGCCCCCGCGTCGGTGGGCGTCGAGGCCGGCTCGGCCAAGCTCTTCGACGGCGTCGGGCCGCTCGCCCTGAGCGTGGCCAGCGGCAGCGCCGACGTCGACTGGCAGTTCCACGGCATCTCGACCGTGAGCGCCGACCTAGGCTCGGCCCGGGTCAGCATCCAGCCCGGCTCCGACGTCACGATCACCGGCGAGGCCACGCTCGGCGCGGCCACCGTGCGCGCCACGGACGGCACCGTCACCAAGGCGAAGCCGGGCCGCGGCGGCGGCACCACGACGCTGACCGATCCGATGGTGGTCGGCGACGGCACCGGCAGCCTGAAGATGTCCTCGCGCCTCGGGTCGCTGGTCGTGTCGGTACTCTGACCGCGCCGACCAGCCGCGGCGACCCGTCCCCCGCCGGAGGTGCGCCGATGCCCGCGCCGATCACCCACCGCCAGCCCGCGCTGTGCCCGGTCTGCTCGGACTCGCTCATCACGTTGCGGCTGGGCTGCCCGACCTGCGGGACCGAGGTCACCGGGCACTTCGACACCTGCCGGTACTGCCGGCTGGACGCCACCGACCTGGCCATCCTCGAGGTGTTCCTGCGCGGCCGCGGCAACGTGCGCGACGTGCAGGCCCACCTCGGGGTCTCCTACCCGACGGCTCGCGCCCGGCTCGGCGAGGTGCTGGACCGCCTGGGCCTGGGCGCCGAGTCGCATCCCGGCGATCCGGCGTCGGCGACCGGACCCGGGGACGACCCGGCAGAGCACGCCGCAGCGCACGCCGCCGAGCCTTCGGCCACCCAACGCGCCACCCAGGGCGCCGCCCAGCGAGCCGGGCAGGTCGCCCGGCTGCTCGACGAGCTGGCCGCCGGTCGCATCGACGTGACGCAGGCCGAGGCCGCCATCCGCGACCTCGGTCGCTGAGCCGCCCGTCGCCCGACCCCCGTGGCTACCATCGCAGTGGCGGCTGCGGGGGTCGCCGCGCGACCACGAGGAGCCCGGCATGGCCAAGGACAAGAAGCAGTCGAAGAAGCCCGCGGACGCCGACGGCCGCCCGGCGAAGCTCAGCGAGAAGGAGTACCAGCGCGAGATGAAGCGGCTGCACGGCGAGCTGGTCGCCCTGCAGGAGTGGGTCAAGCACACGGGGACGAAGGTCTGTGTCGTCTTCGAGGGTCGCGACGGCGCCGGCAAGGGCGGGGTCATCAAGGCGCTGACCGAGCGGGTGAGCCCGCGGGTGTTCCGGGTCGTGGCGCTGCCGGCGCCCAGCGACCGCGAGCTCAGCCAGATGTACCTCCAGCGCTACGTGCGCCACCTGCCGGCCGGCGGCGAGATCGTGATCTTCGATCGCAGCTGGTACAACCGCGCCGGCGTCGAGCGGGTCATGGGCTTCACGCCGACCGACCAGGTCGAGCGGTTCCTCGACCTGGTCCCCGGCGTCGAGAAGGCGATGGTCGAGTCCGGCATCATCCTGCTCAAGTACTGGCTGGAGGTCAGCCCGCAGGAGCAGACCCGGCGGTTGACCGGGCGCATCGACGACCCGCGCAAGACCTGGAAGCTCAGCCCGATGGACGTGGCGTCCTACACGCGCTGGGACGACTACACGCTCGCCCGCGACGCGATGCTGCCGGCCACCAGCACCTCGTGGGCGCCCTGGTTCGTCGCGGACACCGAGGACAAGAAGCGCGGGCGGCTCAACATCATCACCCACTTCCTCTCGATGATCCCGTACGAGCACCTGGAGACCGAGCACGTCGAGCTGCCGGACCGCACGGTCGAGGCGACGCCGCCGCCGGTCAACGCCTATCACCCGGTGCCCGAGCGCTACTGAGCCGAACCGATGCACGTCCCACTTGCGGTTCTGCGGGCCAGCGTGCGGCTGCCCGGCCTCCAGCACGCATCCGCGCATTGGTTCGGCCACGATGACCCCATGACTGAAGCTCCTGCCCTCATGGAACTGTCCGCCAACGACACCCTGTGGCTGAACATGGACACCCCCGAGAACCTCATGGTGATCGAGTCGGTGATGTGGTTCGACCACCGGCTCGACTTCGAGGCGGTGCGCGCCGCGCTGCAGGAGCGGCTCGTCGAGCGCTACCCCGTGTTCGCCTGGAAGCCCCGCTTCTCGACGACCGTGGGCGCCCGCGACCAGTGGATCGAGGATCCCGACTTCGACATCGCCAACCATCTGTCCGAGCACGAGCTGGGCGGGAACGGCGGCCGCATCGAGCTGCAGCGGTTCCTCGAGGCCCGGTTCAGCGAGCCGATCCCCCACGACAAGCCGCTGTGGAAGGCCTACGTCCTGCACGGCAACGACTTCGGCGCGCTGATGATCCGCTTCCACCATGCGCTGGCCGACGGCACCGCCCTGGCTCGGGTCCTGATCGAGATGACCACCGAGACTCCCGACGAGGGCACCACCCCGGCGGCCAGCACCGACCGGCTGCATCCCGCCGACGCGCCGTCGCAGGCTGAGGAGACCCCCTCGGAGCGCGACGCCCGGCGCAAGCGGGAGAAGGTCCTGCACGCGGCCACGAAGGTGGGCACGCTGGGCCTGTCAGCCGGGGTCAAGGCGACCTCGGGGGCGACCCGCCTGCTGGAGATGCTCGACCTGGACCGCGAAGGCAGCCTGGTCGACACGATCGCCCACCAGTCCGCGGGCGTGGCCGACACCCTGGACAAGCTGCTCGTCGGGACCGCCCCGGACGTCGCGGTGTTCGGCCGCACCGGCCGGGCCAAGCGCGCCGACTGGGCGCCTCCGCACGATCTGGCGCGGGTCAAGGCCGCCGCCAAGTCGCGCGGCGGCACGGTCAACGATCTGATGCTCGCGGCCGTGGCCGGCGGGATCCGCCGCTACCTGGCCACGCGCGGGGAGACCGGCAAGGATCTGATGACGATGATCCCGGTGAACCTGCGGCCGGTGGACGAGCCGCTGCCGGAGTTCCTGGGCAACCGGTTCGCCCTGGTGGCGTTCATCCTGCCGGTGGAGCAGGAGAGCGCGGCCGAGCGCCTCGACGAGGTGCACAAGCGCATGGAGGTCATCAAGAACGGCCCGGAGGTGCTGCTGACGTTCGGCGTGAGCACCGCGCTGGGCCGCATCGGCAACTTCACCGCCACGGTGTCCCGCTCCGTCCAGGAGTTCTTCGCCGACAAGGCGATCGGGGTCACCACCAACGTCCCCGGCCCACAGCACGCGCGCTACTTCGCGGGGCAGGAGCTGGTGGGCATCCTCGGCTGGGTTCCCGGTGCGTCCAAGCAGGCCATCGGCGTGTGCATCTTCAGCTACAACGGCCAGATCCGGGTCGGCTTCAAGACCGACGTGAACGTCGTGCCGGACATCGCCAACCTTGTCGCGGCGTACAACGCCGAGATGGAGGAGCTGCTGGCGCTGGCCGACTGAGGCCGCGCGCAGACGCCCAAGCGGGGCCCAAGCGGCGCCCAAGGGGCGCGCACCAAGCCCGGCGCACGCGAGAGGGGCGCCGCCCGGCAGTTGCCGGTGCGGCGCCCCTCTCGGGCGTGATGGGTGCCAGGCCTTCAGAGAGCCCGGCCGTACGTCACGTTGCTGGTCCAGATCCGGTCCACGCGCACCGTCTTGCCCGGGCGCGGGGAGTGCAGCACGCGGTGCTTCCCGGCGTAGATGCCCACGTGGTAGGCACGCGAGCCCTTGCGGAAGAACACCAGGTCGCCGGCGCGGACGCTCTTGGCGGAGATCCGCTTGGCCCGGTGCATCTGCCCGGTGGCGGTGTGCGGCAGGCGCTTGCCGGCCTTGCGGTACAGGTACATGGTGAAGCCGGAGCAGTCGAAGCCGCGTGGCGTGGACCCGCCGTAGCGGTAGGGGGTTCCCCTGAGCCGGTAGCCGTTCTTCAGCACGATCTTCGACCGGGCGGCGAAGCTGCGAGCGGACCGGGAGGACTTCTTCTTGCGCTCCTTGGTCACGGCCAGGCCGGGCGAGGCGGACGGCGTGGCAGCGACGACCTGGGCGGCGCTGGCGGGTGCTGGAGCGGCCACGGGGGCCATCAGGGCGGCGGTCGTGACCGCGGCCAGGGCGAGCGGATGAGCACGGCGAAGCAGACGCATCGATGATCTCCTCTGCGCCTGCGAGGTGAGCTGTCGGGTTCGGGCGGAGTCACCCGGCCACACGCTGTGGCTTCACCCCAAGGTCCCGGCCGCGAGGCCGTGAGTGGGACCGCATGTGGGTCCCCCGCTCCCATTCGACGGTGCGGAGCTGGCCGTGGCCAGACGCGGGGGGATGGTCATGAATGGGACTCGGCGCTGTCCATCCCCGGCCCACCGGGTGGTGGGCTGACGTCACCGTAGCCGCCCGGGGCCCGCGTACGGAACCTTCGCCGTTGTGACCTGCGTCTCGGTCGAACCGGTCCCCTTCGGTGCCAATCCGGCGATTCCGGACCTGGGCGTGGGGGTCACGCGCACGGGTCACGGGCCGCCCTTGAGCTCCAACGCGATCTGGTCGGCCTCCAGGTTCATCAGAGCCCGGTCCAGCGTCTCGGCCCCGTAGATCCCGTCGTCGCGGGCATCCAGCAGTACCTCGCGCTGCCTGCTGATCCGCTTCAGGACAGCTGCCCGATAGGGGCCGAACGTCGCCGGGTCGTCGGGGCTGACCGGCGGCACCGCCACCTGCGCACCGGCCTCCCACAGCAGCACCCGCAGGGCCCGGCGCTCGGCCTCCTCCTGCTCCGGGTCCACCTGGTCGGGCCGCACGACCCGGATGACCCAGGGCAGGGTGCCGCCCTGTCCCAGCAGGGACAGGGCGGCCACCACGAAGGCCACCAGGACCAGCAGCGCCCGCTGCGGGGTGTCGTGCGGCAGGGTCTGGGCGGCCGCCACGGTGACCGCGCCGCGCATGCCCGCCCACACGATCACCGCGCCCTCCCGCCAGGTCAGCGGGCTGCCCAGGAAGTAGTCGATGTCGGCCATCAGCCGGCGCACCCGGGTGGCGAACCGCTGCACCTCCTCGGGGCCCAGCTCGCGCCCTCGCCGGGCGCCGCCCCGCCGTTCGGTCAGCGCCTTCGCGGTGTCGACCTGCGGATCGATCACCCACTCGTGCAGCTGCGCGACCTTGGACCGGACCTGCTCGTGGCGCCGCGCGCGCCGGGCGGCCAGGCCCAGCAGCGGGGCGACGTAGGCGGCCCGGACCACCAGGGTCACCGCCAGCGCCACCACCGCGATGCCCAGCGCGGCGCCCAGTCCCTCATGGTCGGCGTGCACCTCCTGGAGCATCCCGAAGAGCTGCAGTCCCATCACCAGGAAGATCAGGCCCTCCAGGACCATCTCGACCGTCGCCCAGTTCTGCGCGTCGGACAGGCGGTGCCGCGGCGGCAGCACCCGCGCGCCGTGCCAGCCGGCGATCAGCCCGGCCGCGACCGCCGCCACCAGACCCGAGGCGCCCAGCAGCTCCGCGGGGATCGAGGCGAGGAAGGGCGCCGTGAACGACATCAGCGTGTTCAGCGTCGAGTCCGACGTGCGCGCGCGCAGCGCGAGGTTCGCGTGGCCGACGGCGCCGCCGAGCACGACCGCGACGACGACCGACCAGACGAACGCCCCGACCGCCATCGGCAGCGAGAAGGTGCCGACCGTGGCCGCGATCGCGGCGCTCAGCGCGACCAGCGCGGTCGCGTCGTTGAGCAGACCCTCGCCCTCCAGCAGCGCCGAGAGGCGCGGGGCGACGCCGGCCCGCTTCACGATGCCCACGGCGACCGCGTCAGTCGGGCTGAGCACCGCACCCAGGGCCATCGCCCAGGCGAGGTCCAAGCCCGGGATCAGCCAGTGCAGCAGGAATCCGAGGATCGTGGTGGTGAGCACGACCAGCACGATCGACAGCCCGCTGATGCTGGTGAACTCCCGGCGGAAGCTCATCGAGGGCATCGCGACCGCCGCCGAGTAGAGCAGCGGTGGCAGGATGCCGGCCAGCACCCATTCCGGGTCCACCTCGACCGCCGGGACCGCGGGCAGCAGGCTGATCAGGACCCCGACGACCACCAGGACCAGGGGCGCGGGCACCGGGACCCGATGCGACAGGGCGGTGGCACCCGCGATGGCCAGCAGGGCCACCACGACGAGCTCCACGGCCAGCACGCCCGGAACCTACTGCGCGCTACGGCGGCTGCGCAGGGCCGAGCGGCCCCGGAAGGCGGGGCGCCTACACCGCTGCGGCGACGATGAGTGCGGCCTGCGCGCCATGCAGCTCGACCGCCCGCTCGCCGGCCGACAGCCGCACCTGCTCGCCCACCGCGGTCGCGCGCACCAGCCCGCCCGGCACGGCCCCGGCGGCATCCAGGATGGCCATGAGCTCCTCGTCGGTCTGCAGCGACTCCCCGATGCGCATGATCTCCAGCTCGTGCTCCGCACCGTCGGCCAGGATCGCGGTCAGCGTCTCGCCGGGTAGGGCAACCGGATCGCCCGTCTCGCCCAGCGCCCCGCCGGACAGCTCGTCCAGGCCGGGGATCGGGTTGCCGAACGGCGAGATCGTGGGGCCGCCGAGCAGCTCGACCAGCCGGTGCTCCACCGACTCGCTCATGACGTGCTCCCAGCGGCAGGCCTCGTTGTGCACCTGCTCCCAGGGCAGCCCGATGACCTCCACCAGCAGACACTCGGCCAGCCGGTGCTTGCGCATGACCCGGACCGCGCGGGCCGCCCCGGTCGGGGTCAGCACCAGGTGCCGGTCGGCGCTGTCCAGCTCCACGAGCCCGTCGCGCTGCATCCGAGCCACAGTCTGGGAGACGGTCGGGCCGCTCTGCCCGAGCCGCTCGGCGATGCGCGCGCGCATCGGACGCACCCCCTCCTCATCCAGCTCGTAGATGGTGCGCAGGTACATCTCGGTGGTGTCGATCAGGTCGCTCACCGGACTATTCTCGCCCACGGCCGCCGCGATCGCGGGGCGTGCCGGGCCGAGGCATGGGAGGTGCCGGGCCCGGCCATGTGGGCATGGTTCAATCCGAGTATGTCCACGCTTGCCCTCATCTCTGTCAAGGGTGGAGTGGGCAAGACGTCGGTGACCCTCGGCCTGGCCGCGATCGCCCTGGCCGAGGGGCGGCGCACCCTGGTCATCGACCTGGACCCGCAGGCCAATGCCACCTCGGCCCTGGACCCGCCCGGCTACGAGTTCACCGCCAACGACGTCGTGGCCGACGGCCGCACCGGAGTCGCCGCGGATGCGGTCGTGCCCAGCGGCTGGGGCGAGGGGCTGGATCTGATCGCCGGCGATCCCGCGCTGGAGCACCGGACCCACTCCGACGGACGAGACTCCGCGCTTCGGCTGCGGCTGGCGCTGACCGGCACGCTGGAGAAGTACGACCGGGTTCTCATCGACTGCCCGCCCTCCCTGGGCGAGCTGACGCGCAACGGGCTCGCCGCGGCCACCGCCGCCCTGGTCGTCACCGAGCCGTCGTTCTTCGCCCTGCGCGGCGCCGAGCAGGCCCTGGACGCCATCGCCATCGCGCGGCGGGCCACCAACCTGGGCCTGCGCCCGGCCGGCATCGTGCTCAACCGGGTCCGCCGCGTGAACGAGCACCGGTATCGGGTCGCCGAGCTGCGCGCGGCATACCCCGAGCTCGTCCTCGAGCCCGAGATCCCCGACCGATCGGCGATCGCCGCGGCGCAGGGGGCCGCCCAGCCGATCACCGCGCTGCGCTCCCCCGCCGCCACCGAGCTCACCCGCCTGTTCACCCAGCTGTGCCGCAGCATCGAGGAGTCGCTGTGATCAATCCCGTTCCGCGACCGGCTCTGCGCAAGTCCGCCGACGCCCATATCCACCCGGCCGCCCCCGGGCGCCCGGGGTTGCGACTGGCCCCGGCCGACCGACCGGTCCCGGCCGTGGCGCCGCCCGCGCCGGCTCCCACGGTGGCGCTGCCCGCGCCAGCCACGTCACCCGAGGCCCAGGTCGCCGGGCCGGTCACGCCTGCCACGGGCTCTGCACCCGCCGGCGTCGACTCCGCCACCAGCTCGGCGAAGGTCGGCAAGCCGGAGAAGACGCGCAAGCCGGCCAAGCAGAAGGTCTCGGGCAAGCCCGGACCTGACAAGGCCGCCTCGGGCAAGTCACCGTCCGGGAAGGCGACCTCGGGCAAGACCATCTCCGGGAAGGCATCCAGGAGCAAGGGCAAGAAGCAGTCCGCACCGGCGCCGCTGCCCCCCCTGGCCAAGGGGCCAACCCCGCCGGCGCGCTCCCGGCTCTCCGGGCCACTGTCCGGGCGGACCAGCGACGCGCTTCGGGCCGTCCCCAAGCAGCAGCGCGCGAGCAAGAACGTGCCCAAGGAGAAGCGGGTGGAGCTGCGGGTGAAGGTCCCCAAGACCCTGCGCAAGGACCTGCGCTCGGCGGCGAAGTCGACCCGGCGCAGCGAGGACGAGATCCTGACCGCCCTGCTGCGCGGCTGGCTGGGCGAGTAGAGCACGATACGCAGCACCGACAGCACCCAGGAGGAACCCATGAAGCGGCTCGCGAGCACGGTGGCGGTCCTGATCGCCGTGGGCACCCTGTCCGCCTGCGCGGACTACACCACCACCGGGGTGCCGCAGGACGACAAGGGCCAGCCGATCGAGCAGACCGCACCCGCGCTGGCGGGCACCAGCTGGCAGCTGGACACTGCCGAGGGTGCGGCCGTGGACCTGAGGGCGTTCCCGATCACGCTGGCCTTCGACGAGTCCCTGCTCTCCGGCCAGGCCGCGGTGAACACCTACCGGGCCGAGTACCACGCCGACGAGACGGGCGGCCTGGAGATCGGCGAGATCGCCAGCACCAAGATGGCCGGCTCCGAGGAGGCGATGGCTGCCGAGGCCGCCTACCTCAAGGTGCTCTCCGAGGTCGACGGCTTCACCGTGTCGACCAGCCAGCTGAACCTGCGCAGTCACGGGACCATCGTCCTGAGCTTCGTGGTCGGCGGTGCGACCCCGGCGGCCTCCGAGTCCTCGGATCCGCTGGCGGACGAAGCGGCCAAGAACCAGAAGGTCGCCGACGCCGTGGTCGGGATGACCGAGGCCGACGCACAGGCGGCGGTCCAGGAGGCGGGGCTGCAGTTCCGGGTGCTCTCGGTCGACGGCCAGCCGAACATGGCCACCACCGACTACCGGGTCGACCGGGTGAACGTCGACATCGAGGACGGCAAGGTCACCAAGGCCACCATCGGCTGACCCGAGGACCTGGTCGGTCGCCCTGGATGCGCGGCTGCGGCGTTACGCTCGGATCGGCTCGGGTGCGCCGTGGCCGTGGAGGTGGGGACGATGGGCTACGTCGAGGATCTGCTGGCCAGCAACGAGACGATCGTCTACGAGTCGCGCAAGCACTGGGTCGCGCCACTGTTCTCCACTGTCACCGGCACGCTGCTGGCTGCCGGCGGCCTGGTGGCGGCCATCTGGTCGTTCTTCGCCACCGACGGCTTCTGGACCAACGTCCTGAGGTGGGGCGGGCTGCTGGCGCTGCTCGTCGGCCTGGTCATGCTGGTCCAGGCCTTCGTGCAGTGGTGGTCCGAGCACTACATCGTGACCAACCAGAAGGTGCTCAAGGTCGACGGCATCGTCCGCAAGACCGCCGAGGGCTCGGCGCTGGAGAAGATCAACGACATCACGATCAGCCAGTCGCTGCTGGGTCGCTGGCTGGAGTTCGGGACGCTGCGCGTGGCGACCGCCTCGGACGAGTCCGACCTGCGCTACACGATGATGCGCCAGCCGGTGCAGTTCCGCCGCGCGGTGCTCGACCAGAAGCAGGCCTTCGAGCAGGCCGACGCTCGCGCGATCGCCGAGGCGGTGCGGCAGTCGACCCCGCCGGCAGCGACCGCGCCGGCCGCCACCCCACCGGTCAGGCCGGTCGGGCCGGCCACGAACGCCGACGAGGTGGCCGCCGCGATCGCCACGCTCGCCGAGATGCACGCCGCCGGCCACATCACCGACGCGGAGTTCGCGTCCAAGAAGGAAGAGCTGCTCGGCCGCCTCTGACCGAGCACCGGCAGCCGGCGAGCCGACTCCGCGCCGACTCCGCGCCGGCACCGCTCAGGGAGCCAGGCGGCGCTTGGCCCACGCCCCGGGGTCGTCCAGCCCGCCGACCGCTACCCGGCGGTACTCGATCCGGTCGTGCAGCCGGGCGTGCCGGCCGGCCCAGAACTCCACCGCCTCGGGCACCAGGACATACCCGCCCCAGTGGTCGGGCATCGGGATCGGGTCGTCACCGAAGTGCCGGGCGAGCTGGTCGACCCGCTCCTCCAGCGCCGCGCGCGTGACCTCGCTGCTCTGCTCGCTGGCCCACGCGCCCAGCTGCGCCTGCCGCGGCCGGGTGGCGAAGTAGGCCTGGGACTCCTGCGTGGTCAGCCGGGTCGCGTTGCCGCGGACCTGCACCTGCCGGTGCACCGGGTGCCACACGAAGGACAGCGCGGCCGCTGGGTTCACCTCCAGCTCACGGCCCTTGCGTGAGCGGCGATTGGTGAAGAAGCAGAAGCCGCGCGCGTCGATGACCTTGACCAGGACCAGGCGCACCGACGGATGGCCGTGACCGTCCGCGGTCGCCAGCGCGGCAGCGTTGGGCTCGGGCAGCCCGGCGGCGACCACCTCGGCCAGCCAGGTGGCGAACAGCCCCAGCGGAGCGGCCGGGACGGTGTCCACCTCGAAGCCGGTGACCGGCAGCACCGGGTACTCCACGCGCGGGACCTGCACCACCGGATCGGTCATGGGCCCAGTATCTTCCGCGCCCCATCCAGAGGGCGAGTCATCGTCCGCGCCCCGTCCAGGGGGCCGGGTTTCGCCAGATGCGCGCGCCCGGGGAGAATGTCTGCGGCATTCCCGACGCACTGGGCAGGAGCACGATGAGCGACTACTCCCCTGGGCTGGAGGGCGTCATCGCCTTCGAGACCGAGATCGCCGAGCCGGACAAGGAGGGCTCGGCCCTCCGATACCGCGGGGTCGACATCGAGGACCTCGTCGGCCGGGTCACGTTCGGCCAGGTCTGGGGCCTGCTGGTCGACAACGAGTTCAACCCCGGCCTACCGCCGGCCGAGCCCTTCCCCATCCCGGTGCACTCCGGCGACGTGCGGGTCGACGTCCAGTCCGCGATCGCGATGCTGGCCCCCGCGTGGGGACTCAAGCCGCTGCTGGACATCGACGACGTCCAGGCGCGCGAGGACCTGTCGCGGGTCGCCGTGATGGCGATGTCGTTCGTGGCCCAGGCGGCCCGCGGAGTCGGCCAGCCGATGGTGCCCACCGCGAAGATCGACGAGGCCCGCACGGTCGTCGAGCGGATGATGATCCGCTGGCGCGGCGAGCCCGACCCGACCCACGTCAAGGCGGTGGACGCGTACTTCGTCTCTGCCGCCGAGCACGGGATGAACGCCTCCACGTTCACCGCGCGGGTCATCGCCTCGACCGGCGCCGACGTCGCGGCGGCCATCTCCGGCGCGATCGGGGCCATGTCCGGCCCGCTGCACGGCGGTGCTCCGAGCCGGGTGCTGCACATGATCGAGGAGATCGAGCGCGGCGCCGACGCCCAGGCGTACGTCAAGGGCGTGCTGGACCGCGGCGACCGGCTGATGGGCTTCGGCCACCGGGTCTACCGGGCCGAGGATCCGCGGGCCCGCGTGCTGCGCCGGGCTTGCCGCGAGCTGGACGCCCCGCGCTACGAGATCGCCGAGGCGCTGGAGGCGGCGGCCCTGGCCGAGCTGCGCGAGCGGCGCCCGGACCGGGTCATCGAGACCAACGTCGAGTTCTGGGCGGCCATCATCCTGGACTTCGCCGCCGTCCCGGCGCACATGTTCCCGGCGATGTTCACCTGCGCCCGGCTGGCTGGCTGGAGCGCCCACATCCACGAGCAGAAGCGCACCGGGCGTCTGGTCCGCCCGTCGGCGCGCTACATCGGCCCCGACCCACGGCTGCCCCAGGATGTCCCGGGCTGGAAGGACTCGCTGCTGTTCCCCTACGACGACGAGCACGGGCCGATGCCCGTGACCGACCGGGCATAGCGACCCGCCGCCCGGCGCAGACCTCCCGAACAGGCCTCCCCGCACCGACTCCCCCCGCAGACTCCCCCGTACTGACCCCGACGAAGGACTCCCGGTGACCGCCACCCTCGACCCGACGACCATCGCCATCCCCACCGACCTGCGCCCCGCCGACGGCCGCTTCGGCTGCGGCCCGTCCAAGGTCCGCGTCGAGCAGGTGGACGCCCTGAGCGCCGCGGCCACCTCGATCCTGGGCACCTCGCACCGGCAGAAGACGGTGAAGTCTCAGGTCGGCCGGGTGCGCGCCGGCCTGACCGAGCTGTTCTCCCTGCCCCAGGGCTACGAGGTGATCCTCGGCCTAGGCGGCACGACCGCGTTCTGGGACGCGGCCACGTTCGGCCTGGTCCAGGATCGCGCCCAGTTCCTCACGTTCGGCGAGTTCGGCTCGAAGTTCGCCAAGGCCGCCAAGGTCGCCCCGCACCTGGGCGCGCCGACGATCCTGTCCTCGGACCCGGGCAGCGCCCCGCTGTTCGTCGCCGAGGAGGGCATCGACCTGTACGGCTCGCCGCACAACGAGACCTCCACCGGCGTGGCGATCACCCCGACCCGGGTGACCGGCGCCGACGCCGGGGCGCTCATGGCCTTCGACGCGACCTCAGCCGCGGGCGGCCTGGCCGTGGACGCCGCCCAGTTCGACGTCTACTACTTCGCCCCGCAGAAGTGCTTCGCCTCCGACGGCGGGCTGTGGTTCGCGCTGCTGAGCCCAGCCGCGGTGGCGCGCATCGAGTCGATCGCCGCCTCGGGCCGCTGGGTGCCGGCGTTCCTGGACCTCAAGATCGCCCTGGACAACTCGCGCCTGGACCAGACCTACAACACGCCGGCGCTGGCGACCATCCTGCTGATGGCCGAGCAGCTGGACTGGTTCAACAGCCAGGGCGGGCTGTCCTGGACGACCGCGAGGACTGCCGAGTCGGCCGCGAGCCTGTACGGCTGGGCGCAGGCCTCGCCGGTGGCCACGCCGTATGTGAGCGACCCGGCGCTGCGCAGCAACGTGGTGGGCACCATCGACTTCGACGACTCGATCGACGCCTCGGCCATCGCCAAGGCGCTGCGCGCGAACGGGATCGTGGACACCGAGCCGTACCGCAAGCTGGGCCGCAACCAGCTGCGGATCGCCATGTTCCCCTCGATCGATCCGGCCGACGTGGCCGCGCTCACGGCGTGCATCGACTACGTGGTAGAACGCCTGGCCTGAGGGCCTCGCCCGAGCACTGCGCTCCCCCCGCAGCACGGACCCCCCGACCGACTCCCGGTCGGGGGGGTCTTCCTCGTTCGCGGAAGTCAGGTGTCCGCCAGGGTGCAACGCTTCCGGCCACCGGCCTAATGTGACGTTCTCTACGCATTTGGGAGGGCACCATGGGTGAGTACACCGAGGGCTCCAAGGAGATCATCGCCGCGGTCGGTGGTGCCGACAACATCGCGGCACTCACGAACTGCGTGACGCGCCTGCGGTTCGCATTGGTCGACGACAGCAAGATCGACCAGAAGGCGGTCGCCGCCTCGGAGCTGGCCAAGGGATCGTTCATGGCCAACGGCCAGTTCCAGATCATCATCGGACCCGGCACGGTGGAGAAGGTCGCCGCGGAGATCCGCGCGCTCACCGGCAAGGACGAGATGAGCAAGGCCGACGTGGCCGCGGTCGGGGCCAAGAAGATGAACCCCCTCCAGCAGGGCATCAAGGTCCTCGCCGACATCTTCATCCCGCTGCTGCCGGCGATCGTGACCGCCGGTCTGCTCATGGGCGTCAATAACATCCTGACGGCCACGGGCATCTTCTGGGACGACTCGTCGGTCGTCCTGGAGTACCCCTGGCTGGCGGACTGGGCCAGCGTCATCAACCTGATCGCCAACACCGCCTTCGTCTTCCTGCCGGTGCTCATCGGCTGGTCGGCGGTCAAGCGGTTCGGCGGCAACCCGCTGTTCGGCATCGTGCTGGGCGCGATGCTCGTGCACCCCGACCTGCTCAACGCCTGGGCCTGGGGATCGGCACACTCGGAGGGCACGATCGAGTACTGGACCCTGTTCGGCCTGGAGGTCCAGAAGGTCGGCTACCAGGGCCAGGTGCTTCCGGTCCTCGTGGCCTCGTGGGTGCTGGTGAAGATCGAGCTGTGGATCAAGGCCAAGACGCCGGACATGTTCCAGCTGCTCGTGGTCGGGCCGGTCACCCTGCTGCTCACCGGCCTGCTGTCGTTCATCCTCATCGGCCCTGTCACGTTCTGGATCGCCACGCAGCTGACCGAGGGCCTCATCTTCGTCTTCGACCACGCACCATGGTTGGGCGGCCTGCTCTACGGGTTCTTCTATGCACCGCTGGTGATCACAGGGATGCACCACACGTTCCTGGCGGTCGACCTGCAGCTTATCGGCCAGACCGGCAGCACGTTCCTGTGGCCGATCCTGGCGATCTCCAACATCTGCCAGGGCTCCGCGGCGCTGGGCATGATGTTCGTCGCCCGCAACCAGAAGGAGAAGGGCCTGGCGATGTCCTCGGGCGTGTCGGCCTACATGGGCATCACAGAACCCGCACTCTTCGGCGTGAACCTACGGTTCAAGTTCCCGTTCTTCATCGCCATCACGGTGTCGGGCTTCTGCGGGATGTTCATGGCGATCCGCGATGTCGAGGCGTCGAGCATCGGCGTCGGCGGCATACCCGGCATCTTCTCGATCCTGCCCGAGGACTGGGCCTCGTTCGGCCTGGCGATGCTCGTGGCCATCGCGGTCCCGCTGGCAGGAACCATCCTCTTCGCCAAGACCCGAGGTCACGAGGAGACCGAGGAGGAGGCCGCCGAGCTCGACATGGGCGCCCTCGTGTGACGCCTTCCCATCTCCGGTCCGGGTCGGGCGCCTCCGGGCGCCCGGCCCGGTCCTGCATTCCCACCACCTGACCTGCCCGAGGAGAGCACCCGATGCCCGAGATCCCCTGGTACAAGACGACCGCCGTCTACCAGATCTACCCCCGCAGCTTCAACGACACGACGGGCAGCGGGACCGGTGACCTCAACGGCATCATCGAGAGGCTGCCCTACATCAAGACGCTGGGCACCGAGGTGATCTGGCTGACCCCGGTCTACGTCTCGCCGCAGAACGACAACGGCTACGACATCGCCGACTACCGCGACATCGACCCGCTGTTCGGGACGATGGCCGACATGGAGCGCCTGCTCGACGAGGCGCACGCACTCGGGCTGAAGATCGTCATGGACATGGTCGTCAACCACACGTCGACGTTCCACGAGTGGTTCCAGCAGTCGCGGTCCTCGCGCGACAACCCCTACCGCGACTTCTACATCTGGAAGGACGCCGGCCCCGACGGCGGGCCGCCCACCAACTGGGAGTCCAAGTTCGGTGGGAACGCCTGGGAGTGGGACGAGGCCACCGGCCAGTACTACCTGCATCTGTTCGACGTGACCCAGGCGGACCTGAACTGGGAGAACGAGAAGGTCCGCGAAGCCGTCTACGAGATGATGCGCTGGTGGTTCGACAAGGGGGTCGACGGCTTCCGCTTGGACGTCATCAACCTCATCAGCAAGGACCAGTCGTTCCCGCAGGCCCCGCCCGGCACCGACGGCCGGCAGTTCTACACCGATGGCCCGCGCATCCACGAGTTCCTCACGGAGATGAACCGCGAGGCGTTCGGCGGTGAGCGGCTGACCGTGGGCGAGATGTCGTCGACGACCGTCGAGCACTGCGTCCAGTACACGCGCGAGGACGCCCACCAGCTGGCGATGACGTTCAGCTTCCACCACCTCAAGGTCGACTACCCCGGCGGCGACAAGTGGACCGACGCCCCGATGGACCTGCTGGCCCTCAAGGACGTCCTGACCCACTGGCAGGTCGGGATGGCCGAGGGCGGCGGGTGGAACGCGCTGTTCTGGTGCAACCACGACCAGCCGCGCGCGGTCTCGCGGTTCGCCGACGACGGCCCGCAGTACCGAGTCAAGTCCGCGAAGATGCTGGCCCTGGTCATGCACCTGCTGCAGGGCACGCCCTACATCTACCAGGGCGAGGAGATCGGCATGACCGATCCCAAGTTCGCGGTGATCGAGGACTACCGCGACGTCGAGAGCCTCAACATGTACCGCATCCTGCAGGAGCGCGGGCACAGCAAGGACGAGGTGCTGGCGATCCTGCGGCGCAAGTCCCGCGACAACAGCCGTACGCCGATGCAGTGGACCGCCGAGCCGCACGGCGGCTTCACCACCGGGGAGCCGTGGATCCACACCTCGGGCAACGAGACCGAGATCAACGCGGAGGCCGCGGTCGCGGACCAGGACTCGGTGTTCTGGTTCTACCGGAACCTGATCGACCTGCGTCGCGAGGTGCCGCTCGTCACGACCGGACGCTACGAGCTGGTCGGCCGCGAGCACCCGGCGGTGTACGCGTACTGGCGGCACGGCGACGGCGAAGCGCTGCTGGTGCTGGCCAACTTCTACGGCGAGGCCACCGAGTTCGCGCTGCCCGACGGGTTCGACGGGTTCGCCGGACGCGAGGTTCTGATCGGCAACGAGCAGGACGCCCCACAGATCGCCGACGGCGTCGCGCACCTGCGCCCGTTCGAGGCGGTGGCCCTG
Source organism: uncultured Bifidobacteriaceae bacterium (assembly GCA_964418695.1). Taxonomy (GTDB): domain Bacteria; phylum Actinomycetota; class Actinomycetes; order S36-B12; family CAIYMF01; genus Prado023. The sequence continues at coordinate 10,785 of CAYQMN010000006.1, read as the reverse complement.
CACCTGAAGAGCTGAGCCGCGGCGCGGGTCGAGCGGCGCTCGAGAGGCGCACAGGGGGTCATCGGCGCACGTGCTCGACGGGGGGGCACCCTGCGCCTCGCAGACCATCGCCTTGGCCATGTGCGTCTTGCCGGTGCCTCCGGCCCCGGATCAGTGGGGCCCCTGTTCCAGGGGCAGCACACGCAGGCGCGTCGGCGGGCTCCTACTCTTGCCACGGACCAGCCGACAAGGAGATCCCCATGCCGCCCACCCAGCTCTCACCTGCGCTTGCGCAGGCCGATGTCGCAGCCGCATCGCCGGGCTGGGCCGTGCCTGCTCACAGCAAGGCCTCCCGATGCGGCTGAGATCCGCCCTTCGCCGGCCGGTGCTGGCTGCGATGTCGCTGGTCGTGGCGCTGCTGGCGGTGCTTGGGGGCATGCCGCTGCCGGCATCGGCCGCCGAGCCCACACCACCCGAGCTGACCGTCGCCGCGCCGGCAACCGCGACGTTCGGGACGGACGTCCAGCTCAGCGGGCACGCGCTCGGTCTCGACGGCGTGCCGCTGACCGGGGCGGTCGTGACGATCACCGGCGGCGCGGTGCCGGTCCAGACCGCAGTCGACGAGGTGGGGGCGTGGACAGCGATCGTGGCACCGGCGCACGCCGGGCTCATCACCTGGTCGGTGTCCATCGCCGACCCCGCCCTGAGCGCGCAGGCCGAGACGACGATCACGCCCGCGACGGCGCGGCTCACGCTCACCGCACCCGCGACCTCACCGGCCGGAGCGCCCGTGGCTCTGGCCGGCTCCCTGACCTATCCGACCCGGTACGGGACCCCTGCCACGGCACCGGTCCCGGGAGCGACGGTTGTCGTGGAGCGGGCTGCGGACGGCGCGTGGGTTGCCGTGGCGAACGCACGGACCGGAGGCGACGGCCGCTTCAGCCTCACGGTGAGCCTGCCCGTCGGCGTCCACCATCTGCGGGCACACAGTGCCGGCACGGCGGATCTGACGGCTTCCAGCGCACCGCAGGTGACCGTGTCAGTGGTGCGCGTGTCGACCGTGGCGACTGTGCGAGCGCCGGCTTCTGTCCGGTCCGAGACCGCCACGACGGTGCAGGCGGTGCTCTCCACCAAGTCCGACGCGCCACTCGCGGGGCAGGCCGTGACCGTCCAGATCAGGCGGACCGGCACGACGGCATGGACCACCCTGGCCACCGGGCGTACCGATGCCAGCGGACGCCTCTCTGCCCGGCTCGTGCCGTGGAAGTCCACACAGGTGCGCGTCGTCAGCCCGGCGACGCAGACCGAGGATGCGGCAACCTCGGGCATCATCACTGTCAGCACGACCCCCGCCGGACGGACGGTCGCCAGTCCGAGCGGGGCACCGCAACCGCAGGTGCGCTATCCGCAGCGGGCTCAGGCGGTCGGGTCCGGTGCCCACGCTCGCGTCACGAAGATCCCCGACAGCATCTGGGCGCGGATGGTCGGCGTCACCTGGCACCGGGGGTGCGCGCCGCGCTCCTCGCTGCGCTTGATCTCGGTGAACTACTGGGGGTTCGACGGGTACCGCTACGCCGGCAAGCTGGTCGTGCCTCGTCGCCACGCCACCAAGGCGGCCGCGGCGTTCACCGCCCTCTACCGGCTGCGCTACCCGATCCGGCAGATGGTCCTGCCCGAGACCTTCGGACGGAACCCGGCAGGCCCCGGCGCGAACGACTACGCCCAGATGGCCGCGGACAACACCTCAGGCTTCAACTGCCGCTACGTGGTCGGCAAGGAGCGCCAGAAGGTGATGAGCCCGCACGCCAATCGCGGGGCCCTGGACATCAACACCTGGGAGAACCCGTACGTCACCCGGAGCCGCACCTACCCCAATCGCTGGTACGTGACCCATCGTCCGAGGAAGCACCCGGCGGTCTTCCACACCAAGGACGCCGCCACCAGGGCGCTCACGAAGCGGGGCTGGACCTGGGGTGGGCGCTGGTCGAGCAAGGACTACCACCACTTCCAGCGCTGATCCGGCCCGGCGGAGAGCGCAGCGCCTCTGGTTCTCGTTGGTGTCGTCGAGCCCGCCTTCCGCACGAAACGAGCACCAACACCAGCAGCAGGCCGTCGGTCGCCGACCGGGTCACCGCCCGCATGCTGCCGCGCCCTCCGGGGGCCGGCCGCTTCACGGACCAGGACGGGTCAGTGGGGGCGCCCTCGGGAGCGGCTGCGGGCCCACAGGACGACGGCCACGAGTCCGGTCAGGGCGCACGCCAACAGCACCCACCCGCGCATCGGCGATCCGTCGTCGGCAGGCACCACCACGTCTCCGGGATCGGCCGAGGGGCTCGAACCGCCTCCACCGCCGGTGCCCGTGGACCCCTTCTCGGGCGGGGCTCCCACGTCGACCTGCTGCAGCGCGCCGCTGCGCTCCGAGGCGATCAGCAGGGAGCGCCCGTCGGCGGTCCAGGTGATCGCCTCGCCCTGCGGCTGGAGCGGCAGCCCGAACCGGTCGACCGACTCCCCCGGCGGCTCGCCGTTGAAGATCTCCGCGCTCAGGTAGTCACGCACCACGTAGCGCGTCCCGTCCGGGGACATCGCGGCGTCGGTGATGAGCGAGCGAGCCGTGCCCACCTGCTTGGTGCGCATCGGGGTCCGCGAGTCGCTCATCGGCGAGGGCAGCTCGATCAGCGCGCCCACTCCGTACTCCTTGGTGACGACCCACAGCTGCTCGCGGTCCGGCGCGGCCATCAGGGCCTCGGCGTTGACCGACCCGTCCGGGTAGCGGAACCGATACGTCGTCACCTCGACGTCCGCGTCGGCCAGGGTCTTCGGCTCGACGACCTTGTGGATCCGCGCGTACGGCCAGCCGTCGATGTTGTCCCCGATGTCGCCGACCCAGATCACATGGCGCCCCTGGGCGTCGACCCCGGAGGCCAGCGCCTCGTGGTCGCGCGCCGGAGTGTCCAGCAGGCGCAGGGTCGCGCGGATCGCGCAGGTCGCCAGGTCGACCGCGTACAGGTACGGCCCGCCGCCGGAGTCGTTGGTCATCCAGGCGAGGTCGGGATGCAGCTGCGTGACGGTCATCCCGCTGGCCTCGCCGATGACGTCGGTGTCGAACGTGCACAGGATCCGGGTCGCGGCCGGGATCACGTTCGGGGATGCCGCGCGGGCCGGGCCACCGGCGAAGGCCGCGGCCAGGGCGCAGAGCAGGCCGGCAAGCAGGAGCGCGGGCAACAGGCGAGGCCGCCTCTCGGGCCGCCTCTCAGGCCGCGTCTCGGGCACCGCCTCAGGCATCGGGGCTCGGGCCGGCCTGGCCCTGGTCGCGGTACACGCGCGCCCGGCGCCGCGTGAAGACCAGCAGGATCAGCCCCCAGCCCAGGCCGACCAGGCAGGTGGGCAGCCACCAGTCGGCGCCCCGCTCGGCCAGCCGCTCGCGCATCGCGAAGCAGATCACCCCCGCGACTGCCCAGGCGATCAGGCCCACGGTGACCGCGCCGACCCCGTCGTCGGGATCAGGCTCGATCACGGGGAGCTCCGCAGCCTCCGGCATGGGCAAACCCTAGTGCCGTCTCGGTCTGGGCAGCCGCCCCGTGAACCGCGGCCCACCTCGCGTTCAGCGCAGCGTGGCGATGGCGGTGAGGACCACCAGTCCGATGAGGACGCCGAGGGTCAGGAAGCGGCGGTCGCGCGGGTTCATCAGGCGCGCGGACGCTCGGCAGAGGCCTCCGAGTGGGCGCCGCAGCCGTAGCCCAGCGACACGACCCGGCCGTCGGCCGGCGACATCGCGTTGGCGCACACGCCGAACGCGCCGCCGGTGGGGCCGCCGATCGGCAGCAGGAACCCGCAGGTGCCGCACGGGGCAGGAGCGGACTTGGCCATCGGCGACGCTGGGCCGGTCTCGCCAGCGAGCCAGCGATCGGCCGCCTCGTCTCGGCCCTCGGTGGACAGCACGCGGCGCCGGCCGATCCCGAGCTCCCAGCCGGCCGGGCGCAGCCCCGGCTCGTCGGCAGCGACCGCCAGGTCGTCCAGCCCCGACCAGCCCGGGGCCAGCCTCGGATCGTCGGCCGGGGTGAGCAGCACGTCGCCGACGCCCAGGTCGCCCGGGGCGATCCGATCGCTCCACGGCACCCACACCGGCGAGAGCAGCGAGCCCTCGCCGGGAAGCATGACCACCTCGTCGACCGTGACCACCCGGGCCCGGGAAGCCCGAGCCAGCGTGACCGCCCAGACCCAGCCCAGGTAGCCGGGCGCGAGGCAGGCGAACCGGTGCGTGACCACCCGGTCGTCCTCGGCGGTCGTGCCCAGGTGCTCGCCCACGTGACCGGCTGCGGCGGCCTCCTCGGCGGCCGATCGGGCGAGGTCCACGGAATCGCGGGCCGCGGCGTCCAGCGTGATCCGGCGAGGTCGCTGGATGGTGGTGTCGTTCATGGGCTTCCTGGCGTCGACGGACCGAAGGTGGGCGCGCGGACCTCGGCGGGACGGCGCGAGGGCCTGAGATCGCCCATGGCTAGGCTACCGCCATGACACGCGGACTCCGTTCTCTGGCGCTCGCAGGGGTCGCCCTGTCCGCCCTGATGCTGGCCGGATGCGAGAAGCCGGCGCCCGGCGTCACCGTCTGGTCCGGCACGGACAGCACCCACCACGCCGCGCTGTGCTGGCAGTTCGAGGAGAACCGGGCGCTCAGCGACCGCGAGTGCGCCCAGTCCGTGCTCACCAACGCCTCGGAGGGGCAGGGCATCCCGGCCGTGGAGGTGCTGCCCGGCAACACGGTCGGCGTCTCGGTCGACAAGGCGGTGGCCGCCGGCGGCTGGTCGGTCCAGGTCGCCGGGCAGACGCTGGCCACCGGGCTCACCGAGACCTACTTCCGGTTCACGATGCCCGAGGTGGTCGGCCAGGACAGCGCCGGCTACGTGCTGACCGTGACCGCGCTGGCCAGGCCCACGGGAGCACGGGGCTACTGGTTCTTCAAGCTCATCCCGGGCTGACCCGGGACTGACCCCGGACGAGGTCCGTCCCGCGGGTGCTCCACGATCCGAGCCCCGCCTCATGAAGCGCCTCACGAACCGGCCCCGAGCACGAGGACCCGGCGCGCTACCCTTGACAGTCGCGGTGACAGGCCGCGGTGCAGACCCCAGGAGTTCACAGTGCCCACCGGCAAGGTCAAGTGGTACGACGCGGAGCGCGGCTTCGGCTTCCTCACCTCGGACGAGGGCGAGGACGTCTTCGTCCACGCCAAGTCCCTGCCCGCCGGCGAGACCACGCTGCGCGGGGGCACGCGCGTCGAGTTCGGCGTGGTCGACGGCAAGCGCGGCAAGACGGCCCTCTCGCTGAAGGTCCTCGACCCCGCGCCGTCGCTGGTCAAGGCCGCGCGCAAGCCGGCCGACGACATGGCCGTGATCGTCGAGACGCTCATCAAGCTGCTCGACGACGTCGGCAACGACCTGCGCCGTGGCCGCTACCCGGCCGACGCCAAGGGCCAGAAGGTGGCCGCCGTCCTGCGCGCCGTCGCCTCGGACCTCGACACCTGATCCGGCCGTGGGCAACCTCGACGCACGTCACGGCCGCGGCCGCGAGCCACTGGTGCAGGCGGGCATCGCGGTCATGGCGGCCGGGTTCGCCTTCGGCCTGATCGCGATGCTCCCGCTGGTCACCCCCATCCAGCTGCCCACCGCCTTCTGGGCGCTGGCGATGCTGATCGGCGTGGGGCTGCTCATGATCCTGGTCGGGCTGTTCCGGACGGGCCGGCGCCGGTCCCGGGCCCAGCGTCAGGCCACCGCCCCCCAGGGCTGACTCCGATGCCGCCGCGCAGCCTCGCCGACGACCTGCGCACCCGGGACGACGACGCGCTGGCCGCGCTCGTGCTGGGCCGGCCCGACCTGATCCATCCGGTGCCCGACAGCCTGGCCGAGCTGGCCGCGCGGGCCGGGTCGCCGGCCAGCATCGCCCTGGCCCTGCGCGGCTACGACGAGCTCACCCTGCAGGTGGCGACCGCTGCCGCGCTGGCCGCCGATCCGGTCGCCCCTCGCGACCTCGTCGAGCCGATCGCGGCCCTGATCCCGGGGCCGGTGCGGGCCGCCCGGACGCGCGTCCGCGATGCGGTCGACCTGCTCCTGCGGCACGGGCTGCTCTGGGGCACTCCGCGCGCTCTGCGCCTGGTCGGGCCGGCGCGCGACCTGCTGGTGCCCGCCGACCGCGGCCCCACCCTGGCCGCGCTCGATCCGGTCGTCGCCGGCTACGCGGCCGAGCCGGGCCGGTTCGCCGAGGCCCGCGCCGGCGCACCCGAGGGCGCGGAGGCGATCCTGCAGCGGCTGCTCGCGGGGCCGGTCGTGGGTGCCGTCACCGACCCGCGGCGGAGCCCCGAGCCCGACCGGTCGCCGGTGGACTGGCTGCTTGCGCATCACCTGCTGGTGCCGTTCGGGATCGACCGGGTGGTCGTGCCCGCGGAGGTGGTCGCGCTGCTGCGCGGGGCGAACCTCGAGGAGCCGCCCTCGCTCCAGGCGCCCACCCCGGCCCAGCCTCCGGCGGACCTCACCCGGGCCCAGGCCGGCGCCGCCGGTGCCCTGGTCGACGCCCTGCACGCGGTGACCGAGCTGGGCGAGCACTGGGCGGCCCTGCCCCCGTCGCGCACCCGCGCCGGCGGGATCGCCCAGCGTGATCTGGTCTCCACCTCGGCCGCGCTGGGCAGCGACCTGGCCACGACCGTGCTGCTCGCCGAAGTCGCCACGGCCGCTGGTCTGCTGGCCCTGGACGCCCACGAGGTGGCCACCGTGCTGCCCACGCCGGCCTACGACCTCTGGCTGGCCGACGAGCCCGCGCAGCGGGTGGCCGACCTGCTCGTCGCGTGGCGGGACATGACTCGCACGACCGACCCGGCGAGCCGGCCGTTCGCACCCGAGGGGGCCATGCCCGCGCTGCCCGGACTGCGCCGGGACGTGCTCGCGGTGCTGGCCGGGGCCCCCGGCGGATGGACCGACCGAGAGGTCGTGGCGGGCCTGCGCTGGCGCAGCCCGCGTCGCCATGACCCCGCGCGCGCGGCAGCCACCGGGCAGGTGCTGGCCGACCTCGTCCGGCTCGGGCTGATGGCCGGCGGGACGCTGACCGACGCCGGCCGGGCGCTGCTGTCCGACGACCGCGAGGCCCTGGTCGCCGCGCTCACCGCGCAGCTGCCGCCGCTGACCGACGCCGTGATCCTGCAGGCCGACCTGACCGCGATCGTGCCCGGCCTGCCGACCCCGCAGCTCGCGGCGCTGCTGCACGCGGTCGCCACCACCGAGTCTCGCGGGGCGGCGAGCGTGCATCGGTTCAGCACGGCCTCCGTGCGGCGGGCGCTGGACGCCGGGCTGTCCGGCGCCGAGATCCTCGCCGCGCTGCGTAGGCACGGGGCGGCGCCGGGCTCCGGCGGCACGGCGGGCTCCGGCGGCACGGCGGGCTCCGGCGGCGCGGCGGGCTCCGGGGGCACGGCGGGCTCCGGGGGCACTCCCGACCAGGGCGGTGTGCCGGGCGATGGCGCGGTGCCACAGCCGTTGGCCTATCTCGTCGAGGACGTCGCCCGGCGCCACGCCGTGGTGCGGATCGGGTCAGCCGGCTCCGTCCTGCACTGCGAGGACCCGGTCGAGCTGGCCCGCATCCTGGCCGACCCGCACACCGTGCCGCTGCGCCTGACTCGGATCGCGGACACCGTGCTGGTCAGTCCGCTGCCGCCCGAGAGCGTGCTGGACCGGCTGCTCGACCTCGGGTTCAGCCCGCAGGCCGAGGTGGACGGCACCTTGCAGCCGCGCCTGCCGCGCCGCTCCCATCCCCGGCTGCGTACCGACGGTCGCCCGGTCGCCGCGCCCGTGACCCCTGCCCTGGCGGCCGCCGCCGTCCGGGCGATGCGGGCCGGTGAGTCAGGGCGGGTTCCCGACCCGGCCAGCCGGGCCCGCGACGGGCGCGCCACGGACACCCGGCCGGCCACGCGCCCGGACGGCTCCCGGGCGTCCGGAACCCTGCCCGCGCGGCCGAGTCGGCCGATCCCCGAGTCCGACGCGAGCGAGGCGCGCGACGCCCTGCTGTCCGCGATCGCCGAGCAGGCCTGGGTCTGGATCAGCTACGCCGAGCCGAACGGGACGTCGGCCGAGCGCTACATCGAGCCGCTGCGCCTCATCAACGGCTACCTCACGGCCACCGACGCGCACGCCCAGGCCATCACCACGTTCGCCCTCGGCCGGATTCGCGGAGTCAGCCGGCCCAGCGCGCGATGACGTCGTCCGCCCGTTGACCGGGCCCGACGGCCGAGCCCCCGGTCAGTCGGCCAACCCCGCGATCACGTCGTCGGAGTCCACGATTCGATACGCGTAGCCCTGCTCGGCCAGGAACCGCTGCCGGTGGGCGGCGAAGTCCGCGTCGACGGTGTCCCTCGTGACCACCGTGTAGAAGCGCGCGCCCCGGCCGTCGGCCTTGGGCCGCAGGATCCGGCCCAGCCGCTGGGCCTCCTCCTGCCGGGAGCCGAACGAGCCGGAGACCTGGATCGCGACCGTGGCCTCGGGCAGATCGACCGAGAAGTTGGCCACCTTGGAGACCACCAGCGTGGTGACCTCCCCGCTGCGGAACTGGTCGAACAGCTCCTGGCGCTCCCGCACCGGGGTCTCGCCGGTGATGACCGGAACGCCGAGCCGCTCGCCCAGCTCGTGCAGCTGGTCCAGGTACTGCCCGATGACCAGCACCTGGTCTTCGGCATGCCGGTCCACCAGCGTCGAGACGATCGCCTGCTTCTGCTCGGTGGTGGCGGCCATCCGGTAGCGCTCCTCGGGCTCGGCCATCGCGTAGGCCATCCGGGCCGGCTCGGGCAGGGTCACCCGGACCTCCACGCAGTCGGCCGGCGCGATCCACCCCTGCGCCTCGATCTCGCGCCAGGGCGCGTCGTAGCGCTTGGGGCCGATGAGGGAGAACACGTCGCCCTCGCGGCCGTCCTCGCGGATCAGGGTCGCGGTCAGGCCCAGGCGGCGGCGGGCCTGGATGTCGGCGGTGAACCGGAAGATCGGCGCCGGCAGCAGGTGCACCTCGTCGTAGATGATGAGACCCCAGTCGCGGGCGTCGAAGAGGTCCAGGTGCGCGTAGGTCCCCTTCCGCTTGGTCGTCATCACCTGGTAGGTGGCGATGGTGACCGGGCGGACCTCCTTGCGCGCGCCGCTGTACTCGCCGATCTCGTCCTCGGTCAGGGTGGTCCGGCGCAGCAGCTCGGAGCGCCACTGCCGGGCGGACACCGTGTTGGTCACCAGGATCAGGGTCGTGGACTGGGCCAGGTCCATCGCAGCCGCGCCGACCAGGGTCTTGCCCGCGCCGCACGGCAGCACGACCACCCCGGAGCCGCCGTGCCAGAAGCCCTCGGCGGCCTGGCGCTGGTAGTCGCGCAGCTCCCAGCCGTCTTGGACCAGTGCGATCGGATGCGCCTCCCCGTCGACGTAGCCGGCCAGGTCCTCGGCCGGCCAGCCCAGGCGCAGCAGCACCTGCTTGAGCGCGCCCCGCTCGCTGGGGTGGACCACGACGGTGTCCTCGTCGATCCGCTCCCCCACCATCGGGGCCACCTTGCGGCTGCGCAGGACCTCGGCCAGCACCGTCCGGTCCACGGCCTCCAGCACCAGGCCGTGGGTGGGGTGCTTGAGCAGCTTGAGCCGGCCGTAGCGGTCCATCGTCTCGGCGACGTCGACCAGCAGCGCGTGCGGCACCGGGAACCGGGAGTGCTTCAGCAGTGCGTCGACCACGGACTCCGCGTCGTGCCCGGCGGCCCGGGCGTTCCACAGCCCGAGCGGGGTGATCCGGTAGGTGTGGATGTGCTCGGGCGCCCGCTCCAGCTCGGCGAAGGCGGCGATGTCGCGCCGGGCCTCCTCGCCGCGCGGGTGGGCGACCTCCAGCAGCAGGGTCTTGTCGCTCTGGACGATGAGGGGTCCGTCTGTCATCCGGTCATTGTCCCCCGAAGCCGCGGTCGGGGGAGCGGGGCGAGCGCCGTCAGTCGGCGAGGGCCGCGCGCAGGGCCTCGGGGAGGTCGTCGCCGTAGTCGTCGCCGGGGTCGGCGTCGTCGTCGACCACATGCATCGCCAGCTCTTCGACGGTCAGGCCCTCGAGGTCGTGGGTGTCCTCGGCGACGGACTCGGAGATGGTGTCCAGCAGCGGCGCGTTGCCGTCGACCAGGTGGCCGATCAGGCCCTCCGTGGGGTGGCCGAAGGTCTCCAGCGGACCGTCGGTCCCCAGCTCCTCGGAGACGTGCTGGTGGTAGGCCTCGATGACCTCGACAGCGGGGTCGTCCTTCCACGGCTGCCCCGAACGCTCGTAGTCACGCATCTTGGACTCCTTCCGTGAGACGTTCCACCGGCTGGTCCTCCCACCCTAGAACAGCGGTGCCGGAGGTGGTCCGCCGGGCACACGGGACCCGCCGCCGGCCCGCCGCTGCTCGCACGCGCAGACGGCCGGCACGTGTGCTCGGGCCGACGCCGCGGGGTAGGGGCGTACTTGCACTCTCGGGGGTCGAGTGCCAACATTCTCCTTAGCACTCGAGGGGTACGAGTGACAGCGCGCCGTCCCGCGGCCCGCTGCCGCCCGGACCGCTTCGGGGCGAACCAGAGCCGGTGCTGCTGAGGCCGGTCGGGGCGGTGACGTGAACCGGCCCGGCCACGCCGTCCGTCGCGGGCAGCAGGACCGGCATCCCCTGCACAACGTGCGAAGGAACCAACAGACACATGGCGAAGATCATCGCTTTCGACGAGGAAGCCCGCCGGGCCCTCGAGCGCGGCATGAACACCCTGGCCGACGCGGTCAAGGTGACCCTCGGGCCGCGCGGACGCA
>CAYQMN010000005.1:161728-170862 GCA_964418695.1 uncultured Bifidobacteriaceae bacterium | reverse complement strand
CAGAACCCGGCTTACAGACCGACTCATCCGCATTACTTCTCTGATCCAACGCCAGTCGGTGCGGCCGGACGCTCACGCCTGGCGACCTGGCCGGCTGCTCGGGTTTCCCCACCTTGGGTGGGCGCGTCGATGTCCGGGCCGTCCTCCTGCTGAGACCATGGGCGGATCACCGGCGCGACCGCGCGCCGATCGAGGGCGGGGACCCAGGCATGACCGACGACCGACTGCCGCACGAGGCGGCGAGCCGGGTGCTGCACGAGGTGTTCGGCTACCCCGCCTTCCGCGGCGCCCAGGCCGAGATCATCGATCACGTCGTCGACGGTGGCAGCGGGCTGGTGCTCATGCCGACCGGCGGCGGCAAGTCGATGTGCTATCAGATCCCGGCCATCGTGCGACCGGGCGTGGGCGTGGTCGTCTCCCCGCTGATCGCACTCATGCAGGACCAGGTGGATGCGCTGCGGCTGCTGGGCGTGCGTGCCGCCTTCCTGAACTCGAGCCTCGATGCGACGACGACCAGCGAGGTCCATCGAGCGCTCGCGGCGGGCGCGCTCGACCTGCTCTACGTCGCCCCGGAGCGGCTGGTGACCCCGTCGTTCCTGGCGCAGCTCGACCGGCTTGCGGAGCAGCACGGGATCGCGCTGTTCGCGATCGACGAGGCGCACTGCGTGTCGCAGTGGGGTCACGACTTCCGTCCGGAGTACCTGGGCCTGTCGGTGCTGGCGCAGCGGTTCCCCGGCGTGCCTCGCCTGGCCCTGACGGCGACCGCCGACGCGCTGACCCGGCGCGAGATCCGCACCCGTCTGGAGCTCGGCGCTGCCCCCGAGTACGTGTCGAGCTTCGACCGACCGAACATCCGCTACAGCGTCGCGCCCAAGACGAACCCGCGCGCCCAGCTGTTGGAGTTCCTCGCCGGTCAGATCGAGGGACAGCCGCTGCGCGGCAGCGCCGGCATCGTGTACTGCACGTCGCGCAAGAAGGTGGACGAGACCGCCGCCTGGCTGACCACGCACGGCATCACCGCGCTGGCCTACCACGCGGGGCTGGACCCGGCCGCCCGGCGCAGCGCCCAGGACCGGTTCCAGCGCGAGGACGGCGTCGTGGTCGTGGCGACCATCGCGTTCGGGATGGGCATCGACAAGCCCGACGTCCGCTTCGTCGCCCACCTGGACCTGCCGAAGAGCCTCGAGGCCTATTACCAGGAGACGGGTCGGGCGGGGCGCGACGGGGAGCCTGCCCACGCCTGGATGGCCTACGGCCTGGCCGACGTCGTGCAGCAGAAGCAGCGGATCGACGCCTCCGACGCCCCGCCGGAGATCCAGCGGGTCGAGGCCATGAAGCTCGACTCCCTCCTGGGATACTGCGAGTCGGCCACCTGCCGGCGCGTGGTCCTGCTGGACTACTTCGGCCAGCGCTCCGAGCCGTGCGGCAACTGCGACACCTGCCTGAGCCCCCCTGAGGTCTGGGACGGCACCATCGCGGCGCAGAAGTTCCTCTCGGGCGTGCTGCGCACCGGCCAGCGGTTCGGAGCCGGCCACGTCATCGACCTGCTGCTGGGCCGGCGCACCGCCCGCATGGCCGAGCTGCGTCACGACCAGCTGCCCACGTTCGGAGTCGGAGCCGAGCTGGACGAGGCCACGTGGCGAGCGGTTGCCCGCCAGCTGGTCGCGCTCGGGCTCCTGCGCCCGGACAGCTCCGCCTTCGGGGCGCTGCGGATGACCGACGCGGCGCGGCCGGTGCTCCGCGGCGAGGTGCGCCTCGAGCTGCGCCAGCTGCCCCGCAGGCCTGCGGGCGGGGCGAACGGCGGCGCCAAGCGATCCGCGTCCCGCACAGGCGAGCCGGCGGTGTCGCTGACCGGCGCCGACGGTGCGCTGTTCGAGGCGCTGCGCACGGAGCGCAAGTCGATCGCCGACGAGCAGAGCGTCCCCGCCTACGTGGTGTTCCACGACAAGACCCTGCGGGAGATCGCGGTACGACGGCCCCGCGACCTCCACGAGCTGCAGACCGTGCCCGGGATCGGCGACACCAAGGCGCAGCGCTACGGCGAGCGCATCCTCGCGGTCGTGCGGGAGGCGGCGGCCTAGGAGCTTCCGGCCGGGTCAGCCGCCTCCTCGCGCAGCCGGGGCTCGGACTTGTTCGCCGGGACCACGCCGTGCTTGTCCTCGTAGAAGGCACGGACCTTGTCCATGTCGGCGGCCACGTCGCCGGTGGCGGTCAGTGACGGACCGAATCCCATGGTGGCCGTCGGCTTGTCGATGTAGCACAGGACCATCGGGATCTCGGCGTCCCGGGCGACCCGGTAGAAGCCCGACTTCCAGTGCCCGCCGGCCTTGCGCGTGCCCTCGGGTGCGATCGTGAGGGCGAAGCGCTCGGAGGAACGCGCGTGCTCGACGAGGTCGGCGACCAGACCGGCGGGGTTCTCCCGGTCGACCGGGATGCCGCCGAGGCGCTTCAGGATCGGCCGGGCCGGTCCGCGGAAGGCCTCGGCCTTCATCAGGAAGCGCGGCTTGACGCCGCCGGCCGCGGCGATGAGCAGCATGAGCGGGAAGTCCCAGTTCGAGGTGTGCGGCGCGCAGACCAGCACCACGACGGGCTCTTCGGGCGGGTTGCCGAGCAGCGTCCACCCCCGCGAGGCGAGGGCGCGGCGGGCCAGGGAGCGGCTGTCCATCGTGGGAGCGTAGTCCGCGGGCTGTTCGGTTGGCGGAGCGCCCCGGTCACCTCCCCGTCACGTACCCCGCATCGGGTCGTTCAGGTCCCGCTCGCGAGCGATCGAGACCCGCTCGGCCACGTCGGCGAAGCCTCGGTCGGTCAGCGCCAGCAGCGTGGTGGGGTAGAACCCCGAGTCGCCGCCGACCTGCTCGGCGATCCCGAAGTAGGACAGGTAGCGACGCGCCTCCTCGGACGCGCGGGCGAAGACGAACACCCCGTCGCTGTCCTGGACCAGCGAGATGGCGCGGCGCATCGCCTCCGCCGACGTCCAGTCCACCTGGTTGATCGCCGATGCCTCGAACACGAACAGCCGCGGCGGCTCGGGCGAGCCCTGCACCAGGTCGCGCACGTCCTCGACCAGCGACGCCGAGTTGGCGTAGAAGATGTTCGCCACGAATCGGTAGACCACCAGGCCCTCGGTGCTCTGGACGCCGGGGCCGACCCGGTTCTCGATCACCTGGCCGGCGGCGTCGACCGTCAGGACCACGTTCTGCGGCTTCGAGGTGTGCTTCAGGTGCAACACGATCGAGGCCAGGATCGCCCAGATGATGCCGCCGCCCACCCCGACCAGAGCCACGAACGCCGCGGTGGAGACCGCCACCCAGAACTCGCCGCGCTCGGGCAGCTGGCGCAGCATCCGCAGGGTCGAGATCTTCATCAGGTGGGTGGCGATCACGAACACGACCGCCGCCAGGGTGGCCTCGGGCAGGCTGGCGAAGATGTCGGTGAGGACCAGCAGGATCGGCACGGTCGCCACCGCCATGACCAGCATCGAGGCCTGCGACTGCGTGCCCGACCGGTCGGAGATGGCCGTCTTGGTCGGCGAGCTGTTGACCACGAATGACGACCCGAGGCCGTTGGCCAGGTTGGCCAGGCCCAGCGCGGAGAGGTCCCGGTTGGGGTCGTGCCGGTCGTCGTGCTGGATCGCGAACGCGGTGGCGGTCGACACGCTCTGGGCCACGCAGACCAGCAGGATGACCAGGGCGGTCGGGGCCAGGGCCAGGACGTCGGCCAGGCTCACGGCGGGCAGCCCGATCTGCGGCAGTCCAGCGGGCAGGGCGCCCACCATGACCACGTCGCGCCGGTCGGCCCAGCCCAGGGTCGCGGCCAGGATCATGCTGCCCACGACGGCGACCAGGGGCCCGGGGACGCGCGGCGCGAGCCGGGCCAGCCCCAGGATCGTGACGATCACTCCGAGTGAGAGCAGCGCCTCCCAGATGTTGGCCTCGGGCAGGTGCGCCAGGGTGCTCACGAACTTCTGCCAGGTGCTGTCCCCGGTGGCGTGCACCCCGAGCATCCCGTCGAGCTGGCCGACCGCGATCTGGATCCCGACGCCGGTCAGGAAGCCCGCGAGCACCGAGCGCGACATGAAGTCGGAGAGAAACCCCAGGCGCAGCCGGCCGGCGGCCAGCAGCAGGACCCCGGTCATGATCGCAAGCGCGCACGCCAGCGCGAAGAACCGGCTCGGGTCGCCGAGGGCGAGCAGCCCGACCGCGCTCGCGCTGATGGCCGCGGTCGCGGAGTCCGCGCCGATCACCAGGCGGCGGGAGGACGCGAACAGGGCGAAGATCACGACCGGGATCAGGCAGGTGTAGAGGCCCGTCTCCGGGGGCATCCCGGCGATCTTGGCGTAGCCCAGGCCCTCCGGGATCGCGACAGCGGCCAGCGTCGCACCGGCCACCAGGTCCGGGGACAGCCAGCGGCGGGAATACGGGAACATGCCCTCCCCGAGGATGCGAGGTCGGCGCTGAGCGCTCCCGCCTGTGCTCATGCTCGGATTGTTCACCGCCGGCGGCGCGGTAGCCGAGGTGAACAGCAGGTGAACGCCGACCAAATCCGGTATCTCGCCGGCATTCATCACCCGAACGGGCGCGATCTGAAGAAAGTCGGCTGCGGGCGTTGCCATCCCGACCCCACCCGGCCTACCGTGGTCAAGTCCCGAACGAGGCAACCGCAACACCGTCTGAGAAAGGAACACCGACCCCGACCAGATCGCATGACCACCGAAGACCGACATCCTCAGTCGGAGCCGAACCACAGGGAACCGAGAGTCAGCAACGAGATCTGACCCGACCCCGCGGCAGCTTCACCGGCCAGCGCGCAACGCGCAGCGATCGCAGCAGGGAACGGGCCGGACGTCACGTCAGTGACGAGCAGACACCCTCACGCCTCGAACGGAACAGTGGGGCTCCTCGATCTCAACCATCGAGGAGCCCCACACACGTTCCGGGCACCGATGCTGCCAGGCCCCACGACCTCAGGCCGACCCGCCACGCCCAAGCGGCTCAGGCGGTGTCGTCGGGGGCCTGAGCCGACCGGGCTCAGGCGGTGTCGTCGGGGCCCGAGCCCACCGGGCTCAGGCGGTGTCGTGCAGGACTCCGTGCAGATGCCCCCGCTCCCCCATCCCGAACACCGTGCTGACCCCGTCGGCCCACCAGGCCAGCGTGCTCAGCGAGCAGGGCGCAAGCTCGAACCGGTAGGCGCTGGCAGCCGGCGCCTCGAGGACCGACTGGATGAGCACCTTGATCGGGGTCACGTGCGCGACGGCGATCACCCGCTGCTGCGAGAACTGGGCGAGCATCTCGCGCCGGGCCGCATCGACCCGGTCGCGGACCTGCGCGAAGGACTCACCACCGGGGGCCGGGATGTCCGGCGAGGTCATCCAGGAGGCGATCTGGTAGGGCCAGCCCTCCCGCACCTGCCCGAGCGTCAGCCCGTCCCACTCCCCGAAGGACGCCTCGGCCAGCCCATCGACGACCAGGGGCTCGGACAGCCCCAGCCGCTCGGCGATCACCCCGGCGGTCTGCCGGGCGCGCCGCAGCGGCGAGGTGACGATGACGTCCCCGCCACCGCGCCGGTGCAGCTCCTCGGCCACGGCCTGCGCCTGCCGCAGGCCCAGGTCGAGCAGCTCGGGGTCGGCGCCGCCCCGCCCGGAGAACCGATGCTCCACGCTGTGCTGAGTCACGCCATGGCGCACGAGCAGCAGGGTCGAGGGATCACCGAGGTCCGCGCGCGACCAGCCCACGATGCGGACCGGCGGCGGGGTGGTCGGTGGGACGTCGTCCGCCCCGGCCGGGCCGGGCTCCCCGGTGTCGAGGCCCGGCACCTCGTCAGCGCCCGGGTCGTCGGCGGCGGGCTCGGTCCTCTCGGAGTTCTCGGTCGTCGCCCACTTCTCGATCCGGGCCGGCCGGCGGGCCTCGTGCGCGTCCATCGAGCGATTGGCCAGGGCGTCGGCCCGCTTGTTCTGGGCGCGCGGCACCCAGCGGTAGGTCACCTGGTCGGGCGGCAGGATCGCGTGCGCGGCCCGGGCCAGGGTCTTGAGTGTCGGGTTGCGGATCGCCCAGCCCCCGGACATCTGCTCGACCACGAGCTTGGAGTCCAGCCGGGCCTCGACCTGGGCGTCGGGGTCGACCTGGCGAGCCGCCCGCAGCCCCGCGGTCAGCCCCTCGTACTCGGCGACGTTGTTGGTCTGCACCCCCAGGAAGTCTGCCAGCTCGGCCAGCACCTTCCCGGTCTGCACGTCGACCAGCACCGCGCCGTAGGCAGCCGGCCCGGGATTGCCGCGCGATCCGCCGTCGGCCTCGACGATGAGCCGGCGGCCCACCTCAGATCCCCGATTCGGGAGTGCGGACCAGGATGCGCCGGCACTCCTCACAGCGCAGCACCTCGTCGGCCGGCTCAGCGCGGATGCGGCCGATCTCCGCCGGCGTCAGCGTGAGCTGGCAGCCCTGGCAGCGTCCGCGGTGCAGCGGCGCCGCACCGATGCCGCCCTGGTCGGCCCGGATCCGCTCGTACAGGGTGGTCAGCGCGGAGGGCACCTCCCCCGCCACGCGCGAGCGCTCCTGCTCGACGCGCTCGCGCTCCCGGTCGATGTCGGCGAACGCGGCGTCGCGCTCCTGCTGCACGCGCTCGCGCTGATCGGCCAGGGTCGCGGCCTGCTCGCTGACCTCGTCGGCTCGGGACTGGGCCTCCTCCAGCTGCTCCATCACCTCGAGCTCGGCGTCCTCCAGCGCCGAGACGCGCTGGGCCAGGCTGGCGACCTCGTGCTGGAGGTCCTGCAGCTGACGGGCCGAGCCGACCGCCCCGCCGTCCAGCAGCGCCTGGTCGCGCACGATGCGCTCGCGGACCTTCGCCACGTCCGCCTCGGCCCGCTCCTGCTCGCGACTCAGGTCGGAGATGGTGGTCTGCACGGCCACGAGACGATCGCGCAGCAGCGCGGCCCGTTGGGCGAGCTCGACGTCCTGCGCGATCTGCGGGACGACCGCGCGCCGGTGCGCGAGCTGGTCGAGCTTCGTGTCCAGGGACTGCAGGTCCAGCAGCCGCAGCTGGGCAGCGGGGTCGGCGAGCATCAGCGTGGTTCCTCCACTCGGAACGTCCACGGGTCGGTGCAGACCGTGGAGACGGACAGGTCCAGCGTCAGGCCGGCGGCAGCAGCGTCCTGGCGCAGGAGCTCGGCGGCGTGCGGCAGCCACAGCGACTCGGCCGCCCAATGCGCGATGTCCACCAGCGCGGGGCCGCCGTCGGCCAGGTGCTCGCCCGCCCGGTGATGGCGCAGGTCGCTGGTGACGTAGACGTCGGCTCCGCTGGCGGTCGCGGCCCCGAGCAGCGAGTCGCCCGCGCCCCCGCAGATTGCGACGCGCTGCACGATCCGCTCGGGATCGCCCGCGACCCGGACCCCGTGGGCACTGGGGGGCAGTGCCCGGCCGACCCGCTGGGCGAACTCGGCCAGGGTGATCGGCGCGGCCAGGGTCCCGACGCGGCCCGCACCCCGGCCCGAGGGCTGGGCGGCCAGCTCGATGACGTCGTACGCCGGTTCCTCGTACGGGTGGGCGGCGATCAGCGCGGAGACGACCGCGGCGCGGCGCTCGCGCGGGGCGATCATCTGCACCATCGACTCGGCCACCGACTCCACGCGGCCGACGGACCCGATGTGCGGGTTCGCCCCGGCCAGCGGGCGGAATGTCCCGGTGCCCGGCGCGTGGAACGCCGCGCGGTCGTAGTCGCCGATGCGGCCGGCGCCGGCCGCGGCCAGCGCGTCGATCAGCGCCTGTGTCTCCGGCTCCGGGACGAAGACGATGTGCTTGTCCATCGCGGGCCCGGGCAGCGGCTCCAGCGGCTGGGTCTCCTGGACGCCCAGCGCGTCGGCGATCGCATCGCTCACCCCGGGGCGGGCGTTGTCGGCGTTGGTGTGCACGGTCAGCAGTGCGCAGCCGCCGCGGATCAGGCGATGCACGAGGCGGCCCTTGGCGGTCGTGGTGGGCACGCCGTGGACCCCGCGCAGCAGGAGCGGGTGATGGGTCAGCAGCAGCCCGACGCCCAGGTCGAGCGCCTCCTGGACCACCTGCTCGTCGGGGTCCACGGCCAGCAGCACCGAGCCCACACGATCGTCCGGATCGCCGACCACCAGACCCACCCGGTCCCAGTCGTCGGCCAGCGCGGGGTCGTAGCGGCGATGGACCAGCCCGACGACCTCGCGGAGCGTAGGGAGGTCAGCCGGCATGGGCGCGAGCCTATCCGCCGCCCCGACAACGAGAACGCAGCAACGACGGCAAGGAGTCGGAACCCGAACACGACACGCCTACGCATGTCGCGTGTCCCACATGACGCTCTGGGTGGGCCCGGCCGGGCTCGAACCGACGACCTACCCGGTGTAAGCGGGGTGCGCTACCAGCTGCGCCACGGGCCCGCCGGCAAGCGTACGCATCCGCCGCCGCGCTGGCCAAAGCGCGCGGGCATCGAGTCTCTTGCCGCTCAGGCCACGTCGGCGAGCGCCGCCCGGTAGTCCTCGGGGTCGCGGGCCTCCCCCGGGCCGTTGACGACCTTCCACGCGACCTTCCCCTCCCGGTCCAGGACGAACGTGGCGCGCGTGGCCATCCCCCGCTCGGGCAGGAACACCCCGTACGCCTGCGCGACGGCCCCGTGCGGCCAGAAGTCGCTGAGCAGGTCGAAGCCGAGGCCCTCCTGCTCGGCGAACACCCGCAGGGCGTGCTTGGTGTCCACCGAGATGCCCAGCAGCACCGTGTCGTCGTCGAACTGGCCCCGCCGGTCGCGCAGCGAGCACAGCTCGCCGGTGCAGATGCCCGAGAAGGCGAACGGGTAGAAGACCAGGACCACCTTGCGCCCGCGGAAGTCGGCGAGCGAGACCTCCTCGCCGCGCTGGTTGGTCAGACTGAACTCAGGGGCAGGCTGTCCGACTTCGACGGTCATCGACGCTCCAGTTCTTGTTTGGGCAGCCGCACTGCGGGGCTCGCCGCCCGCCGGCCCTTGGCGCTCCGCGCCCGACGGACCAGCGAACAACTCACTCCTCATGCAGCGCCGTTCTCTATGGGCAGCCGCACTGCGGGGCTCGCCGCCGTCTGGCCCTTGGCGCTCAGCGCCCGACGGACCAGCGAACAACTCACTCCTCATGCAGCGCCGTTCTCTATGGG
>CAYQMN010000005.1:0-161628 GCA_964418695.1 uncultured Bifidobacteriaceae bacterium | reverse complement strand
CTCACTCCTCATGCAGCGCCGTTCTCTATGGGCAGCCGCACTGCGGGGCTCGCCGTGGCCGGATCTTGGGGTGTTCGGCACGATAGCCCAGTGTCGCCGCACCCGATCCCACCCGGCCTGCTCCCCGAGCCTGCGGAGCGCGGGCTGGCGTCCGGCGAGTTCGCCGCGCTCGCGCAGTCGATCATGTCGGCCTGGGCCGAGTTCGAGGGCGTGGCCCGGCAGTCGGACCTCTCGGCCCCCTCCCGCAAGCAAGGCTGGCGTGGCCACGAGGTGGTGGCCCGGCTGGGCGAATGGGACTTCGGGCGGCGGCTCGAGCACGTCCTGGCCGACGCCCGCAACGGGACGGCGCACAGCTACGACGGGGACGCCATCGGCGAGGACGTGGTGGCCAGAGCCGCCACCCTGCCCGAGTCCGACGTCCTCGACGCCCTGACCCGTGCCCGCGCCAGCACGTCGGACTGGCTGTCATCCCCGGAGGCGGCCGAGTTCGCGCTGGACACCACGTCCTCGCCGCTGGGTCCGCTGCCCGTGCTCACCGTGGTGCACGCGATGACCTACCAGCTGGGCGTCGCCGCGCTGGACCTGCGCCCGTGCGGCGGGTCCCCCGAGCCACCCCTGCTGGCCACGGCGCTGACCGCTCTGGTCGACACCACCGGCGGACTGGCCGGGCGGGCCGGGGTCACCGGCTCGTTCGCGGCGGTCACCCCGGAGCTGGTCGTCGCCTCGGCGTCCCGGTCGGGGGCCTGGCGCACGGCCGTCCTGACCGACGACCCGCACATGGGTCCCACCGTGCTGGCCGAGGTGGAGACGATCCTGAACGTCACCAGCGGCCGGGCCCAGCTGATCGGGCTCTACCGCAGCGGCCAGGTGCAGGTGCGCGACCTGCCCGGCATGGTCCGCCTGGCCCCGGTGCTCGACGGCATCCCCGGGCTGCCGCCGCTGGGGGCGGTCGGCAAGGCCCTGTCCATGGTGGACGCAGTAGGCGGCCTGTTCAGCCGCCGTCGCTAGATCAGCGTGACACGAGGCGCAGGCCCTGCCATTGGGCGGTGGAGGCCGAGGTGGTGCGGCGCATCCCCGAAGTGGAGGCCGCGTCGACGATGTCAGCCGGCTCGACGTCGCCGGGCCGCCCGTGCTTGGGCGTGAACAGCCAGATGACCCCGCTGCTGGCCAGCGGCGCCTTGGCGTCGACCAGGGCGTCGGCCAGGTCGCCGTCGCCGTCGCGCCACCACAGCAGCACGACGTCGACCACTCCGTCGAAGTCCTCGTCGACCGGCTCCTCGCCGGACCCCGCGCGCACGGCCTCGATCACCGCGTCGTCGGTGTCGGTGTCGTAGCCGATCTCCTGGACCGTCAGCCCCGCGCTGATGCCCAGCCGCGCGGCCAACCCCGCGGCGGCGCTGCCGCCCCCCTCCGAACCGCCCGCCACCATCGCTCCGTCTCCCATGGCCACCAGCCCGGCGGCTCCTGGCGCCCAGTATGGCGCCACGAGGACCACGGTCGTCCACCTCAACGCGCGGGTAGGTTCCCGAACGGGAATAGTGGACCCGAACTCGTGTGCGACCTCCCGTGCGCTGTGGAAAGGCCTGACTGATGCCCTCCGAATACGACACCCTGATGCCTGGCGGCCTGCCCGACCAGTACGTCGACGCAGACCCGGCCGAGACCCAGGAGTGGGTCGACTCGTTCGACGCCCTGGTCGACACCGCCGGCCCGGCCCGCGCCCGGTTCCTGATGCTGGAGCTGCTGCGCCGGTCCGCCGAGCGCAGCGTCGGGGTGCCTGCCCTGCGCAGCACCGACTACATCAACACCATCTCCCCGGACCGGGAGCCCTCGTTCCCCGGCGACGAGGACATGGAGTACCGGATCCGCTCGATGATGCGCTGGAACGCCGCGATCATGGTGCACCGCGCGCAGCGGCCGGGCATCGGCGTGGGCGGGCACATCTCCTCCTACGCGTCGTCGGCAGCGATGTACGAGGTGGGGTTCAACCACTTCTTCCGTGGCCCGGACGCCCAGGGCGGCGGCGACCAGATCTTCATCCAGGGCCACGCCTCGCCGGGCATCTACGCGCGGGCGTTCCTGGAGGGGCGGCTGTCCGAGGACCAGATGGACGGCTTCCGCCAGGAGCTGTCCCACCCGGCCGGCGGGCTGCCCAGCTACCCGCACCCGCGGCTGATGCCCGACTTCTGGCAGTTCCCGACCGTGTCGATGGGCCTGGGTCCGCTCAACGCGATCTTCCAGGCGCGGTTCAACCGCTACCTGCTCAACCGCGGGATCAAGGACACCTCGCAGCAGCGGGTGTGGGCGTTCCTGGGCGACGGCGAGTCCGACGAGCCCGAGACGATGGGCAACATCGGGATGGCCGCCCGCGAGGGCCTGGACAACCTCACGTTCGTCATCAACTGCAACCTGCAGCGCCTGGACGGCCCGGTCCGCGGCAACTCCAACATCATCCAGGAGCTGGAGTCGATCTACCGCGGCGCCGGCTGGAACGTCATCAAGGTGATCTGGGGCCGTGGCTGGGACCGGCTGCTGGCCCGCGACGCCGAGGGCGCGCTGGTCAACCTGATGAACAACACCCCGGACGGCGACTACCAGACGTACCGCGGCGAGGACGTCCGCTTCCTGCGCGAGCACTTCTTCGGCCGCGATCCGCGGGTGGCCAAGATCGTCGAGGACATCCCCGACGAGCAGCTGTGGGCGCTCAAGCGCGGCGGCATGGACTACCGCAAGCTCTACGCGGCCTACAAGACCGCCGTGAGCCACACCGGCCAGCCGACGGTCATCCTGGCCAAGACGATCAAGGGCTGGTCGCTGGGCCAGCACTTCGAGAGCCGCAACGCGACCCACCAGATGAAGAAGCTCTCCCAGGACGACCTGCGCACCTTCCGCGACCGGCTGCAGCTGCCGATCCCGGACAGCCAGCTGGACAAGTACAAGCCGCCCTACTACCGGCCGGGCCCGGACGACCCGCGCATGCAGTACCTCATGGAGCGGCGCAAGGTCCTCGGCGGCTCCATGCCGCGGCGCCGGATGGAGTCCCGGCCACTCCCGCAGCCCCCGGAGAAGGCCTACGAGGTGGTCCGGCGCGGGTCGGGCAAGCAGGAGGTCGCCACCACGATGGCGTTCGTCCGGCTGCTCAAGGACCTGGTCCGCGACCCCGACATCGGATACCGGTTCGTGCCGATCATCCCCGACGAGGCACGCACGTTCGGCCTGGACGCCCTGTTCCCGACGCTGAAGATCTACAACCCGAAGGGCCAGCAGTACCTCTCGGTGGACCGCGAGCTGATGCTCTCCTACAAGGAGGCCACCAACGGCGTGATCCTGCACGAGGGCATCGACGAGGCCGGTTCGGTCGCCTCGTTCACGGCCGTCGGCACGTCGTACTCGACGCACGACCAGCCGATGATCCCGGTCTACATCTTCTACTCGATGTTCGGCTTCCAGCGGACCGGCGACGGCTTCTGGGCGGCCGGCGACCAGATGGCGCGCGGGTTCGTGATGGGTGCCACCGCCGGGCGGACCACCCTGAACGGCGAGGGCCTGCAGCACGAGGACGGGCACAGCCACGTCTTGGCCATGACCAATCCCGGGGTGGTGGCCTGGGATCCGGGGTACGCCTACGAGGTCGGGCACATCGTGCGCGACGGGCTGCACCGCATGTACGGCGAGGACTCGGAGAACGTCTACTACTACCTCACCGTCTACAACGAGCCCTACCGGCAGCCGGTGCAGCCCGACGACCTGGACGTCGAGGGCCTGCTCAAAGGCATGTACCTGCTCGCCCCGGCCCCGACCGGCCATGCGCTGCGCGCGCAGATCCTGGCCTCGGGCGTGGCTCTGCCGTGGGCGCTCAAGGCGCAGGCCGAGCTGGCCTCGGAGTGGGGCGTGTCCGCCGACGTGTGGTCGGTGACCTCGTGGACCGAGCTGCGCAAGGACGGGCTGGCGGTGGACAAGCACAACCTGCTGCAGCCCAGCGAGGATCCGCAGGTCGCCTACGTCACGCAGCGGCTGACCGGGCAGCCCGGCCCGGTGGTCGCGGTGTCGGACTACATGCACGCGCTGCAGGACATGATCCGCCCATGGGTGCCCGGCGACTACGCCACCTTGGGCACCGACGGCTGGGGCATGTCCGACACCCGCGGCGCCCTGCGCCGGCACTTCCTGGTCGACGCCGAGTCGATCGTGTGCCGGACGCTGCTCTCGCTGGCCGAGCGCGGGGAGCTCGATCGCGCCGTGGTCCAGCAGGCGCTGGACCGCTACCGGCTGGCCGACCCGAGGGCGGCCGACGCGGGCAACACCGAGGGCGGTGGCTGAGCCCGGCGGGCCCGCAGGTGCGCGCGCCGAGGTCAGCGGGCCGACCCGAGGCGCAGGCGCCGAGGTCGGCGGTCAGTCGGACGCGGGTGCCGCGAGCGGCCGGCGGCTGGTGGACGCCGTCACCGGACTGCCGGCGGGGGTGGTGGCGCGGGCGACCGCGCCGGGGGACGTCTGGGCCGTCACCGAGCTGATCCGGGCGGTCGACCTGGCTGCCTGGGGGCACACCTCGACCGCGTCCGAGGAGGTCCGCGAGGAGCTGGCCGACCCGGCCTGCGACTGGGGTCACGGGTCGGTGTGCGTGTCGGACGGCGACGAGCTGGTCGCGGCCTGCCTGACGTTCGACCGGATCGACACCGTCCGCGGGTACTTCCTCGACGTCTACGTCCGGCCCGGAGACCAGCGGTCGCGCGCGCTGTACCGGGCACTCGTCGCCGGGGCGCTGCGCGAAGGCCAGGACCGCATCGAGCTGGCCGGCGCCGATCCGGATGCCCCGGGCCAGGAGGCCAAGCTCGGCTGCTACGCCACCGAGACGGTGCTGCACGAGGAGCTAGCGGACCTCGGCTTCCAGCTGGTGCGCCGATTCCAGCGGATGCGCATCGACCACGACGGCGCGGCCCCCGCACCCCCGACCGAGCCGCCCGCCTGGCAGCGCGCCGGGTACGTGGTGCGGGTCGCCCGCGACGAGGCGGACTGGCGCGGCATCCACGCAGCGCACTCGGTCGCCTTCGCCGACCACTTCGACTTCACGGTCGTGACCTTCGACCAGTGGCAGCAGGACAATGCCGGGCCGAGCGCGGACCCCACCCAGTGGGTGGTGGCCGATCGGGACGGCGAGGTGGTCGGCTATGCGCTGGGGTCCGACAGGTACGCAGCGGCCGGCAGCGGCTACGTCGCGTCGCTGGGCGTCCTGCGGGAGCACCGGGGTCGCGGGCTGGCGCGCGAGCTGCTCGCGCAGCGGTTCGCCGACGACATCCGCCGCGGGCTGACCGCGACGATGCTGCACGTGGACGCCACCAACACCACGGGCGCCAACGAGCTCTACGAGGCCGTGGGCATGCATGTGGACCTCGAGAGCGTCACGTTCATGCGCCGCCTGGACCGCTGATCCGCCGGCTGCCCGCCGTTAGCCTCGGGCCATGACTCAGCCGGACGACGCCGACCGCCTGCAGGCGGAGCAGCGCGCTCGGGTGCTGATCGACCGGCAGCTGGCGCAGGCCGGATGGTCCGTGCAGGACAAGTCGGCGCTGAACCTGTTCGCCGCCCAAGGCGTCGCGGTCCGGGAGGTGGTCATGCGGCCCGGGCACGGCCGCGTCGACTACCTGCTCTACGTCGACCAGCAGGCGGTCGGCGTCATCGAGGCCAAGCCCGAGGGGACGCCGCTCTCCGGCGTCGAGTGGCAGTCCGCGATGTACGCCGACGGTCTGCCCGCCGAGGTGCGGCTCGCGGCGCTGACGACCGACGGGCGGCTGCCGTTCGTGTTCGAGGCCAGCGGCACCGAGACGCACTTCACCAACGGGTACGACCCGGCCCCGCGGGCACGGCGGATCTTCAACATCCCGCAGCCGGCCACCCTCGCGGGCATCCTGAAGCGCCGGGACGAGGCACATCCGACGTGGCGGGGCCGGGTCCCGAACCTTCCCGCACTCGACGGGCGTCCGCTGCGGCCGGCGCAGATCACCGCGATCGACGGCGTCGAGGCGAGCCTGCGCGAGCAGCGCTTCGACCGCAGCCTCGTGCAGATGGCGACTGGGGCGGGCAAGACCTACATGGCCGTCACCCTGGCCTACCGACTCCTCAAGCACGGCGGCTTCCACCGCATCCTGTTCCTGGTCGACCGCAACAACCTCGCCCGGCAGACGATGGCCGAGTTCGAGAACTACCAGCCCCCGACGACGGCCGGAAGCTCGCGGAGCTCTACAACGTCAACCGGCTGCGGCGCGGGCCGATGCCCGCCTCGACCAGCGTCGCGATCTCCACGATCCAGCGCGTGTTCAAGGCGCTGCGCAACGAGGAGGTCGGCGAGGCCGACGACCCGCAGCTGGACGGCTGGGTGCCCGACGCGCCGGTCACCGTCGCCTACAACCCCGACATCCCGCCCGAGACTTTCGACCTGATCATCGTCGACGAGGCCCATCGCTCGATCTACGGCCAGTGGCGCGGCGTCCTGGAGTACTTCGACGCCCATGTCGTCGGCCTGACCGCCACCCCGGGCAAGCAGACCTTCGGGTTCTTCCGGCAGAACCTGGTCTCCGAGTACACCTACCCGCAGTCGGTGGCCGACAACGTCAACGTCGACTTCGACATCTACCGGATCAGGACGCGCATCAGCGCCGAGGGCTCGACGATCGAGGCCGGGACCGTGGTGCCCAAGGTCGACCGCCGAACGCGAGTCCAGCGCTACGAGACCCTCGACGAGGACCTGGAGTATCAAGCCGGCCAGCTGGATCGGGCGGTGACGTCGACCGACCAGATCCGCACCGTCCTGCAGACGTTCCGCGACCGGCTGTTCACCGAGATCTTCCCGGGCCGTTCGGTCGTGCCCAAGACCCTGATCTTCGCCAAGGACGACGCCCACGCCGAGGAGATCGTGACGACCGTGCGCGAGGTGTTCGGCAAGGGCAACGACTTCGCCGCGAAGATCACCTACACCGCCCGGAACGCCGACCAGCAGCTCGCGGCGTTCCGCACGAGCGCAACCCTGCGGATCGCCGTCACCGTGGACATGATCGCCACAGGCACCGACGTCAAGCCCTTGGAGTGCGTCTTCTTCATGCGTGACGTGCGCTCGCCGCAGTACTTCGAGCAGATGAAGGGTCGCGGCGCGCGCACGATCCCCGACGCCGACTTCCAGTCCGTGACCCCGGACGCCGCGGAGAAGACCCGCTTCGTGCTGGTGGACGCGATCGGGGTCACCGAGCACGACTTCGTCGAGCCGCCGCTGAACCGGGAGCCGTCGATCAGCCTGCGCACGCTGCTGGGGAAGGCGGCCAACCTGACGATCACCGAGGCCGAGACCGCCACGCTTGCGTCCCGACTGGCGGCCCTGGAGTCACAGCTCACGCCGGACGAGCGCGCCGAGCTGGACGAGGTCGCGGGCCAGCCGCTGCGCGAGATCGTCCGGGGGCTGGTCGATGCCGTCGATGCTGACCGTCAGGCCGCGGCGCTGGCGGACGCCCCTGATCCCGACGCCGCGCTGCAGGCCCTGCTCATCGAGGCCGTGCGCCCGCTGGCCGCGAACCCCGAGCTGCGCTCGCGGATTCTGGAGCTGCGACGCTCCCACGACCGGACCATCGACGAGGTGTCCGCCGACACCCTGCTCGACGCCTACGGTGTGGTCGACACCGGCAGGGCCAGGTCCGTCGTCGAGTCCTGGCAGGCCTACCTCGACGAGCACCGCGACGAGATCAGCGCCATCCAGCTGCTCATGGAGGGACGCGATCGGCAGGTGTCGTTCCACGACATCAAGGAGCTGGCCGACCGCATCCGTCGCCCACCGCACAACTGGACCCCCGACCTCATCTGGAACGCCTACGTGGCACTCGACGTCGACCACCGAGGCAGCGCGAGCAGCCGGACCCGGCACACGCTGACCGACCTGATCTCGCTGATCCGCTACGCCGTCGGCGCCGACGACGAGCTGGTCCCGTTCGCACGCAGGGTCGACGAGCGATACGCCGCCTGGCTGGCGCAACAGGAGCAGGCCGGCGTCGAGTTCTCCCCCGTCGAACGCTGGTGGCTGGACCGGATGGTCGCGGTCGTCGCCTCCTCGGCCGGGATCAGCGCGGCGGACCTCGACAGCCCGCCGTTCCTCGAGAACGGCGGCGTCGACGGCGCGGTCCGCGATCTCGGCGATCGGGCGGGTTCGCTGATCGAGGAGCTGGACCGGGAGCTGACGGGATGAGGTGGCCCGCTGCGTGGCCAGTTCGCCCGCTGGGCGAGATCGTCGACATTCTCGACTCGCGAAGGATCCCGCTCAACGCGAAACAACGGGCTCAGCGCCTTGGCGAGGTTCCCTACTACGGGGCGACAGGACGGGTCGGCTGGATCGACCAACCCCTCTTCGATGAGCCACTTGTCCTGCTCGGCGAGGACGGCGTCCAGTTCTTCGAGGCCAACAAGCAGAAGGCCTATCTGATCGACGGCCCTGCTTGGGTCAACAACCACGCCCACGTACTGCGGGCTCGCCGTGAGGTCGAGCGCAGGTTCCTGGGGCACTACCTGAACGCTGTCGACTACCGGGGCTTGGCGAATGGGACGACGCGCCTGAAGCTCACCCAGGCTGCGATGAAGCGAATCCCCGTCCCGGTCCCACCCCTCGACGAGCAGTGCCGAATCATCGACCTCCTCGAAGACCACCTCTCCCGCCTCGACGCCGCCGACGCCTATCTCGACACGACCAGACGGCGCCTCGACGCCATGGAGCGATCCGCCCTCGCCGGCTGTCGGGAGGGCGACCTCTGGCCGCTCGCAAAGGTCACGCAGATCCAAGGGGGCATCCAGAAGCAACAGAAGCGTCGGCCGCTGGACAACGCGTTCCCGTTCCTGAGGGTCGCCAATGTCACGCCCCGGGGACTCGACCTCGCAGATGTCCACCAAGTCGAGCTGTTCCAGGGGGAGCTGAGCCGGCTGCGCCTTCTGCGCGGCGATCTGTTGGTGGTGGAAGGCAATGGAAGCGCTTCTCAGATCGGCCGGGCCGCGCTGTGGGACGGCAGCATCGACGACTGCGTTCACCAGAATCACCTCATCCGCGTGCGACCACTCGACGGGCTCCTTCCCGAGTACCTGGAGGCCGTTTGGAACTCCCCGCAGAACCGCGCAGCCCTCACCGACATCGCGAGTTCGAGCAGCGGGCTTCACACCCTCAGCGTCTCGAAGCTCAAGCTGCTGTCGATCCCGGTGCCTTCGCCCGACCGCCAGCGCGACCTCGTAGCCGCAGTCAGTGAGATCCGATCGGCCCGAGCCAGGCTGGGTAGTGCCCTCGCCGAGGCCTCCCCCCGCTCCGCTGCCCTTCGCCGATCCCTGCTCGCGGCCGCGTTCTCCGGGCGGCTGACCGAGCGCGCGCCGGACGTGTCACACCTCGGGGAGATGATCGGCGCGTGAGTGGCAAGCAGATCAAGCTGTTCCTGGTCGACGGGACTCCGGGTGGGCTGACGACGGCCGAGTTCACCAACTGGACCGGGCATGTGCTGTCCGCCCAGCGCTCGGACCTCGCCGACCTGATGCGTCGGGACGAGGCGCAGCGGACCGGCGTCTACCTGCTGCTCGGCGACGACGAGGAGGCGGTCGGCGAGACGCGCTGCTACATCGGCGAGGCCGACGTGGTGGCCGAGCGCCTGCGGTACCACCAGCGCGAGAAGGAGTTCTGGGACCGCGTCGTGGTCATCACCTCCAAGGACACGAACCTCACCAAGTCGCACGGGAGATACCTGGAGTCCCGCCTGCTGGCGCTGGCGAGCGAGGCCAACCGGGTCACGCTCGACAACGGCTCCCGGCCGCCGGTTCCCGCACTGCCCGAGGCGGACGCCTCCGACATGGACTACTTCCTCAGCCAGCTGCAGATCGTGCTCCCGGTGCTCGGCGTCAATGCGATCCGGGTCCGGCCCGCGCGACCGAGCATTCCGGCGGCTGGCGATGCGATCGAGTCGCCGGTGTTCCAGCTGCGCCAGGCCCGGCTCGGCGTGGACGCCCACGCCCAGCAGATCGACGGGGAGTTCACGATGCTGACCGGCTCCGTGGTCGTCGCCGAATGGCACGGCGTCGGCAAGGCGGACAGCACTGTCAGGGCCTACGCGTCGTATCGCGACCATCACGCGCGCCTCGTCGCAGAGGGGGCCATCGCAGTCGCTGACGGCTCCGGACGCCTCACCCGCGACGTCGTCTTCACCTCGCCCTCCACGGCTGGCGCCGTCGCCCTCGGTCGATCCTGCAACGGCCGTCGGGAATGGATCGCGGGAAGCCAGACCTTCGGCGACTGGGAGAGCCGCGGGGTCGAGTAGGGGCCACAATGTGCCTCCGATGATGTAGGCAGGCCGAGAGGGGGAGCCGCCATGAGCACGCAGTTCGAGTTCCGCTTGATCGACGCAGGCGTCCCTGAAGGGCAGATGGCCGCCGACGACCTGCTGACGATCATCGCCAGCCTCAAGGAGATCTCCCTGCGGATCGGCCGCGCCGAGACAGCCGCCGAGCCCGTCGGGCGAGCTCCCAAGCGTGTGCATCAGGTTGCCGACCTGCTCATCGGGCTGGCTCCCGGCAGCACGCGGCTCCTCTTCCGCCGCGCTGATGGCGACGTGGACGCGCTCGACTCCGACCTTCCTGACGAACAAGCCGTCGACGAGCGGTTCGAGTCACTCCTCGACGGCATCGCCAACGATCGGCGTCCCGACTGGGTGGACGACTCCCTCGCGCAGGTGGCCTGGGAGCTCGCGGGCGCACTGCACCGCGCGGCGCCCGAGGTCGAGTTCGTGGTCGATGGCCAGATGCGGCGGGCTTTCAGTACCGCCAGCTGCCGCCGGGAGACCTGGACCCGCCCGGCAGACCCGCCGGTTCCGCAGACGATCACCTTCGTCGGCCGGCTGTTCGCCGTGAACCTCAAGACTCACCGCCTTCAGGTCCAGGACGACGTGGGGCACCAGGTCGCACTGCCGAAGGTCCTCGAGGAGGCCGGACTGGGCGCGCTGCTGGGCAAGTACGTCCTCGTCACCGGACGACCCGGGAACGACTCCAGCGGCTCGCTGGCGTACATCCACGACGCCAAAGTGGAGCCCACCCCTGATCCGCTGGGTGGAGCCTCCCCGCCTCGTGTCATGTCGCTGGAGGAGATCCTCGCCTCCGCGCCTGGGCCGCCCCCCTCCGGCGGGCTCGGGCTGACCGAGGAAGAGTCCGACGCGTTCCTCGAAGCGATGGGGTTCTAGGTGCCGATCCCGACCGTCGCGCTCGTGGACACCGACATATTCAGCGCTGTCTTCGTCGATCCTGACGGGGCTGCCCGGCGCGGACTACCGCTGGATTCCTGGCGCCAAGCACTGACCGGGGTCCACGTGATCGTCTCGTTCCAGACACGCGTCGAGGTCCTGGCAGGAGTCCACGGAAGCAACTGGGGTGAACGCAAGATCGCTGCTGCTGTAGCACGGCTGGACGCCGTGCCCACCGTTCCTGCTGACCGACAGGTCATGGACGCTTACGTGGACCTCAGCGTCCGCTGTCGTCGCGCTGGCCACGCGCTTCACGACAAGGTCCACACGGCGGATCGCTGGATTGCCGCGTGCGCCGTTGCCAAGGACGTGTCCCTGTTCAGTTCGGATGGCATCTACGAGGGCGCCCCCGGCCTGTCGCTCCTGACCTGACCCCGACAGGACAGACTCCCCCCGTGTCCGACTCCCGCCAGCTCGTCGCCAAGCTCGTGTCCGGCAGCAACGTGCTGCGGGACTCCGGCGTCAACATGTACGAGTACACCGAGCAGCTGACCTACCTGCTGTTCCTGAAGATGGCCGAGGAGCGGGCCACCCGGCCCCTCAACCCGGAGCGGGTCGTGCCGGACCGCTACGCGTGGCGGCACCTGCTCGGCCTGTCGGGGGAGGATCTGGAGGACGTGTACAACCACATCCTGCGCGGCCTGGCGAGCCAGCCGGGCGTCCTGGGCGCGATCTACCGCGGGGCGCAGAACAAGATCTCCAACCCGGCCCACCTCAAGACCCTGATCGTGGACTTCATCGACAAGGAGAACTGGTCGGCCGCCGGAGCGGACATCAACGGCGACGCCTATGAGGAGCTGCTCGAACGCTCGGCCGGCGATACCAAGTCCACGGCGGGCCAGTACTTCACGCCGCGCGCCCTCATCCAGGCGATCGTCGAGGTCGTCCAGCCGACCGTCCGGGACACAGTCGTCGACCCCGCCTGCGGCACGGGGGGCTTCCTGCTCGCAGCACACGCCTACGCGAGCAAGGACGCGGCCAACCTGACCCCGCCCGAGCGCGAGCACCTGCGCGACAGGTTCGTCCACGGCGTCGACATCGGCGCCACCACCTCGCGGCTGGGGTCGATGAACCTCCTGCTCCACGGGATCGGCTCGATCAGTGGCGACCCGCTCATCGACCACAGGGACGCCCTCATCGCCGACCCGGGCGAGCGCTGGAGCGTGGTGCTGGCCAATCCACCGTTCGGTCGCAGCTCGTCGACGGACATCGGCGGCGGGGACGACGACGGCGCGGAGATCTACCGCCAGGACTTCGTCGTCACCACGTCGAACAAGCAGCTCAACTTCCTGCAGCACATCATGACGATCCTCGACATCAACGGTCGCGCGGCTGTGGTGCTGCCCGACAACGTGCTGTTCGAGGGCGGTGCCGGCGAGACCCTGCGTCGGCGCCTGCTGACCGCCTTCGACTTCCACACGCTCCTGCGGCTGCCCACCGGGATCTTCTACAAGCCGGGCGTCAAGGCCAACGTGCTGTTCTTCGACAAGGAGCCGGCGGCCGAGCGGCCGTGGACGCATCGGCTGTGGGTGTACGACCTGCGCACGAACAAGCACTTCACTCTCAAGAAGAGTCCGCTTCGGCGCGACGACCTCGACGACCTCGTCGCGTCGTACCGCCCCGGGCGTCCCCGCGACGAGCGGGTCGCGTCCGAACGGTGGAAGGCCTTCTCCTACGACGAGCTGGTCGCCCGAGACAAGGTCAACCTCGACATCACCTGGCTGCGCGACGAGTCGCTGGAGGACGCCGACCACCTTCCCGCACCCGAGGTCATCGCCCGCGAGATCGTGGAGGATCTGACCGCGGCCCTGGCGCAGTTCGAGGCCGTCGCCGCCGCACTGGAACAGGGCATCCGCACGGAGCACTGAGTCCATCTCCGAATCGCCGCCCCTCTGGCCCGGGCCGCGCCCCGCCACCGCCCCGCCTTCTCCGCGCCCCGGCTCACGCGTGCGATCGGCCCGGCCGGGCTTGTTGCCGGCCGAGCCGATCTGCCCCTCCCCCGGGTCTTGGTGCCGCTCACACCACCTGGTGCAGCCAGCGCACGGGAACACCGTCGCCCGCGCGGCGGAACGGCTCCAGCTCCGCGTCCCAGGCGCTGCCCAGGAGCCGCTCGAGGCTCTCGGACAGGCCCTGCGGGTCGTCGGCGGCTGCGGCCAGCACGCTGCGCAGTCGGTCCTCGTGGATCATCAGGTCGCCGTGCGGGCCCATGGTCGCCCGGAACACGCCCAGGTGCGGGGTCACGGCGAACCGCTCCCCCTCGGCGCCCTTGCCCGGCTCCTCGGCCACCTCGTAGCGGACCGTGCGGAACGGCCGCAGGGCAGAGGTGATCCGGGCAGCGGTGCCCACTGCGGCCTGCCAGGAGATCTCGGCGCGGACCTGCCCGGGCAGGACCGGCTGCGGCATCCAGTCCAGACTCAAGCGCGTGCCGAGCACGTCGCTGACAGCCCACTCCAAGTGCGGGCACAGTGCCCGGGGCGTGGAATGCACGAAGAGAACGCCCCGGGTCAGACCCGGGCGCTCCGCGGCCATACGCACGGCCATGACCGACCTCCGATCCCGGCGAGTTTCGCCTTCCCCAGCGGACTCGACGTACGGACGGTGGCCGTCGAAGGTGAGGATAAATCACACACCTGTGCTTTCGCCAGCCCCCGCGGGCAGCCAGCACATCAGGGCGCCGGGGGCACTGCCGGCCAGGTGCTCACCCAGGCGCGGTACCGGGCGGCGTCGATCCGCTCGCGCATGCCGGCCGCGAGGGCGCGCGCGGACCGCGGTGCTCCACCATCCACCCGGAAGCCCGACCAGGTCCCGTTGCCCGCCACGACCACGACGATCTCGGACGTCCCACCGCCGGGCGCTCGCGCGGCGTAGACCCCCACGACGGCCTCGAAGGCGAGGGTGGCGACCGGCTCGGCCACCGGCTCAGCCGCGGGCCCGCCGACCTCGCTGACCACGAGGTGCGAGTTGGTGACGGCCAGCCGGAACGGGACGTCACGCCGCACCGACCACTCGACGGTGGGCACCGTCAGCTCCGGCAGACCGGCGCGCACCTCGTACGCCTGGTACGGGGTGAGCTGGTCGCGCGTGGGCCAGTGCACCCGCAGGAACCAGGCCAGCAGCGGCACACTCACCACCGCCAGGAAGGCGGCCGAGGTGAGCACGCTCGCGGTGTCCGGCACCTCGGCGCCACTCTCGTCGGCCCCCAGGGTCCGGGTGAGGGTGAGCACGAGCAGGTTGTTGGCCAGGTGCACCAGGAGCGAGGGCCACAGCGACCCGGTCCTCAGATACAGCAGCGTGGCGACGACTGCGAAGGCGCCGGCACCCACCGGATCGGCATGCAGCGCCCCGAACAGCACCGCGGACGCCAGGATCGCCCACAGCAGACGCCAGCGCACGGTGAGCCGCTCGACCAGGATGCCGCGGAAGACGGTCTCCTCGACCAGCGGCGGCAGGATCACCAGACCGAGGACGACGAGCAGGAGATTCCCCTGGCCCACGCCCTCGACCGAGTCGGCCCACCCGGGCGCGATCACGCTGGTGACCATCGACGCGGCCAGCGAGAACACCAGCTGGACCACGAACATCCCCGCGACGACCCACCAGTACGCGCCCAGCCGCGGCCACCGGAACATGGCACCGAGGCGCACCCCGCAGCGGGCAGACACGACGATCACCACCCACGCGGCGATCACCAGGTACATCTGCACGCCGAGCAGGTCGTCGCCCACCTCCACGCCGAAGGCGCCCAGCACCCCGGCCAGGGCGAGCAGAGCCAGGCCGCCCACCACGACCGTGAACGCCAGCCACCGCACTCGCACCCGGGCGAACGCCCCCGTGCGCACCTGCGGGGGCGCCGGCGGGGAGCCTGGCGCCGGCATGCCCGACGGCGCAGGGGGCTGCCCCCAGATGCCCTCCGGCGACCTCGCCCCCGCCTGCTCCATGGGGGATGCCTACCACCTGCCGCTCGCCGAGGTCGGCCCGAGACTCCCGGGCGCCGAGCGGGCGGGTGGCGGGTGCGCCGCCGGGTGCGCCGCCGGATCAGTCGCGGTTGGCGGTCTTCTAGGCTGGGCCACTCGGGGCGGTAGCTCAACTGGTCAGAGCGGCGGACTCATAATCCGACAGGCTCCGGGTTCGAATCCCGGTCGCCCCACGTCTTTGCGGAATCCGGCTCGGTCATCAGCGGCCCGGTCGCAGATCCTCGCGAGCCTCCTTCATCAGAAGCACCGCGGTCATGCACAGCACGCCGAGAACCCCGAAGGACGCAATCACGGGGAAGGCCCCAAGCTCGACCAAGGCCTGGAGGCCCTCCACCCGGTCGAGAAGGATCGCGCATCCGACCAGGAAGATGACCAGGTAGGTCGCGCCGAACACCCAGGTCCACTCGGCTGCCCGCCCCCTGCGAAGGCGTTCGTCCTGCGACCCGGGCGACATCCGGACTCGTGCTGCGCGGGCTTGTGCCGCGTAGCCGCGCACCAACTCAGCACGGGCGCTGATGAACTCACCCCCGGTGACATCCCGAAGCGCTTCCACCGACGTGGCCAGGGCTTGCGCCGCTTGGTGCGCGTCCTCGACCCGATTCACCACCGACGCTCTCGAATGTGAGAGCTCAGAGGCCGCAGCGACGACCCGGACACTGGACTCCCGAGTCAGCTTGGCCGCCTCTCGGGCACGACGGGCTCGCGGATCGTCGCCCAGCAGCGTGGCGTACTGCTCGACGGCCGTCGCGGCGCGCACCGAGGCAGCAGCCATTGCCCGGAGTCGTTCGGGCGAATGCACGCGCGTCTCGGCCAGCTTGCGTGCTTGGCGCGCCTCCCTGAGTGCCCGACGCGCACTGCTCTCCACTCCTGCGACGCGATGGTTCTTCAGCTGTGGCAGCAGCTCCCGGGTGGGCAGGCGCGTCAGGAGCTCGCCGGTCGCCCTGTCTGCCTCGACGGATGCGCGGTCCGCTACGGCGACCGCCTCCTGCACTCGGCGTGCAGCATCGCTCGCGCGTGCCGATGCCGGTCTGACCGGGAGCCAGGCGGCCTTGAGGTGGCTCGGGGCCGCAGCGCGCACGGCCATGGTGGACCTCTCGTCGGCCATTCTCGCCGCCGCTTCGACTGCCACGGCCGCGTCGCGGGCCGGAAGGATTGGATCCAAGCCCGGGCGACCGCCCAGGCGTCGAGCCTGTCGCAAGCCGTATGCCGCAAGGATCACTGAGATTCCTGCTGCCAGCACCCAGGCGATCAGCTCCCAGTCCAAGCCCCCGGGAGCTGCCTGGTAGGAGCCCAGGACGTACAGGGTCCAACCCGTGACCACCAGCGCCCCCGCAGCCACGAGTGCCAGGAAGACCCCACCCACCAGCCAGGCCCCCTTGCGCAGCGCCGACCGCCAAGGGAGGGCAGCCCACGCTGCCCCCGGCGACCGCTCCGGAACGGTCACGACCCCCATGATCATCGCGGTGAGGATGAGCAACACGATGAGCCCGATCTGCGTGGAGGCCCCCCCGACGCCCATGTCCGAGGCCACATCGCGCATGGACCACACGCCCAGAGGGATCACCGGAGTCGCCAGCACGACTGCCAGAATGAGCATGCCGGACGCCAATGCGACGTACGCCAGGCCTCCCAGAAGGATCGCGAATCCGATCGTGGTCAGCCAGGCCGGCACTGAGCCGGTGATCAGCGAGATCGCGACCAGCGCACCACCGAGCGCCAGCAGAGCCAGGCCCAAGCCTCGCTTGATCCCCTTCCCTCCGAGCGTGTCGCTGAGGGTGTAGACCGAGACCCCAGCACCCCGCAGCACCTTGGTGATCGGCTTGGCTGCGGGCACGGTCGAGCCCATCGAGTCCACGAGCGTGGCACCCGCCCCGAGCGCCTTGGTGACCGTGTGCAGCATGAGCTCGGACGTCGCCGTCGAGGGGATCGGCTCTCCGCCGATCCGCGCCTCGGCGAAGATCCGCAATGGGGATGCACCCGAGGGTGGCGGGTCCGGGGGGCTGGTCATGGGCGCTCCTGCCTTCTGGCCAAGACGGTGCGCACGGTCGTCCTGGCTGGGACCGCTTCACTCTCACCGGGGAGGGTCTCGCCGGTGCCCGCGTAGCGCGCGCTGCGCCACTTCGATCCGGCGCTCGTCGGCGTCTCCCCCGCCTCCTCGTCGGCGCGAACCGCGCGCAACAGTGCGGGCTCCTCAGCCCGCACGATCCCCTCGGCCTCCTCCTCGACAAGGTGGTCGACGAGTGGGGCCAGCACCTCGCGGCCCTGCTCCAGCGGCACGTCGCCGGTGAGCAGGTCCAGGACCAGCGCCCAGCGGTGCTCGTCGACCTGATCCTCGGGCAAACCCAGGATGATCCCCAGGAGGCGGCGGGCGCAGGCCCGCTCGGCGTCCGTCGCCGCGGAGCCGGCACCGGCCGGAGCGCCCAGCACTACCCGCCGGCGCAGACGCTCGGGATCGAGCAGGAGGGTGATGAGCCGGTTGGCACCATCCAGCCGGCCCCACATCCAGTCGTTCACTCGCCAGGTCTGCTTGAGGAAGGCCGCAAAATGGCCCAGGCGCAGGCCAGCCACCCGTTGGCTGGCCTCCAGGGTCGGGGCGAACGGCTGGCGAACTCCGGCGCTGATCCGCACCAGGTCGACGACCTGCTCGCTCGCGCCGCCGTTGTCGCCCTCGACGAGGCAGAGGTAGCAGACCTCGAGCGCGAGAGCGGCGCTCATCGGATCGTGCCGACCACCCGCCCAGATCTCCGGATCGTCCAGGAATGCCGTGCAGAGCCACTTCAGCCGGTCGCTCTGCAGGAGGTGGTCGTCCTCGGCCGGCAGGAACGGCCAGCAGATCCGTGCGGCCCGGTGGCCGATCCACACCAGGGATTCGGCCAGGCTCTGGAGCCGGTCCGCCACCGGCGTGCCCGAAGGCCCTTCCCCCGCGCTCTCGATGCCGTCGCTGACCGAGCGCCACCACGTCGCCAGGTGCTTGTCGACCGCCCCGAGGAGCTCGTCGGGACTGAGCGCCGCGGACGGGCCCACGGCCACCCCCGCTGACTCTTGAGGTGACCACGCCTGCCAGAACCTGCTGTCGGCCCGTCGCAGCAGACGCACCTCACCGGCCAGCACGGCGTACTCGGTGCGCAACTCCTCGATGCCCTGCCCGGCCGTCCAGCCACCGCCTCCTGGCAGGAGCCAGATGGCTCGCTTGAGCAGATCCTGCACGGCGACGGACAGTCGCTCCAGTGTGGCCACCCCCCACTGCCATCGGCCGTCAGCGTCCAGCGGTCCCCAGTAGCCAGCCGACCCGGGGACGATGGGCGGGTACGGCTGCGGCTGCGCATCCTGTGGCCTGTGCACCGCCGCGAGCCAGTGCTCCCGGAGCCGCACTGACCACATCGCCACCGGCAGTTCGACCGTGGACGCCGTCAGCTTGGCCACCTGGTCAGCTGCGCGTGCAACGCGCAGATCGAGATACACGTCGTGCAGACTCTCGGCGATGCCGCGCATCTGCTCGCCGGACTTCAAGGTGCGCAGCAGGTCGGTGCGCGAGCCGCGCCGGCTGGCCGCGCGCAGGTTATGCGCCTCGATCCTGCGCAGGTCCTCGGCGACTGTCTGCGTCGTCATCGCCTTGACGATGTTGCGCAGAGCAAGCGGAATGGTCGGGATGGCACCGTCCGACTCGGCCTCCCGCTCGGCCTGACCGGGCACGTAGGGGTCCGGCACCACAAGCAGCAGCGCGCGCCGCACGCGCTTGCTGGCCGGCGCCGCCGTGATCTGCTCCAGCACGGGCTCCACCGGCGTGTTCATCAGAGCCCCGCCGTCGACCACCCAGCGTGAGACGTCGAAGTTGGCGTGGCCGCCCATGTCGGGCGGGACTCCGTCTGGCGTTCCGACACCGATGGGGACGTGCACCGGCTCGAATGCAACAGGGAAGGAGGCGGTCGAACGAGCGGCCAGGGCGAGCCGGCGCGGCAATCCGCCCTCGCTGGGGGCGAAGTGGTCTCGCTTGTCGCTCCCATCGGGCACCGGCAGCGGCTCGGGGATGCGCCAGAACTGGAACCGCCCTGCATGGCTGGGCTGGAACACCTGCTCGCCGAGCACGTCCGTCAGCGTCTTCGTCATCGGGGTCAGCAAGGTCGTGGTCAACGTGAGGGCGATGGGCCGGTCGTCCGGCGAGTAGCCCTGGGCGTTCCCGGCGCGAGCCGGCCGGGTCAGCTCGGTGAACGCCGCCTCCAGGGCGGGCAGGAACTTCGCGTTGCCCTGGAGCAGGGAGTCCGGCTTGCCGCTCCACGGCTCCTGAAGCAGGTCGTAGAGCGAGCCTTCCCGAGCCCACACGTCGCGCAGCGCACCGACGTCGGAATCCGGGTAGACCTGTCCCAGGGCCAAGGCCCCGCCGTTGATCCCACCTGCCGAGGTCCCCGCGATCACGTCCGCCCGCGCCCGGCTGTTCAATGCGAGCAGCACCCGCCCGTAGACGCCCTCGCGCTTGGTCAGTCGGTGTATCTCCAGGACGACCCCACCCATCCAGATCGCCAGGCTGACCCCGCCGTTCAGGACGACCGCCAGACGCAGCTCCTCCTCGGCTTTGAAGTCGTCGTCGGGGAGCGGTCGCCATGCGCCACCCTCGGCCACCTGGGCCATCTGAAGTCCTTCCGTCCCGGTCCGCGGACCCCTGTCGATGATGGAGCCGCACGGGTCGGTGAGTCGCGCTGGCCGGAACCACGTCGTGAGGGCGCGCTGCTTTCGCCAGGACACCCGCGCGCGGGCTCGGACATAATCCCGGGCGCACCAAGGGCGCCAACCGCGTC
Source organism: uncultured Bifidobacteriaceae bacterium (assembly GCA_964418695.1). Classification (GTDB taxonomy): domain Bacteria; phylum Actinomycetota; class Actinomycetes; order S36-B12; family CAIYMF01; genus Prado023. Next base: position 141,570 of record CAYQMN010000005.1, on the reverse strand, counting down.
CTCCGCCGGGTACTCATGATTCCTGTCGCCTGTGGGCCTCCTCCCGAGGGGCCGAAGTGCCGAGATCCCCACAGGAGCTGCTCTCATGAGACGCCTTGTCAGCGTGCTGACCCTCACTGCCACCGCCACGACGATGCTCGTGGTCCCCGCCCCGCTCGCGGTGGGCGAGCCCGCCCCGCCGACCGCGGCGGCGGTCACGGCCAACCCCGGCGCCACGCCCGCGCCCGTGCGCGTGGCCACCTACAACATCGCCAACTCGCGCGTCGGCAAGGGCAAGTTCGCCTACGCCACCCGACGGCTGGCGCTGCCGCGCAACGTGGCCTCGGCCAACCCCGACGTCCTGCTCGTGCAGGAGGCGAGCACGATGAAGTGGCGCGGGATCCGGCTGGTCGACGACGTGCGGGCCCGGCTCGCTCCGATCGGCTACCGGATCGCCTCGACCGACTACACCGGCTGCTCTGCGGGCTGCACCCGCGGCGCCCATGTCTTCTACAACACCAAGCGGATGCGCCTGGCCCAGCTGCCCGACCAGAGCGTGGTCACCGGGATGACGGGCCTGGCCGCGATCGCGGGCACTTGGCGGCCGGGCATCCAGGACCGGGCCGTGTCATGGGCGTTCCTGACGCCGGTGGGGGCCAACCGGCCGACCCTGTACCTGTCGGTCCATCTGCCGACCCAGAAGAACGCCGCCGGCGAGGAGCTGCGCCAGGCTGTCGCGCGCCACCTGGACCGCACCGCCCGATCGATCATCGCCCGCAGCGGGCTGAAGAAGGCCGAGATCGTGATCGGCGGGGACTTCAACTCCTACGCCCGCCGCCAGCCCACCGGGGCCCAGGCCATCGTGGCCGCCTCGGGGCTGATCGACGGCGCCACCGCGCCTGCCAAGGTCAACGTGAACTACGGCTCGGTCAACTACGCGCCCAAGATCGCCAAGTACAAGGGCTTCCCGCCCAAGCCGTACTTCTACAAGCGCAACACCACGCGGATCGACTACGTCTTCTCCTCGGTGCAGGCGACCCGGCACGAGGTGGTCCTCAAGCTGACCGGCCGTGGCCGGTTCGACAACAAGTTCCGGGCCTCGGACCACAACATGGTGATGGTGAGCCTGCCGTTGGGGTGAGCCCCACTCGGGGTCAGCGGGCCTGATGGCTGGTCGCCGGAGCCAGCCCGGGCAGCGCGTAGCCGTCCGGGCCGACCAGCTCGACCAGGCCGTCGGCCACCAGACCGTCGAGGGCGCGCTCCCGCTGGGCCGCGTCGACCGGCCACGCCGCCGCCAGGGCCTCGTGCGGCACCGGCTCGTCGGCCTCGCGCAGCACCGCCAGCAGGCGGCCCCGCGCCTGCCGGTCGGTCCCGGCGAACCGCTGCACCGGCCGTGGCCGCTGCCCCGGCGGGCGGCCGGCCGCGCGCCACACGCAGGAATCGGCGACCGGGCAGCGCGGGCAGTCCGGGGCCGTGGCCGTGCACACCAGGGCACCCAGCTCCATCACCGCGACCGCCCAGCGCGCGGCGGTCCGGTCGTCGTCGGGCAGCAGCGCCCGCGCTTGCCCGCGCTCGGCAAGGGTGAGGCTCGCGGGCGGGTGCTCGGTGCCCGCGAGCAGTCGGGCGAGCACCCGGCGCACGTTGGTGTCCAGGACGAGTGCCCGGCGGCCGAAGCCGAACGCGAGCACGGCCGCGGCGGTGTACTCCCCCACCCCGGGCAGCGCGCGCAGGTCCGCGGGCTGGTCGGGGACCTCGCCGGCGTGGTCGGCCACGATCGCGACCGCGGCGGCGTGCAGCCGCAGTGCCCGCCGCGGATAGCCCAGGCGACCCCACGCCCGGACCGCCTCACCCGGCGGGTCCGCGGCCAGCGCCGCGGGAGTGGGCCAGCGGTCCATCCACTCGGTCCACACGGGGTGCACCCGCACCACCGGGGTCTGCTGGAGCATGATCTCGCTGACCAGGACGCCCCAGGGCGTGCGCCCCTCGGCCCGCCAGGGCAGGTCGCGCTGGTGCTGGTCGAACCAGGCCAGGACGCGCTGGACCACCTCGACCCGCTCGTCTCCGTCGCTTGCCCACTGCACGGGCACGATTCTGGCCCTCTCCTTCTGGATCCCATTCGCGCAGGCTTCGGCGCCGACCTGCGGCCAAGTCAGGGTGCTGGTCACGTCGCCAGGGATCGCGCCGCCGCACCGCCCACCGACCGCACCACGCCACGCCTGAGCGCCCCGCTGCCTAAGGTGGGCCGGGTGCGGCTCAGGTTCTTCGGCGGGCTGGGGATCGACGCCCCCGGCGAGGGTGCCGTCGTCCGCGGGCGAGGGCAGGAGGCGCTGCTCCTGCGCCTGGCCCTGGACACCGGCACGACCGTGCGCTACCGAGCGCTGGCCGAGGACGTCTGGCCCGACGATCCCCCGGCCGACCCGCGCGCGGCGCTGCAGTCGCTGGCGTCGCGGCTGCGCCGGGCCCTGCCCGACGGCGTGCTGGAGGCTGCGCCGGGCGGCTACCGGCTGACGCTGCCCCGCGAGGACGTGGACGTCGCCACGTTCCAGGATCTCGTGGCGCGAGCGCGCCGGACCGAGGATCCGCGCCAGGCCGCGGTGCTCGCCCAGCAGGCGCTGGACCTGTGGACCGGTGACCCGTGGACCCCGGCCGAGGGGTTCGACTGGGTGGTCCGCGACCTGTTCGAGGACCGCGGGCACGCCGAGCGACTGGTGCGCGCCGCCGCCGCCACACCCGCCACACCGGCTGCGACCGCGGCGCCGGCCCCACCACCGGCCCTCGCGGCCGGCCCCCAGCCTTCGGGATCGCTGCCCGCCGCCCCGACCCCGGTCCCTGCCGCCCTCACCTCCCTGGTCGGACGCCTCGACGAGCTGGCGCTCATCGAGGCGCAGCTGGCCACCGAGCGGCTGGTCACCCTGATCGGGCCGGGCGGCGCCGGGAAGACCACGCTGGCCCAGGAGACCGCCCGCCGCCGGCCAGGATCGGTGATGGTCGAGCTGGCACCCGCGGGCCCCGACGAGGTGTGGGCGGCCGTGGCCGGAGTCGTCGGGCGCACGATCCGGCTGGCCGACCCCGCAGCCACCCCCACCACCGCCCGGGAGCGGGCACTGGACGCGCTGGCCGGACGACGCCTGCTGCTGGTGCTGGACAATTGCGAGCACGTCTCCGAGTCCGCCGCGGCCGTGGCCCTGGACCTCCTGCGCGAGCTGCCCGCCGCCCAGCTGCTGGCCACCAGCCGCGAGCCGCTGGGCCTGCCCGGCGAGGCGTTCGTGGACCTCGGGCCACTGCCCGAGCCGGACGCGATCGAGCTGTTCGCCCGCCGGGTGCGAGCCGCCCGCGGGCACGCCCCCGAGGCCGCGCTGGCCGAGGTCACCGCCCGGATCGTGCGCCGGCTCGACGGTCTCCCGCTGGCCCTGGAGCTGGCTGCGGCCCGGGCGCGCAGCCTGACCCTGACCGAGATAGACGCCGGGCTGGACGACCGGTTCGCGCTGCTGGCCCGCGGACCACGAGCCGCCGACCCGCGCCATCAGACGCTGCGGGCACTCATCGACTGGAGCTGGGAGACCCTCACGGAAGGCGAGCGCACCGCGCTGCTGGCCATCTCGGTCTTCCCCGACGGGCTGGGCGCCCCGGACGCGCAGGTCGCGGCCAGCCACTTCGGCACCACCGCCGAGGCGTTCGACCGGCTGGTGGACCGCTCGCTGCTGAGCCGGGCCGACGGCCGGCTGCGCATGCTGGAGACGGTCCGCGAGTACGGACTCGATCGGCTGCGCACCCTGGGCGAGGAGGCCGCATTCCGGGCCCACCAGGCCCGGGCGATGGTCGAGCTGGCAGGGTCCCACGACGCGCTCGTGCGCGGCCCGCGGGTTCGCGAGGCGCTGGCGTGGTTCGACGCGAACGAGGAGAGCCTGGGGGTCGCCCTGCGCACGGCCGCCGCGACCGAGGACCTGCACCCGGTCGGGGTCCAGGTGCTTCGGACCGCCTTGTGGGCCTGGATGATGCGCGAGCGCTTCGACGACCTGCAGGCGGGCCTGGCGACCTTCGCCAACGACCATGCGCCGATCGACTCCGAGGCCGCCGTGGTGGTCCACGGCATCGCGATCCTGGTGGCCGCGATGCAGGCGGCCCTGACCGCCGAGGGTCGCGAGGCGTCCAGCGGCGCAGCCGCCGGCCCCCGGGGCGCATCGGCCGACCCCCCCACCGCACCCCCGGCCATGTCCGCCGCCCCGACGGCCGAGACTCTCCGGGCACGGGCGACCGAGCTGGCCGAGGGGGCGCGCCGGTACCCCTCGGAGCTCGCGGCAGTGGTCCCGCCGCTGGTGCAGGCCGCCGCGAGCGCGCTGGCCGAGCCCCGCGACCCGACCCTGAACTGGGGCCGGGCGCTCATCGTCCCGGAGGCCGAGCAGGACGCCGACCTGCCACCGTGGAGTCAGGCGTTCTTGAGCCTCGTCCGCGCGGTCATGGCCCAGAACGCCGGCGACCAGGCCGAGTTGGGCCGGCACAGCGAGCTGGCCCTGCAGCGGCTCGACGAGCTGGGCGATGTGTGGGGCGCGGCGCTGGCCTGCCAGATGCGCTCGGAGTGGCTGATGCTGCAGGGGCGGCTGGACGAGGCGCTGGCGACGGCGGACCGGGCGACCGAGGGGCTGCGCGGGCTGACCTCGGCGGCGGACCTGCTCCAGCAGCTCACGCTGAGCCTGACCATCCTGCTGCGCCTGCGCCGGCACGACGAGGCCCGCGAGCGCCTGGCCCAGATCCAGTCGGTCGCGCAGGGCGACGGGTCCGAGCGCGCGCTGCTGCAGGCGGCGATGGCCGGGGCGGCGCTGGCGATCGCCCTGGGCGACGGTCGCACTGCCCTACGCCACCTCGACACGGTCCCGATGGGCACGTCCGGGTTCATGGACCAGCTCGCGGCCTGGGACGGCGCGCTGCGCACGCGGGCCCTCGTCCTGTGCGGAGAGATCGAGCAGGCCCGCGTGACCCTGCGCGCGGCGATGCCCTCGGCGCTGCGCAGCGGCGACCAGCCGATCATCGCCGACGCGGTGCTGGCCCTCGCGTTCTGGCTGGCCGCGACCGGCCAGACGGCCCACGCGCGGGTGGCGCTCGCGAGCTCGGTCCGGCTGCGCGGCGGCCTCGATGCCCACGAGCCCACACTGGCCCGGCTGGTCGAGCAGATCGGCCCCCCGGACGCCCACGAGGCCCACGCAGACCTCACAGCCCTGGTCGCCCTCCTGGACTGACGCAGAACCTGCGCGAAACGCCCCTCTGTGGGCGTTCCGCGCAGGTCCGTGGGCGATTCGCGCAGGTCCGCGCGCCGGCTCGGTCGTCAGGCCTTGCGCATGTACGCGCGGACGGTCAGCGGGGCGAAGATGAGCACGATCACGCCCGCCCCGATCAGCGACCACCACAGGTCGGTGGTCACGCTGCCGGTGTTGGCCAGGTCGCGCACCGCGGTCACCAGGTGCGAGACCGGGTTGTAGGTGGCGAACGTCCGCAGCCAGGTCGGCATCGTCTCGACCGGGACGTAGGCGTTGGACATGAACGTCAGCGGGAACAGCACGAGCATCGAGATGCCCTGCACGCTGGACGCCGACCGGGCGATCACGCCGAAGAAGGCGAAGATCCAGCTGATCGCCCACGCGCAGGCGATCACCAGCAGGCCCGCGAGCAGAGTCGCGCCGACGCCGCCGGCCGGGTGGTAGCCGATGCCGAAGCCGACCAGGAACGTGATCGAGGTGGCGATCGCGTAGCGCAGGGTGTCGGCCAGCAGCGCGCCGGACAGCGGCGCGATGCGGGCGATCGGCAGCGACCGGAATCTGTCGAAGACGCCCTTGTCCATGTCCTCGCGCAGCTGCGTGCCGGTGACCACGGAGGTCGTGATGACCGTCTGCACGAGGATGCCCGGGATGAGGACCGGCAGGTAGCTGGTCACGTCACCGGAGATCGCGCCACCGAACAGGTAGGCGAACATGAGTGTGAAGATGATCGGCTGGAAGGTGACGTCGAACAGCTGCTCGGGCGTGCGGCGCACCTTGATGAGGCCGCGGCCGGCCATCGTCAGGGTGTGGCGCATCGTCTGCGCGAGGCTGGTGCGGTTCTTGAGGTGGCGCTGCGAGGCCGGGACGATCGCGACCGGCGGCGCCTGAGTGAGGGTGGTCATGCGCGGGCTCCTTCGAGGACTGCGTCGGTCTGCTCCTCGTCGGTGGTGACCGACGTGTCGTGACCGGTGATGGTGAGGAAGACCTCGTCGAGCGTGGGCTTCTGCACGCTCATCTCGGTCAGGTGGATGCCCGCCTCGCGCAGCGTGATGAGCAGATCGGCGACGAGATCGGCGTCGGCCATGGGCGCGGTGATCCGCGAGGCCTCCGGCGAGCGCGTGCCGGTGACCCCGAGGACCCGCTCGATCGCGGCCAGGGCGTCGGCGTCGTCGCCCGGGTCGGCCAGGCGCAGCTGGAGGGAGGACGTGCCGACCGACGCCTTGAGCTCGTCGGCGGTGCCTTCGGCGACCACGCGGCCGCGGTCGATGACCGCGATCCGGTCGGCCAGCTGGTCGGCCTCGTCGAGGTACTGGGTGGTGAGCAGGACGGTCGAACCGGTGGCGACCAGGTCGCGGATCGTGTCCCACATCTGGCCGCGGGTGCGTGGATCCAGGCCGGTCGTCGGCTCGTCGAGGAAGATCAGCGGGGGCTGGGCGATCAGGCTGGCCGCGAGGTCCAGGCGCCGGCGCATGCCACCGGAGAAGTGCTTCAGCGGTCGCTTGGCGGCCTCGGTCAGGGCGAAGCGCTCGAGCAGCTCGGCGGAGCGCCGCTTGGCCTCGGCGCGGGACAGGCCGAGCAGCCGGGCGAAGATCATCAGGTTCTCCTGGGCGGAGAGGGTCTCGTCGACCGAGGCGTACTGGCCGGTAACGCCGATCAGCTGGCGCACGATCTGCGGCTCGCGGACGACGTCGTGGCCGAAGATCTCGGCGCGGCCGCCGTCGGGGCGCATCAGCGTGGCGAGCATGTTGATCGTGGTGGTCTTGCCGGCGCCGTTCGGGCCGAGCACGCCATAGACGCTGCCGGTCGGGACGATCAGGTCGACGCCGTCGACGGCGCGATTGGTGCCGAAGACCTTGACCAGCCCCTCGGCGCGCACCGCGGGGGCGGTGCCAGGTGAGGTGTTCATGGGGTCCCCTTTCCTTGGACTGGGGCAAGCCTGCGCGCCGAGCGCTGTCACGCCACTGTCATGAAGGGTCGGCCGCTGCCGAGGCGCTGCCAGGGGCTCCGCCGCCCCGGTCAGGTCCGGCCTGCCCCGGTCAGCCCCGGTCGGGCCCGGTCAGACCCGGCGGAACAGCACGTCGCGGATCGAGCGCCCCGCGGCCAGCCCCCGCCGCTCGTATCCGGTCACCGGCCGCCACTCGGGCCGAGGCAGGAAGCCGTCGGCCGTCCCCGCGCCATTGACCAGAGCCGGCTCGGCCCCGCACACCGCGAGCATCTGGTCGGCGTACTCGGCGATGTCGGTCGCCAGGTGCAGGGTGCCGCCCGCAGCGAGCAGCTCGGCGGCACGCTGGACGAACGGGCGCTGGACCAGCCGGCGCTTGTGGTGGCGGTTCTTGGGCCAGGGGTCGGGGAAGTAGGCGCGGATGCCGGCCAGCGTCGCGGGCGCGAGGTGGTCCATCAGCTCGACGGCGTCGCCGTCGCAGATGCGCACGTTGACCAGCCCCGCCCGCTCAGCCCCGGCAAGCAGGGAGCCGAGGCCGGGCGTGTGCACGTCGACGGCGACCACGCCCATGCCCGGGTCGGCGATCGCCATCGCCAGCGTCGCCTCGCCCATGCCGCTGCCGATCTCCAGCACGACTGGCAGCCGCGGGTCGAACAGCGTGCCCAGGTCGGCGGGTGGCCGATGCTGGTCGATCCCCCAGACCGTCCCCAGCCGGGTCAGGGCCGACGCCGACGTGGGCGCCATCCGCGTGCGCCGGGCCTGGAACGTGCGCACCCGGTCACGTCGATGGTCACCGTCGCGCATGGGCCCAGCGTAGGCGGCCACGCTCACAGCACTGACCGGCTTCGCCGTCTACAGCCGCAACCCCGCCACCACCTCGGCGACTCCGAGCTCGCCGGACACCAACGCGGCGATCCCCCACCAGCACCGGTCCACGGTCAGGACGTTGGAGTAGAGCAGCCCCTTGACGAGCCGCGGGGTCACGGGCTGCCCGTCGGCCAGGAGCAGCGCGTTGCGGAACCGCAGCTCCAGGCTGGCCGGGTCGACCTGGAACGCGCCGGTGATGAGCTGCCAGTTCACCGCGGCGACCAACTCGCGCAGGTCCACCGCCCGCTCCGTGTCGACGTCGAAGGGCAGCAGCGACTCGACCACCAGCTGTCCGAACGCGTCGTAGGCGGAGAGGCGCACCGGCCAGGCGCCCTGGCTGCCCTCGAAGACCGTCTCGAAGGCGACCGACTCCTCGGTGCGCACCGGGACGGCCGGCCACTCGTCGGCGACCAGGAACTCCGCGACCGCCTCGGACAGCAGCGTCACGAGGGCTCCTCGGCCAGCGTCACCAGCAGCGCCCGGGCCGCGCCGAAGCCGGGATCAGCGGCCAGGGCGGCCTGCGCCGAGGTTCGCGCAGTCTCCGGGTCGCCGAGCTCCAGATGGCTCAGCGCGGCACCGAACAGGGCGTTCGAGGACTGGCCGTGCTCGGCCACTGCCTCCTCGAAGTAGCCCAGCGCCTCGCGGTGCAGCCGCATCCCGGACAGCACCAGCCCGATCAGCGTGGCGACCTCGGCCTGCTCGCCGATCGGCACATAGGCGGCCCACACCCGGCGCAGGCAGCGCGCGACCTCGCTGCGCCACGGGTCGGCGATCTCCGGGGCCAGCTCCAGCAGCCGGGGCGCCAGCCGCAGGAACGTGGCCGGATCCCAGTGGAAGAGCCGCAGGATCGCCAGCAGCTGCTCCACCGACGCGGAGATCTCGCCGTCGGCGATCATCGTGAGCAGCAGGTACTGGTCGTCAGGGCCGTGCTCGCCGAGGTGCCGGGCGTAGGCCCGGGTGGCCTCCGGCCAGGCCGGCGGCTGGGCCCCGTCCGCCGCGCGCGGCGGGAAGACGTAGGCGCACGACACCAGATGCGCGGCACGGCCGGGTGGGGCGAGCACCTGCGCCCCCCACCGGCCGACCGCGCCGCCGAGGGCGTCGAAGTTGACCATCAGGGAGAACCCGCCGCCGTGGAAGGCCAAGGCGGGCGGGCCCTGGCCGAGCAGGTCGCGCCGCCCGGTCGTCCCCTTGTCCGAGACCAGCGCGAGCGCGGGCGCGGCCCGGTCCCGGCACAGCGCGCCCAGCAGCCGGACGCCCGTCGAGGGCAGCAGCACGACCGTGTCGTCCAGCGCCTCCTGATAGTCGGCCAGCACCGGACGCAGGTCGTCGTCCAGGCCCTCGATCGGCCGCGGGAGGAAGTCCCACTCCACTTCCAGGGTCGACACGTCGACCGGTGCGTCGGCCGGACGCCCGTCCGCGGGCTCGACCAGCGACACCAGGCCGGCCAGGACAGCGCCGCCGCGCAGGGCGACGGCTACCTGCGGAAGGCTGTCGAGCACGTAGTTGGCGACCAGGACCACCGGCCCTGCGATCTCGCCGGGGTCCAGCGCGAACCGCTCCTGAGCGACCTCGGATGCGACCGGATCGGTGGCGTCCAGGGTGAGCACGCGCAGGCGCCCGCTGGCCTGCTCCGCGGCCAGCACCGGATTCGCCGACCACTGCCCGAGCCGCTCGGCGGCGAAGTCGGTCAGGACGTAGCGCACCTCGACGTCGGCCAGGGAGGTGCCAGCCAGCAGGTCGCCCAGCGCGCGGAGCAGCAGCGCGGCGAACCGGCCCGTGCCGCCGCCGACCTCCACCACGCGCAGGACCGCACCGGGCGCCAGCAGCCCCTGGGCCCGGCAGTCGCGCGCGAAGCCCACGATCGTCTCGGCGTAGCCGGCGGCGATCCCCGGATTGGTCGTGATGTGGTGCGGGATCGTCCCGACCGCCCAGTCGTGGGTGTCGCTGGACTCGTAGAACGCCCGCTCCATCGACCACAGCGCCGAATGGGCCAGCGGGACCATCGACTCGATCGTGCGCACGCCCGTCAGGTCTTCGAGGGACTTGGTCGGGGCGGGTTCGGGGTCGGGGTCGAGGTCGGGGGTGGGGGTGGGGGTGGGGGTCGCGACGATCGCGGGTTGCGGCTGCGCGTCGTCACCCTCCGCGGCTCGATGATCCTCATGCATCCGCGCCCACCTCGACCATCGCGCTGATCGACGCGGGCCGGCGCCCGGCGTCGTCGGTGACCTCCAGACTCACCTCGACCTGCAGCCACTGGCCGGGCTCGGGCGCCCAGTCGCCCACCGCCAGCGGCAGCCGCCAGCCGGGCCCGACCTCGGCGCGGCCCGATCCCTCCCCGGCCTCGATCTGGGCGCCCGACTGGGTGAGGATCGCCCCGTCCGCGCCCCAGATCGTGACCGCGACGTGGATCGGCGCCGGGCCGATCGTGAGCGCCGCCGAGCCGGAGTGCTCCAGCCGGGCTGACGGCGGATCGACCGAGACGACCAGCGCGATCGCGGCGACCGGCTGCTCGGTCAGCTCGTCGAGCAGGTCGCGCAGGATCCTCACCTGCTCCGCCCACGCGTCGGGTGGCTCGTCGTAGACGCCCAGCGTGAGGCCGCGCCCGTCCAGGTCGACGCGCTCGGTCTGTGCGTCCGGGGTCATCGCCGGCGGCGGCCCACCCGCCGCCCCGACCCCCGCCGCCCCGACCCCCGCCTCGTCCGCGGGCGGCTCCGCCAGCCGACCCACCACCGCCGGGTCCAGCGTCCCGGCGAACGTGCCGACCGCACCGACCGCCTGCGTGCGGTGCATCGTCCACGAGCCGTCCGCGGCGACGGTCAGCAGCTCGTCGGCGGCCGGCGGCATCCCGCCGGATCGGCGCAGGGCGTAGGTCATCGCGGCCGAGCCTCCCACTGCTCGGCCGCGCCCGAGGCCAGGCCACGCTCGCGGGCGATGATGTTCACGAACGGCTGGATGTGCCGGGCCTCGACGGGGTGCTGATGCCCGCCGGGTACCGCGGCGGTCGTCATCGTGCCCATGATCCCGCCGGTCGAGTACAGGAACGGCGTGATCGCGCGGGTCTTGGGGCCGTGGAACCCGGGGAAGCCCTTGGTCTTGAACGCAGCCGTGATGTCGGCGGCCACCTCGCTGCCGTGCAGCGCCCGGTAGCGCTGCGCGACGAAGCGCGAGTAGCCGCCCTGGTTGCCGCCCAGCTCGGCGGTGACCACACCGGCCAGCTTCGTGCCGTCGGCGTCCGTGATCGGCAGCTCGGCCTTGATCGCGTTGGCCAGCGTGTCGGCCTTCGCGGCGTTGCCCGCGGGATTGCCGGTCGGCGGCTCCTGGCCGGTCGTCGCCAGGAACTGGCCTTCGTCGCGGTTGTACTCGTCGGACAGCCCGATCAGGTGGCCGAACTCGTGGGCGGCCAGCCCGCGCCGGCCGTCCAGCGCGTTCCAGTTGGCCGCGTCCGAGCGGAAGCCCGGCTTCTTGAGCACGTTGATGTTGAAGTCCTTGCCGCCCTGCAGCGCGTCGAAGCTCACCTGCACCGGCTTGGCCTTCGGGTCGGTCTTGCTCACGCCCTTGAACGTGCTCCAGATCGTGCGGATCTCGGAGAGCCAGTCGTTGATCTTCGGCTGCACGCCCTTGGCCTTGGGGATGAAGTTGATGCCCGCGGTGATCCGCAGCTCGGTCGGGCTCAGGCGCCACTCGTACTTGGCCCGGCCACCCACGTTCGAGACGCCCTCGACCTCCTCGCGCCACTCGAACTCGACCCGCCCGCCCGTGGCCGGGCCGCCCAGGGTCTCCAGCAGCGTCCAGGTGGCGGGATCGGCGATGCCGGTCGCCGGGGCGACCCCGTTGGCCGTCTGGAAGAGCTTGAGCCCGCTCTCGGTCCGGGGCCCGAAGATGCCGTCCACCGCCAGCTTGGTCGCCGCGGCCTTCAGCGCCGCGCTCCCGTTGAGCCGCTGCTGCAGCTCGCGGACGGCGGCCGGCCGATTCGTCTTGGCGCCCCGGGCCACGTCCGCGCCCCCGGCCGCGCCGACCGTGCCCATCTTGTGCGTGCCCTCCCAACCGGCGAACGTCGTGCCGTGCACGTTGGCCGCACCGTGCTCGACGGTGGTCTGGCCGCCCTTCACCGTCAGCGGCGCAGCGGTGTCCAGCGCCTTGTGGGTCGCGGCGTCGGTCTCCCCGGTCGCGGGCAGCCCCTTGGCCGTCTGGAACGCCTTCACCGCGGTCTGCGTCGCCGCGTCGAACCGGCCCGTGATCGCCACCCGCGGACCGCCGACCGCGTTGAGCTGCTGCTGCAGGTTCCCGACGGCGACCGTCGGCCCGTCGTTGAGCTTGAGCCGCTGCACCGTCACCGACATGAGCTGGGCCACCGCCCGGTTGCCGACCGCGCGCTGAAGACCCTGCAGGCTGTGCGGCGCGAGGGTGGGCTGACCGCGCTCCTCGGCCAGCGCCTGGGACGGCCGCACGGGCCGCTTGGACCTGCTCTGCGCCACCACTGACTCCGATCAGGTGCGGATCGCTCGATGGTAGGCCCGCGAGGCGCCGCTCGACAGGTCCGAACGGGCACCAGGGCGCCACCCCCTGGGGCAATCCGGATGGGCGGCGACCGCCGGGCACCACGACAAGGGCCCGGTTCCCTCACGGAGAACCGGGCCCTGACCTGCAGTGATGCTCCCCCACCTGGACTCGAACCAGGAACCTGCCGATTAACAGTCGGACGCTCTGCCTATTGAGCTATGGGGGATCGAACGCGCCGGAGAAGGATAGCAACCACCGACGCCGCCGACCGAATCGCAGGCCTGCACGTCGATGCTGGCCACGTCGTCGCCCACGGCCTGCCTGCCCACCGCTGCGGGTCCCCAGACCCCGGTGTCCGCCGCCCCGAATACCCGGCCCACGAACAGCCGGGCTCAAAAGCCTTCGAGGACGATCTTGCCGACCGAGGCGCCCGCTTCGAGGGTGGCGTGCGCCCGCCTGAGGTTCGCCGCGGTGATCGGGCCGTAGTGCTGGCCGATCGTGGTGCGGATGCGCCCGGCGTCCACGAGCCTGGCCACCTCGGTCAGCAGCTCGTGCTGGCGGATCATGTCCGGGGTCTCGAACACCGACCGGGTGAACATCGACTCCCAGTGCAGGCTCACCGACTTGCCCTTGAAGCGCTGGAACTCGATGGCCGCCGGATCGGGGTCGTCGATGAGCCCGTACCTGCCCTGCGGCGCGATCAGGGTGGCCACCTCGGCGAAGTGCTGCCCGGAGCCGGTCAGGCTCGCCACGAACTCCGGGGCAGGCAGCCCGGCGGCCGAGAGCTCCTCGGACAGCGGCTTGGAGTGGTCGAGCACCCGATGCGCCCCGTGCGCGGTGACCCACTCGCGGGTCTCGGGGCGCGAGGCGGTGGCGATGACGGTCAGGTCGGTGAGCTGGCGGGCCAGCTGCACGAGGATCGAGCCCACCCCACCGCCGGCGCCGATGACCAGCACGGACTGCTCCGGATGGTCGTGAGCGGGCCGGGAGCGCGGCACCCCGAGCCGGTCGAAGAGCAGCTCGTAGGCGGTGATGGTCGTGAGCGGGAGCGCCGCGGCGTCCGCGTCGCTCAGGTTGTGCGGGGCCAGCGCGACCACCCGCTCGTCGACGACCTGCAGCTGCGCGTTCGACCCCTGGCGCCGGATGCTCCCGGCGTACCAGACCCGGTCGCCGGGGCTGGACCGCGAGACCGCCGCGCCGGTCTCGCGCACGATGCCGACCGCGTCGTAGCCCAGCACCGCCCACTGGCCCTCGCCGGGCTCCGCGCGCTTGCGCTGCTTGGTGTCCACCGGGTTCGCCGACACCGCATGGACCTCCACCAGCAGGTCGCGCGGGCCGGGCTGGGGATCCGGCAGCTCGACGTCCTGCAGCGAGAGCGGATCCTCGACGGGCAGGCTGTGCTGGTAGCCAACGGCGCGCATGACGACTCCTGGAAAGGTGGGGGTGCGGTCATCATGCCGCAGCGCCCGATCCGCCGGAGGTCAGATGCCGAGTTGGTCGCGCACCTCGGCCAGGGCCTCGTCGGCTGCTGCTCGCCACTGCTCGTCGCTGGGATCGGCGTCCGCGCCGAAGACCACCGCCCAGCGCACCTCCCCGGACTCCGGCGAGCGCCGGGCGTTCAGCACCGCCTGCGCGGTCCGGCCGTCGGGATGACGCAGGGTGACCGCGTGCGAGGCCAGCACCGTCCACTCCACCCGCTCGCGCACGACCGCCGGGACGTTGCCGGGCGCCTCGAACCGCAGGCGCACCTCCGCGCGTCCGGCCCCCGGCTGCGCCTGGTACACGAGGTCGAGGAACTCCTCGGACCAGCCGGCGCGGATCACCTGGTCCCAGGCCAGCCGCCCCACCTCGGGCACGTGCAGGGCCTCCCGCGTGCAGGCCACGATCTGCCCGTCCGACAGCTCGCCCCAGGCCAGCAGCCGCTCGCGGCGCCCGTGCTCGCCCAGCAGCTCGGCGACCCGCGGATCACCGGCTCCCCGTCCGGTCAGCCCTCGCCCCGTCAGCCTGCCCCGCATCACGCCTCCCCCAACCCGACCTGGGCCAGCTCGCGGCGGTACACCTCGAGCTCCATGACGTCGGCCAGCAGCGCGGTCGCCCGCTCGGTCTGGCCGGCCCCGTCGAGCTGACCGAGCTCGCGCTTGAGGTCGACCAGCCGGCGACCGGCCTCGTCCCAGAGCAGCCGGGCCACGATCGACGTGGCGTAGCGGGCGTCCCCGTCGCGGGCGGTGGTCAGCGGCTCCACGGCCAGCTCGCGGACCAGGGAGCGCACGTCGTCGTCGGCACTGGCCGCCAGCACCGCGTCGACCCACTCTCGTCCACCCACCCCGGCGGACGTCCCGCCGGCACCCTCGACTGCCGCGCGCACCCGCTCGTAGGCGGGGTGCCGGAACGTGCCGAGCTGGATCGACTCGAACCACTCCCCGACCAGCTCGGGCTCCTGCAAGACGCACTTGAGCGACTCGCGCTCCACGAACAGCGCCGGCTCCCGCGGGTTGGGCCGGGGCGCCCGGCCCGGCGAGGGCGGCGGGGCACCGCCCGCGTCACCCTGCCCGCCCGCCCGCGAACCTCGATCCGGACCAGAGCCATCCGCCGGCCGAGGACCTGCCGCGCCCCCCGGCCCACCAGAACCCCCGCGACCCCCCGCACGCCCACCCGACCCACTGGGGGCGCGAGCGGCCGTGCGCACCGCGTCGCGGACCTCGGCCTCCGGCACCCCGACCCATCCGGCCAGCAGCCGGGCGTACTCAGGTCGCAGCGACGTGTCCCGGATGCGCGCGACCAGCGGAGCGGCCCGCCGCACGGCGGCGACCCGGCCCTCGGCGGTCGAGAGATTCAGCTCGGCGATGGTCGAGCGGATCGCGAACGCGAACAGCGGCGTCCGGCTGGCGACCAGCTCGCGCACGGCCGCGTCGCCGCGGGCCAGCCGCAGCTCGCAGGGGTCCATGTCGTCCGGCGAGACCGCGATGAACGTCTGGGCGACGAAGCGCTGGTCGCCCTCGAAGGCCCGCAGCGCCGCCTTCTGCCCGGCCGCGTCGCCGTCGAAGGTGAAGATGACCTCCCCGCCGAACGTGTCGTCGTCGGACAGGTACCGGCGCACCAGCGCCGCGTGGTCGGGACCGAAGGCGGTGCCGCAGGTGGCCACGGCGGTGGTGACCCCGGCCAGGTGCGCGGCCATCACGTCGGTGTAGCCCTCCACGACGACCACCTGCTTGAGTCGGCCGATGTCCTTGCGGGCCAGGTCCAGCCCGTAGAGCACCTGGGACTTCTTGTACAGGGCGGTCTCCGGGGTGTTCAGGTACTTCGGTCCGTCGTCGTCGGCGTCGAGCTTGCGGGCACCGAAGCCCAGCACGTCGCCGGACCCGTCGCGGATCGGCCACACCAGCCGGCCCCGGAACCGGTCGTAGGTGCCGCGCTGCCCCTGCGCGGCCAGGCCGGCGGCCAGCGTCTCGGCGTCGGTGAACCCGCGCCCGCGCAGCACGCCGAGCAGCCCGTCCCACGAGCGGGGCGCGAACCCGACGCCGAACCGCGCGGTCGCCTCCTGGTCGAACCCGCGCTCGGTGAGCAGCTGGCGACCGGGCATCGCCGCGGGCGTGGCCAGCTGCTCGACGAACCAGGCGGCGGCCACCTTGTTGGCCTGGGCCAGCCGCGTGCGGCTCGGGCCGCGCGGCGCCTGCGGACCCTGGCCGTCCTCGTAGCGCAGCGTGACCCCGACCCGCGCCGCCAGCTTCTCCAGCGCCTCGGTGAACGTGAGGTGGTCATGCTTCATCAGGAAGTCGACGACATCGCCACCCTCGCCACAGCCGAAGCAGTAGTAGAGCCCGCGCGACGGGGTCACATGGAAGCTCGCGGAGCGCTCGTCGTGGAACGGGCACAGCCCCTTGAGCGACCCGGCACCGGCGGTCCGCAACGTCACGGCCTCGGCGATCACCTGGTCGATCCGGGCTCGCTCGCGCACCAGGGCGACATCCTCGGAGCGCACCCGGCCGGCCATGCGGGCATCCTAGGTCGCCGCCCCCCGAGCCGGCCCTGGTCGTCCACAGCCGGCAGCGCAGCATCGAAGTCGGGACGGACCACCGGCGACGGGCGGGCGTGTTGTCGTCCGCAGATGTCCGGATCGGATGGGAGAATCCCCGTCATGGCCGCACCCGCCGTCCTGCTGGAATGGCGACCGGAGACCGTCCAGGCGCAGCGTCGCCGACGGCCCCGGTGGCGGTTCCCGGCCGTCGTGCTGACCGCGTTCCTGGCCGCCGCCGCACTCCCGGCCGCCGCGGTCACCGACGTCATGCGCTGGTCGGCCGTCGACGATCGGACGGCCACCGACGCCATCGTCGTGCTGGGGGCCGCGCAGTACCAGGGGACGCCCTCCCCGGTGCTGGCCAACCGGCTGGCCCACGCCCGCACCCTGGTGGACGCGGGGGTCGCCGAGACGGTCATCACCGTGGGCGGCTTCCAGTTCGGCGACATCACCTCCGAGGCCCAGGCGGGCAAGGAGGAGCTGGTCGCCGACGGGATGGAGAGCCGCGACGTCATCGCGATCCCGTTCGGGACCGACACCCGCGAGTCGATCCAGGCCGTGGCCACCATCGCGGCCGCCCAGGGCATCCAGACCGTGACGCTGGTGACCGACCCGGCGCACGAGGCACG
Organism: uncultured Bifidobacteriaceae bacterium; assembly: GCA_964418695.1. Taxonomy (GTDB): domain Bacteria; phylum Actinomycetota; class Actinomycetes; order S36-B12; family CAIYMF01; genus Prado023. The sequence goes on along the minus strand of CAYQMN010000005.1, from coordinate 124,386 downwards.
CACGCTGGCGCTGGCCAAGCAGTTCGGCCTGGACGCCCGGGTCTCCCCCACCGTCGAGGGCGCCGGCAGCTCGCTGACCGCTCAGTACGTCGCGCGCGAGTCGCTGGGCCTGATCAACGTGTGGCTCGACCGCTGACCTGAGCGATGGCGGGCCTGAGCCCGGCAGACCTCAGGCCGGCCTCTGTCGCCGCCTGGCCCTACCGTTGCGCGCGTGACCGTGCCCGGCTACCTCCCCGCCGACGAGCAGCGCTGGCTGCCCGAGCCGCCCAAGCGTGCCGGCCGCACCGAGTTCGCCCGCGACCGCGCTCGCCTGCTGCACAGCGCGGGCTGGCGGCGACTGGCCGGCAAGACCCAGGTGGTGATGGCCGGGCAGGCCGACTTCCCGCGCACCCGGATGACCCACTCGCTGGAGGTCGCCCAGATCGGCCGCGAGCTGGGGGCCGCGCTGGGCTGCGATCCGGACCTGGTGGAGACCGCCTGCCTGGCCCACGACCTGGGGCATCCCCCGTTCGGGCACAACGGCGAGGACGCACTGGACGCGATCAGCGCGCACATCGGCGGGTTCGAGGGCAACGCCCAGACCCTCCGGGTGCTCACCCGGCTGGAGGCCAAGGCGTTCGGCGACCCCGAGGGGCGTGGGGACGAGCGCTCGATCGGGCTGAACCTGACCCGGGCCGCGCTGGACGCGGCCACCAAGTACCCGTGGACCCGGCAGCCGGGCAGCCGCAAGTTCGGGGTGTACGCCGACGACGCGGCCGTCTTCGGGTGGATGCGCGCCGACGCACCGCCGGGCGCGCAGTCGATGGAGGCCCAGGTCATGGACTGGGCCGACGACATCGCCTACAGCGTCCACGACGTCGAGGACGGCATCCACGCCGGCCTGATCGACCTGGGCGCACTGGCCGACGCGCAGGTGCGCGCCGAGCTGGTCCGGGTGGTGCTCGCCGAGTACCTGCCCGCCGCCGATGCAGGGGGCGTCGCCGAGGCGGTGCAGCGGCTGCTCGGCTCGGCGGCCTGGCCGCGCCGGTACGCCGGCAGCCACGCCGACCTGGCCGCCCTCAAGTCGCTGACCAGCCGATTGATCGGGCGGTTCAGTGCCGCCGCCGAGGCCGCCACCCGGCAGGCCCACCCCGACGCGCTGCTCACCCGGCATCGGGGCTCGCTGGTGGTGCCCGAGGAGATGCGCCTGGAGGTGGCCGCGCTCAAGGGGATCGCGTACATGTTCGTGATGCGCCGGCGCGGGTCCGACGAGGCCTACCGGCGCCAGCGGTCGCTGCTGCGCGAGCTGACCGCCGCGCTCACCCTGGGCGCCCCGGACGTGCTCGAGCCGCAGCTGCGCGAGGCGTGGCTGGCCGCCCCCGACGATGCGGCGCGGCTGCGCGTGGTGATCGACCAGGTGGCCAGCCTGACGGATCTGTCCGTCGGCCACTGGCACGCCCGGCTGTGCCGGTAGGAAGCCGGCACGCGCACTCGAACGCGCCGACGGGCGGCTCGACGCGGGCCCAAGCCCACGCGAACCGCCCGTCGACGGACGCTGCCGAGGTCAGCGGCTGGCGGCTCCGCCGCCGCCCAGCGTGGCGCGGCCGGCCTCCAGGCGGGCGACCGGGACGCGGAACGGCGAGCAGGACACGTAGTCCAGCCCGACCTCGTCGAAGAAGTGCACCGACTCCGGGTCGCCGCCGTGCTCGCCGCAGACGCCCAGCTTGATCCCCGGACGGGTGCTGTGGCCCTTCTCCGCGGCGATCCGGACCAGCGCGCCGACGCCGTCGACGTCGATGGACTCGAACGGCGACACCCCGAACACCCCCTTCTCCAGGTAGGTGCTGAAGAACGCGCCCTCGACGTCGTCACGGCTGAAGCCCCACGTCGTCTGGGTCAGGTCGTTGGTGCCGAAGGAGAAGAACTCCGCGGCCTCGGCGATCTGGTCGGCGGTCATCGCCGCGCGCGGCAGCTCGATCATCGTCCCGATCGGGAAGGACAGGTCCACCCCGGTCGCCTCGGACACCTCCTTGATGACCTGCAGCGACTCGTCCTTGATGAGCTCCAGCTCCTGGACCGCGCCCACCAGCGGGATCATGATCTCCGCGCGCGGGTCGCCGCCGGCCTTGATCCGGGTGGCGGTCGCCTCGGCGATCGCACGGACCTGCAGCCCGAACAGACCCGGGATCGACAGGCCCAGGCGCACGCCACGCAGACCCAGCATCGGGTTGGACTCGTGCAGCTTCTCCACTGCGGCCAGCATCCGCAGGTCGTCGGCATGGTCGTCGCCGCGCTCCTCGGCCCGGGCCACCGCGACGGCCAGCGACGTGAGGTCGGGCAGGAACTCGTGCAGCGGCGGGTCGAGCAGGCGGATGGTGGCCGGCAGGCCGTCCATCGCCTCGAGGATCTCCTCGAAGTCCTGGCGCTGGAAGGGCAGCAGGGCGGCCAGAGCCGCTTCCCGCTCCTCGTCGCTCTCGGCCAGGATCAGCCGCTCGACGTACTGCTTGCGGTCGCCGAGGAACATGTGCTCGGTGCGGCACAGGCCGATCCCCTCGGCGCCGAAGCGACGAGCGCGCTCGGAGTCCTCGGGGGTGTCGGCGTTGGTCCGCACGCGCAGCCGGCGGACGCCGTCGGCGTGGGTGATGATCCGGTGGACCGCCTTGACCAGGTCGTCGCCGTCCTCCGGGGCCAGCCGGCCCTCGAAGTACTCCACGACCGGGGAGGGCACGACCGCGACCTCGCCGAGGAAGACCTCGCCGGTGCCGCCGTCGATGGACACCGCGTCGCCCTCGTTGATGACCACGCCGGAGGAGGTCGTGGCGACCTTGTTCACGACGTCGACGTTCAGGTCCTCGGTGCCGCAGACCGCCGTCTTGCCCATGCCGCGGGCGACGACCGCCGCGTGCGAGGTCTTGCCGCCGCGGCTGGTCAGGATGCCGTCGGCGGCGACCATGCCCGCGAGATCCTCGGGGGTGGTCTCGCGGCGGATCAGGATGGTGGCCACGCCCTCGGCGGCCTTGGCCACCGCGGTCTCGGAGTCGAAGACGGCCTGGCCGACCGCGGCACCCGGGGAGGCGGCGATGCCGCTGGTGAGCTTGGTCTTCTCCGCGGCCGAGTCGAACTTGGGGAACATCAGCTGCACGAGCTGCGCCCCGGAGACCCGGCGCACCGCCTCGTCCATGTCGATCAGGCCCTCGTCGACCAGCTGCGTGGCGATCCGGAAGGCCGCGCCCGCGGTCCGCTTCCCGATGCGGGTCTGCAGCATGTAGAGCTTGCCGTTCTCGACGGTGAACTCGATGTCGCACAGGTCCTGGTAGTGCTCCTCGAGCATGTCCATGTTGGCCAGCAGCTCGGCGTGGGCCTCGGGGTCCAGGCGGCCCATGTCGTCCAGGGTCAGGGTGTTGCGGACACCGGAGACGACGTCCTCGCCCTGCGCGTCGGGCAGGTAGTCGCCGTAGTGGCCGGGCGCGCCGGTCGCCGGGTCGCGGGTGAACGCCACGCCGGTGCCCGAGTCGTCGCCGACGTTGCCGAACACCATCGCCTGCACGTTCACGGCGGTGCCCAGGTCGGCGGGGATGCGCTCCTGGCGGCGGTACAGGACCGCGCGGTCGGTGTTCCACGAGTTGAAGACCGCGCGGATGGACATGTCCAGCTGCTCGCGCGGGTCCTGCGGGAAGTCGATGCCCGCGTACTGCTTGACGATCCCCTTGTAGGTGGCGACCAGTGCCTGCAGCTCGGCCACCCCGAGGTCGATGTCGCTGGTCGTGCCCGCGTTCTCCTTGGCCGCGTCGAGGGCCGCCTCGAAGTGGTGGCCGTCGATGTGCAGCACGGTCTTGCCGAACATCTGGATGAGGCGGCGGTAGGAGTCCCACGCGAAGCGCTCGTCCTTGGCGAACTCGGCCAGCCCGTTGACCGAGACGTCGTTGGTCCCGATGTTCAGGACCGTCTCCATCATGCCGGGCATCGAGAACTTGGCGCCGGAGCGGACCGAGACCAGCAGCGGGCCGTTCGGGTCGCCCAGCTTGCGGCCGATCTTCCCTTCGAGGATGGCGACCTGCTCACCGACCTGCGCGGAGAGCTCGGCGGGCTCGGAGCCCTGCACCAGGTAGGCCCGGCACGCCTCGGTGGTGACCGTGAACCCCGGCGGGACCGACAGTCCCATCTTGATCATCTCTGCGAGGTTGGCACCCTTGCCGCCGAGCAGATCCTTCTGGGTCTTGTCCCCCTCGGCGAAGTCGTAGACGTAGCGCACCATCAGTAGCAGTCCTCCTGTGTCGGATCGGGCCCGGTCACACTACTGCGCGAGGGGCCTCGCAAGCCGGGCAGAGACAGGCGCGCGGGCGGGCACGGGCACGCTGTGGGCTTCTAGCATCCGTCGGATGACGCAATGGTGGCGAAATGCCGTGATCTACCAGGTCTATCCCCGATCCTTCGCCGACGCCGACGGCGACGGGACCGGTGACCTCGCGGGGATCACCGCGCGGATGGACTACCTGGCCGCGCTCGGGATCGACGCGCTCTGGCTCTCCCCGGTGTTCGCCAGCCCGCAGGTCGACCACGGCTACGACATCAGCGACTACCGCGACATCGACCCGCTGTTCGGCGACCTGGCCGACATGGACCGGCTGATCGCGGCCGCCCACGACCGCGGCATCCGGGTGACGCTGGACTTCGTGCCCAACCACACGTCCGACCAGCACGGGTGGTTCACCGCCGCGGTGGCCGCCGGGCGCGGGGCTCCGCAGCGCGAGCGCTACCTGTTCCTCGACGGCCGCGGCCCGGCCGGCGACGAGCCGCCGAACAACTGGCGCTCGGTGTTCGGCGGGCCATCGTGGACCCGGGTCGTCGAGCCCGACGGGTCGCCCGGCCAGTGGTACTACCACCTGTTCGCCCGCGAGCAGCCGGACCTGAACTGGCGCAACCCGCAGGTCGTCGAGGAGTTCGCATCGATCCTGCGGTTCTGGCTGGACCGGGGCGCGGACGGGTTCCGCATCGACGTCTCCGACGCCCTCATCAAGGACGACACCTGGCCGGACACCGCCGGCGGCGAGCCGGTCATCCCCAAGGACGACGCCAGCCCGGTGCACGCGATCTACCGGCGGCTGCGCGCGGTGCTGGACTCCTACCCCGGGGACCGGATGGCGGTCATCGAGACCGGTGCGGCCGACGAGATCGTGGCGCTGTTCCTGCGCCCCGACGAGATGCATCTGGCGTTCAACTTCCGGTTCGTGCATGCCGGGTTCGACGGCCCGGCGCTGCGCTCGGCGATCGACTCGTCGCTGGCGGCCAACGCGCTGGTCGGGGCGCCCACGACCTGGGTGACCGACAACCACGACACGCCCCGCTCGGTGAGCCGGCTGGGGCAGGACACCCGGCTGGCCGGCGCCTACGTGCCCGGGACGATGGCCGCCGGCATCGACCTGGCCGTCGACGTCGCGCTGGGCGAGCGCCGGGCCCGCGCGCTGGCGCTGGTGCTGCTCAGCCTGCCGGGCGCGGCCTACGTCTACAACGGCCAGGAGCTGGGGCTGCCCAACGTGGACGACCTGCCCGAGGAGGCTCTTCAGGACCCGATCTGGGAGCGCAGCGGGCGGACCGTGCGCGGCCGTGACGGGTGCCGGGTGCCGATGCCGTGGGCGCCCGAGGGGTCGAGTCTGGGCTTCAGCCCCGAGGGGGTGGACACCTGGCTGCCGGTGCCGGCGTCGTGGGGGTCGCTCAGCGCGGCGGCGCAGGAGGGCGACCCCGACTCGATGCTGGAGCTGTACCGCGCGGCCCTGGGGCTGCGCCGGGTGAGCGCCGCGCTGGGCCGGGGGTCGCTGACCTGGGTCTCGGCCAGCGACGCCGCCGGCGAGCTGCTGGCCTACGACCTGGTGGGCACCGGTGAGTCGGTCCGGGTGGTGCTCAACCTCTCCGGCGAGCCGGTCGAACTGCCCGAGGGTGCGATGCTGCTCAGCTCGCAGCCCCTGGCCGACGGGATGCTGGCGCCCATCGCCTCGGCGTGGGTCCGCATGGCGAAGGACGAGGGCTTCCGAGACCGCCACAACTGAGCGCCCCCACCCGCCCACCCGTCGGTCGAGCCACGCGGAGACAGGCCTCGAAGCTGGGCGCCCGGCTCTGCCGGGGCGTGCTCGCTCAGTCGCCGAGCTCCTCGACCGAGAGGAACACGTCCAGCAGCGTGCTGCGCCACAGCCGCGCGGGGATCGGTCCATGGAACTCCAGCACCGCGGCCGACCCGGGCAGCAGCGCCCGCCCGTCGACCACCGCGACCGTGCCCCCCGAGATCAGGTCCTGGTACTGCCCGTCGGGCAGCACCACTCCCACCCCCGGCAGCTCCTCGTCGCGGACCGTGTCCACCCCTTCGTGGCGGCCCGGCGCCCCCACGTCGAACAGACCCAGCAGCGCGCTGCCACCCGCCGGCACCAGGTGCTCGCCGGACAGGTGCGCCCACGCCAGCTGTACGACCGGCTCGTCGGCCAGGATCCACGGCTCGCCCAGCGCCAGCGCGGGGTGCTTCTTCAACTCGGCCAGCGCCCGCAGGAAGCCGGTCAGCCGAGCCGGCCGGGTCCAGTCCACCGGGGCCCGCTCGAACAGCGTGGGCCAGGTGACCGCGGCCGTCTCCTGCCCGGCGTAGATCAGGAGCGGTCCGCGGCTGAACGCCATCAGCGCGGTCCACGCCAGCGCGACGTCCTCGGTGGGCGCGAAGCGCATGATCCGGAACTGGTCGTGGTTCTCGACGAACCGCAGCTTCGCGTAGTTGGCCGGGAACGTGGCGTCCTGCCAGCGCAGCATCTCCAGATAGCGCCCGACCGGCTCCTGGCCGCTGACCACGGCCTGCCAGATCGACCACAGGTCCGAGGGGTACTCGATGTCGAACGCCGCGAACATCTCCGCGTCCGACCACGTCGGCGACCCGGTGGCGCGGCGGTGCGCGACCCAGGAAGCGTGCGGGGTCTCGGCCAGCCACAGCAGCCCGGGGCGCAGCGCGGCCAGCTCGGCGCGGGCCCGGACCCAGAAGTCGACCGGCACCAGGGACGCGACGTCGCACCGGAACCCGTCGACGCCGCGGCGCACCCACACCGCCAGGCTCTCGACGAGGTAGTCGGCCACCCCCGGACGGGTATGGTCCAGGTCGATGACGTCGGTCCACGCCGGCACGGTCGTCACCGGATTGCCGTGGGCGTCCTGGTGGAAGAACTCGGGGTGCTCGCCGACCAGCACGCTGTCCCGGGCCGTGTGGTTGAAGACCACGTCGAGCATGACCCGCAGACCCAGCGCGTGCGCCGCGGCGACCAGCGCGTCGAAGTCCTCGTCGGTGCCGAGCTCGGGGTTCAGGGCGCGGTAGTCGCGGATCGCGTACGGGCTGCCCAGCGCCCCCTTGCGCCCCTCGACCCCGATCGGGTGGATCGGCGTCAGGTACACGACGTCCACGCCGAGCGCGGCGATGCGGGGCAGGTCCGCGGTCACGTCGGCGAGGCGGCCGTGCTCGCTGTGGTTGCGCACGAAGACCTGGTAGAAGACCAGCGAGCGGACGTCCAGCGGGGTGTCGTGGGCCACGCCCGGATTCTGGCGGTAGCCCCGCCGGTCGAGCCCGTCGAGGGAGCCCGGGCAGGCTCCCGGGGCAATCGGCTCAACCGCCGCTGATCCCCTGCTCGGCCTCGACCAGGTCCACGCCGGGCGCCAGCTCGGGGGAATCCAGCCAGCCGTCGGGCAGGCTGACCCGGCGCTGCCCCGACGTGCGGCCCCGCGGGCGGCCGGCGATCTCGGTGGGGTACGGCTGGTCCGGGTCGATCCCGGCGACCAGGGCGTCGAGCTCGGCCAGGCTGCCCACCGTGGCCAGCGCGGCCCGGATCGGCTGATGGACCCGGAACCCCTTGAGGTACCAGGCCATGTGCTTGCGGATGTCACGGCAGCCCAGCGCCTCGTCCTGACGCATCTCGCCCAGGAGCACCGCGTGCCGGCGCAGGACGCCCAGCACCTGGCCGCTGGTCGGCTCGGCCGGCGGCGGCTCCCCCGCGAAGGCCGCGGCGAGCTGGCCGAACAGCCATGGCCGCCCGAGGCACCCTCGGCCGACCACCACGCCCGAGCAGCCGGTCTGCTCGATCATCGCCAGCGCATCGGCGGCGGTCCAGATGTCGCCGTTGCCGAGCACCGGGACGCCCAGCGGCCCGAGCTCGTCGACCAGCCGGGTGATCGCCGACCAGTCCGCCGACGGCGCGTACATCTGGTCGGCGGTGCGGGCGTGCAGGGCCACCCAGGCGGCGCCCTCCTGGGCCGCGGCGCGGCCGGCCTCCAGGTACGTGAGATGGTCGCGGTCGATCCCCATGCGCATCTTCACCGTCACCGGGACCCGCCCCTCGGCCGCGTCGACCGCGCCGGCGACGACCGCCCGGAACAGGTCGCGCTTCCACGGCAGCGCCGAGCCGCCCCCCTTGCGGGTGACCTTGGGCACTGGGCACCCGAAGTTGAGGTCGACGTGGTCGGCCAGATCCTCGGCGACCACCATCCGCACCGCCGCGGACACGATCTGCGGGTCCACGCCGTACAGCTGCAGCGACCGAGGCGACTCGTCGGCGTCGAAGCGGATCAGGTCCATCGTCTCGCCGGTGCGCTCGAGGAGGGCCCGGGAGGTGATCATCTCGGAGACGTAGAGCCCGGCGGCCGAGGAGTGAGCACTTCCCTGGCCTGCCAGCCGCGAAGCGGCCAAGGGCAGGGACGGGCGAGCCCCGCAGGCCGCCTGCCCACATGACCCCGCGGCCGAGGAGTGAGCACTTCCCTGGCCCGACTCCCGGCACAGCCGGCGGAACGCCCGGTTGGTGATGCCGGCCATCGGCGCGAGCACCACCGGCGGGTCCACCTCGTGCGCGCCGATCGCCGGCAGCGCCACGGACGGCCGGACGAAGGCGGGCGCGACGGTCATGCCCACCATTGTCCCCGAGCTTGTGCCCCAGCAGATGTGCCTCAGAACGCGGGCAGCCGGTCGGCCAGCCAGCCGCGCAGCTGGTCCAGCGCGATCCGCTCCTGGGCCATCGAGTCGCGCTCACGCACGGTGACGGCCTGATCAGTCAGCGTGTCGAAGTCGACGGTGACGCAGAACGGAGTGCCGATCTCGTCCTGGCGGCGGTAGCGCCGGCCGATTGCGCCTGCGTCGTCGAAGTCCACGTTCCAGGTCTGGCGCAGCTGCGCGGCCACGTCACGGGCGACCGGCGAGAGGTCGGCGTTGCGGCTCAGCGGCAGCACCGCCACCTTCACCGGGGCCAGCCGGGGGTCCAGCCGCAGCACCGTGCGCTTGTCGATGCCGCCCTTGGCGTTGGGCGCCTCGTCCTCGTCGTAGGCGTCCAGCAGGAACGCCAGCACGCAGCGGGTCAGACCGGCGGCCGGCTCGATGACGTAGGGGAACCAGCGCTCGCCGGACTCCTGCTCGAAGAACGACAGGTCCACCCCGGACTTCTCCGAATGGGTGCGCAGGTCGAAGTCGGTGCGGTTGGCGATGCCCTCCAGCTCGGCGAACTCCGAGCCGGCGAACGTGAACCGGTACTCGATGTCCACGGTCCGCTTGGAGTAGTGGGACAGCTTCTCCTGCGGGTGCTCGAACAGACGCAGGTTCTCCGCCTTCAGGCCCAGGTCCAGGTACCAGTCCCAGCGGGCCTTGATCCAGTACTCGTGCCACTCCTCGTCGCTGCCGGGCTTGACGAAGAACTCCATCTCCATCTGCTCGAACTCGCGGGTGCGGAAGATGAAGTTGCCCGGGGTGATCTCGTTGCGGAAGCTCTTGCCGGTCTGGCCGATGCCGAACGGCGGCTTCTTGCGCGACGTGTTGGCCACGTTCTGGTAGTTCACGAAGATGCCCTGGGCGGTCTCCGGGCGCAGGTAGTGCAGCGCGCCCGCTTCCTCGACCGGGCCGATGGTCGTGCGCAGCATGCCGTTGAAGTCGCGCGGCTCGGTGAAGTCGCCGCGGGTGCCGCACTGGGTGCAGACGATCTCCTCCAGGCCGGTCGCCGGGCGGCCGTGCTTCTCCTCGAACGCCTCCAGCATCGTGTCGGCGCGCCAGCGGCGGTGGCAGCGGCGGCACTCGGTGAGGGGGTCGACGAACGCGTTGACGTGCCCGGATGCCTCCCAGACCTGGGGGGCCAGGATCACCGAGGAGTCTAGGCCCACCACGTCGTCGCGGCCGCGCACGACCGACTGCCACCAGGCGCGGCGGATGTTCTCCTTGAGCTCGACCCCCAGCGGGCCGTAGTCCCACGCCGAGCGGGTGCCGCCGTAGATCTCCGAGCTGGGGTAGACGAACCCGCGCCGCTTGGACAGGTTCACCACCGCGTCCACGCGGGCATCCGGCTTGGCTTGCTTGGCCATGTTCCACTCCAGGTACTCGAGGATCGGGGCCGCTGGCGGGCGCACCACGCCGGGCGAGGTCTGGCCGCCCAGACTACCGGCGAAGGCGACGCGGCCGGGTCGCACGCGAGCTCGGGGGCGGTCGCACGCGGTCCACGGGCCGGGTCGCCCGCGCGTCCGGGCGGCCATCGACGCGGCCGGAGCACGCCCGGGGATCGGCGACAATGGGCGCCATGGCCAAGAAGCGCGCGCACCAGCCGCAGACCCGGCGGCCCGCGGCCGCGCCGGCCGGTCGTGCGTCCACCACTGCGCGCCCCACCACCCCGCGCACCAACGCCCCACGCTCCGCAAGCGCCCGATCCGCGAGCGGCGGCCGACGCGCCCCGGCAGCGCCGCCGAGCCCGCGCCGGGCCGCGCTGGAGCGCTTCAGCACGCCGATCCTGCTGCGCATGCAGCTGCTCCCGGGCTTCGTGGTCCCGTCGCTGATGGGCCTGGCGATGCTGCTCGGGCTGGTGCTGCCGTGGAGCTGGGCGGGGCTGTTCCTGATCGCCATCGCGGTGTTCATGGCCTGGCTGGCCGCGCTGTCGTGGCCGACGCTGAGCACCGGCAGCCGGATCACACGCACGATCGTCAACGTCGCGATCGCCGCGATCGGCGTCAGCCGCCTGCTCGGCACGTTCTGACGCGCTCGCAACCGAGCGTCGGGCTCAGCCGAGGGGCGGCGACTCCTCCGGCGTGGCCACCGGGTTCGGGATCGCCCCGCCGTAGCGACGGTCCCGCGACGCGTACACCTGGCAGGCGTGCCACAGGTGGCGGCGGTCGAAGTCCGGCCACAGCGTGTCCAGGAACACGAACTCGGCGTACGCGCTCTGCCAGAGCAGGAAGTTCGACGTCCGCTGCTCCCCCGAGGACCGCACGAACAGGTCGACGTCGGGCATGTCCGGCTCGTCCAGGTAGCGCGCCAGCAGGTCCTCATCGACGTCGCCGGGCCGAACTCGTCCCAGGGCCACGTCCTGCGCGAGCGCGGCGGCGGCGTCGGCGATCTCCGCGCGACCGCCGTAGTTCACGCACATCGCCAGGGTCATCGCGGTGTTGCGCGCTGTCAGCCGCTCGGCGGCCTCCAGCTCCTCGATCACGCTGCGCCACAGCTTGGGCCGGCGCCCGACCCAGCGCACCCGCACGCCCAGGTCGTGCAGCTCGTCGCGGCGCCGGCGGATGACCTCGCGGTTGAAGCCCATGAGGAAGCGGACCTCGTCCGGCGAGCGCCTCCAGTTCTCCGTGGAGAAGGCGTAGGCCGACAGGTAGTCGACCCCCAGCTCCAGCGCGCCGTGCACGCAGTCGACCAGGGAGAGCTCCCCGGCCTCGTGCCCGGCGGTGCGCGGCAGCCCCCGGTCCTTGGCCCAGCGGCCGTTGCCGTCCATCACCAGGGCGACGTGCCGGGGCACCAGCTCGCGCGGCAGCGGCGGGGGCCGCACGCCGGTGGGGTGCGGGGTCGGGGTGGCGTAGCGGGCCGCTTCGGGCGCGCGCTTCCACCACTTGGTGCCCTCGGCCATGGGCACATCCTGGCGCCCCGGGCGGCCCCGACGCACCATCCGCACCCGCACGCCCGGGCACGAGCCGCGGCGGGGTGGGATATTCGGAGCTGTGCCTCCGCCGCCCACGCACCGTCAGCCCGCGATCGCCAACGCGAACCGCGTCACCGACTTCCTCCTGGTCGGCGCCTCGGTGCGCAGCGGGCTCGGCGACCCCGGCCGGGCACTGGCCGACCTGCGCAGCCACGGGGTCACCCACATCCTGGACTGCCGCAACGAGGCATCCGATGCGGCGCTGATCGCACGGCTGGACCCGGCGATGGTCTACAAGAACGTCGGCACCGACGACGAGGCCGACGGCACCGCGGACCGATGGTTCGACATCGGCGTCGGGTTCGCGCGCGACGCGCTGGCCGATCCGGAGCATGTGCTCTTCGTGCACTGTGCGCTGGGTCAGGCGCGCGGCCCGTCGATGGGCTACGCGGTGCTGCTCGATCGCGGATACGACCCGGGCGTGGCGCTGGCGCTCATCACGTCCGCTCGGCCGATGGCGCGGGTCGGATACGCCGAGCACGCCCTGTCCTGGCACCTGGACCAGATCGGCGCCACCCCAGCGCAGCGCCAAGCCGCCCAGGACCGACTCCGCAGCGCCAGATCGGCCAACCGCCACCGGCGATGGTGAAGCGGGACCCGACCCCCCGCCACCGGCCCCACCTCACGTCAGCTGCCCGCATCCCGCCTGTCGAGACAGTCCTCTCTCAGGTGCGCTCGACCAGGCGCAGGGACCGGAGCTGGCGCTCCAGGTGCCACTGCAGGTACGCGGCCACCAGCCCCGACGCCTCACGCCGGGTGCGCTCCTCAGAGGCGTCGGCGATCGCCCAGTCGCCTGAGAGCAGAGCCCCCAACAGCTGCAGCGTGGCCGGGTTCGGGCTGGCCGAACCCGGCACCCGGCAGCTCAGGCACAGCGCACCGCCGCCGGGCAGGCTGAACGCCCGGTGCGGGCCGGGCGCCCCACAGCGGGCGCAGCCGTCGAACGAGGCGGCCCAGCCGGCCACCGCGAGCGAGCGGACCAGGTACGCGTCGAGGATCAGCCCGGGCGCGTGCTCGCGCTGGGAGAGCGCCCGCAGCGCCCCGACCAGCAGCTGGAACTGCTGGGGCGCGGGCTCGCGCTCCTCGGGCGTGAGCCGCTCGGCGGTCTCGCAGATCGCCTGGGCGGCGGTCCAGCGCGGGTAGTCGCTGGCCAGGTCGGCACCGAACGCGAACAGCGACTCGGCCTGCGTGATCGAGTCCAGGGAGCGGCCCTCGTGCAGCTGCAGGTCCACCAGGCTCAGCGGCTCCAGGCGGGCCCCGAACTTCGAGCCGGTCCGGCGCACCCCCCGGCCGACCGCGCGGACCCGGCCGGTCGAGCGGGTCAGGACGGTGATGATCCGGTCGGCCTCGCCCAGCGGATGGGTGCGCAGGACCACTCCGGAGTCTCGGTACGTCGGCACCGGCCCATTGTCCGGCCGACCTGCGCAGAACGCCCCGCGACCTGCACGCTTCGGACATCTGTGTCCGAATCGCGCAGATCCTCAGAAGCCCAGCCGGCGCAGCTGCTTGGGGTCACGCTGCCACTCCTTGGCGACCTTGACGTGCAGGTCCAGGAACACCGGGGTGCCCAGCATCGCCTCGATCGCCGCCCGCGAGGTGGTGCCGATCTCGCGCAGCCGGGCGCCCTTGGCCCCGATCACGATCGCCTTCTGCGAGGGCCGCTCGACGAAGACGTGGGCGTGGATGTCCAGCAGCGGGCGGTCCGGCGGGCGGTCCTCCCGCGGGATCATCTCCTCGACCACGACCGCGATGGAGTGCGGCAGCTCGTCGCTGACTCCCTCCAGCGCGGCCTCGCGGATGAGCTCGGCGACCATGACCGCCTCGGGCTCGTCGGTCAGCTCGCCGTCCGGATACAGCTCGGGGCCCTCGGGCAGCGCGGCCACCAGCTCGGCCACGACGTCGTCGAGCTGCTCGCCGCGGGTGGCGCTGACTGGGACCACGGCCGCCCACTCGACCCCGGACTCGGTGCCCAGCGCGGCCACCTCCAGCAGGCGCACGGCCAGGGCGGCGCGGTCGACCCGGTCGATCTTGGTGACCAGCGCGATCACCGGGGTGCGCTGGCCGCCGCGCGTCGCGCCGGCGAGCCGGCGCACGATCCGCCGGTCCCCCGGTCCGGTGGCCTCGTCCGCGGGCAGGCAGACCGCGATCGCGTCCACCTGGCCCCACTGCTCCTCGACCAGGGCGTTCAGCCGCTCGCCCAGCACGTTGCGGGGGCGGTGGATGCCCGGCGTGTCGACCAGGATCACCTGCGCCTCGGGGCGGTGGATGATCCCGCGGATCACCCGGCGCGTGGTCTGCGGCTTGCTGGAGGTGATCGCGACCTTCTGCCCGACCAGCGCGTTGGTCAGCGTGGACTTGCCCGTGTTCGGGCGCCCGATGATCGCGACGAACCCGCTGCGGTGGGCGTCCGGGCCACCCGCGCGCGGCCCGCCCGGCCCGGTCACTGCTCCCCCGCGGCGGCTGCCTCGGCCCGCTCGGTGGCGGCCTGTCCGACCGGGGTGGCCAGGATCGTGGCGACCCGGTTGCGCCGGCCGGCGGCCTGCTCGGCGGTGAGCACCCAGCCCTGCTCGGTGACCGAGGTGCCCGGCAGCGCGACCTTGCCCAGCCGCTTGGCGATGAGGCCGGCGATCGTGTCCACGCCCTCCTCGTCGGCGTCGATCTCGATCCCCAGCTCCTCGGCGGCGTCCTCGACCTGCATCCGCGCACTCAGCCGCAGCGCCCCCCCGGCGACCCGCCGGGTCGGCAGGTAGTCGGTGTCGTACTCGTCGGTGATCTCGCCGACGATCTCCTCGAGGACGTCCTCGATGGTGACCAGGCCGGCGGTGCCGCCGTACTCGTCGACCGCGATCGCCAGGTGCACACGCTCGGATTGCAGCTCGCGCAGCAGGTCGTCGACCAGCTTGGAGTCGGGCACGAACGTGGCTTGGCGCATCCGCGAGTCCACCCGCTCGGTGGTCTCGGCGTCGCGGTGCTCGAAGGTCCGGCGCACGACGTCCTTGAGGTAGAAGACGCCGACCACGTCGTCCGGGCCGTCGCCGATGACCGGGATGCGCGAGTAGCCGGAGAGCAGCGCCAGCGAGATCGCCTGGCGCAGCGTCTTGTGCCGCTCGATCCACACCATCTCGGTGCGCGGGACCATCACCTCACGCACGATCGTGTCGCCGAGCTCGAACACCGAGTGCAGCATCGCGGCGTCCTCGTCGTCGATCACCTGGTCGGCCTCGGCCATGTCCACCAGCTCGCGCAGCTCGGCCTGGGTCGCGAACGGACCCTCCCGGTACCCCTTGCCGGGAGTGAGCGCGTTGCCGATCTGGATGAGCAGCCAGACCAGCGGGCCGAGGACGGCCGCGGCCCCGCGAGCGAACCAGCCCGAGCGCAGCGCGATCCGGTCGGCGTGCTGGCGGCCCAAGGTCCGCGGCGCGACGCCCAAGGCGACGAACATCACCAGGGTCATCACCACCAGGCCCACGATCAGCCCTACCTCAGGGGCCCAGAAGCCGGACTCGACGAACAGGTATGTCACCAGGCCGGTAGCGGCGACCGCGAAGGCGCTGTGCATGAACAGCACCACGTTCACGTAGCGGGCGCGCTCCTCGACGATCATCCGCAGGCGCTCGGTCGGTCGGCCCGGCTTCTCGCGGACCATCTCCTCGACCCGGGTGCGCGACACCCGCCCGATCGCGGTCTCAGCCGCGACCAGGAGGAACGCGGCCACCACGCACAGGATCGCCACCACGACCAGGAACGCCTCGGAGCCCTCCATCAGGCGGCCCGCCCCCGCCACGCCACCAGCAGCTCGTCCTGCAGGGCGAACATCACCGCGTGCTCCTCGGGCTCGGCATGGTCGTGACCGAGCAGGTGCAAGATCCCGTGGGTCAGCAGCAGCTCGAGCTCGGCTTGCGTGCCGTGCCCGGCGGCCGCGCCCTGCTCTGCGGCCACCTCCGGGCACAGCACGACGTCGCCCAGGACGCCGGGCTGCGCGGTCTGGCCCGGCTCGGGGACGCGCAGCTCGTCCATCGGGAAGCTGAGGACGTCGGTCGGGCCGGGCAGGTCCATCCAGCGCTCGTGCAGCGCGGCGATCTCGGCGGTGCCGACCAGCGAGATGGCCAGCTCGGTCTGCGGGTGCAGGCCGAGCCGGTCCAGGAGGAACCGCGCCTGCTCCATGAGGGCCGCGGCGTCGGGCGCTTCCGAGGAGCCGGATCGGTCGTCCAGCTCGACGAGCGCCATCAGCGCCGCCGCGAGGTGGGCCGGGTGGCCGGCCGCTGGCCGGTGGCGACGGCCCGCGACTCGTCGAACCGGCCGTACGCCTGCACGATGTCGGTGACCAGGCTGTGCCTGACCACGTCGTGGGCGGTCAGGTGGCAGAACGACACGTCGCGCACGCCGGCCAGGATGCCCTGCACGATCTTCAGGCCCGACTCGGTGCCCGAGGGCAGGTCCACCTGGGTGACGTCACCGGTCACGACCATGGTCGAGCCGAAGCCCAGTCGGGTCAGGAACATCTTCATCTGGTCCGGCGAGGTGTTCTGGGCCTCGTCCAGGATCACGAACGCGTCGTTGAGCGTGCGCCCGCGCATGTAGGCCAGTGGGGCGACCTCGATGGTGCCGGAGGTGAGCAGCCGCGGGATCGAGTCGGGGTCGAGCATGTCGCGCAGCGCGTCGTAGAGCGGGCGCAGATACGGGTCGATCTTCTCCGAGAGCGTGCCCGGAAGGTAGCCCAGGCGCTCGCCGGCCTCGACCGCCGGACGGGTCAGGATGATCCGGGTCACCCGCTTGGCCTGCAGCGCCTGCACGGCCTTGGCCACGGCGAGGTAGGTCTTGCCGGTGCCCGCGGGGCCGATGCCGAAGGTGATGGTGTTCTGGTCGATCGCGTCGACGTAGCGCTTCTGGTTCAGCGTCTTGGGCCGGATGGTGCGGCCCCGGTTGCTCAGGATGTTCGCGGTGAGCACCTCGGCCGGACGCTCCGCGGGCTCGGCGCGCAGCATCGACAGGGCGCGGCGGGCCGCGTCCGGGCTCATCCCCTGCCCGGTGCGCACGATGGCGACGATCTCGTCGAAGAGCCGCTCGACCAGGTGCAGGTCGCCGGCCGTGCCGCTCAGGGTGATCTGGTTGCCGCGGACGTGGATGTCGACCTCGGGGAACTGGGCCTCGATGGTGCTCAGGACCTCGTCGCCCACGCCGACCACCGCGACCATGTCCAGGCTCGCGGGCACGATCACGGTGTGCTGGATGCGCTCGGGGCGCACGCTCTGTTCAGTCATGACCGCACAAGGGTAGGGCGCAGGACCGGGTGCGGACATCTCGTCGGCCTTCGCGGGCCGCCGGCTGACGGCGACGAGCGGGTCGCGAGCTCGCGGCACGAGGGCTGGCAGGATGCCGCCATGACGCAGGAAACCAGCCCCGACTGCCTGTTCTGCCGGATCGTGGCCGGCGAGATCCCGGCCACCATCGTGGAGCGCACGGACTCCACGGTCGCCTTCCGCGACATCGCGCCGGTCTCGCCCACGCACATCCTGGTGATCCCGACCACTCACGTGGCTGACCTCGGCGAGGCGATCGCGCTGGACCCGACCATCGTGTCCGACGTGCTGGGCCGGGCTTCGGCGATCGCGACCGCGGAGGGGTTGACCGACGGCTACCGGGTCGTGCTCAACACCGGCGACGACGGCGGCCAGACGGTCCACCACCTGCACGCTCACCTCCTGGGCGGCCGCGCCCACACGTGGCCGCCCGGCTGACCCGGCGCCCGGAGAACGCGCGGCGGTGGGAGTCCCGCGTGACCTGCTCCCCGGACTTCGGTGCCGCGTAGCCGGGGCTGGATCGATCGACCGTGGCTACTTCCAGCGGGGGGTCTGCGCCAGAGCTATCCCGGCCGCCACCGTGCCCGCGGTCGAGGTTCGCAGCACGCTCGGGCCCAGGCGCGCCGGCACCGCGCCGGCTGCCGTGAGGACTGCCAGCTCCTCCGGGGCGATCCCGCCCTCGGGGCCCACGACCAGCACGATCTCGCCGCGCGCGGGCAGCGAGACGTCGACGAGCGGCCGATCCGCCTCCTCGTGCAGGACGACCGCGGCACCGGCGGCCGCGATGCGCGCGGCGATCTCCTGCGTGGACGCCACCCCCGCGACGACCGGGAACCAGGCTCGGCGCGACTGCTTGCCCGCCGCGAACGCGACCGACGCCCAGCGCGCCCGACCCTTCGCCGCGCGCTCCCCCGACCAGCGCGCGACGCAGCGCTGCGCCTGCCACGGCACGATCACGTCCACTCCGACCTCGGTGAGCGTCTCGACCGCGACCGTGCCCCGCTCGCCCTTCGGCAGCGCCTGCACGACCACGACGACGGGATCGGGCGCCGGGACGTCGACGCGCTGCTCGATCCGGGCCCGCACCACGTCACGACCCTGCACCGAGGCCACCCGAGCCCGCAGCAGCAGGCCGCGGCCGTCCACCAGGTCCAGCGGCTCGCCGGGGGTCAGCCGAGCCACCGAGACCGCGTGCCGGCCCTCGGCTCCGGCCAGCTCCACCACGTCGCCCGCCTGGGCGTTCGCGCCGGACTCGCCGAGCACGAAGACGGGCGCGCTCATCGCTGCGTGAAGGCCTCGCGCAGCCGGCTGAAGAGCCCCTCCTTCTCGGGCCGCTGGAACGAGCCGGTGACCTGCTCCTCGCCGCGCAGGCTGGCCAGCTCGCGCAGCAGCTCCTCCTGCCGGGAGTCCATCCGGGTCGGGGTGCGCACCTCGACATGGATGTGCAGGTCGCCGCGGCCGGTCCCGCGCAGATGCGGGATTCCGCGGGCGCGCAGGGTGATCCGCTCGCCGGGCTGCGTCCCACGAGGGATCTGGATCTCCTCGGCGCCGTCCAGCGTCTCCAGCTTCACCACGGTCCCCAGCGCCGCCGCGGTCATGGGCACGGTCAGCGAGCAGTGCAGGTCGTCGTGCTCGCGGTGGAAGACCGGGTGCGTGCGCGTGGTCACCTCGACATAGAGGTCTCCGGCCGGACCCCCGCCCAGGCCGACCTCGCCCTCGCCGGAGAGCTGGATGCGCGTGCCGTCGTCGATGCCGGCGGGGATCTTCACCTTGAGGGTGCGCCGCGTGCGGACCCGGCCCTCGGTGTTGCACTCCGGGCACGGGTGCGAGATCACGGTCCCGTAGCCCTGGCACTGCGGGCACGGCCGCGCGGTCATCACCTGGCCGAGGAACGAGCGCTGGACCGACTGGATCTCGCCGCGCCCGTGGCACATCGAGCACTCCGTCGGGGAGTGCCCGGCCGCACAGCCGGTGCCGGTGCAGGTCGGGCAGACGATCGCGGTGTCGACCGTCACCTCCTTGATCGCCCCGAACGCGGCCTCCGCGAGGTCGATCGAGACCCGGATCAGCGCGTCCTGGCCGCGACCGACGCGCGGACGCGGGCCCCGGGTGCGCCCCCCGGACGCCCCGCCGAAGAACGCGTCCATGATGTCGCCGAACCCGAACTGCGCTCCGGCGCCCGGGCCGAACGGACTGCCGCCACCACCGGCCGGGCCGCGCGGGTCCACGCCGCGGTCGAACATCTGGCGCTTCTGCGGATCGGAGAGCACCTCGTACGCGGCGGTGACCTCCTTGAACCGCTCCTGGGTCGCGGGGTCCGGGTTCACGTCCGGGTGCAGCTCGCGTGCCAGCCGCCGGTAAGCGCGCTTGATCTCGTCCGCGCTGGCGGTGCGGGCCACCCCGAGGGTGGCGTAGTAGTCGTTGGCCACAGCCGTCCTATTCGTTGCTCAGGATTCGACCCAGGTAGCGGGCGACCGCCCGCACCGAGGCCATCGTGCTCGGGTAGTCCATGTGGGTCGGGCCGACGACCCCGATCCGGGCCACGGTGCCGCGCTGCACCCCGTAGCCCACGCTGACCACGGAGGTCGCGCTCATGCCGGCCACCGGGTTCTCATGCCCGATGGTGACCGAGATGCTGTCGGCGGCCGACTCGCCCAGCAGGCGCAGCAGCACCATCTGCTCCTCCAGGGCCTCCAGCACCGGCTGCAGCCGGGACAGGCCCTCGTGGAAGCGGGTCAGATTGGCGGTCCCGCCCAGCACGACCCGCTCCTCGTGGCGCTCCACCGCCGCCTGCATGAGGGTGGCCAGGACCACCGAGACGCTGCCCCGGTCGCCCTCGTCGAACTCGGCCGGCAGGTCGGCGACCAGGTCGGCGACCGAGCCGAAATCGCGCCCGCCCAGGGTCTCGTTGAGGCGCCCGCGCAGCCGGGCCAGCCCGTCCTGCGAGAGCCCCGCCGGCAGCTCGATCACGCGCTGCTCGATGCGGCCGGTGTCGGCGATCAGGACCAGCAGGAGGCGGTGCTCGGTCAGCGCGACCAGCTCGACGTGCCGGACCGCCGAGCTGCCCAGCGAGGGGTACTGCACCAGCGCCACCTGCTTGGTGAGCGTGGCGAGCAGCCGCACGCTGCGGCTCATGACGTCGTCGAGGTCGACTGCCCCGGAGAGGAACCCCTCGATGGCCCGGCGCTCGGCCGGACTCAGCGGCTTGACCTGGGTGAGCCGGTCGACGAACAGCCGATAGCCCTTGTCGGTCGGGATGCGCCCCGCGCTGGTGTGCGGCTGGGCGATGAACCCGTCGTCCTCCAGCACCGCCATGTCGTTGCGGATCGTGGCCGGCGAGACGCCCAGCCCGTGCCGCTCGACCAGGGCCTTGGACCCCACCGGCTCCAGGGTGCGCACGTAGTCCTCGACGATCGCGCGCAGCACGGCCAGCTTGCGCTCGTCCAGCATGCGAGCCTCCCGCCCACGTCGATGCGCGCCCACGTTCGCGCTGGCTGCCGCCCCTCGGCCACGGTTGGCACTCGGCACAGGTGAGTGCCATTCTACGGCGCCGCAGCCCCTGCCGGCAGGTGTCGGCGCTGGTGCGGATCGGGTCGACTGCCGCGCTGCTCGGCGTGCCCGGCGCCGTCGGGGAGGCCAGAATCTCGACCATGCTGATCGTCCACGTCGATGTCCATGTCGTCCCCGGCCAGGTCGAGGCCTTCTATGAGGCCACCCGCGCCAACTCGGCGGCCTCCCTGCACGAGCCCGGGGTGCTCCGCTTCGACGTCATCGCCGACCTCGCCGATCCGGCCCACGTCGTGCTCGTGGAGGTGTACCGCGACGAGGCGGCCGTCCTGGCGCACAAGGAGACAGACCACTACGCCACCTGGCGGGACACCGTCGCGAACATGATGGCCGTGCCTCGGGCCGCGACCAGGTTCTCGGCCGTGGCCCCGCTTCCGGAGTCCCGCTGGGCGACGCCGGCCTCGTGATCGCGCCCGAGACCGGCGTGCAGCCCATCCCCGCGTTCGACCTCGCCCTGCCCCAGCGCATCTCGTTCGGACCCGGACGGGCGGCCCAGGTGCCCGGGCTGGTGGCCGCGCTCGGCGGGCGGGTGCTGGTCGTCACCGGGGCCACCCCCGAGCGGTACGCCTCGGTGCTCGGCCCGGTCCGGGATCGGTCCGCGGACAGCACGGTCGTGCCCGTCGGGAGCGAGCCCACGGTGGACGACGCCCGGGCCGCGGCGCAGGCGGGACGCGCGATCGGCGCCGAGGTCGTGCTGGCCGTCGGCGGCGGCAGCGCGATCGACCTGGCCAAGGCGGCGGCCGTCCTGCTGGCCACCGGCGGGGACCCGCTGGACCACCTCGAAGTGGTCGGCCGGGGCCGGCCCATCGAGACGCCGCCGCTGCCCGTGGTCGCCGTCCCCACGACCTCGGGCACCGGAGCCGAGGTGACGGCCAACGCCGTCCTGGCGGCCCCCGACCACGGGATCAAGGCGAGCCTGCGCCACCCGCTCATGGTCCCCCGGCACGCGGTGATCGACCCCGAGCTGACGCTGGCGTGCCCGCCCGCGGTCACCGCCGCCGCCGGGATGGACGCCCTGACCCAGTGCCTGGAGCCCTACGTCTCGCGCAAGGCCAACCCCGTGACCGACGCGTGGGCGCAGGCCGGGCTGCGGGCCGCCGGCCGTTCCATCCGAGCCGCCTACGCGGACGGCTCGGACCTGACCGCGCGCACGGGCATGTCGCTGTGCTCGCTCATGGGCGGGCTGGCGCTGGCCAACGCCAAGCTGGGCGCAGTCCACGGGTTCGCCGGCGTGCTGGGCGGGATGACCGGGGCGGCCCACGGTGCGATCTGCGCCGCGCTGCTGGCGCCGGTCTGCGCGACGAACCTGGCGGCCGGCGACGCTGCGGTGCGCCGACGGTTCACCGACATCGCCGGCTGGCTGACCGGGCGCGACGACGCCACCGCGCAGGACGGGATCGCGTGGATCGAGCGCACCGTGGCGCTGCTGGGCATCCCGGGTCTCGGGGCGCTCGGCCTGGCAGAGGGCGATATCCGCCAGGCCGCCGAGACGTCCGCGCGCGCCAGCTCGATGGCCGGCAACCCGGTGACCCTGACCCCCGACGCGCTGGTCGCCGTTCTGCGCGCCGCGCTCTGAGCAGCGCTAGGGTCGCGCCTCGTGCATGACCGATACGGCCGCGACGTCCTGGCCGGCGCCCACCCACGCGCCCGCACCGTGCGCGAGATCCCGGGCGACCTCGACCTGGTGGTGGAGTCCGCCGACGAGGGCTGGTGCGGCGCGGTGGTCGGCTGGGAGAAGACCACCCTGGGCTGGGCGGTTCGCCTCGAGGATCGGCACGGCCGACGCCGGCTGTTCCCCGCCGAGCCCGCCGCATTCCTCCTGGAGGGTGAGCCGGTGACCCTGACCCGGCCGTCCGGGATGGGCTCGCCGACCGCGCCCGCGGCTCCCACCCGCACCGCGTCGGGCGCCATCGCAGCGCCCCGCGGTCCGGCCCAGGTCGCACGCGCGTCGCGCATCTGGGTCGAGGGCAAGCACGACGCCGAGCTGGTGGAGAAGGTCTGGGGCGGCGACCTTCGCGAGCTGGGCATCGTCGTCGAGCCGCTGGGCGGGATCGACGACCTGGCCGCGGCCGTCTCCGAGTTCGGGCCCGGGCCGCGCCGGCTGCTCTGCGTGCTCGTGGACCATCTGGTGCCGGGCAGCAAGGAGAGCCGGATCGCCGAGGACGTCCACCGCCGCTGGGCGCCGCACGTGCGGGTGCTGGGCCATCCGTTCGTGGACGTCTGGCAGGCGGTCCGCCCGGCGGCGCTGGGCATCGCGGCATGGCCGGTGATCCCCGTGGGCACGCCGTGGAAGGCCGGCGTGTGCCAGGCCCTGGGCTGGCCGCCGGACGAGCCGGCCGCGTGGCGGCGGATCCTGCGCAGCGTGCACAGCTACGCCGACCTGGAGCCCGCGCTGCTGGCCCGGGTCGAGGAGGCGATCGACCTGGTGAGCGCAGTTCCGGGCTGACCGGTCCCAGCCTGCGGCGTGTGTGCGTCAGGTGCGCCGCGATCGTCCCCCGCACAGCATCCACAGGGCGGCGGCGGCTTCGCGTGATTCGGCTCGGGGGTCCGATAGCCTCGTGCGACCGCTGTGATTGGAGATGCGACATGACCCAGCCGCCCACCCCGCCCGACGAGCCGATCGGCGGCGCCCTGACCCCGGAGCCGCCGGACTCGGAGGCCGACGCCACGCCCCCGCCGCCCCCCGTCACCCCGCCGCCCCCGCCGGGCGAGGCGTCCTACCCGCCTCCGCCTCCGCCGCCGGCGCCGTCTGCCATGAACGCGCCTCCTCCGCCGCCGCCCGCCGGCGGCGCGTACCCGCCGCCTCCCCCCTCCGGTGGGGCCTACCCGCCCCCTCCAGGCGGGGCCACCTATCCCCCGCCCCCGCCCAGCCCGGGCGGGTTCCCCTCCGCTCCGGGGTACAGCTACCCGGCCGCGGGTGTGGGGCTCACGCCGCACCGCGGCACGATGGTGCTGGTCCTGGGCATCCTGGGCATTGCCTGCTGCTCGGTCCTGTCCATCCCGGCCTTCCTGATGTCCAAGGCCGACCTGGCCGCCATGGACGCCGGCACGATGGATCCCACCGGCCGGGGCGTCACCAGCGCCGCACGCATCCTGGGCATCGTGGGCATGGTCTTCCTGGCCATCGGAGTGGCATACCTGATCTTCATCCTCGGGATCGGCTTGCTCAGCGCGGGCAACAGCTAGTCACACGAGCCGGCGCACGACAGCGTCGGCCAGCAGTCGGCCGGGCCGGGTCAGCACGATCCGGCCCGGCCGATCCATGTGCACCAGCCCGTCGGCCCGCAGCCCGGCGACGTCCGCGCCCGGCGGCAGATCGGCCACCTCGAGCCCTTCGCGCAGGCGGATCCGCAGCAGCACGTCCTCCACCTGGCGGGTGGCCTCGTCCAGCTGCTCGACGCCCGCGGCCGGCGAATGACCGGCCGCCAGGGCGGCCACGTAGCGGGCCGGGTGCTTCACGTTCCACCACCGGGTCCCGCTGACGTGGCTGTGCGCGCCCGGACCGACGCCCCACCAGTCGTCGCCGTGCCAATAGGCGAGGTTGTGCCGGCACTCGTGCCCCGGCGCAGCCCAGTTGGACAGCTCATACCAGGGCAGACCGGCGGCGTGGAAGACGTCGTCGGCCAGGTCGTACATGTCGGCCATCAGGTCGTCGTCGGGGGCGGCGAGCTCCCCACGGCGCACCTGCGCGGCGAGCCTCGTGCCCTCCTCGACGATCAGCGCGTAGGCCGAGACGTGCTCGACCCCGCTGCCCACGGCGACGTCCACCGTGCGCCGCCAGTCCGCCAGCGACTCCCCCGGGGTGCCGTAGATCAGGTCCAGGCTGATCCGGTCGAAGCCCGCGGCCCGCGCCTGCTCGACGGCCCGCAGCGCGCCCCCCGGCGTGTGCGTGCGGTCCAGCGCCGCCAGCACATGCGGGACCGCGCTCTGCATCCCGAACGAGATCCGCTCGATGCCCTGCGCGCGCAGGCCCGCCAGGCTGCGGGCATCGACTGAGTCGGGATTGGCCTCGACGGTGATCTCGGCGTCCAGGCGCAGGCCGAACAGCGACCGGATCCGGTCCAGGACCGACCCCAGATCCTGCGGGGCCAGCAAGGTCGGCGTCCCGCCCCCGATGAAGACCGAGTCGACCGGCACGTCCGCCTCGCCCAGGACTCGACGGGCCAGATCCAGCTCCCGGGTCAGGTGCTGGGCGAACGACCCGCGCTCCACGCCCTCGATCCCCGCGAGCTGCCCGGGCGTATAGGTGTTGAAGTCGCAGTAGCCGCACCGTGTCGTGCAGAACGGGACGTGGACGTAGATCCCGAAGGGCCGCCGGCCCCAGGCCCGAGCGGAGTCCTCCGGCAGATGCCCGTCCACGGGTGGGACGGCTCCCTCGGGCTGACGCGGCACCGCACTATTGTCCCCCACCGCCGAGGGCTGCGGCCCGACCTTGGTTTTCGCTCTGCCCGCGATGCCCGGTTAGCGTGTGCCCATGCGGGTGCGGTGGCGAGGGGCGGCGGGCGCTGCCCTGCTCCTGTCGATGGCATCGCTGGCCGGTTGCGCCGGCACCCCCGAGCCGATCCCCACCATCGGGGCGCCCACCCCCACCTCGACCTCGACCGCCGTGGCGCCGGGCGCGGCCGCGGCGCTGGCCGAGAAGTGGCATCTGCGCGGTGCGGCGCTGCCCGAGGACTGGCCGGACATCCCGCTGCCCTCGGGCACCGCTGTCGTCACGTCGTACGCGATCGGCGCCGAGCCCGAGCGCACCTGGACCGCGACGTTCGCCGCCGATCGCGGCACCGCCGTCGACCTGGCCGAGCCGGTCGTGGCAGCACTGCGCACGCGCGGATTCGCGCCGATCGCCCAGTACGTGGGCGGCGCCGCCACCAACACCGGCCTCTATAGCTTCGCCGGCCCGGCACTGTCGGTCTACGTGGTGCTCGGCGAGGACGACGGGCGCCCGAACCTGGTCATCACCGCACGCGGCTCCGGGCAGCCCTCGGCACTGCCGACACCCGGGTGGTCCCCGCCGGCACCGACCGACAGCCCCACCCCTGAGGGCTCGACGCCCGACTCCTCCGCGACGCCCGACTCCTCCGCGTCGCCCGACTCCTCCGCGTCGCCCGAGTCGTCCGCGTCGCCCGAGTCGTCCGCGTCACCTGAGTCGTCCGTGTCACCCGAGCCGTTCGCGAGCACCCCGAACAAGCCGTGAGCCCCACCCGCGGCTGCGGATGGGGCTCACGGGCTGCCTGGCTCAGGCGTACATGGCGTCCAGGAGATCCTGGAAGTGCTCCTCCACGACCTTGCGCTTGACCTTGAGGCTGGCGGTGAGCTCGCCCTCCTCCTCGCTCAGGTCACGCGGCAGGATCGTGAACTTCTTGATGGTCTCCCACCGGTTCAGGCCCGCGTTGAGCTGGTCGATGTCGGCCTGGATGGCCGCGTTGACCTCCGGGGACTGCGACAGGGCCGCGAAGTCGCCGGACACGTTGTTGGCCGCGGCCCAGGCGGTCAGCGCCTCGGGATCCAGGGACACCAGCGCGGTGGCGTAGTTGCGGTTGTTCGCGTGGACCACGAGGTTCGAGGCCAGCGACGAGATCACCTTGAACTGCGAGGAGATCAGGCTCGGGGCGATGTACTTGCCGCCCGAGGTCTTGACCAGCTCCTTCTTGCGGTCGGTGATCTTGAGGTTGCCCGCGTCGTCGAGCACCCCGATGTCGCCGGTGGCCAGCCACCCGTCGGCCAGCAGCGCCTCCGCGTTGGCCTCCGGGTTGTTCCAGTAGCCCTTCATGACGTGCGGCCCCTTCAGCAGGACCTCGCCGTCCTCGGCGATGCGGACCAGCGAGCCCGGCATGGGGCCGCCGACCGCGCCGAACACCATCTTGTCCGGGCGCACGATGCACGCGGCGGCAGTGTTCTCGGTCAGGCCGTAGCCCTCGACGATCGGCACGCCCGCGGCGTCGAACCAGCGGGCCACGTCGCCGTTGAGCGCCGCGGAGCCGGACACCATCAGGCGCATCCGGCCGCCCATCTTGGCCTTGATCTTGGAGAAGACCAGCTTCTCGGCGATCGACATCTTCAGACCCGCGAGCGCACCGGGGTTCTGGCCCGCGCGCTGCTTGGCCTTGGTCTCCGCCGACGAGGAGAACGCCCACTCGAAGATCTTCTTCTTCGCGCCCTCACCGGCCTGGGCCGAGGCGCCCTGGTAGATCTTCTCGTAGATGCGCGGGACCCCGGCCATCAGCGTCGGGCGAACCACCGGCAGGTTGTTGATGATGTTGGGGACCACGCCGTCGGTGTAGGTCACGCAGCCGATCTGGTAACAGGCCGAGAGCAGCACCTTGCCGAACACGTGGGACAGCGGCAGCCACAGGAAGTGCACGTCGTCGGGCTGGATCAGGTTCAGCGCCTGGATGCTCTGCGCCTGGAAGGTCCAGCAGCGGTGCGGGAGCATGACGCCCTTCGGGCGGCCCGTGGTGCCCGAGGTGTAGATCATGGTCGCCAGCGTCTCCGGCGTGATCTGCGAGACCCGAGCGTCGATGACGCTCGGATCCTCGGCCAGCTTCTTCTCGCCGAGGGACTGCAGCTGCGCCCAGCTGATGACGAAGTCGCCGTCGCCCGCGCCGTCGATCAGGATGATCTTCTCGAGGCTCGGCAGCTTGTCCTTCTGCGAGACGGCCTTGTCGGCCTGCTTCTGGTCCTCGGCGATGAGGATGCGCGCGCCCGAGTCGTTGAGGATGTACTCCACGTCGTCCGGACCGGTGCTCGGGTAGATCGTGGTGTTCGCGCCACCGGCGAGCATCACGCCGCCGTCGGCCAGGATCCACTCGGTGCGCGTGTTGCTGGCGATCGCCACGCGATCCTCCAGCTGCAGGCCCAGGGAGATCAGGCCGGCACCGAGCTTGCGCATGACGTCTCCGGCCTCGCGCCAGGTCTGCATCTTCCAGGTGCCGCCGGGCCCCGGGGATCCGAATGCCTCCCGGTCCGGGGTGGCCGCTACGCGGTCGAGGATGAGGGTTGCCGCGTTGGTGGAGACGGGCGGCAACGGTGTGTCAAGGGAACCAGCGGTCGTAGCCATGAGGTCCTTCCTGATCTCGTGGGTCGTGAAGGCGACAGTAGTGTCGTGTCAGGGCCGAATGCCCGATGATTGCGCCGACGCGCACGACAGATTCGCATGATCCGAACGTGAATCTGCCGGTGGCTTGGCCTACCGGCCTCGGCCCGAACCCGCGGCGGAGTCTCCCTCGGTGTTGAGGGCGGCGATGAAGGCCTCCTGCGGGATCTCGACCCGGCCGACCATCTTCATCCGCTTCTTGCCCTCCTTCTGCTTCTCCAGCAGCTTGCGCTTGCGGGTGATGTCCCCGCCATAGCACTTGGCCAGCACGTCCTTGCGCATCGCCCGCACGCTCTCGCGGGCGATGATCCGCGACCCGATGGCTGCCTGGATCGGGACCTCGAACTGCTGGCGCGGGATCAGCTCCTTGAGCTTGGCGGCCATCGCCACCCCGTAGGCGTAGGCCTTGTCCCGGTGCACGATCGCGGAGAACGCGTCGACCGGCTCGCCGTGCAGCAGGATGTCGACCTTGACCAGGTCCGCGGCCTGCTCGCCGGTGGGCTCGTAGTCCAGCGAGGCGTAGCCGCGCGTGCGCGACTTCAGCGCGTCGAAGAAGTCGAAGACGATCTCGGCCAGCGGCAGCGTGTAGCGCATCTCCACCCTAGTCTCGGACAGGTAGTCCATGCCCAGCAGCGAGCCGCGCCGGGCCTGGCACAGCTCCATGATGGGACCCACGAACTCGGTGGGCGCCAGGATCGTGGCCCGCACGACCGGCTCGCGGACCTCGGCGACCTTCCCGGCCGGGAACTCCGAGGGGTTGGTGACCTCGGACTGCCGCCCGTCGTCCAGGGTCACCTGGTACACCACGTTGGGCGCGGTCGAGATCAGGTCCAGCCCGAACTCGCGCTCCAGCCGCTCGCGCACGATCTCCAGGTGCAGCAGGCCCAGGAACCCGCACCGGAATCCGAAGCCCAGCGCCGCCGAGCTCTCCGGCTCGTAGACCAGGGCCGCGTCGTTGAGCTTGAGCTTGTCCAGGGCCTCGCGCAGGTCGGGATAGTCCGATCCGTCGATCGGATAGAGACCGGAGAAGACCATCGGCTTGGGGTCGCGGTAGCCGGCCAGCGGCTCGGTCGCGCGGGTCCGCGCGTCCAGGGTCACGGTGTCGCCGACCCGGCTCTGGCGGACGTCCTTCACGCCGGTGATCAGATAGCCCACCTCGCCGGCGATCAGGCCGGCGGCCGAGACCGGCTCCGGGGAGATGACCCCCACGTCGAGCAGCTCGTGCTGCGCGCCGGTGGACATCATCTGGATGCGCTGCCGCGTGCCCAGCCGCCCGTCGACCACGCGGACGTAGGTGACCACACCGCGGTACGTGTCGTACACCGAGTCGAAGATGAGCGCGCGCGCCGGGCCCTCGGGGTCGCCGGCCGGGGCCGGCACCTGCTCCACGACCACCTCGAGCAGCTCGCGCACGCCCTCGCCGGTCTTGGCGCTGACCTTGAGCACCTCGGCGGGGTCGCAGCCGATGATGTGCGCGAGCTCGGCGGCGTACCGCTCCGGCTGGGCCGCCGGCAGGTCGATCTTGTTCAGCACCGGAATGATCTGCAGGTCGTTCTCGAGCGCGAGGTAGAGATTGGCCAGGGTCTGCGCCTCGATCCCCTGCGCGGCGTCGACCAGCAGCACCGCGCCTTCGCAGGCGGCCAGGCTGCGGGAGACCTCGTAGGTGAAGTCGACGTGCCCGGGAGTGTCGATCAGATTCAGGACGTGGTCCACGCCGGTGCTGGCCCGAAAGGGCAGCCGCACCGCCTGGCTCTTGATCGTGATGCCGCGCTCACGCTCGATGTCCATGCGGTCCAGGTACTGGGCGCGCATGGAGCGCGCGTCGACCACGCCGGTGATCTGCAGCATCCGATCGGCCAGCGTGGACTTGCCGTGGTCGATGTGGGCGATGATGCAGAAGTTGCGGATGATCGACTGATCGGTCGATCCGGGGCTGGGCGGCACGGGGTCCATGGTCCCACAGCACAGGCCGGGCCCCGGCTGTGTCACTCAGGCAGCGGGCCGTCCGGGTCACTCAGGCAGCGGGCCGTCCGGCAGCTCGATGTCCTCGACGAACGAGTCGGCGATCTGGTGGGCCACGTGGTCCAGGTCGCCCTGGAACGTGTGGTGCTCCTCGGGGGCGTCGGTGGCTTCCTCGACCTTGTCGGCGGCGGCGCTGGCCGAAGCCTCGACCTTGTCGGCGACCGCGCTGGCCGCGGACTGGGCCTGCTCGCCGGCCGTGGACGCAGCCTGCTGGAGGTCGTCGACGGAGTGCAGCGGCACCACGGCGTCGGCGTCGTAGGACGCATGCGCGCGGGCCGCGGCGGCCTTGCGCCGGGTCAGGACCGTGTACGTCACGCCGGCTGCGGCGCCGACGGCGACCACGGCCAAGCCCACCTTCAGCAGCGTCGATCCGCTGCTCTCCTGCTTGCGGGACGGGGCGTGGAGATGGAGCATGGCCGGGCCTCCTTGCAGCATGTGTGGAGCCCCACACGCTAGACCCTGGCCAGCGGTCACGCAGTCCCGAACGGCGGCGCGAACGGGTGGGGATTCACCCCTACCCCAGACATGCGCCAGCGCCACCCGCACGACGGATGGCGCTGGGTCGTCTCGATCAGAGCGCGGCGGCGCGCGCCTGGATGGCCGACTTGCGGTTCGCGGCCTGGTTGCGGTGGATCACGCCCTTGCTCGCGGCCTTGTCCAGCTGCCGGGAGGCGACCTGCGCGTACTCCTGGGCCTTGGCCACGTCGCCGGCGTCGGCCGCCTCGCGGAACTTGCGCACGGAGGTCTTGAGGCTGGAGGTGACCGCCCGGTTGCGCTGCCGGGCCTTCTCGTTGGTCCGGATCCGCTTCATCTGCGACTTGATGTTCGCCACTGCTACGCCTTCGTCCTCGACATCCTGGGCACGCACGAGTCTCGGTGCATGAACCGCTCAAGACTCCCGCATGGGGGGGTTGCGACCACCGCGACGCGGCGGGCATTGCCAGCAAGGATACCGGACCACCCCCGCGTTGGACCAAATCCCGCCGCCGCGGGGGTGCCGGTCGGCCCGGGTCAGGGCCGGCGCCCGCGGCCCGGTCGCGCCGCGGGGCCGGCGGTCCGGGTGATGAAGGACTCCAGGGCGTGCTCCTTCTGAGAGGCCTCCAGGCTCTCCCCGGGGTGCAGGCCGCCCTTCACCGCGGCGTCCACCTCGGCCAGCGCGATGACCGCGTCACCCAGCTCGACGTTCTCCCACAAGCCGACGGTCTGGCGCAGCTGACCGACCTTGAACGGGGGCACCCCGGCCCGCCGGGCGACCTCCTCCTTGGGCAGCCCGCGCGGCGCGCCGGCCACCCGGATCAGACCGCGCAGCCCAGCGGCCAGCGAGCCGGTGACGCCGGGCCCGGTGAGGGTCTGGCTGGCCATCCCCCAGCGCAACCGGGACAGCGCGAGCAGCGACTTGCGCTCCCAGACCGCGTCGGCCAGCTGGAACCCGGAGACCTCGGCCACGCCGACGAACATCTCCTGGATGGCCGCGGCGTCGATCGGGTCGTCGGGTACGTCGGCCAGCACCTGCTCCAGGGCGCCTACCAGCAGGGCGATGTCCGAGCCGACCGCCAGCGCGAGGGCGTCGGCACCGTCGGACGTGAGCTCGCGGCCCGCGTATCGGGCCTGCTCGGTCAGCAGCTCGCGGCGCTGGGCCGGGCGCGTGACCTTGGCGCACGCGATCTCGGCGACGCCACCGGCCGGCGCGCTCTCGCGCAGCCGGGTCAGGACGGGCTTGGCCTTCACCCCGCCGTGCACCACGACGACCCAGGTGTCCTCGGCGAGATCGGCCAGCCCGCCGGCCAGGGCGTCGACCACCGCCGGGATCGCCTCGCTGACGTCGGTCAGCACCACGACGGCCGCGTCGCCGAACAGCGACGGGGACAGCGCCGCCTGCAGCTCGCCGACCGCGCCGGGCTCGACGACGTCGACGTCGCGGCGCTCGGCCTCGGGGGCGACCGCCCGGGCAGCGGTCACGACCGCCCGGATGGCCCGGGCGATCAGGTACTCCTCGGTGCCGACCAGCAGCGTCAGGCCTGCGGGTCGGCGCGGCGCCGCGGCGCGCGGATCGGCGGGTGGGGTCATCGCGGCACAGCATCGCACGCTGGTCCGACATCACCGTTGGGTGCTCAGCACCGGCCGTCCGTCGCGGACGCTGATCGCGAGCGCCCCCTGCTGGTCGGTGCGGCCCACGCGGGCACCGGCATCTCGGTACCGGTCGAGGGTGCGGGCCGCCGGATGGCCGTAGGAGTTGTCCGCGCCGACCGTGACCAGGGCCACCTGCGCGCCCGCCCAGGTGGCGAAGTCCGGGTGCTGGTAGGCCGAGCCGTGGTGGGGCACCTTGACCACGTCGGCGTGCGGCGACGGGTCGGCCATGAGGCGAGCCTGCGCGGCCTCCTCGATGTCGCCGGTGAGCAGGACCCGCAGCGGGCGGGAGGCGCCCTGGACCGTGACCTCCGTCACCAGGACGACGCTGCCGTTGTTCTCCGGGTCCTGTGCGATCCGGCGAGCCGGCCAGAGCACCGTCGCCTCGACGCCGGGAGCCGGGCTGAGCCGGTCCCCGGCTGCCAGCGTGCGCAACGGGACGCGGTGGGCCGCCGCCTCGCGTCGCACCTGCGCCAGGACGCCCTGCGGCACCGCGAGCTGCGGGACGAACAGCGCCTCGACCCGGCCGGTGGCCAGGGCCACGGCCAGCCCGTCGATGTGATCGGCGTGCAGATGGGTGAGCACCACGACCACCCGCTGCCGGCCGGCATCCGCAAGGCAGCGGGTCAGCGCTTGCGGATCCGGGCCGGTATCCACGAGCAGGGCCCGGCTCGACCCGGCGGAGCGCACGAGCAGCGCGTCGCCCTGCCCCACGTCGCAGGCCAGCACCACCCAGTCCGGCGGCGGCCAGCGCTGGTCCACGATGCGCAGCACGGCAGTCACCGTGAGCGCGAGCGCTGCCGCGGGGGCCACCAGGCGCCAGCGGGCGACCGGCGGGCGGCCTCGCGACCACCGCGTGAGCCCGACGACGACCGCACCGCCGGCGACCAGCACGGTCAGGGTGGCGACCGCCCAGCCGGCCCCGGCGGGCACTGCCAGCACCGCGTGCGGGCTGCCCGACGCCCTGCGAGCCACCCACGCGATCCCGGCCGTCTGCGGGGCCGCGACCAGGACCAGCGCCGTGGCCACCGCTGGCAGCGCGACGACCACCAGTGCCGCCACCAGCCCGAGCACGGTGGCCGGCGGCACCAGCGGGGTGACCGCCAGGTTGGCCGGGATCGCCACCAGGCTCGCGCCGTTGCCCATCAGCACGGACAACGGCAGGGTCGCCAGATGGGCCGCCGTCGCCGCGGCCATGGCCACCAGCACCGGCTCGGGACAGCTCCGGGTGATCGGCCACCGGCGCAGCCGCTCGGTCAGCGGTGCGGCCAGGACCACGAGGGCGGCGGTCGCGGCCACCGACAGCGCGAATCCGATCGACAGGGCGAACGCGGGCACCAGCACGAGCAGGACGATCACGGATGCCAGCAGCGCCGGGGCGCCCTGCCGCCGGCCGCCGATCCCGAAGGCCAGCAGAGCCACCGCGCCCATCGCGGCCGCCCGAAGCACGGAGGGCTGCGGGCGGACCAGCTCGACGTAGCCGGCCAGCGCCAGAACCGG
The DNA here is from genome assembly GCA_964418695.1 of uncultured Bifidobacteriaceae bacterium. Classification (GTDB taxonomy): domain Bacteria; phylum Actinomycetota; class Actinomycetes; order S36-B12; family CAIYMF01; genus Prado023. The sequence continues at coordinate 90,847 of CAYQMN010000005.1, read as the reverse complement.
CAGGAGGATCCGCAGGCGCCGGCCCAGACCGAGCAGCCGCGTGAGGCCCACCACCAGCGCCAGGATGATGGTGAAGTTCGAGCCGGAGACTGCCGTCAGATGGGCCAGTCCCGCCCGGATCATCGCCTCGGCGAGCTCGGGGCTGAGGGTGGACTCGTCGCCGACCGCCAAGCCCAGGAGCAACGCTGCGGCGTCGGCGGGCAGGAACGCCACCGCGCCGCGCAGGCGCTCGCGCACCGTGTTGGTGGCGCTGGCCAGCGGTCCGGGCGGGCTGCGCAGCGTGGGCTCGCCGACCAGCGTCAGCTGCAAGGCCATCGAGTGCGGCGACCATGGGGCCTCGGCGCGCGCCCCGATCTCGACGACCTGGCCGTACTGCAGGTCGCGGACGGCGTCGCCGCGCAGCAGGACCGGCGCCCGCAGGGTCCGGCGCTCGCCGCGAGCCACGAGCTCGGTCAGCCGCGCATGGACCGACCAGGTGGGCGCCAGCCGGGAGGTCGCCGGCCGGCTGGCCCGAGGGTCCGAGGTCACCGTGACGACCCCGCGCACGACGGCCTGCTGGTCGGCCAGCGCAGTGAGCTCGGGCGGGTGGAGCCGGGCCAGCTGAAGGACGCCCAGGGCCGCGCCCAATCCCAGGCCGAGCAGCAGACCCAGCAGGGCGATCACCAGGGCCGGGGTGGTCCACCGGGGAGGTGGGGCCGACGGTCGGGCGGGCGGTCGGGGAGGCTGTGGGCCGGACGGCTGGCCGGACGGCTGGGCGGGCTGTGGGCCGGACGGCTGGGCAGGCACCGGTGGCGGGCCACCTCGGGCGGGCAACTGGCCGGGCAGCGGCGGGCCGCCCCGCGTCGGCCGTGGACCCCGGCACCGCCTGCTGCGTCGGGCGAGCCGGGTCAGGCCGGCGGCCACCCCGACCACGGCGACGAGCAGCGCGACCCCGAGCGCCGCTGCTCGGCCACCCGCGAACGTGAGGGCCAGGCCGGCCCACAAGCCGGCGGCGACGGGCAGCAGCCGGAGGTCGACCGGGCGAGCCTCGGACTGCTGCGGGCGCACATCCGTGGCCAGTCGCTCGGACATCAGACCCGGACCAGGGGCCGCAGCTCCTCCAGCGTCTTCGGCCCGATGCCCGGCACCTCGGCCAGCTCGTCGACGACCGTGAACCGGCCGTTGGCCGTGCGCCAGGCCAGGATCTTCGCCGCTGTCACCGGCCCTATCCCGGGCAGCGCGTCCAGCTGATCGGCTGTGGCGGAGTTCAGGTCCAGGATCGGTGCCGTGGCTGCGCCGCCGGTCGCGGACGCCGCGCCCGGGGCGCCGGCAAGATCGGCGCCCGGCCCGACCTCGACCCGCTCCCCGTCGACCACCGGCCGCGCGAGGTTGGTGGACCCCAGCTTCGCACCCTTGCGCAGCCCGCCCGCCGCGGCGACCGCATCGGCGACCCGCGCGCCGGCCGGGACCGTGACCACCCCGGGATGGCGGACCTCACCGGCCACGTGCACGGTCAGCGACGGGCTGGGCGACGGCGCGCTGAGCGGTTCCAGAGGGGGCAGCGGATCGGCTCCGCTCTCGGCTCCCGATCCCCCGGATCCGGCTGCGGACGAGCCCTCGGCGCCCTGGTGACCTGCTGCTGCGGATACGGCACCCTCCGCGGGCCGCGGCCAGGATGCGACCAGGGACCAGGCGCCGAACGCGAGGGCGAGCACGACGACCAGCGCGCCAAGGCGCAGGGCGGCCCTGGGCACGGACCGGCGGTCCGTGCCGGAAGGGTCCGTGCCGGAAGGGTCCGTGCCGGAAGGGTCCAGGACAGGCAGCGCCGAGCTGGACAAGACCGACTCCGGCCGGTCCGCGACCGCCGCCCCGGGCCGGTCGATCGACTCGCCAGGGTCCGGCGTGCGCTCCCAGCGCTGCCCAAGCATCCGCAGACGGGCAACGGCCAGGTCGGAGGTGCGGCTCATGCGGGCGGACGCTAGGCCGCCTGCGCCGGCCGGGGAAGACTCGCGCGGCGTCGGCTGGGGATGGCGCGCATCCACGCCGCCGGCAAGCAACTCCCCCGGCTCGTCGGGTGCCAGGCCGCTCGGCCTACTTGGTGACCGGCGCGTGCTCCGAGCGCGCGTCCTCCTCCGCTCCGCCCTGGTGCTCCTCGAAGAAGCGGACGATGTTGCCGCGGTGGCGGTAGACGACCATCCCCGACATCCCGAGCGCGAACCAGAGGGTCGCCGGCCCGCGCCAGAGCACCAGCGACGTGGGCACCAGGGTCAGGGAGCCGAGCACCGAGCCGACCCCGACCTCGTGGGTCGCCTTGGCGGCCACCCCGAAGGTCACCAGCACCGGGATCGCGTAGACCGGCTCCAGGGCCAGGATCGAGCCCAGCGAGGTGGCCACCCCCTTGCCCCCGCGCCCCTTGAGCAGGGGCGAGGTGATGTGCCCGGCGACTGCGGCCAGCCCGGCCACCTGAGGCGCCGGATCGGCGTACCGGCTGAAGTACCAGACCGGCAGGTAGCCCTTGGCCACGTCGATCGCGCCGACCACCACCCCCACCTTCACCCCCATCGTGCGCGCGACGTTGGTCGCGCCGGGGTTGCCCGAGCCGCTGCCGCGCAGGTCGGCGCCGGTCAGCCGGGCAGCCGCGGCCGCCGGACTCAGCGAGCCCAGTGCGTAGCCAGCCGCCGCGGCGGCGGCGGTGGCGAGCAGGCCCTTGACCCGGCCCGAGGAGTGCAGCTCGCGCCTCATCGCGGACACACCGCCACCGAGACGGTCCCCAGCCCCACATGGGCGCTGATGACTGCTCCGACTTCGAGAACGTGGACCTGCGCGTTCGGCAGGGCCTCCCGCAGGATCGCCGCCTGCTCGCGCGCCCGGTCCGGCGCGGCGCAGTGCTGGACGATCACGTCCGCGGCCTGGTCGCCGGCGCACTCACACACCAGCTCGGCCATGCGGGCCAGCGCCCGGCTCTGCGTGCGCAGCTTGGCGACCGGCGAGATCATCCCCCCCTCGATGACCAGGATCGGCTTGACCATGAGCGCGGTTCCGGCCAGCGCCTCGGCGGTCCCGATCCGGCCGAGCCGGCGCAGCTGGTCGAGCTTGTCGACCACGATCCAGGTGCGGGACTGCTCCGCGCGTCGCTGGGCGGCCTCCGCGACCGCCTGGGCACTGCCTCCCTGCGCCGCGGCCTGCGCGGCGCTGCGCACGGCGAATCCGAGGGCTGCTGCCACCGTGCGCGAGTCCACGACGGTGACGGGGATCGGCGAGGTTCGCGCGGCGATGCGCGCGTCGTCGACCGTGCCCGACAGCTCGCCGGACAGGTGGATGCTCACGATCTCGTCGTAGCCCTGCTGCGCCAGCGATTCGTACGCTGCGGCGAACTTGGCCGGAGCGGGCCGCGAGGTGCTGACCGCGGTCCTGCGGCGCAGGGCGGCGGAGACCTCGGAGACGGGGATGTCCGTCTCGTCGTGGGCCGTGCCGTCGATGATCACCGCGACCGGGACCAGCGTCAGGCCGTCGGGTCGCAGCTCCGCGGTCAGGTAGCCGGTGGAGTCCGACACGATCGCCACGCTCATGAACGGGCAGGCTACGCGGAACCCGCCGGTTCATGCCCGAGCGAGCCGACTCCTCGGTCAGCCCGCGACGATGTTGACCAGCCGGGGCGCGCGCACGATGACCGTCCGCGGGGGGCGGTCGCCCAGCGCGCTGACCGCCGCCGGCGTGGCCAGGGCCAGCGCCTGCAGCTCGTCGGGCGCGATGTCCGGGGCGACCTCCAGCAGGGCGCGCTTCTTGCCCGAGATCTGCACCACGCAGGTCACCGACTCGGCCACCAGCAGCGCCTCGTCGATCGCCGGCCAGCCCGCACGCGCCACGCACGGCTGGTGGCCCAGCGTCGCCCACATCTCCTCGGCGGTGTAGGGGGCGACCAGCGAGAGCATCACCGCGACCGCCTCGGCCGCCTCGCGGACCGCCGGGTCGCCCGCCCCGACCACGCCGTCGACCGCGCGCCTGGTGGCGTTGACCAACTCCATCACGCGGGCCACCGCGACGTTGAACCGGCCTGTCTCCACCGCGTGCGCGACGTCGTGCAGGGTCCGGTGGGTGGCCCGGCGCAGGGCCGGGTCGCCGGTGGCCGGGTCGCTGCCCACCGGGCTGGCGACGTCGCGGGCCAGCCGCCAGGCGCGGGCCAGGAACTTGCGCGAGCCGGCCGGCGAGACGTCGGCCCAGTCGATGTCGTCCTCGGGCGGGCCGGCGAACACCATCGTGAGGCGCACCGCGTCGACGCCGTGCGCGTCCATCTCCTCGGACAGCCGGACCAGGTTGCCGCGCGACTTGCTCATCGCCGAGCCACCCATCTGGACCATGCCCTGGTTCAGCAGCCGGCTGAACGGCTCGGTGACCTCCAGCAGGCCCATGTCGTGCAGCACCTTTGTGAAGAACCGTGAGTACAGCAGGTGCAGGATCGCGTGCGTGATCCCGCCGACGTACTGGTCTACGGGCATCCACTGGCGGGCCTGCGCGGGGTCGAACGCCACGTCGGTGCGGGTCGGGTCCAGGTAGCGCAGGAAGTACCACGACGAGTCGACGAACGTGTCCATCGTGTCCGGGTCGCGCCGCCCCGGGCCACCGCACGTCGGGCAGGTGACCGCCGCCCACTCGTCGGCGGCGCCCAACGGCGAGGAGCCGCGCGGGCGCAGGTCCAGACCGGCGGCGTCGGGCAGCTCGACGGGCAGCTGGTCGTCGGGGACCGCGACCTCGCCGTCGACCGGGCAGTGGATGATCGGGATCGGCGTGCCCCAGTAGCGCTGGCGGCTGATCAGCCAGTCGCGCAGCCGGTAGTTGACCGCGGCCTTGCCGGTGCCCCGCTCCCCCAGCCAGTCGACGATCCGCTCGATCGCGGCGTCCTTGTCCAGCCCGTCCAGCGGCCCGGAGTTGACATGCGCGCCGTCGTCGGCGGTCGCGACCCCGGTCGCCAGCGGGTCGGTGTCGGACTCGACGACCACCCGGACCGGCAGGTCGAACGTGCGCGCGAAGTCCAGGTCGCGCTGGTCGTGCGCGGGCACGGCCATGATCGCGCCGGTGCCGTAGTCGCTCAGGACGTAGTCCGAGGCGTAGATCGGCAGCCGCTCGCCGTTGACCGGGTTGATCGCGTGCCGGTGCAGGAACACGCCGGTCTTGGGCCGGTCGGTGGCCAGCCGGTCGATGTCGGTGGACCGCTTGACCTCGGCCAGGTAGGTCTCGAAGTCGGCCTGCGCGGGCGATCCGGCGGCCAGCTCGGCGGCCAGCTCGGAGTCCGCGGCGACCACGAAGAACGTCGCCCCGAACAGGGTGTCCGGCCGGGTCGTGTAGACGGTGATCGGCTCGTCGCGGCCCTCGATCGCGAACTGCACCTCGGCCCCGGTCGAGCGGCCGATCCAGTTTCGCTGCATCTGCAGGACACGGTCGGTCCAGCGGCCCTCCAGCTGCTCCATGTCGTCGAGCAGCCGGTCGGCGTAGTCGGTGATCCGCAGGTACCACTGGGTCAGCCGCTTCTTGGTGACCGGGGAGTCGCACCGCTCGCACAGGCCGTTGACGACCTGCTCGTTGGCCAGGACGGTCTGGTCGGTCGGGCACCAGTTGACGGCACTGGCCTTGCGGTAGGCCAGCCCACGCTCGAACATCCGCAGGAAGATCCACTGGTTCCAGCGGTAGTAGGCCGGGTCGGAGGTGTGCAGCACCCGGTCCCAGTCGAACGAGCACGCGTAGCGGCGCATCGAGGCGCGCTGGGTGGCGATGTTCTCGTAGGTCCAGGCACGCGGGTCCGCGCCCCGCTTGATCGCGGCGTTCTCCGCGGGCAGGCCGAAGGAGTCCCACCCGATCGGGTGCAGCACGTTGAACCCGCGCTGCACCCAGTAGCGGGCCAGGACGTCGCCCAGCGCGTAGGCCTCGGCGTGGCCCATGTGCAGGTCGCCGGAGGGGTAGGGAAACATGTCGAGCACGTACTTGCGGGGCCGCTCGTCGCTCGGGTCGCCGGACCGGAAGGGCGCGAGCTCGTCCCACACCGGCAGCCACTTGGCCTGCAGCGCGGCCGGGTCGTACTCCTCGCGGACTTCGGTGGGGGCGGTGCTCGACGTCATGGACGTCAAGGGTAGTCGGCGCGCGGTCGCCCGCGATCCACGCGAAGGGCCGCCGGCGGGCGGATCCCGGGGGGCTGGGGTCCGCCCCGCCGTCCGCCAGGGCCGTCCGCCCGGCGAGGTCAGGGGACGACGACGACCACGGTCTCGGCGACGCACGCGGGCTTGGCCGAGCCCTCCAGGTCCACGGTCACCCGGGTGACCAGCTGGTAGCCCAGGGCGGCCCGCTCCAGCGACACCAGCTCGACCCCGCCGCGGATGCGCGAGCCCGAGGGCACCGGAGCGGGGAAGCGCACCTTGTTGGCGCCGTAGTTCAGCAGCATCGTCACGCCCTGCACCCCGTAGACCTGGGTGACCAGCAGCGGCACCAGCGATAGGGTCAGATACCCGTGCGCGATGGTCGTGCCGAACGGCCCGGAGGCGGCCCGCTGCGGGTCGACGTGGATCCACTGGTGGTCGCCGGTCGCGTCGGCGAACGTGTCGATCTGCTCCTGGGTGACGGTGTGCCAGTCGCTGAAGCCCAGGTGCTCGCCGAGGGCGGCCTGCAGCTCGTCGATGCCGTGGAAGACGCGCATGGGGACTCCTTCGCTCGTGTGGGGCAGGTCACGGGGGTGGCCGCGGGGTGGCCGGCCCGGGGTGGGTCAGTCGCGCGGACCGCCGGCCACGTACAGGACCTGCCCGGAGACGAAGCCGGCCCCCTCGCTGACCAGGAACGACACGGTGTGCGCGATGTCCTCGGGCTTGCCGGTGCGCCCGACCGGGATCTGGGTGGCCGCACCCGCGATGAACGCCTCGAACGGGACGCCGATCCGCTCCGCGGTGGCCTTGGTCATCTCGGTCTCGATGAAGCCGGGGGCGACCGCGTTCGCGGTGACGCCGTACTTGCCCAGCTCGATCGCCAGCGTCTTGGTGAAGCCCTGCAGCCCCGCCTTCGCCGCCGAGTAGTTCGCCTGGCCGCGGTTGCCCAGCGCGGAGGTCGAGGACAGGCTCACGATCCGGCCGAAGCCCGCCTCGCGCATGTGCGACTGGACGGCCCGCGACATCAGGAACGCGCCGCGCAGGTGCACGCCCATGACCGCGTCCCAGTCCTCGACGGACATCTTGAACAGCATGTTGTCGCGGATGATCCCGGCGTTGTTGACCAGGACCGTCGGGGCGCCCAGGCCCTCGGCGACCCGCTCGACCGCGGCGGCGACCGAGCTCTCGCTGCTGACGTCCGCGCCGACCGCGAGCGCCTGGCCGCCGGCCTGCTCGATCTGCTCGACGACCGGGGCGCAGGCCTGGGCGTCCAAGTCGAGGACCGCGACGGCCATCCCGTCGGCGGCCAGGCGGGTGGCGACGGCAGCGCCGATGCCGCGGGCAGCTCCGGTCACGATGGCGGTTCGGGTGGTGGGCATGGCGGGCTCCTGGATGGTCGATTCGGGGCGCGACCGGCTGCGGCTGGGCCGGGCCGGTCGGTCTGGGTCGCACGGTACCTGCCCGGCTCGAGGTGCCTGCGGGCCCATCCCCCGGGCGGTCGGCGAGCCTGCCGCACCCGCCGCGCGGGCGTAGCGTGGGCGGGCATGGACGTCTTCCTGGTGCCCGGACTGTGGCTGGACGCGAGCTCGTGGGAGCCGGTCCTGCCGGCCCTGGAGGCAGCGGGGCACACCCCGCACCCGCTGACGATGCCCGGCGTCGGGCTGCCGGGCCCGCAGGTGGCCGACATCGGGATCGCGCAGTGGGTCACCGCAGTGGTGGCCCGCGTCGACGCGGTAGCCGGGCCGGTGGTCCTGGTCGGTCACAGCGGCGGCGGGAACGTGGTGTGGGGAGCGGCGGACGCCCGGCCGGACCGGGTCGCCCGGGTGGTGATGGTCGACACCATCCCGCCGCCGCCGGGCACCGGCATCTCCGAGTTCGAGGTGGTGGACGGGGTGATCCCGTTTCCCGGATGGGCCGGCTTCGACGAGGAGGGCGAGGCGTTCGACCTCGACGGGCCGACCAGGGCCAGGATCGAGGAGTCGGCGCGGTCGGTGCCGCCGCGGGTCACCAGCGACGGGATCGAGCTGGGCGACGAGCGCCGGTTCGACGTCCCGGTCACGCTGCTGTCCGGGACGAGGGACGCCGCCTCGCTGTCGGCAGAGCTGGCCGCGTGGGGTCCGTGGGCCCGCGAGTACCAGGCGCTGCGCGACGTCGAGGTGGTCACGCTGGGCACGGGTCACTGGCCGCAGTACTCCGCGCCGGGGCGCCTGGCCGAGGCCCTGGTGAACGCGATCCGGTAGGCGGCTCGCCCATCAGGGAGGCCTCGACAAGCTCGACCGGCACACCCCGTGGGCTACCCGCTCAGCTCAGGCGCTCCAGGATCATCGCCATGCCCTGACCGCCGCCGACGCACATCGTCTCCAGCCCGAACTGCTTGTCGTGGAACTGCAGCGAGTGGATCAGCGTGCTGGTGATCCGCGCGCCGGTCATCCCGAACGGGTGGCCGACCGCAATCGCCCCGCCGTTGACGTTGAGCTTCTCCTCGGGGATGCCCAGCTCGCGCGCGGAGGGGATGACCTGCGCGGCGAACGCCTCGTTGAGCTCGACGAGGTCGATGTCGCCGATGGTCATGCCGGCACGGGCCAGCGCCTGCCGCGACGCCTCGACCGGGCCCAGGCCCATGATCTCCGGGGAGAGCCCGGTCAGCCCGGTGCTCACGATCCGGGCCAGCGGGGTCAGCCCCAGGTCGCGCGCCTTGGTGTCGGACATCACCAGAACCGCGGCCGCGCCGTCGTTGAGCGGGCAGCAGTTGCCCGCGGTGACGGTGCCGTCCGGCCGGAAGACGGGCTTGAGCCCGGCGACCGCGTCGAGCGTGACGCCGGCGCGCGGGCCGTCGTCGGCGGCCAGCACCGTGCCGTCGGGCAGCGTCACCGGAGTGATGTCGGTCGCCCAGAAGCCGTTGGCCAGCGCGGCCTCGGCGAGGTTCTGGCTGCGCACGCCGAACGCGTCCTGCTCCGCGCGGGTGATCCCCGTGAGCTGCGCGACGTTCTCCGCGGTCTGGCCCATGGCGATGTAGAGGTCGGGCAGCCAGCCCTGCTCGCGCGGGTCCGCCCAGGTGTCCGCCCCGCCTGTGGCCCGCTGCCCGGTCCGCGCCTCGGCGTCGGCGAGCAGTGGGTTGTGGGTGTCGGGCAGCGTGTCGGCTCCCCCGCGCACGAACCGGCTCACGGTCTCCACGCCCGCGGAGACGAATACGTCGCCCTCGCCGGCGCGGATCGCGTGCATCGCCATGCGGGTGGTCTGCAGGCTGGAGGAGCAGTACCGGTTGACGGTGGTGCCGGGCAGGTGGTCCAGCCCGGCCAGCACGGCCACCGCCCGGCCCAGGTTGAACCCGCCCTCGCCAGCCGGGCTGCCGGTGCCCAGGTTCAGGTCGTCGATCTGCGCGGGGTCCAGCTCGGGCACCTGTGCGAGCAGCGCCTGGACGATCTGCACGGTGAGGTCGTCGGGTCGCATGTCCTTGAGCGATCCCTTGAACGCCCGCCCGATGGGCGAGCGCGCGACCGCGACGATGACTGCCTCGGCCATCTCTACAGCCCCATCTTCTTGGCGATGATCGTCTTCATGATCTCCGAGGTGCCCCCGTAGATCCGGGCGACCCGGTTGTCCGCGTAGATCTTCGCGATCGGGTACTCGTTGATGTACCCGTAGCCGCCGTGCAGCTGCAGGCACCGGTCGATGACCTTCGAGGAGGTCTCGGTGCAGAACAGCTTGACCGAAGCCGCCTCCGCGGGGGTCAGCTCGCCGGCGTCGATCGCCTCGACGGCCCGGTCCACGACGGCCTGCATGGCGTCGCAGTCGGCCTGGCAGTCGGCCAGCTCGAACTTGGTGTTCTGGAACGAGGACACGGGCTTGCCGAACACCAGCCGCTGCTGGGTGTACTCCTGGGCGAACCGGACCGCCGCCTGGGCCTGCGCGTAGGAGGCGACGGCGATGCCGAGGCGCTCGCGTGGCAGGTTCTGGCCGAGGTAGGAGAAGCCCTGGTGCTCCTCGCCGAGCAGGTTCTCCACCGGCACGACGACGTCGACGAACGACAGCTCGGCGGTGTCGGAGGTGCGCAGGCCGATCTTGTCCAGCTTGCGACCGACCGAGTAGCCCGGCGCCTTGGTGTCGACCACGAGCAGCGAGATGCCGTAGCGGCGGTCGTCCTCCTTCGCCTTGGCGGTGCGCGCGCACACGATGACCCGGTCGGCGTGGTACCCGCCGGTGATGAACGTCTTGGCCCCGTTGAGCACGTAGTGCGTGCCGTCCTCGGAGCGCTTCGCGGTGGTGGCCATGCCGGCCAGGTCCGAGCCCGCGCCCGGCTCGGTCATCGCGATCGCGTACATCTGCTCGCCGGAGATGAAGCCGGGCATCCAGGCCTTGAGCTGGCCGGGCGTGCCCAGCCCGAGCAGATAGGGCAGACACAGCTCGACGTGCACGCCCGAGCCGCCGAAGTTGACCGCGGCCCGGCCCAGCTCCTCGGCCATCACGACCTGGTACTTGTACGACTCGATCCCCGCGCCGCCGTACTCCTCGGGCACCTCGATGCCGAACAGGCCCAGCTCGGCGAGCTTGTAGTAGAAGTCGCGCGGGACCAGCGCCGCCTCGTACCACTGCTCGTAGTGCGGGACGACCTCGGACTCCACGAACGCCCGGAAGGTCGCGCGGAACGACTCGTGGTCCTCGGTGAACAGGTGGCGGCGCATCGTGGGCTCCTCGCGGTCGGCAGGTCTCGACGGGCTCGACCGGCGTGGCCCCCACGGCGCCCGGCGCTGCCCGGCGTCAGTCAAGCACGCGAGCCGGCGACCGGTTCGGCGGGGTGCTGGGCGGGTTCCACGGGGTTGCCGGGCCTCGACGGGCTCGTCCCGCGTGCCGGCCGGGCGCCGCCCTACCGGGTGACCGTGACGACCGACGAGGTGGCCTCGGCCACCGTCGGCGACGCGAAGGTCTCGGCCACCACGTCGTAGGTCCCGGCGACGTCGTCGGGGTCGCGCCCCGCCAGCTTGACCAGCGTGCGCAGGTCGACGGCTGCGCGGAACTGGCCGCTGTCGTCCGTGCGCGCCTCGACCCCGACCCGCTCGCCGGAGTCGCGATCCGTCACCGTGACGAGGACCCGGTCCGTGCGGCCGGCGTGGGCGACCACACCGCGGATCGCGAGCAGGTGCTTCTCCCTGCGCTCCTTGTCGGGGCCGAGCTCGACCGTCGTGCCCCGCTTGGGCGTGACGTTGCTCAGGATGCCGCCCATGAACGAGAACCGGGAGCCGGGCAGCTCGCCACCGGACTGCACCTCGCGGTACTGGCGGCCGAGGTAGCCCGTGATGCGGATGGGCGCGGTGGGGATCGCCTCCTTGCCCCTGAGGTAGGCGTCGACGTCCATCGTCGGGATGACGACCATCTCGAAGAGCCGCTCCTCGTGCGGCTTCAGGTGCAGCCAGGCGTGCGGGAACTGGACGAAGTAGCCCTGCGGCACGTGCGTGAGGCTCATCTGGGCGACGACGTCCTCGTCGCGCGGGTTGCGCACCGCCACGGGCAGGACCAGCGGCTGAGGCGGGCTGAACGCGGGCGCCTCGAAGTCGAACACGTTCTCCTGGGCGGAGTTGTCGCCCCCGGTGATCTCCCCGAGCTGCGGCGAGACGAAGACCTTCAGGCACGTGTGCTTGCCGACCACGGGGATCCAGTCGGCGGTGACGTCGAAGTGCCCGTTCATGGCGATCGTGCCGATCGTGCGGGTGATCAGCGGCGACCAGGCCCCGTTGTCCCCGACGCCGGGCGGGTACACGGAGTAGAAGGTGACCTTCACGTCGGTGGCCGCGACCGTGCCGGAGTTGCTCACGCGGGCGATGAACTTGTTGACCTTCCCGGGCTTGGGCTTGTCGCCGTTGCCCTCCGGGCGGCCCTGGGCGTCCAGCGGACGGTCGAACACGCCCTGCGTCGGGATGCGGTCGACCCAGATGTCGGGCGTGGTGCAGCTGGAGTCCCAGGGCGTGATGCTCAGGTCGAACGCCCCGTTCGGGTCGTCGACGATTCCCTGCGCCCATGCCACGCGCACCCGGCAGACCTGCGGCCGGACGACCACGTCGTCGTCGAGCACGGTGATCGTCAGGTCGCGGGCGGGGTCGATCGCGCTCTGGCCCTGATGCAGGACGGTGGCATCGTGCAGCAGCGTGATGATCCGGCTCTGCTGGTTCTCCGCGTTCGTGTCGGTGAGGACGCGGGTGACGATCACCCCGCCGTCGGTCGGCGTCGACGTCCCGGGGATCGACGTGTCGAAGACCTGCGCCGCCGTGCTGCCTCCGGGGCGCTGCCGGACCTGCACGTAGTAGCACAGGCCGTTCGCGACCTTGATCTTGATGAGGTGGTAGCGCCCGGCCACGGAGTTGCGGCTCAGCCCGTGGGCGACCACGTCGATGTCCTGGCTGAATGCGTTGCGGCTCCAGTCCAGGGCGAGGATGTCGCCGTCGTGGGCCGGGTTGTCGGGCCGGTACCAGCCCAGCGTGTCGAGGAAGTAGCCCGAGAACAGCGGATGCGAGTCGTGGTCGCCCATCAGCTCGAACGCCTGCGCCGTTGCCGTGGACCCGCTCACCAGGTCGCTGCTGTACACGTCCTCGCCGAACACGGCCGTGCCGCCCTTGGTCGTGATGTCTGAGATCCCCGGGACCGCAACGACGTTGTGGCCGACCTCGTGGGCCAGTCGGCCCCAGTTCGCCGTCTCCTGCACCGTGAGCAGGTTGATCGGCTTGGTCAGGGTGATGCTGATCTTCGTGCCGCCGCCCCCGGGGTCGTAGCTGAAGGTCTGCCGCTCCCAGCCGCCCCAGGCTCGGATGAAGCTGCCCTCGAGGAACATGACGACCGCCATGATCTGGAAGTCGCCCAGGTCGTGCCCGGCGTTCACCGCCGCCTGGGCCGCCTCCGCGGTGAGCCGATTCAAGGCGGACTGCTTGATGTTCTGGACCGACGCGCTGAAGTCGCAGTAGTCGCTGGTCGATCCGCTGAGGGTCGCGAACGAGCTGGTGACCGTGATGTCCCAGCTCTTCCCAACGCCCCCGGCGGCGCTGAAGTAGCTGGCCTGCTCGTAGTAGGTCTTGACGTTGCCCCAGGCGGACACGACGTCGTTGCGCGCCGTCGTGGCGTTGGACGGCGAGCGGTCGTTGGGCTTGACCAGGACGACCAGGATCTTCCCGGTCCCGGTCGGCGCCACGTCGCCGGACTGGGCGGTCCCGGCGCCCGAGAAGGCGATCGGTGGGCCGTCCTCATCCTCTCCGGGATAGCCCAGCACCCCGAAGTCCTCCGGACCCGTGGCGGTCCGCCCGCCGACCAGCACGCTGACCGGGCCGTCCACCGTGGTCGCGGCGGTGAGGACCTTGAGCCGGGTGGAGCTGGCCTCCAGCACGATCGCCGACGCACCGCCCACACTGACGGCGTTGTCCGGGCGGTCGGGGTCGAAGCGATTGCCGGTGATGGTGACCACGTCGCCGGCGCGCCCCTTGCGCGGCTGGAAGTCCACGATCGACGGTCCGCGCAGCCAGTCCAGCCAGGTCGGCAGAACCGACGCGAGCAGGGCCGGGTCGACGCGCAGCCGCGCGATGCCGGCCGTGAGCGCGGCCTCGTCGAAGGTGTCCGCCTGGTCCAGGCCCTTGAGCAGCCTGCGCTGGGCGGGAGTGAGGGTGCGGTCGCGCGTGAGCTTGAGCGTGAGATCCGAGGCGGCCATGCGGACTCCTGTGGTTCGCCCCCCGGTGGGCGTGCGAGCTCCAGTGTGGCCCGGCGGGCCGAGTGCGGGGAAGGGCCAAGAGGGCAGCGATCAGGGCGAAGCCGGCGAAGTCGGGGCAGGCATCCCGGGCCGGGCAGGACCGGACGTGGCCCGCAGCCCCGCGCCGGTCTGGGCCAGCGCCACCCGCAGCACGGTGAGGGGCACACGCGGGCGCCACGCGAGGGGCGCCGGGGACTCCAAGCGCTCGGCCCACAGCCACCCGGCGACCAGGAGCATGGCCGTCAGGTGGTGGCCGGGCAGGAGCAGCGGCACGAGCATCAGCGCCCAGCAGGAGCCGAAGCACCACGCGGCCTGGCGCAGCCCGAAGCGCAGGGCGTCGAGATCGGCGCTGCGGCCCACCACGGCCAGCGGCGGGCGCGCGTGGCACCGGTTGAGGCAGCGCTGCTTGGCCGGCGAGACCTGCCAAGCGACGACGAGCGCGAGCCCGAGGGCCGTGGCGCTCCCCGGCTCGACGAGCACCGATCGGATCAAGGTGGAGGCCCCGGCGAGGGCCAGGAGCCCGACCGACCAGACGGCCAGATACCCGACCAGCAACACGATCACGGCCCGCGTGCGGCGCCGGGGAAGGGAGCGCTCGACGACGTGGCGCAGCGCCGGGATGAGAAGCGGTCCCATCATCGCCACGAGCATCGCCGCCCACCCGAGCAACGCGGCCCCGGGCGAGGCTGCGTGCCCGGAGTGCGAGGCCAGGACCCCGCCGTGCGGGTGGGCCGGGGACGCCACGGACAGGCCCACCGCGGCCCCGGTCCCGGGGGCCGCCGCTCCACCCCCGCCCGCGAGGACGAGGACCACCAGCACCCCCCACGCCCCGGCGCACACCGCCAGCACGGGCGCGCGCACGCACTGGCGCTGCCGAGCCTGCGGAGTCACCGCGGCACCCCGGTCAGCCGCCCTGGCGGAACATGCTGATGCGGCCGATGCTGATCTGGGCCGCTTCCTGGATCGGGCGCAGCGGCTCGATCCGGACCTCGAGGTCGTCGACGTCGAACGAGCTGTCCAGATAGACGGTGCCCACGATGTCGGTGACGTCGAGCACGAACGTGAGTCCTTCGCCGGCGGACTCGCCGTCGGGATCGCTGGCCTGGCTCAGGCCGAAGGGCGCGATGCTGCCGGCCAGCGCCTCGTGCGCGTGCTCCGGGTCGGCCTCGTCGGGCACGCCTACGTACACCTGGAACGCGGCGGCGTCGGACTTGCCCGTGACGTGCTCCAGGTTGAGGTAGACCCGCTCGGCCGGGGCGTCGTCGCTCCCTGCGAACGCGGCCATCCGCCGCAGCGACTTTCGGCGCATCTCGGGGTCGAGGGCGACCTTGCTCGTAGCCCCGGTGCCGCGCAGCGTCAGGCCCTTGCGGGAGGCACCCATCATCTCCACGTCGGTCTCGTCGGGCATCGCAGCGCCTCTCGTCTCGTCGGAGGCCATCGCCGCCTCGGCCAGGCCGCCCTGGGCCGCGCCCACCTCGACCGGGCCCACCTCGGCCGGCACCGGGATCGGTGGCGGTGGCGGTGGCGTCATCCCGGGCGCCAGGTCGTCGTACTGGTAGCCCAGACCGACGATGTCGACCATGTCGCCGGGGGTATAGGTCCACTCGCTGCCGTCGGGCCAAGGCGCGACGAACTCGCGCTGGCCGACGCTGGCCGGGCCGTGGACCCACGGAGGATCCGTCGGGTTCACGTTCGTCGGCCGGGCCCGGTTCCACGACTCCCAGAGCCGGTCGATGTTCGCGTGATGCAGCCAGAAGATCGGGTCCAGGCCGGCCGTCCGGGGGTCGGACATCGCGCCGAGGAGCGTCTGGTCGGCCGGGTCGGCGCCACCCACCAGGCCGTGCACCCAGTCGTGCGGCTGCGACTCGATCCCCCCGTGCACCGCGCCGCCGTGGGCGAAGCCGGTGTCGACGCCGCCGAAGCCGGGACTGCCGCCGCTGGCCACGCCGGTGAAGACCGGGTCGGCCATCGCCTTGAGGTTGACCGCACTGAGCGGCACCTCCACGGTTCCATCCGTGTAGGGACCGTAGCGCTGCGTGACGAACAGGGGGTTGTCGGCGGCGCCGTCGGGCCAGCTCGGGGAGCCGAAGGCCGGGGGCAGCCCGGACTGGCCGGACTTGAAGTAGTTCCAGTACGGCAGCGCCCAGTCCTGCGGGCCACCCAGTGCCACGACCGCAGCCCGGATGTTGGCCTCGAAGGCGAGCACGTAGCCCCGGTGCCAGGGCAGGAAGTACCAGCTCCCGTGCTGACATTGGACCCAGTGCCGTCTCAGCAGCGCCTGGCTGGGCGGCTGGTCGGACGCGGTGAGCGCGCCAAGCTGCTGCCAGCGCGCCACGTCGAAGCCGTGGATCCCGGCGTAGAACCGCCAGCTCGTCGGCTCGGCCAGCGGCCGGGACTTCATGGCCGCCACGCCGCGGGCGTACCAGAGGATGTCGTCGGCCCAGTCGTCGCCGAGCTCCCAGACGTTGCGTCGCGTGACAGTCATCGCAAGCTCCTCACTGCGGGCGGGCGCGAGCGGATTCCGTGGGGAAGGTAGCGACCAGCGCAGGTCGCTCACAAGGAGTTGCGGGCCGCTGGTACGCGCGGTCCGCGAGGAGTGCCCTCCTGGGCTGCCCCCGAGGTCTGACCCTGCTCTACCGACGCGCCGCCGAGCGCCGGTCGATCCGGGCGAGGCCCGACCACGCGGGAGGTTGCGATGAAAGGGGGTCGTGATCGGCGGGCCCTCGGGCAAGGCCAGATCCCCACCCCGGATCGTCGCCTGTCCCTCAGAGCACCCCGGCCGCCCGGAGCAGCTCCTCACCCGACGGACTCGGGTTGTGGGCGACCTCCCAGCGGAATCCCTCGGGATCGGCGAAGTAGCCCGTGTAGCCGCCCCAGTCGCGGCGCTGCCCAGGCCGCAGGACCCTGCCGCCCGCGGCCACCGCCTCGGCGAGCACCTGCTCCACCGCCTCGGGCGAGCCCACGTTGTGCGCGAGCGTGACCGCCGAGGTTCCGGCCGGCCCCGCCGGACCGACCTCGTCCTCGAACTGGTCGGCGCTCCACAGCGACAGCACGAGAGTGGGCGACATGGGCAGGAAGATCACCTCCCCGGCCACCTCGAACGACGGCGCCCAGCCCAGCCCGTCGACGTAGAACGCCCGGGCAGCGGCGAGGTCGCGCACGGCGAAGGTCACGAACGTCAGGCGCTGGTCCATGGCCGCGACGCTAGCCCGTCGGCGCGGGCCCCTCGCTGCGGCGGGCCCACAGGAGCACCGGGATCAGGGCCAGGGCGAGCAGCCCGCCGGCCAGCGACAGGACGCTGAACCCGCTGGCCGCCATCACCAGCCCCGAGGCGACGCCGCCGCCGGCTCCCGAGAGGGCGACCAGCACGTCGATGCCGCCCTGCACCCGTCCCCGGTTGCCGGCGGTGGTCGCGTCCACGACGAGGGCCGTTCCCGCGATCAGGCCGAAGTTCCAGCCCAGCCCGAGCAGGGCCAGTGCAAGGATCAGCAGGCCCAGCGAGTCGCCCGGGGCGACGGCCGCCACGATCCCCGCCAGGAGCAGGGTCACGCCCGCCGCGATCGCCATCGGGGTCCGCCCCACCCGGTCGACCAGGACGCCGGTGACCAGCGAGGGCAGGTACATCGCCGCGATGTGCACGCTGATGACCAGCCCGACCTGCGAGAGGTCGTGGTGGTGGGCCCGCATGTGCACGGGAGTCATCGTCATGATCGCCACCATCGCGATCTGGGTGAGCACCATCACGGTCGCGCCGACCATCGCGCCCACTCCGGGCGCCTCGGCGGCGGGCGCCGGCTCGCCGTTCCCGGGGGGCGACTCCGACGGCTCCGCGAGGTCGCGGGCCAGCAGAAGCGGATCGGGACGGAGCAGCACGAACAGCGTGACCGCCGCACCGAGGTAGGCAAGGGCCGCCAGCATGAACGGGCCGGCGAGGGCGGGAATCCCCCAGGCGGTGGCCAGATCACCCAGCGGCTGGATCAGGTTCGGGCCGGCGACCGCGCCGGCGGTGGTCGAGACCAGGGCGATGCTGACCGCGAGACCGCGCCGGTCGGGCAGCGCAAGATCGGTGCCCGCGTAGCGCGCCTGCAGGTTGGTGGCCGAGCCGGCGCCGTAGACCAGCAGGCACGGCAGCAGCAGGGGCACGCTGTCGGTCACGGCCGCGACCACGACCCCGATCGCCCCGAGGCCGGCCGCGCAGAAGCCCGCGGCCAGGCCGGTCCGCCGACCCCAGCGTTGGGTGGACCGCCCGACTAGGAAGGCGGTCAGCGCGGAGCCGAGCGTGAACAGGGCGGTGGGCACACCGGCCAGCTGATCGCTGCCGAGCATCTGCTGGGCCAGCAGCGCCCCGACCGAGACGCCCGCGGCCAGGCCCGCACCACCGAGCACCTGGCTGGCGACGATGACCCGCAGCGTGCGCCGCTGCGCCCGCGCCCGGCGGGCTTCGGGGCTCTCGGCCTCGGCGAGTCCGTCCCGCGGCCGGTCGCCCGCACTCTGGGTCACGGTCGCCCATCCTCCCCGACGGGCACCGGGTCCGGGCACCTGCTCGTCAGCCGCGGGCCAGGTCGAGGAGCGCGGACGGCCAGGTCACGGGCTCGCATCCGCCGCCGGTGTGGTGGCGCGATCCCGCTGGACGCTTGACCTCGACCGGGCCATCGGCCTGACACGTGGCCCACAGCGAATCAGTGAATCGCATGAGGTCGACGGTCGGCCCCCACTGGTGCCCCGCGCCCAGGTTCAGTAGGTCAGCAGGAGCCGATCGCGGACCACTTCGCCCTCCAACGTCTCACCGGTCATCTGGAATCGGCGCAGCATCGACCGCCCTACTGCGACCGCGACCTCAGTGGGGAACAGACCCTCCGGGAAGTCGTGAAGGACTTCGTGCAGCCCGGACTTCTTCGACCCGTCGATCGACAGTGCAACTCGGACGCCTCGACCCTTGGCCGCGTCGACCTCCTCGATCAGATCGTGCAGCGAGAACGCCTGGGCCCCGTAGAGGATGGCCTGTGTGTCGGTGTACGGCGGATCGCAGTAGACGACATCTCCCCGCTCGGCCTGCCGGATGGCCTCCCGGAAGTCGAGGTGTCGGAACGTGGTCCCCTTGGTCCGGGCCGCCCACTCGTCCACGCGGGCCGCGAACGACCTGGAGGGCACCGGATCGTGCGCTCCGCACGGGGTGCTCATGTAGCCGTCCTTACGAAACCGAACCACGCCGCCGTAGCAGGTGCGGCACAGAAACAGCAGGTCGGCACCGTTGGGGTTGCTGTTGTAGCGGGACTTGACGCGCTCGTAGACCTCGACGCGGTTGTCGGGAGTCACGCAGTCACGGCGCTCGGCGTACCACGCCTTCACCTGCTCCGGGTCATCCGAGAGCATCATCCAGATCTCGACCAGCGGCTTGAGCGCATCGGACGCGAAAGCCCGCGTGGGGGCAAGCGTGCCGAGCACGGCGCCACTCCCGAGGAAGGGCTCGTGGTAGGTGGCCATGTCAGCCGGGAACAGGCTCGCGATCTGATGCGCGAATCGCTGCTTGTTTCCGATCCACTTCAAGAGCTGCTGCCTGAAGGGGTCGACGTGCAGGGTCGGGGCGTCTGCGAACAGGAGTGCGAGTTGGGCCGGCACAACAGCGACCCTACCAAGGGTCCATCCGATTTTCGGATACTTCGCCACGGCTGACTTGGATTGTCGTCGTGGACAAGTCGATCGAGTCCCCCCGTACCGCCGTGCTGGTCGGCATCCTCCGAGAGCTTCGTGAGGCCGCTGGGCTGAGTCAAAGCGAGGTTGCCGCCTTGATCGACGAACCGCAGTCCGTGGTGTCGAAGTACGAGACCGGCGCGAGAAGGCTCGATCTGGTCGAGCTTGAGCAGGTAGCAAAAGCGCTCGGCACGAGTCTGTCGGACCTGGTGCGAACATTCGAGGAGCGCTCATGAGGGGAAGCAGCGCCTTCGCAGGCGAGTCCATCCGGTTCTGGGCCTACGTCCGGGCGATCGGCGAGGCGATGGGCTACTCCGTGCGCGGGTCGGATCAAGTCTCGACTTTCACCGTGGCAGACATGATTGCGGCCCTCGTCAAGATGGACCGGCCGACGGAGCTCCTGGGGACCGTCCGCGAGCCCACGGTCTTCGCATTGAAGCTCCGGGACTACTTCGACTATCGCGCAGGCGTTCTCAACGGGCACGTCCGAAGCAACCTGATGGTCGCCGCAGAGGCGCGTCACGAGTACGAGGCCGTCAAGCGTGAGGTCGGTGCGACGAACCGCGTCGATGTGTTCAAGGACGGCAAGCCCATCGCGGTTGAGTACACAGTGGGCAACGGCGTCGTGCGAGTGCCGATGAACAAGCAGACGGGGCACAAGCGCGCCGAGTCCTACTTGACGGGCATGGTCAACCTCTTGATCGCGCACGCGCTCGATGGACGGCCGTGCGACTACGACCCAAGGAAGATCCCGGTGATCGACCACGACGGCTCGCTGTACGCGGCTCTGTCACGACGGATGGACGGCTCCTACCCCTCGACGACCAACCCCATCGCGATGTGGGAGGTCAAGGAGTACTACTACACGACAACCTTCGGCTCGAGGATCAGCGACGCCGTCTACATCACCAGCCTGGACGGGTACGAGCGGCTGGAGGTCCAGCGCGAGACTGGCATCGCGATCGAACACCTCGTGATCGTGGATGCCTGTGACACCTGGTGGGGCAAAGGCAAGTCGTACTTGTGTCGCCTGATCGACGTGCTCAACATGGGTCACGTCGACGAGATCCTGTTCGGTCGCGAGGTCCGCGAACGGCTCCCGATCATCGTTCCTCGCTGGATGGACACCGAGCAGTTGCCCACGTAGATCCATGGCCGGGCACCGACAATGGCGGGCTCTGGACGGGCATCCGGGCCGGGGCGCCCTGAGCTAGGGTCCAGGCTTGTGAGCGGTGGCGATGCGACGCAGTCCGGGTTCGACCGCATCTCGCCGCGCGTGCGGCCGATGCGGCTCGTGGTGCGCGACACGCCGCAGCGTGCCGTCGAGAGCGCGGTCCGCGAGCTGGTGGCGCAGGGCTTCGTGGTCGCCCCGCAGGACATCGGCGCTGTGCTGGCCAGGCAGGGTTCGCCGTGGGTCGCTGGTCTCGTGGAGATCGGTGACACGAGTGCGGCGCGGCGTCGGGGACGCCTGATCGACGCGGTCGACGTCCTGACGCTGGGCACCGCGGGAGTCCTCCTGCGCCGCAAGGTCGAGCACCTGGCGATCGTCGTCACGGCGCGGTCGAGCGCTGCCGGGACGTCGGAGCTGGTCATCGGGCCGACGCGCGTGCCATTGGCCGGCGACGACAGCCGCGGCTCGGCCGGGCGGCGGTACGCAACCGCGCTGCGGGCTCTCACCGTCGGCTACGAGGGCGCCGGCGCCCTGGTCGGGCCGCCCGGGCCGAGGGCACACATCCGGGACGCGGACTGCCCAGCGTGCATCCCGACCGCCAAGAAGCTGCTGCGTCAGGCGACCACCTCGGCCGACTGAACATCTGCGCTGGGCGGCCACGGGGAGAGCGGAACGCTCGGCCTCACCCGTCTCACGACTCGGGCCCGCCCACGTCCACCACGACCTGCAACCGGGACGACAGAGCGAACCGCCCACCGGAAAGGTCCGGTGGGCGGTTCGACTCGTCTCGTTCAGGTGCGGGTTGTCCTCCGAGCACGTGGGTGGAGCTGAGGGGACTCGAACCCCTGACCCTCTGCATGCCATGCAGATGCGCTACCAGCTGCGCCACAGCCCCAAGTGCTCGCACAGTCTAGGGCATCCCAGGGCCACGCTGTGAATCCGAGCCAGCCCCGGGGCTTGCCGAACGGGGTCGCCCGCATCGCGTGCGGTGGGCCTGGTGCGGTCAGGCCGCCGGGCCTCGTCGCAGGCGAGAATGACGCCTCGGACACGGCCAGCCGATCGGTCACGACCTGGAGGAGACCGCGCGATGCGCATCCCGGCGAGCACCTACCGCCTGCAGATCTCCCCCGCCTTCGACCTGGCCACCGCGACGAGCGTCCTGCCCTACCTGCACGACCTCGGCGTGGACTGGGTCTACGTCTCCCCGCTGCTGGTCGCCGCGGCCGGCAGCGCGCACGGCTACGACGTGACCGACACCGCGGGGATCGATCCCGCCCGCGGCGGTCCGGGCGGCCTGGCGGCGCTGGCCGGCGAGGCCGACCGCCTGGGCATGGGCCTCCTGGTCGACATCGTCCCCAACCACATGGGGGTGGCCGAGCCAGCGCACAACCAGTGGTGGTGGGACGTCCTGGCGGTCGGGCCCGAGTCGCAGTTCGCCACCGCGTTCGACATCGACTGGGCGGCCGGCGGCGGACGCCTCCGCCTGCCCGTGGTCGGCGACGACGACCTGCTCCCCGGCGACCGGATCCGGGGGCTGACTCTGGCGGACGGCGAGCTGCGCTACCGCGGTCTCAGGTTCCCCGTCGCCCAGGCGACCGCCGAGCCGGGCGACGATCCCGACCAGGTGCACGCCCGTCAGCACTACGAGCTGATCAGCTGGCGGCGCGCCGACGCCGAGCTGAACTACCGACGCTTCTTCGCGGTGAACACGCTGGCCGGCATCCGCGTGGAGGACCCGGACTGGTTCGAGCGCTCGCACCGCGAGATCCGGCGCTGGTTCGCCCAGGGCTTGGTCGACGGCGTCCGGGTGGACCATCCCGACGGCCTGCGCGACCCAGGCGGCTATCTGGCCGACCTCGCGGCGGCCACCGGCGGCGCCTACACGCTGGTGGAGAAGATCCTGTGCCTGACCCACCCTGACGACCCGGCCGCCTTGGGGATCGAGGCGCTCCCGGACGACTGGCCGGTCCAGGGGACGACGGGCTACGACGCGCTCGCCCTGATCGACCGGGTGCTGATCGACCCCGCGGGTCGGGCACCCCTCACCGCGATCGAGGAGCGCCTGCGCGGCCACCTGGACTGGGCCGAGCTGGCCCGCTCCGGCAAGCTCGAGGTCGCCCGCGGAATCCTCCACTCGGAGGTCCGGCGACTCGCCCGCGAGGCCCTCGCCGACTCCCGACTGGCGGGGATTCTCGATCACGACAGCGCGGTGGACGCGATCGCCGAGATCGTGGCCTCATACGACGTCTACCGGACCTACCTGCCCACCGGCCGCGAGCACCTGGACCACGCGGTGGCGGTCGCCCTGGAGCACCGCCCTGACCTGACCGACGCGCTCGAGGCGCTGCACCCGGTCCTGGCCGACCCTGCCGCGGACGTCGCCCAGCGGATGCAGCAGACCTCCGGCATGGTCATGGCCAAGGGCGTCGAGGACCGCAGCTTCTACCGGTGGTCGGTGCTCACGTCGCTGAACGAGGTCGGCGGGGAGCCCGACGCGTTCTGCCTGGACGTGGCCCGGTTCCACGAGCTGATGGCCGGGCGGCAGCGCGCGTGGCCGCACGCCATGGTCGCGGGGACGACCCACGACACCAAGCGCAGCGAGGACACTCGCTCGCGGATCAGCGTCCTCGCGGAGGTTCCCGAGCTCTGGTCGCAAGCCCTCGATCAGCTGCTGGGCCTGGTCCCGGTGCCCGATCGCGGCCTGGCGAACCTGCTCTGGCAGGCGATCCTGGGCTCCTGGCCGGCATCGGCGGATCGGTTGCACGGCTACGCCACCAAGGCGATGCGCGAGGCCACGCAGGGGACGACCTGGGCCGAGCCGGTGCCCGACTTCGAGGAGGCGATGGGGTCGGTCGTGGACGCCGCGCTGTACCGGCCCGACGTGGCCTGCGTGCTGGGCAGCGTGCTGGTCGAGGTCGCGGCACCCGGCCGCAGCAACTCCCTGGCCGCCAAGCTGCTCGCGCTGACCGTCCCCGGGGTGCCCGACGTGTACCAGGGCAGCGAGCTGTGGGAGCACAGCCTGGTCGACCCTGACAACCGCCGGCCCGTCGACTTCGACGCGCGCGCCGAGCTGCTGGCCCGGCTGCGCGACGGGTGGCGCCCCACGCTCGGCGAGGGGCTCGACGACGACGGCGCGGTGAAGCTGCATTTGGTCCACACCGCGCTGACCCTGCGCCGGGACCGGCCCGAGCTGTTCACCGGCTACACCGAGTTGGCCGCCGACGGCCCAGCCGCGCAGCACGCCCTCGCCTTCGACCGCGGCGGGGCGATCACGGTCGTGACCCGGCTGCCGATCGGCCTGCGCCGGGACGGTGGATGGCGCGAGACCGCCCTCCCGCTCCCCCAGGGTGAGTGGCGCGACGCCCTCACCGACCGGCCGGTGGCGGTAGATGCCTCGGGGGCCGCTGCGCTGACGGGCCTGCTGGCCCAGTACCCGGTCGCCCTGCTGGTGCGCGACGAGTAACCGGCCCCACCCGGGCGTCCAGGCCCGAGCTGGTAGTGGATTCGGCCAACTGAGTTGGCCATATTCACTACCAGCCTCCAGCAGAGCGCCCTTGCTCGGCCGGCGGGTGACCCGCCTACGCGTCGTCGGCGCCGATCGCCGCCCGGGGGGCGCTGGCTGCGTTGTACTCCTCCAGGCGCCAGCGCTTGACCGGCTGGCCGCCGTCCTCGGCGGGGAGCTCGAGCTGGTTGAGCACGCTCCACGCGCAGTTGGCGATGACGCCCAACGCGCTCCACTGCTCGCGGGACAGGCCCAGGAGCCCGCCGATCCCGCCGCGGATCGCGCCACCGTGCGAGACCACCACGAGCGTCCCGCCCGGCTGCACCTCGGCCAGGTGGTGCTCGACCGAGGCCACCACCCGGGCCACCACCTCGTTGCGCGACTCGCCGCCCGGCGGGCGGACGTCGTTGCCGGCGACCCAGCCGGCGAACAGGTCCCCGTACTCGGCGACGATCTGCGCGCGCGTGCTGCCCTGCCACACCCCTCCGTCGGTCTCGCGCAGGGCTGCGTCGGTGACCACGTCCAGCCCGACCAGGCCGGCCAGCGCCTCGGCGGTGACCCGCGCGCGTGCCAGGTCGCTGGACAGGATCAGCGTGGGACCCATCGCCGCCAGCGCCGGAGCCGCTGCCTGCGCCTGGGCGATCCCCACCTCGTCGAGCGGGACGTCGGTGGCGCCCTGGAACCGGTTCTCGACGTTCCACGCGGTCTGCCCGTGGCGCCAGAAGACGACTCGGCGCCCGACGCCGGCGTTCCAGCCGCTCACCGAGTTGCCGCTCGGGGCCGGCTGACCTCCTCGGGCAGCTCCACCAGCGGGCAGTCGCGCCACAGCCGCTCGATCGCGTAGTGGATGCGCTCCTCGGGCTGCATGACGTGCACGACCAGGTCGTTGAAGTCCAGCAGGATCCAGCGGCCCTCCTGCTGGCCCTCGCGGCGCAACGGCTTGGCGTCCTGCTCTTTGAGCAGGGCCTCCTCGACCGCGTCCACCACCGCGCGCGCGGCGCGGTCGTTGGCCGCCGTGCACAGCAGGAAGACGTCGGTCAGCGCGAGATGCGCGCTCACGTCGATGGCCACGATGTCCTCGGCCAGCTTCTCCGAGGCGGCCAGGGCAGCGGTCGTGGTCAGGGCGACGGCGCGCGGGTCCAGGGTCACAGCGGCCCACTGTATCCCCGATCGGGGCCGCCTCCGGGTCCGCGCGTGGCCCGGCAAGCCCGCTCAAGGCTCGAAGTCGGCCCCCAGCACCACCGCAGCGTCGGCGACCTCCCGCAGGGAATCGGAGACCGACACCGCGGTGCCGGGCACGCCCAGCGCCTCGGCCAGTCGCGCCCCGACGCTGCGCGCGGCCGAGGTCCCGTCCGGGATCAGCACCTTCGTCGCCCCGCTGGTCAGGGTCGCCGCGTTCCCGGCGTTGAGGAAGACGAAGCCGGAGCCCACCACCGCGTCGCGGGCACCGGGCATCCGCACCCCCTCGGCCAGCCCCTCGTAGACCAGCACTCGGCCGGGCGGCGTGCGTGACGAGGGCGGCGAGCCGGGCATGACCGCGTCCGGGAACAGTGTCGCCGCGACCGGGTTGGCCTTCGCCAGGTCGACCCGGACCAGGGACAGGGCCTTCCCCCCGGCGGTGGGCAGCACCTGCACCTGCTGGTCGTCGGCCTGGATCGCGGCCCGCAGCTGGAGCAGCACCGCAGCCACCTGCGAGGTCGAGGTGGTAGTGCTGGCCGAGCCGCCCAGGGATGTCAGCATCTGCTCGACCTGCAGCGGAGAGTCGGGCAGCGCGCCGATCGTGGCAGTCATGACGTCGGAGTAGCGCTCCAGCCGGACCGTCTCCGAGCCGCTCTCGGGCCACGCCAGCGCGTAGTCGGCCGCCTGGGTGCCGCTGAGGTGATGGGTGCCGGCCGGGACCAGCACCGACTCGACGCCGGTGCGCGGGTCCACCTGCACCAGCGGCTCCTGGCTGGTCACCGTGACCCCGCCGACGAAGTCGACCATCCCGGCCAGCGCCAGCCGGGAGAGGGTGAGCGTGCCGTCGATGCGCACCGCCAGCATCCGCTGCAGTGCGTTCTGCCCGGCCCGCACGTCCAGCAGCCGGGTCGTGCGGCCGAGGGTCTGCTGGCCCGAGCCGCTCACGTCCACCAGCAGCCGCGAGGGCACGAGCAGCTGGGCGCCGGGCCGGTCGCCGCCCGCGGCGATCAGCATGTTGTCCACGCCCACGTCCTCGGAGTTGCGGGCCTGGATCAGCAGGGTGCCCTGGGCGCCGGTGGGACCCGCCGAGGGCGGCGCGGAGGGCGTGCCGCCCGGATCCTCCGCGGTGACCGTGAGGGCCAGCACCCAGGCCAGCAGCACCACGCCGATCGCCCCGAGCGTCATCCACATCCAGCGCGACTCGATCTGCGGCAGCCGGCGGCGCCGGCCGCGCCCGCGACCACCCCGGCGCGTCGCCCGCGACCGCCCGGACTCGCTCTCCCCCGTCGTCGCCTCGACCTGCTCGCCCGGGGGATCCCCCGGATCGCTCATTCCCGATCCGTCCGGTACAGACCGGCCTTCACGATGAACCGCTCGACCCCGGCCGGCACCAGGTACACGATGGGAGCGCCGCGGGCGACCCGCTCCCGGCAGTCGGTGGAGGAGATCGCCAGCGCCGGGATCTCCACGACGCTGGCCGATCCAGGCGGCAGATGGTCGGCCGAGACCGTGTGCCCGGGCCGGGTCACCCCGACCAGGTGGGCCAGCGCCAGCAGCTCCTCGGGGTCGCGCCAGCCCAGGATCGTGCCCAGCACGTCGGCGCCGGTGATGAAGTAGAGGTCCGCGTCCGGCCGCTGGGCGTGCAGGTCGCGCAGCGTGTCCACGGTGTACGTGGGGCCGGGGCGGTCGATGTCCACCCGACTCACGGTGAACCGGGGGTCGTCGGCGGTCGCGATCACGGTCATCAGGTAGCGCAGCTCGGCCGGCGAGACCACGCGGTCCAGCTTCTGCCACGGCTGACCGGACGGGACGAAGACGACCTCGTCCAAGCCGTACAGGTGCGCGACCTCACTGGCCGCCACGAGGTGCCCGTTGTGGATGGGATCGAACGTGCCGCCCATGACTCCCAGGCGCAGAGCCATCCGGGCCGCTCAGCGCTCGGGGCTGAACCGCGTCACGACGAACAGCAGCAGAGCCAGGACGACGAAGGTGCCCACGCCGTAGACCCACGGCGGGATCCCGTGATGCTCCACGGCCGCCTCGGCCTCGGCGACATGGACCAGCGCGCTCACCATGGACGTCCCCTTCCCTGCGGTCGGGGGGAGCCTAGCGGATGGGTCGGGCCGGCCAGCCGCCGCGCGACGGCCGGGATGCTCCGCCCGCCGGGGGATCGGGCGGTACAGGGTTGCTCAGGCCGTGCGCTCCGGCGGGGTGCAGGTGCCGGTCTGCGGGCCAGTGACCACGCCGCGCACGTGCCCGTCGCCGGTCACGATGTAGGTGGTCGAGGTCAGCTCGGTCAGCCCCATCGGACCGCGCGCGTGCAGCTTCTGCGTCGAGATCCCGATCTCCGCGCCGAACCCGAACTCGCCACCGTCGGTGAACCGGGTGGAGGCGTTGACCATGACCGCCGCCGAGTCGACGCCGGCGATGAAGCTGCGGGCCGCGGACAGGTCCTCAGTGACGATCGCCTCGGTGTGTCCGCTGGACCAGCGGCGGATGTGCGCGCACGCCTCGTCCAGCGAGTCGACGATGCCGGCGGCCACGTCCAGGGAGTAGTACTCGCTGGCCCAGTCCACGTCGGTGACCGGCTGGAACGCGATCCCGTCGGCGGCGGCGTGGGCGGCCATCCGCTCGTCGCCGTGCACGGTCACGCCCGCCTCGCGCAGCGCCGCCAGCGCCACGGGAAGCAGCCGGTCGGCGATGCCAGCGTGCACCAGGAACGTCTCGGCGGCGTTGCACACACTGGGCCGCTGGGTCTTGGAGTTGACCAGGATCGCGACGGCCTTGTCGAGGTCGGCAGCCGCGTCGACGTAGACGTGGCAGTTGCCGACGCCGGTCTCGATGACCGGCACCTTGGCGTTGGCCACGACGGACTGGATCAGCCCCGCCCCGCCGCGCGGGATCAGCAGGTCGACCAGCCCGCGGGCCTCCATCAGCGCGGTCACGGCGGCGTGCGAGCGGCCCGGGACCAGCTGGATCGCGTCGACCGGCACGCCGGTGCCGACCAGCGCCTCGCGCATCACCTCGACGAGCACCGTGTTGGACTCGAAGGCCGACGAGGAGCCGCGCAGCAGCGCCGCGTTGCCGCTCTTCAGGCTCAGGCCGGCTGCGTCGACGGTGACGTTGGGCCGAGCCTCGTACACCATCGCCACGACCCCCATCGGCACCCGCACCTGGCGGATCTCCAGGCCGTTGGGCTGGGTCCAGCCGCGCAGCACCTCCCCCACCGGGTCGGGCAGATCGGCGACCAGCGCCAGCGCGTCGGCGATGTCGGCCAGCCGCGACTCGGTCAGGGTCAGGCGGTCGATGATCCCGGCGCTGGTGCCCTCGGCCGTCGCGCGCTCGACGTCCAGCGCGTTGGCGGCCACGATCCGCTCGGTGCTCGTCCGCAGCGCCTCGACCATCGCGCGCAGGGCGGCGTCCTTCTGGGCGCGGGTCAGCGTGCGCAGCACGACTGCGGCCTCGCGAGCGCGTCGGGCGGTCTCCAGGACGGCCTCGCGCTCGCCCACCGGTGGGGCGGCGGCGTCGGCGGCGGTCGAGACAGGCGAGGAGGCGGCGTCCAGCATGCGCCCAGGGTAGCCCGCGCCGGCGCGGGCAACTCCGTGGTCGAAATCCGTCACTGGTGTCGGTCTTCGACGCCCCTGTGTCGGATCCTGACCACAGAGCCGGATGGCGAAGGGTCTGGACAAGCTCGACCGACGCGGGGTCGGGTCTGAACGCGAAGGCTGGGCTCAGCGCAGGAGCACCAGGTCGTCGCGGTGGACGACCTCGCGCTCGTACTCCGGGCCCAGCGTGGCGGCCAGCTCGCGCGTCGAGCGGCCCAGCAGCGCGGGCAGCTCGGCGGCGTCGAACCCGACCAGCCCGCGGCCGATCACCGCCCCGTCGGGGCCGACCAGGTCCACCGGGTCGCGGGCCACGAAGGCCCCCACCACCTGGGTGATCCCGGCGGGCAGCAACGAGGCGCCCCGGTTGACCACGGCCTCGACCGCACCCTGGTCCAGGTGCACCTCGCCGAGACTGGCGGTCGCGTGCGCGAGCCAGAGCAGCCGAGAGGCCGAGCGGTCGCCGGTGGCGTGGAAGAACGTGCCCACCGGCCGGCCCGCAAGGGCGGCCGCAGCGTTGTCGGCGGAGGTCAGGACCACTGGGATGCCGGCCTCCGTGGCGATCCGGGCCGCCTCGATCTTGGTGGTCATGCCGCCGGAGCCGACCCCGGAGGAGCCCACTCCCCCGACCGTGATGGCCGCCAGGTCGGCGGTCGAGGACACCTGCGAGATCAGCTGCGCACCGTCGCGGTTCGGCGGCGCGTCGTAGAGACCGTCGACGTCGGAGAGCATGATCAACGCGTCGGCGCGCACCAGATGGGCGACCAGCGCCGCGAGCCGGTCGTTGTCGCCGAACCGGATCTCCGCGGTGGCCACCGTGTCGTTCTCGTTGATGACGGGGACGACGTCGAGCTCCAGCAGCCGATCCAGCGTGCGCCGGGCGTTGCCGTAGTGGGCACGCCGGATGAGGTCGTCGGCGGTCAGCAGCACCTGGCCGACCGTGCGGCCGTGCCGGGCGAACGCGTCGTGGTAATGCGCCATGAGGATGCCCTGGCCGACCGAGGCAGCCGCCTGGGCGGAGGCCAGGTCGCGGGGCCGGCGGCGCAGGCCGAGCGGAGCGATGCCGGTCGCGATCGCGCCCGAGGAGACCAGGACCAGGTCCGCCCCCCGCCGGCCCGCCTCGGACAGCGCATCGACCAGCGCGACCACCCGACCCACGTCGATCCCGGCAGAGACCCCGGCCAGCACGGACTGGCGCTCCCCCGCTGCGCCGAGGGCGGAGGCCGAGCCCCCGGTGCGGCGCTCGGCTGCGCGAGCCTTGGCGGCGGCGCCGGCACCCTTCGCCGTGCCGTTGGCGGAACCGTTCGACCCGGCGGTGCCGCGGTCATCTCCGGGCGTCCCCGCGACCGCACCGGCGCGCCGGGTCAGCGACGACGAGCCGACCTTGACGACCACCCGGCGGGCGTCGCGGATCTGGTCCCAGGGGGACGCGGACCTGGGCGTGGTCATCGCGTGCTCTCGGAGTCGGCGGAGCCGTCGGCATTCTCCGCCGAGGGGGCATCACCCTGCGCCGCCGACGCCCCCGCCCCGCGCCCGCGGCGCACCGGGCCGTGCCGGCGGGGGCTGCTGGGACCCTCGTCGACCGGGTCGTACGCCCACCCGGCCTCGGGGTCCTCGCCTGCCGCCAGCTCCTCGCGGGTGCGCCCGTGGACCCGCGCGGTGGGGGCCTCGATCCGGCGGTCCTGCCCACGCGGACCGGGCCCGGCCGCCCGGACGGTGGGCTGGAAGTCGAAGACGACCGAGTCGTCCTCGGGGCCGATCCGCACCTCGTCGCCGGCGGTCGCGCCCAGGCGGACCAGCTCGTCCTCGACGCCCAGCCGGGCCAGCCGGTCGCCCAGATAGCCGACCGCCTCGTCGTTGGAGAAGTCGGTCTGGCGCACCCAGCGCATCGGCCGCTCGCCGCGCACCCGGAACGCCCGGCCCTCGCGGACCACCTCGAACCCGGAGTCGTCCACGGCCATCGGGCGGATCACGATGCGCTGCGCCTGCGCCTGCGGGGTGGCGGCGCGCTGGGCGGCGACCAGCCGGGCCATCGCGAACCCCAGCTCGCGCAGCCCCTCGTGCGAGACCGCCGAGATGACGAAGACCTCCAGCCCACGCGCCTCGAGATCGGCCCGGACCAGCTCGGCCAGGTCGCGCGCCTCGGGGACGTCGGCCTTGTTCAGGGCCACCAGCCGGGGCCGGTCCGCCAGGCCGCCGTAGTGGGCCAGCTCGGCCTCGATCACGTCCAGGTCGGTGAGCGGGTCGCGCCCCGGCTCCAGGGTGGCGCAGTCCAGGACGTGGACCAGCGCCGCGCACCGCTCCACATGACGAAGGAACTCCAGCCCGAGGCCGCGGCCCTGCGAGGCGCCCGGGATCAGGCCGGGCACGTCGGCGACGGTGAACACGGTCGATCCGGCGGTGACCACGCCCAGGTTGGGCACAAGCGTCGTGAACGGGTAGTCGGCGATCTTCGGGCGGGCCGCGGACATGGCCGCGACCAGCGAGGACTTGCCCGCGCTCGGGAACCCGATCAGCCCGATGTCGGCGACCGACTTGAGCTCCAGGGTGACCGTCGCGTCCTCGCCGGGCTCGCCCAACAGCGCGAACCCCGGAGCCTTGCGCCGCGACGACGCGAGCGCCGCGTTGCCCAGGCCGCCGCGCCCACCGCGCGCGATCACGACCGAGGCGCCGGCCACGGGCAGGTCCGCCAGGGTCTCCCCGCTCAGGGTGACGACGGTGCCGACCGGGACGCTGAGCACCACGTCGGACCCGTTGGCCCCGTTGCGGTGGTCGCCCTGGCCGGCCGCCCCGCCGGCGGCGCGCCGGTGCGGCGAGTGGTGGAACTCCAGCAGGCTCGGCGTACCGGGGTCGGCGAACAGGACGACGTCCCCGCCGCGCCCGCCGTTGCCCCCGTCAGGACCGCCCAGCGGCTTGAACTTCTCCCGGTGCACGGACGCACAGCCATGACCACCGTCACCGGCGGTCGCGTGGACCACCACCCGATCGACGAACGTCGCCATTGCCTACCACTCCCTGCGCATCGTGCGTCATTGTCCCCGCGGAGACCCCGGACAGCGCGAGAGGCGGACCCGAATCCGGGCCCGCCTCCTCGACGCTTCGTGCTGGCCCTTCAGCCAGCCGGGACCTCGACCACGTTGACCACGCGGCGGCCACGGGCGGTGCCGAACTCGACCGCACCGGCGGACAGCGCGAACAGCGTGTCGTCGCCGCCACGGCCGACGTTGGCGCCGGGGTGGAAGTGCGTGCCGCGCTGGCGAAGGATGATCTCGCCGGCCTTCACGACCTGGCCACCGAACCGCTTCACGCCCAGGCGCTGCGCGTTGGAGTCACGACCGTTCCTGGTGCTGGACGCACCCTTCTTGTGAGCCATGAGTCACTTCCCGCTCTCGATGCCGGTCACGCGCAGCTTGGTCAGGGCCTGACGATGGCCCTGACGGCGGCGGTAGCCGGTCTTGTTCTTGTACTTGAAGATGTGGATCTTCGGGCCCTTGGTGTGCTCGAGCACCTCGGCGGAGACCGACGCGCCGGCCAGCTCCTGGGCGGCCGAGGTCACGGTCGGGCCGTCGACCAGGAGGAGCACGGGCAGGGCGACGACGTCGCCGGGCTCACCGGAGACGCGGTCGGTCTCGATGACGTCGCCCACGGCGACCTTCTCCTGGCGACCGCCGGAGCGAACGATGGCGTACACGGGTGGCACTCCTGTTGTCGGGCTGCTGCCCGGATCGGCTGGGCCCGACTCGCGGGCGCGAACAAGCTTGTGGCGCAAAGCGCCTCTGTCAAGGGTACGGATCGCCTCGCCGTCGGTCAAACCGCCTCAGGCGGGGCGATCCGTGGTTCGGGCTAGACGGCCTCGCGGTCCAGGTGGGCGGGGTCCTCGACGGGCTGCTCGACGGCCTCGGTTGCGTCCGCACCGGCCTCGGTTGTGACCGCGCCGGCCACGTCCTCGACGTCGTGCTCGACCGGACCCAGGTCCCCCTCGAACTCGATCGGCTCGACGGACTCGATCGGCTCGACGGACTCGGTCGGCTCGACGGACTCGGTCGGCTCGACGGACTCGGTCGGCTCGACAGCCGCCGATTCCTCGCCGTGCCCAGCCTCGTCCTGCCCAGCCTCGCCGTGCCCAGCCTCGCCGTGCGGCGCGCCCTCCGCGGCCTGCGCCTCCCCGGAGTGGTCGATGTGACCGAACTCGTCGAACTTCGGCGGCGGCGGGGTCTTGCCAGTCTGCCGGCCGCCGAGGTGGACCGGGGCGGCCGGCGCCGTCTGACGAGCGCCCCGGGAGCGCCCCCGATCCCGTCCGCCGCGCACCTGAGGCTCGTCGACCTGCGGGTCGACGCCGATCGGCTCCGTGTGCACGACGTGGCCACGCCCGCCGCAGTGCTCGCACGGCGTGGAGAAGACCTCCAGCAGCCCCTGGCCGATCCGCTTGCGCGTCATCTGGACCAGACCCAGCGACGTCACCTCGGCGACCTGATGGCGGGTGCGGTCGCGGCCCAGGCACTCCAGGAGGCGGCGCAGCACGAGGTCGCGGTTGCTCTCCAGAACCATGTCGATGAAGTCCACGACGATGATCCCGCCGATGTCGCGCAGCCGGAGCTGGCGCACGATCTCCTCGGCCGCCTCCAGGTTGTTCTTGGTGACGGTCTCTTCCAGATTGCCGCCCTGGCCGGTGAACTTGCCGGTGTTCACGTCGACCACCGTCATCGCCTCGGTGCGGTCGATCACCAGCGAGCCACCGGAGGGCAGCCAGACCTTGCGGTCCAGCGCCTTGGCCAGCTGCTCGTCGATCCGGTGCGCCTTGTAGAGATCGGTCGGCTCGACCCACTTCGACAGCTTGCCCAGCAGGTCCGGGGCGACCCAGCCGACGTAGTCCGACAGGGCCGTGAAGGTGCCGTCGCCCTGGACGATCAACTCCTCGAAGTCCTCGTTGAAGATGTCGCGGGCGACCTTGATCGCCAGGTCGGGCTCGCCGTAGAGCAGGGTCGGCGGCGAGGCGGTGCGTGCCTTCTTGCTGATCTCGGCCCACTGCGCGGTCAGGCGCTGGACGTCGGCGGTCAGCTGCTCCTCGGTAGCGCCCTCGGCGGCCGTGCGCACGATGACGCCGGCCCCCGCCGGGACCACCTCCTTGAGCACCGACTTGAGCCGGGCGCGCTCGGTGTCGGGCAGCTTGCGCGAGATGCCGGTCATCGAGCCCTCAGGCACGTAGACCACGTAGCGTCCGGGCAGCGAGATCTGGCTGGTCAGCCGGGCACCCTTGTGCCCGATGGGCTCCTTGGTGACCTGCACGAGCACGGGGTCACCGGACTTCAGCGCGAACTCGATGCGCTTGGGCTGGCCGTCCAAGCCGGCGGCGTCCCAGTTGACCTCGCCGGCGTACAGCACGGCGTTGCGCCCGCGCCCGATGTCGACGAACGCAGCCTCCATCGAGGGCAGCACGTTCTGCACCCGGCCCAGGTACACGTTGCCGACCATGGACGCGGCCTGCTGGCGGCTCACGTAGTGCTCGGCCAGCACCCCGTCCTCGAGGACGGCGATCTGCGTGCGCCCGCCGAACTCGCGCACGCACATCACCCGCTTGACCGACTCGCGGCGTGCCAGGAACTCGGCCTCGGTCAGGATCGGCGCGCGGCGGCGCCCGGCCTCACGGCCGTCGCGGCGACGCTGCTTCTTGGCCTCGATCCGGGCCGAGCCGCGGACCGCGGTGATCTCGTCGGTGGGCGTCGAGGTGCGCCGGCCCTCGCGGACCTTCACCACAGTCTTCACATCGTCGGAGGAGAGATCCTCCATCTCCTCGGAGACCCCCGCGCGGCGCCGACGACGGCGACGGCGCTTGGATCCGTTGCCCTCCGCGGCGACAGCGTCGTCGTCGTCGGACCCCTCCGAATCGGCTCCGGCGCTCTCGGCGCCCTGTGCGCTCTCTGCGTCCTGTGCGCTCTCAGCCTCGGCATCGTCGGTGGACGGCTCGTCGGACTCGGCGTCCGCGCCTGCGCTGGGCCGGCGACGGCGGCGACCACCACGGCGCCGGCGCCGGCGCGGGCCGGTCTCGTCGTCGGAACCGTCGTCGGCAACGGCGTCGTCGGCGGACTCGTCCGCGTCGGCGGCGGCGGTCGGCTCTCGGTCCTCGGGCCGGTCGGCGTCGGCGTCGGCGGTGACACCGGGGTCGGTGGATTCCGGAGTCACATCCGGGGTGGTGCCGCCGTCGGCGGTGGGCTGACCGTTGCCGGGAGCGGACGCGGTGGCCCCTGCGTCGGCGCCCTCGGCAGCAGCGCCCTCGGCTGCGGCAGCCTCGGTGGTCTTCTTCTTCGCGGCGGCGCGCTTGCGCTTGCGGGGCGCCGCCTGGGACTCGTCCGCGGGCTGGAACAGAGCCAGCGCGGGTGCCCCGACGGGTGCGACCACGGCGACCGGCTCCTCCTGCGCGGTGGCGGAGAAGGCGACGGTGGTGACACCGCGGGTGGCACGGCGATGCCGGCGGACCGGGGCCGCGGGCTCGGCGGCGGCGGTCGCAGAGTCGGCGGCGGGTCCGCGGACGGCGGCCTGAGCCGGACTGGGCTCGGCGAGCCCCGACTCGGCGACCAGCTCGGCCGCGCCCTCCGTCTCGGAGCGGGTCGGCTCTGCAGGGTCGATCGCGGCGGTCGCGGACGCGGTCTGCGCGGAGGACGTCTGCCCACTCTCGGCAGCCGGCTCGGTGGGCTCGACGTGGATCGGCGGCCCGGCGGGTCGGCTGGCCGAGCGGCGCGAGCGGCGCGGCGCGCGAACAGGCTGCTCGCCGGCGGCCTCGGGAGCGACCGGGTCGCCCGACTCAGCCGGCTGCGCCTGGACGTCGGGATCGTCCTGCGGCTCGGGCGCGACGGCTTCGCCCTCGTCGGCGGCTTCGCCTTCCCCCTCGCCCTCGTCGGCGTCGGCTGCCTCGCCCTCGTCGGTGCCCTGGCCGTCGCCGGAATCGGCGGCCTCGCCCTCGTCGGTGCCCTGGCCGTCGCCGGAATCGGCGGCCTCGCCCTCGTCGGCGCCCTGGCCGTCGCCGGAATCGGCGGCCTCGCCCTCGTCGGCGCCCTCGCCCCCGCCGGAATCGGCGGCCTCACCCTCGACGGCGCCCTGGCCGTCGCCGGAATCGGCGGCCTCGCCCTCGACGGCGCCCTCGCCCCCGCCGGAATCGGCGGCCTCGCCCTCGTCGGCGCCCTCGCCCCCGCCGGAATCGGCGGCCTCACCCTCGACGGCGCCCTCGCCCTCGCCGGAATCGGCTGCGGCCTCGTCCTGTGCGTCCTCCGGCTCGTTCGCGCCCTGGGCCCGGCCCTCAAGCGCGTCGGCGCGCTCGGCGCTCGCGGCGGGGTCGACAGCCGACTCGACGACCTCGGCCGCTGCTTCGTGATTGTCGTGCTGGATCTCGTGCACGTCGACCATGCGGTCTCCTCACGGGTACGGCACAGCCAACGCGTGCGCAGCACCCTGCGTATGGCCGGAACCACGCGTCGCGCGCCCCCGGCAAAGTCTCCTTGGTGACCCGCGGCCCGCACGTGGATCGTGCGTGAGCCTCGGGCTCCGCGAGGGGTACGGCCCACGCGCGGCCGAAGCGCGGCAGCACGTGGTCGCGTCCGACGATCAGCCCGTGCCTGCCCGGGCAGGCGGCACGAGGGCGACTGTCGAACAGCGACGCACCGAACGCGGGTCGATCGAATCCGAGTGTTCCCGGTCCGGTCAACTAGGCGGATTATGTCACAGGAAGCCCGGTTCCCGGCCCTTTCCTGCGCGCACCCGCCCCCCGGCGGCTGGCCGAGTCACACCGTCGGGGCGTCGCCCGGTCAGGCCGGGGCGGGGGCCTGGCGGTCGAGGTCGAGCGGGTCGCCGACCGTGCCCTCCTCGCCGAGCGGGCCTTGGGCCACCCGGGTCGAGCGGGCCGGCTCCCCCGCGCCCAGCCCCCCGAGCTCGCGCAGCGCGACCACCAGCTCGTCGGGGCGGACCGTCGGCGTGACGTTGGCGATGGTGACCGCCAGGACGCCGCCGCCATGCGGGTCAGCCGACACCTCTCCGGCCAGGAGCGCGGGGCGCAGGTCCAACGTGCGCATCCCCTGCTTCATGAGCCGCTGCACGGGCAGCTCCGGCGCGGCCCAGACCTGCTCCCAGGCCGCGTCGAGCTCGGCGGCAGCGACGTCGCGCAGCTCGATGCGCCAGCGGCTCGCCTCCAGCCGGGCAACCAGGTCCGGCGTGTGCGCCTCGACCACGTCGACCACGTCAAGTCCGGGCGGCAGGGCCTCGTCCAGCGCCGCACGGACGGCTTCCGGGTCGCATCGCCGCACGACCGCGATCTCCACGTACTCCGCCTCGCTGGCCGCCCCGGTCGGCGCTGCGTTGGCGTACGAGACCCGGGGATGGGGCGAGAAGCCGGCCGAGTAGGCCATCGGCACGTCCGCGCGGCGCAGCGCCCGCTCGAGCGCGCGCTGGAAGTCGCGGTGCGAGGAGAACCGCAGGGGACCCCGTTTCGCGTACCGGATCCGCAGCCGCTGCACCGGCGGGACGACCTCGCGATCGGGGGTGCGGCGCGCGCTCACCCGGCCACCTCCACGACGTCCAGGGAGCGCCGCACGGTCGGCAGGGGCAGCAGCACGGCCTCGGTGGGGCCGACCTGGATCTGCGTGCCGAGCTGGTCGCACACCCCGCAGTCGAAGCACGGGGTCCAGCGGCAGTCCTCGACCTCGCCGCCGGCCAGCGCGTCCTGCCAGTCCTGCCAGAGCCAGTCGCGGTCCAGCCCGGAGTCCAGGTGGTCCCAGGGCAGGACCTCGTTCTGCTCGCGCTCGCGGATCGTGAACCAGTCGACGTCGACCTGGTCGTCGGCCAGTGCCACCTCGGCGGCCGCCATCCAGCGCTCGAACGAGAAGTGCTCGCTCCAGCCATCGAACCGGGCACCGTCGCGCCAGGCCTGCAGGATCACCTGGCCGACCCGGCGATCCCCGCGCGAGAGCAGGCCCTCGACGATCCCGGGCTTGCCGTCGTGGTAGCGGAACCCGATCGCGCGGCCGTACTCGCGGTCCGCGCGGATCGCGTCGCGCAGCTTGCGCAGGCGCTCGTCGGTCTCCTCGTGCGCCAGCTGGGCGGCCCACTGGAACGGCGTGTGCGGCTTGGGGATGAACCCGCCGATGCTCACTGTGCAGCGGATGTCGCGGGTGCCGGCGGCGGCCCGGCCGGCCTTGATGACGTTGCGCGCCAAGTCGGCGATCTGCAGCACGTCCTCGTCGGTCTCGGTCGGCAGCCCGCACATGAAGTAGAGCTTCACCTGCCGCCAGCCGGCGCCGTACGCGGCAGTCACGGTCCGGATCAGGTCGTCCTCGGAAACCATCTTGTTGATGACCTGGCGGATCCGCTCGGACCCGCCCTCGGGCGCGAACGTCAGCCCGGAGCGGCGGCCGTTGCGGGCCAGCTCGTTGGCCAGGTCGACGTTGAACGCGTCGACCCTGGTGCTCGGCAGGCTCAGGGAGACCTGGTCGTCCTCGTAGCGGTCGGCCAGGCCCTTGGCAAGCTCGGCGATCTCGGAGTGGTCGGCGCTGCTCAGCGAGAGCATCCCGACCTCCTCGAAGCCGGTCTGGCGCAGGCCGTTGTCGATCATCTGACCGAGCACTGCCGTGGACCGCTCGCGGACCGGACGGGTGATCATCCCGGCCTGGCAGAACCGGCAGCCGCGCGTGCAGCCGCGGAAGATCTCCACGCTCATCCGCTCGTGCACGGTCTCAGCGAGCGGGACCAGCGGCTTCTTCGGGTAGGGCCACTCGTCGAGGTCCATGAGGGTGTGCTTGGCCACCCGCCACGGGGTCTCGGGGGTGGTCGGGACGACCCGGGCGATCCGCCCGTCGGGCAGGTACTCCACCGCGTACCGGGCCGGGACGTACATGCCCTCGGTGGCGGCCAGCCGGTCCAGGAGGGCGTTGCGCAGGGTCGCATCGCCGGCAGGGTGGGTGGCGGGGTCGGCACCGAACTCGGAGTCGGCACCGAAGCCGGGGTGCTCGGCCTTGAAGTCGTCGACGACCCGGCTCACCGCGAGCACCGCCTCCTCGCCGTCGCCGAGCACGACCAGGTCCACGAAGTCGGCCACCGGCTCGGGGTTGAAGGCCGCATGCCCGCCCATCACGACCAGCGGGTGCGCGTCGGTCCGATCCACGGCGAGCAGCGGGATGCCGGCCAGGTCGAGGCTGGTGAGCATGTTCGTGTAGCCCAGCTCGGTGGAGAACGAGATGCCGACCAGGTCGAACGCGCCCAGCGGACGGTGGCCGTCGACCGTGAAGGCCGGGATTCCGCGCTCGCGCATCAGGCGCTCGAGGTCCGGCCAGACGGCGTAGCAGCGCTGGGCCAGCACGCCCTCGGCCTCGTTGAGGATCTCGTACAGGATCTGCAGACCCTGGTTGGGCAGCCCCACCTCGTAGGCGTCGGGGTACATGAGCGCCCACCGCACGCGCGCGGCGTCCCAGTCCTTGGCCGCCGCGTTCAGCTCGCCGCCGATGTACTGCACCGGCTTGCTCACCAGGGGCAGCACCCGCTCCAGCCGGTCAAAGACAGGGGCGTCGACCGCAGAGTGAGGCATCGGGCAAGCGTAGACCGGGCGCACGCCGTGGCCAGCCCAACAGATTGGTCAGGATCCGACACCGATGTCGGATCCTGACACCCGATTGTCGGATTCCGGCCACGGAAGCGTGCACCGCTCGTCGCACCCGGCCGCCTCTCGCGCCGCGGGTGCCCGCGCGGCAAGAAGTGCCTGTGGATAACTCGGCCCGTCCACGCGAAGAGCCCCCATCATGGGCCCATGACGGGGTGGGATCGGGCAGTGGAGTTCCTGGTGGCACAAGGTGGCCTGGCCACGAGGCAGGAGGTGATCCGGGCGGGTGCCCATGAGCGGCTGGTACAGCGCAGGGTTCGCTCTGGCCAGCTGGTGGCGGTGAATTCGAAGGTACTCGCGCTGCCCGGCAAGGAGATGGACCTCGCCGCTCTGACTCGGGCCGCGGTGCTCGCCCGGCCAACCGCGGTCCCGACCGGCCTCTCGGCCGCTGTTCTCCACGGCGCCGGGCCCTGGGACGGCATCGCCGCCTACGGCGACCCGTGGCTCGTCTGCCCACCGGATCGCACCCTGGCCGCGCGCTGCATCCGCCACCCTGGGCTTCGCACAGTGACTCGTGAGGGCATCGCCGTGGCCAGCCCCGCCTGCACCGTGATCGATCTGATTCGCTTCCTGCGCCGTCACGAGGCCGAGCAGGTCGGGCGGGCGGCGCTGCAGCGCAGGGTGGTGACCCTCGACGCCCTGCACCTCGCCCGCGCCCGGTTGAGCCGGCTGCACGGGGCGAATCAGCTGCAGGAGGTGATCGAAGCCTTGGCAGAGGGCACGCATGCCGAGTCCGAGCACCTGTTCGTCACGAGGCTTCGCGATGCCGGGATCACAGGCTGGGTGGCCAACCATCCCGTGCTGATCGGTGGGCGTCGCTACTTCCTCGACGTCGCCTTCGAGCGGGCGCGGCTGGCCGTCGAGATCGACGGCCGCGCCCACCACAGCGACAGCGACGCCTTCCAACGGGACCGCCAGCGGCAGAACGACCTGGTGGCGGCGGGGTGGACCGTGTTGCGCTTCACCTGGGAGGACCTCGTGGACCGGCCGGACGAGGTGATCGCCCGGGTGCTGTACGCGCTGGACCAGGCCCAGCGCCTCGCGGCGCGCCTCGCGTGACAGCCACGGGAGCGCGGGTCCCCGTTGCGCCGGCAACTCCGTGGTCGAGATCCGACAAAGGGGCGTCGAAATCCGACATCGGTGTCGGATTCTGACCACAGAGCGGGGACGGCCCCGCTCAGGCGGGCGGGGGCTGGGGGTGGGCGGGGGCCGCTTGGTGGGCGGGGGTCGCTTGGGGGGCGGGGGTCGCCTGAGGGGCGGGGTTTGCCCTGGGGGCGGAGGTCGGGGCAGGGACGAGGACCGGGATCGGGGTCGGGGTCGGGCGGGGCGTGCGCAGGCGGGGCAGGAGCATGCCGGTTCTTGCGTGGTAGGCGGCCCACTCGGGGTAGCGGCTCATGCTGGCCTCCTTGGCCAGCATGTTGGGCACGAACAGGATCAGCCACACCCAGGCCAGCACGATCCACGGGAGAACATGCCAGGCAACCACCGCGAACGAGCTGTACAGGACCATCTCGCCCAGGTAGTTCGGGTGCCGCACCCGGGAGAAGAACCCCGTCGTGATGAGGCCGCGCTGGACCTTGAGCGTGTAGTGCTTCTGGGCGTCGCTGCACATCATGAGGATCACGCCGAGCACATAGGCGATCGCGGCGGCGGCCAGCAGCCAGGCGGGCTGCTGCGTGTCGTCGCGCACGAGCAGGACCGGGGCGAGCCAGTACGGCCCCAGGACGAGCAGGAACGAGGCTGCCGCCCCGCCGAACGTGATCCGGGTCTGCCAGCGGGCGTCGGGCATGACCCGGTCCTTGAGCAGCCAGACCAGCCCGTAGGAGCCGTGCAGCGCGAGGTAGGTCCAGGCGGTGGCGGTCCAGGTGTCCGTGAGGACCATGAGGCCCAGCACGAACGGGAGGGTGCCGCCCTTCTGCGCGTTGATGACCCAGTTGAGCTTGACGACCCGAGGACCGCCGAGCAGATCCTCGGACAGGTACGTGCGCAGGGCGACGAGTCGCGCCACCAAGGGGTTCACCGCGCTGAGGCTAGTGCCCAAGCCGCGGGCGGTCCGCCTCGCCCGGCGGATCCGGCGAGGCCGGCGAGCGGGGCGGGTGCCGGGACGCTGAGCGAGCCGTGTCGCCGCCAGCGTCCCGGCCCGGGCCTAGATCCGGATCTTGCCCCGGAGCACCTCGCCCGAGGAG
Organism: uncultured Bifidobacteriaceae bacterium; assembly: GCA_964418695.1. Classification (GTDB taxonomy): domain Bacteria; phylum Actinomycetota; class Actinomycetes; order S36-B12; family CAIYMF01; genus Prado023. Next base: position 49,053 of record CAYQMN010000005.1, on the reverse strand, counting down.
CTCACGGCCTTGAACCGCAGAGTGTCCTTGCCCTTCTTGTTGGGCCGGTTGCGGTCGAGCTCGAACTCGCCGTCGCTGTCCGTGGTGCGCACGACCTTCGTCACGCGCTTGCCGTTGTGGTAGAGCCGGACGTCCCACTTCTGGCCGACCCGCGGGGACTCCACGTCGAGGTCCACGTCGATCCGCTTGCCCTCCTTCTCGACGTTGAACTCCCACTCGGTGCCCGCGGCGCCGCGGCCCCGGATCTCGCGCTCGACCTCGCGGGCCGGCACCACCGTGGGGGCGGCGGCGACCGCACCCGCCCGTGCCGATGCCGGTGCGGCCAGCGCGACCGTCCCGACACCCGCCGGGGCCACCGCGCCGCCGGCCGCCGGTGCGGCCAGGGCGACCGCCGTGAATCCCAGGATGCCGGCGCAACCGGTGGCCAGGATCTGCTTGGTTCCCATGATGTCCTCCTCGTGGACCGAGTTCCCGGGCCGCTCGACCCGGGCTCCCCGGGGGCTCCGGGGGTCCCACCGCGTGGGTGGGAATGACTCGATCCTGTGCCGTGGGCACGGGCCAGCGACAGCGGATCGCGCGTTCCTAAGAGAACTCTCATGGCGCGCCACCGGAGCCTGCGGGGCGCTCTGCCCGGCCAGGGCCAGCGCGCCGCATGCGGCCCGGAGGGGCCATCATTCCGGGATGGACCCGCAGCCGAGCCTGGAGTTCGACCTCGAGCAGGTCATGGACCTCTCGGACATCATCGACGCCCTGCAGGATCTGGAGAACCCCCGCCTGATGGAGCTGGGGCTGCGCGCCACCGACACCTGGGACGAGGTCGACGACCCGGTGCTCCTGGGCCCCGACGGGATGCCCGTGGGCACCTGGCGCGAGGGGTACCCCTACGACGAGCGGATGACCCGCGACGAGTACGAGCGAACCAAGCGGCTGCTCCAGATCGAGCTGCTGAAGATGCAGGCCTGGGTCAAGGAGACCGGCCAGCGGATCGTCATGGTGTTCGAGGGCCGCGACGCCGCCGGCAAAGGGGGCACGATCAAGCGGTTCATGGAGCACCTGAACCCCCGCGGGGCGACCGTGGTTGCACTGGAGAAGCCCACCAGCGAAGAGAGCACGCAGTGGTACTTCCAGCGCTACGTCAAGCACCTGCCCAGCGCCGGGGAGATCGTCATGTTCGACCGCTCCTGGTACAACCGCGCCGGGGTCGAGCGGGTGATGGGGTTCTGCAGCGAGAGCCAGTACCGGGAGTTCATGCGGCAGGCGCCGGAGTTCGAGCGGATGCTGGTGCGCAGCGGCATCATCCTGTTCAAGTTCTGGTTCTCGGTCAGCCGCAAGGAGCAGGTCTCGCGGTTCACCATCCGCCGGATCGACCCGGTGCGGCAGTGGAAGCTCTCGCCGATGGACCTGGCCAGCCTGGACCGGTGGGAGGACTACACCGACGCCAAGGAGGCCATGCTCTTCTACACCGACACCCCGCACGCGCCGTGGACGATCGTGCGCTCCAACGACAAGAAGCGCGGCCGGCTGGAGGCGATGCGCTGGCTGCTGTCGAGCCTGGACTACCCGGACGCCAATCCCGAGGTGGTCGGCGAGCCGGACCCCCTCATCGTGGGCCCACCCAGCCGCATCTACGAGACAGGCGAGCACACCGGAAAGGTGTACCCGCTGATCGACTGAGCGGGCATGGCGTCGCCCGAGGGCCCTTCGAACGGGGACTCCTCAACCTCGGGGGGAAGGTAGCGGGGCGAGGTCAGTCGGCTGCCCGCGTGGCCGCGTGGACGTTGAGCAGGAGGCCCAGGCCGATCCACACCGCGAACATCGAGGAGCCCCCGTAGGAGACGAACGGCAGCGGGACCCCGGTCACCGGCATGATCCCCAGGTTCATCCCGATGTTCTCGAAGGCCTGCAGAGAGATCCAGAGGACGACCCCGACTGCGACCAGGCGGCCGAACTCGTCGCGGGCCCGCAGGGCGATCGTGAGGCCGCGCCACAGGATCACGGCGAGCAGCCCGAGCAGCACGCAGACGCCCACGAAGCCGATCTCCTCACCGGCCACCGAGAACACGAAGTCGGTGTGGTTGAACGGGACGAAGCCGCCCTGGGTCTGGGTGCCAGCGCCGAGCCCGCGCCCGAGCAGGCCCCCCGCGCCGATCGCGATGCGCGCCTGCTGGGTGTTGTAGCCGAACGTCCGCGCGCCCTCGTCGGGCCGGGTGAACGCGGTGAGCCGGTCGAGCTGGTAGTCGTCGACCAGGTCCAGGGCGAACGCGGTCGCGACCCCCGCGAGCAGGAGCACGGCGAGCGCGAGCAGGTGCAGCGCCCGCACGCCGGCCACGGCAAGCATCCCCGAGACGATCACCCCGATCACCATGACGGTGCCCAGGTCCGGCTGGAGCAGGACCAGCCCGATCGGGACGCCCGCGATCGCCAGCGCCCGCAGCACGGTCCGGCCGTCCGGCGCCCGGCCCGGGTCCCGGTCGGCGAGCACCAGGGCGACAGCCGCGATGATCGTCACCTTCGCCAGCTCCGAGGGCTGGAGGCTGAATCCCGCGGGCAGTCGGATCCACGCGTGGGCCCCGTTGATCGTGCTGCCCAGCGGGGACAGCACGAGCACCAGCCCGACCACCGCGAGCCCGTAGAGCCACGGCGTGTACCGCCGGATCGCCCGATGCCCCATCCGGGCGACCGTCGCGCACAGCGCCAGCCCGAGGAGCAGGTTGAGCACATGCCGGGCGCCGTAGGTCAGCGGCCACTGGCCGGCCGAGTCGAGCTTGACGGCGGTCGCCGACGAGACCAGGGCCGCCCCCAGCAGCGACAGCGAGATGGCCGCGGCCAGCAGCACCCAATCGATCCGGTCGCGGCGGCGGACGGGGGTCCGGGTCCGGGCCTCGGCTGACAGCCGGAGGGCGGTCACGGGGTCGCTCCGGCCGAGGAGGGCAGAGTGGCCGCGGGCGCGGGGATCCCGGAGGTCGCGGGCGCGGGGGTCCTGGAGGTCGCGGGCGCGGGGGTCGCGGAGGTCGCGGGCGCGGGGGTCGCGGGCGCGGGGGTCGTGGAGGTCACCGGGGCGGGAGTTCCGGAGGTCGCCGGAACGGGAGTAGGCGCGACCGGGACGCCGTCCGGGCCGAACGTGGGCAGGCCGGTGGCGACGTCGCCGCCGGCCAGGACGCTGCGTGCCGGGTCCGCATGACCGTCCTGGACGCCGAACAGCGCCTCCCACACCTGCCGGACGCTGCGCCCGGACGTGTAGGCGCCGGTCCCGCCCTGCGACACCCGCATCACGATCGCGTATCGGGGTGCGTCGGCGGGGGCGAAGCTGGCGAACCACGACGTGGTCTGCTTGCCGAACACCTCGCCGGTGCCTGTCTTGGCCGCGATCGGCACCTCGGCGAGCGGGAAGCCGGCGAACGCGCCGCGCGCGCTGCCCTCCTCGACCACCCCGCGCAGGGCCTCGCGCACGTACGCGAGCTGGTCGGCGGCGACGGCCAGCTGGGTGCCTGCGGCGGGGGTCAGGTCGCGGGCCACGGACCCGTCGGCGGTCAGCAGCGCCTTGCCCAGATGCGGGCGGACGAGCGTGCCTCCGTTGGCGATGGCCGCGTACCCGGCGGCCAGCTGCAGCACGGTCGTGGTGGTGTCGCCTTGGCCGATGGCCGCGTTCAACGCGTCGCCGACGCGCCAGCGCATCCCGTCGGCGCAGTTCTCACGGGCCAACGCGGTGAGGTAGTCGGCGCGCTCCTGGTCGGTCACCTCGGGGTAGCCGGACTCGGCCCGCGCGCACCACTGGTCCTTGTTCGCCGCCCACTGCGCCTGCTTGGCCAGGGGCGAGGCCAGCCGCCCGGCGGTCTCCCCGGGCAGGTCGACGCCAGTGGCCTTCCCCAGCCCGAACTGCTCGGCCATGCCGGCGATCGCGCCGAGCCCGCCGTCGCGGTCCGACCCGCCTTCGGCCTCCCAGAGCTGATGGGCGAGCAGGTAGTACACGGTGTCGCACGAGACCTCGAGGGAGCGCTCCAGGCTGATGGTCCCGTGGGCGCGCGACTCGTAGTTGCGGAACGAGCGACCGCCAGCCTGATACGTGCTCGGGCACGGGTAGCCCGCCGAGTCCGAGTAGCCGGCCGCGAGCGCACCGAGCGTGCTGAACGCCTTGAAGGTGGACGCCGGCGCGAGCGCCTCGGCGACCGCTCGGTTGAGCAGCGGCTGCCCGGCCTGCGGGTCGACGAGGGCGGCGTAGTCCGCCGCGGAGATGCCGCCGGTCCAGATGTTGGCGTCGAACGTGGGGGCCGAGGCGATCGCCAGGATCGCGCCGGTGCGCACATCGAGCACCACGGCCGAGCCGCCGTCCGCGGCGTACTTGCGCCCGGTGACCGGGTCGGTCCGATTGCGCGCCCGCTCGATCGCGTCCTGCAGCGCGGTCGCCAGGACCACCTGGAGCCGCGCGTCGAGTGTGGTCACCAGCGTCTGGCCGGGGACCGCAGCCTGCACGACCTGGCTGCCGATGCGATGCCCGGCGCTGTCGACGGTCACCTGCTCCAGGCCGGCGCTCCCGCGCAGCGCCTGGTCGTACTGCAGCTCCAGACCGGCCTGGCCCCGCCCGGGCAGCCCGGCCAGCGACGGGTCGGCCTCGACGTCCTGCGCGCTGATCGACCCGACGTGGCCGAGGGTCTGCGCGGCCAGGGTCGTGCCGGGGTAGGTGCGCACGGCGTCGGAGACCACCTGCACGCCGGGGAACTCCTCGGGCGAGGCGAGGATCTGGCCGGCCCGGGCCGCGTCGAGGTCCTGGGCGACGATCGGGTCGGCCGCCGAGGGGCCGTTCCAGCACTCGGGCTGGGCGGGAGCGCCCGGGGTGCCGCAGTTGCGCAGACGGCCCTGCAGGCGCTCGGCGCTCAGGCCGAGCAGGGCGCCCAGCCGGGCGAGCGTGGCGGTGCCCTTGTCGGGCTGGCGGCGCAGCTCGCGGCGGGCCACGGAGACGTCCAGGGCGACCCGGTTGGCCGCCAGGATCCGGCCCTGCTGATCCAGGATCAGACCGCGCGCCGCCGGGACGACCGAGGAGCTCTCGCGGTTGTTCGCGGCCGCCGCCTGCGCGTCGGCGGAGTCCAGCACCTGCAGGCTGAACGCCCGCGCGCCCAGGGTCAGGACCAGGGAGAGCACGAGCGCGGCCAGGACGAACAGGCGGGCATGGGTACGGTCGGTCACGGCGCGGCCACCTGCGTGGGCACCGTGCGGATCGGGGCGCTGCGTCGGTCCGGGCCCTTGACGACGACCAGTAGAGCCAGGGGCGCCAGGAGCAGCGCGTAGCCGACCGACGCCAGGGTGGTCACGGGCAGGTCGACGGACAGGCCTGCGCCGGAGAACCAGAGGACGCCCGCGCGGGCCAGCACCGCGAGCCCGGCGGCCAGCGCGAGCAGCGCCAGGGTCCCCCAGGGGCCAGGCCGTCGGGTGGCCACCACCCGGCCGAGTGCCGCCCCGGCGCAGGCCATCACGAGGATGCCGCCACCCAGCGGGCCGGCCGCCGGCGGCACGAGGTCCAGCACCGCGCCGGCCCAGGCCCCGGCCAGCCCGCCGGCGACCGGGCCGTAGCCGCACGCCACCGCCAGCACGGTGACGGTCACCACGTCGGGCACCGCGCCCGGGGTGGGCAGGAACGCGAGGATCGTGCCTTGGACGAGCGCCAGCCCGACCAGCCCCGCGGCCAGCACCGCGGTCCCGGCCCGGCTCATCGCGGCACCCCGGCGCGGGTCGGGCGAACCCCGATCACCCCAGGCCCGAGCATCCCAGCCCCGGTCACCCCAGGCCGGGTCACCCCGGGCCCGGTCACCCCAGACCCGATCACGCGCGCGGCGCCGATCACGACGCGCTCTCCGGGACCAGGACCACCACATGGTCGAGCGTCGAGTCGTCGACCAGGGGCCGCACCGTCGCGCGCCGGGTCAGGTTGGCCGCGGACCCGGAGACCGCGCTGACCCGGCCCACCGGCAGGTCGGCCGGGACCACGCCGTCGGGGGTGCCGATGGTCACCACGAGGTCCTCAGGATTCATCGCCGCGAGCGGATCGAGCGGCTCGAGCTCCAGCCCGTCGCCGGTCCCGCGCAAGAGGCCGGCCTCGCCGCTGCCGGCCACCCGCACGCTCAGCGCCATGCTCGGATCGACCAGCAGGCGCAGCGTGGCGACCCCGCGACCGGCGCTGTCGACCAGGCCGGCCAGCCCCCCGCTCGCGCACACCGCCTGGCCGACGGCCACCCCACTGGCCGAGCCGGCCGAGACGCTCGCGGAGCGGACCTGGTCCTGCGGCCAGGACAGCGCGACCACTCGTCCGGGGATCTGCGCGTAGCCGGTCACAGGCAGGGCCGCGGCCAGCTCACGAGCCCGCTGCTCGTCGAGCTGACCGGCGGCGGCCGCCGCGGCGTCGGCCCGCGCCTGGCGCAGCTGCTCCTCCAGCGCGGCCACCTCCTGCGCGTCGGCGGGGGCACCGACCCGGTCGGCGACCTCGGTGCGCGCCCACGCCATGGCCTTCATCGCCGGAGCGGTCACTGTCGAGGCGGCCGAGCGCAGCAGGGCGGCCGGCCCCGAGCCACGCATGTCGGCCATCAGCAGGACCGCGGCGAGCACCAGGCACCCCGCGAGCAGCACGCGACCACTGCGCCACGACATCAGTGGCGCGGCTCCGGCAGCAGGACGCGCGCGAGCGCGTCGAAGGACTCCACCGCCCGGCCGACGCCCAGCGCGACCGCGTGGTGCGGGTCGTCGGCCACACGCACGGGCATCCCCAGGTCCGCGCGCAGCCGGCGGTCCAGGCCGCGCAGCAGCGCCCCGCCCCCGGTGAGCGTGATGCCCTGGGCCAGGATGTCGCCGGCCAGCTCGGGCGGGGTGCGGTCCAAGGTCGCGGCGACGGCGTCGACGATCGCCTGCACCGGCTCGTCGAGCGCCCAGCGGATCTCCTCGGCCGAGACGTCGATCGTGCGCGGCAGCCCGCTGACCAGGTCGCGACCGCGCAGCTGCGCACCGGGCTCGTCGGCGGCCGGGAACGCCGACCCGATCGTGACCTTGACCTCCTCGGCGGTGCGCTCGCCGATGAGCAGCGAGTACTCCTTCTTGGCGAACGCGATGATCGCCTCGTCCAGCCGGTCCCCGCCCACGCGCACCGACATGCTGGTGACCGTGCCGCCCAGGGCCAGCACTGCGACCTCGGTCGTGCCGCCGCCGACATCGACCACCAGCGAGCCGGTCGCCTCGTGGACCGGCAGCCCGGCGCCGATCGCCGCGGCCATCGGCTCCTCCATGAGGTGCACCTCGCGGGCACCCGCGCTGTAGCAGGCGTCGCGCACCGCGCGCCGCTCGACCCCGCTGATCCCGCTGGGCACCGCCACCACGATCCGCGGCCGGGACCAGAAGCTGCGCCGATGCACCCGGCCGACGATGTAGCGCAGCATCCGCTCGGCGTTGTCGAAGTCGGCGATCACCCCGTCGCGCAGCGGCCGGACGGTCACGATGTGCTCGGGCGTGCGCCCCAGCATCGCCCGCGCCTCGGAGCCGACGCCGATGAGCGTGCCGTCGGTGGCCGACACCGCCACGATCGAGGGCTCGGACAGCACGATGCCGACGCCCCGCGCGTACACCACCGTGGTGGCGGTCCCAAGGTCGATCGCGAGGTCGCGACCGCCGAACCGGTGTCCCGGGTCACCCATCGTGGTGTCCCCCCTCGGTACGTCGCGGTCGGTCGGTCAGGTGCGGCGGGTCAGGCCAGGTCGGGGAAGAACAGCGCGATCTCGCGGGCCGCCGAGGCCGGGGAGTCCGAGCCGTGGGTCACGTTGAGCTGAGTGACGGTCGCCAGGTCGCCCCGGATGGTCCCGGGCTGGGCGGCGGCGGGGTTGGTCGCGCCCATCATCGTGCGCCAGGACGCGATCGCCTCCTCGCCCTCGACGACCGCCGAGACCAGCGGGCCCGAGGTGATGAACTCGATCAGCGACGGGAAGAACGACTTGCCCTCGTGCTCGGCGTAGTGCGCCTGGGCAGTGGCCGAGTCCAGGGTGCGCAGGTCCATCGCGAGGATCGTGAACCCCTTGCGCTCGATGCGGCCGAGGACCTCGCCGATCAGGCCGCGCGACACCCCGTCGGGCTTGATCAGGACAAGGGTGCGCTGGCTCATCGAACCTCCGGGAGGATCGGACGCCGAGGCTGGCGGGCGTCCAGTGGAGGCACATGGTACCCGCGCAGACCGGGGCCCTCGGGGCGCCCTCGCGCGGGGCTCGGGCCTCAGGCTCCTGCGTCGGCCGGGGCGGCTTGGTTCGCGGCTGCCTTGCGGCCCATCCAGATCGCGGTCCACCACAGGGCGGCGAAGATCGCGCCGAGGACGAACAGGAACACCTCGAAGATGCCGCACGCGATGACGGCGACCTGCAGCGCCCAGCCGGCAGGCAGGTAGAACGACCGCTTGGCGAAGCCGGGCAGCAGCATGCAGGCGAGCGCCAGGCCGGTGAGCACCCAGGCGACCGAGGCGGGCTGCCCGCCGGCGACCAGGACCACCGGGATGGCCAGGCCCAGCATGATGGCCTCCATCACCAGGACCGCCGAGGTGAGCACCCTCACGAGAGGTCCTCGTCGGCATCGGACCCGGGCGCCCATTCGCGGTGATGGCGCGCGGTGGGCTCCTCGCCCGCTCCGGACTCCGCACCCAGCAGCAGCCGGGCCTCGGCCACGACGGTGATCGACCCGGTCACCAGCACGCCGGCCCCGACGCCCGCGGGCGAGCCCGCCTCGGCCAGCTCGACGGCCAGGTCCAGCGCGGCGTCCAGGCGCTCAGCGCTGCGCACGCGGTCCTCGCCCAGGATGCCGGCGGCCAGCTCGGACAGGTCGTCGACGGCCATCGCCCGCGGCGAGCTGGACCGGGTGATCACCACCTCGTCGAGCACCGGGTCCAGAGCGGCGAGCATCCCGGCGGCGTCCTTGCCGGCCAGGATGCCGAGCACCCCGACCGTGCGCGCGAACGAGAACGACTCGGCCACCGCGTCGGCCAGCGCCCGGGCGCCGGGCACGTTGTGGGCGGCGTCCACCACGACGGTGGGGCCGCGGCGGACCACCTCGAGTCGGCCGGGCGAGACGACCGACTCGAAGCCGGCGCGGACGACCGCCTCGTCCAGCCGGTTCGGCGCCCCGGCCAGCGGGACGTCCGAGGCGACCTCGGGCAGGGTCCGGGGCGCGGCGGCAGGCGCGGGGTCCGGGGCGGCGTGCGTGGTGGCGAGGTCCGGGGCGGCGTGGTCCGGGGCGGCGTCGCGCAGGTCCACTCCCGGCAGCGACGGGGGCGTCAGGCCGAAGAACGACTCGACCGCCGCCAGCGCGACCGCGGCGTTGCTGGCCTGATGGGCGCCGAACAGCGGCAGGAAGACCTCGGGGTACTCGCCGCCCAGACCGCGCAGCGTGACCTGCTGGCCACCCACGGCGAGCACGCGCTCGACCACGCCGAAGTGCAGCCCCTCGACGGCCAGCGGGCCCTCCATGGCCACCGCGGCCGGCAGCACCACCTCCAGCACCTCGCGCTCCTGCGCGGCCAGCACGACGGAGGCGGCCGGCTTGATGATCCCGGCCTTCTCCCCGGCGATCTCGGCCAGCGTGTCGCCCAGGTAGTCGCTGTGGTCCATCCCGACGCCGGTGACGACCGCGACCTGCCCGTCGGCGACGTTGGTCGCGTCCCACGCACCGCCCATCCCGACCTCGACGATCGCGACGTCGACCGGCGCGTCGGCGAAGGCCGCGAAGCCCAGCGCGGTCATCACCTCGAAGAAGCTCAAGGGCGGCTCGTCGGCCGCGGCGCTCTCCTGGTCGACCAGGTCGAGCACGGGAGCGACCTCGTCGTAGATGCGCAGGAAGTCCTCGACCGGGATCGGCTCGCCCGCGAGGCGGACCCGCTCGCGCAGATCGGACAGGTGCGGGGAGGTCATCAACCCGGTGCGCAGGCCGAACGAGCGCAGGAGCGACTCGATCATCCGAGCGGTCGAGGTCTTGCCGTTCGTGCCGGTCACGTGGATGACGGGGTAGGCGCTCTGCGGGTCGCCCAGGAAGCCGGTGAGGCGGCGGATCCGGTCCAGGCTCGGGGCGATGCGCGACTCGGGCCAGCGCGACTCCAGGGAGTGGCGCAGCTGGGCCATGCGCAGGAGCGGATCGGCGTCGGAGTCGGTCACGGGGCCCATGGTCCCATCCGCCGGGACAGGCCGGAGACCCTGCGCGCGGAGAGGGGTCTCGACGGGCTCGACCGGCGGGAGGTCAGGTGCCTCGTGCCGACGTGCGGCGCTGCACGTACACCGCCACTCGCGACAGGGTGATGTTCACGACCAGGTAGACCAGCAGCACGACCACGAACAGCGGGAACCGGTACTTGTCGCCGAAGTAGCTGTAGTTGAGCTGCATCGTGCGCAGCAGCTCGGGGTAGCCGACGATGAACCCCAGCGACGAGTCCTTGAGCAGCACCACGAACTGACTGATGAGGCTGGGCAGCATGAGCCGCACGACCTGCGGGAACTGGATGATCCACAGCGTCTGCCAGCGGTTCAGCCCGATGGCGGTGCCCGCCTCCGACTGACCCTTGGGCAGCGCGACCAGGCCGGCGCGGAAGATCTCCGAGACGATCGCCGCGTTGTAGAGGACCAGCCCGAAGACCACCGCCCACAGCGCCGGCAGGCCGAACGCGAGCAGTCCGAAGAACATCATGAGCAGCACCGGCATGCCGCGCAGGAACTCCACCAGCACGACGATCGTGCGGCCCAGCCAGCGGGGGGCGACCGAGCGCACCGTGGTCAGGGCGATCGCCAGGGCCAGGGCCATGGGCGCCGCGATGGCCGCGGCCTTGAGCGTCGCCCGCAGCCCCCGCCCGAGCGCCCGCCAGACGTCGGCAGCCTCCTGGCTCTTCGGCGGGTCGGTGAAGATCTTCCAGCGGTCGTCGAACAGACCGCGCTGGGCCATCCCCATGACCAGCCAGGCGGCCAGCGCCAGCAGCGCGAGGCCGACGACGACCGACCCGATCCGCTCGCGCCGCAGGGTGCGCGGCCCGGGCTCGTCGTAGAGGACGCTGCTGCCGGTGCTCATCGGGCGAACACCACCCGGCGCTCGACCCGGCCGGCCACCACTCCGGCCGGCACTGTGATGAGCAGGTAGAAGAACGCCACGCCCAGCAGCATCCAGATGACGTCGGCGGGGTTGTCCCGGGCCAGCGCCCGGCCGGTCGCGGTCAGCTCGACGACGGCGAACCCGGCGGCCACCGACGTGTTCTTCGTCAGGGCGATCAGGACGTTGATGAGCGGCGGCACCACGCTGCGCAGCGCCTGCGGCAGGACGATCAGCCGCAGGGTGTTCACGCTGCCCAGCCCGATGGCCCGAGCCGCCTCCGCCTGCCCGATGCCGACCGCGTTGATCCCGGAGCGCACCGCCTCGCACACGAACGCCGAGGTGTAGGCGGTCAGCGCGAGTACCGCGGGGATCGTGCCCAGCGGCAGCACGATCCCCATGGCCGGCAGGATGAAGACGAAGAAGATGAACACCAGCGTGAGCGGGGTGTTGCGGGCCACCTCGACGATCACGCTGGCGACCGTGCGCAGCGAGCGCAGCGGGGAGACCCGGAACGCGGCCAGGATCGTGCCCAGCACCAGCGACAGGATCCCCGAGACCACTGTGAGGTACAGGGTCATGCGGAACCCGGCGAAGTACTCGGGCAGGCTGTCCAGGACCGCGCCCACTCACACCACCTTCGCTGTCCTTGTTCGGGCAGCTGTGCTGCGGGGCTCGGCGACCGCCGGCCCTAGGCGCTACGCGCCCGGCGGACCAGCAGTCACCTCACTCCTCACACAGCGCCAAGGCTGTCCTTGTTCGGGCAGCTGTGCTGCGAGGCTCGGCGACCGCCGGCCCTAGGCGCTACGCGCCCGGCGGACCAACAGTCACCTCACTCCTCACACAGCGCCAAGGGGGATCAGTACCTGTTCACCGTGGGGGGCTCCGGGGTGGGCAGCGCCACGCCGGCCGTGGCCTCCCAGGCAGCCTTCCACCGGCCGTCGGTGAATGAGGCCTCCAGGACGTCGTTGATCCAGTTGCGGAACTGCGTGTCGCCCAGCTTCAGGCCGATGCCGTAGGGCTCCTCGGTGAACGGGTCGCCCGCGATCTTGAAGTCGTCGGGGTACTCCGAGACGTAGCCGCCCAGGATGACGTTGTCGGTGGTCACCGCGTCGACCTGCTTGTTGCGCAGCGGGTCCAGGCAGTCGGTGTACGCGCCGAACGTGACCAGCTCGGTGTCGGGGAAGTTGTCCTTGATGTTGCCCGCCGGAGTCGAGCCGTCGACCGAGCAGACCTTCTTGCCCTTGAGGTCGTCCGGGCCGTTGATCGACGTGTCGTCCTTGCGCACCATCAGCGACTGGCCGGCCAGGTAGTAGGGCCCGGCGAAGTCCACGACCTGCTTGCGGGCGTCGTTGATCGTGTACGTGGCCACCACGATGTCGACGCGGCCGTCCTGGATGAACGGCTCACGGTTGGCCGAGACCGTCTCGGTCCACTGGATCTTGTCCGCCGGGATGCCGAGCTCGGTGGCGATCATCTTCGCGATCTCGACATCGAAGCCGACCGGCTTGCCGTCGGGACCCTGCAGCCCGAACAGCGGCTGGTCGAACTTCGTGCCGACCTTGATGCTGCCCGCCTCGGCCAGCCTCGCCATCGTGGTGCCGGCTTCGAAGGTGGGGGCCGGCGAGTCCCCGGAGCCGCCTCCGTCGCCGGAGCTGCATGCGGACAGGGCCAGGATGCCGGCGGCTGCGATCGCCGCCCAGCGTGTCGATCGGTATCCCATCTGTGTTTCCTCCTCGAACAGGGCGACGGCGTCGCCTGGGTGGTGGGGTGGTCGGTGGGCCGGTCGGCCTCGGTCAATGGGCGAGGACCTTGGAGAGGAAGTCCTTGGCCCGGTCGCTGCGCGGGTCGGTGAAGAACGTGTCGGGGGTCGACTCCTCGACGATGGCGCCGTCGGCCATGAACACCACGCGGTCGGCGGCCTTGCGGGCGAACCCCATCTCGTGGGTGACGACCAGCATCGTCATCCCCTCACGGGCCAGCTGGACCATCACGTCGAGCACCTCGGTGATCATCTCCGGGTCCAGCGCGGAGGTCGGCTCGTCGAAGAGCATCACCTTGGGATGCATCGCCAGCGCCCGGGCGATCGCGACGCGCTGCTGCTGCCCGCCGGAGAGCTGCGCGGGCAGCTTGGCCGCCTGATCGGCCACGCCCACCCGCTCCAGCAGGTCCATCGCCTCGGCCTTGGCCTGGGCGCTCTTCACGCGGCGGACCTTGACCGGACCGAGGGTCACGTTGTCCAGGACAGTGCGATGAGCGAACAGGTTGAACGACTGGAACACCATGCCGACGTCCGAGCGGAGCCTCGCCAGCTCCTTGCCCTCGGCGGGCAGCGGCACGCCGTCCACCCGGATGGTGCCCGAGCCGATCGTCTCCAGCCGGTTGATCGTGCGGCACAGGGTCGACTTGCCCGAGCCGGAGGGCCCGATGATGACGACCACCTCGCCGGCCCGCACCGACAGGTTGATGTCGCGCAGGACGTGCAGGTCGCCGAAGTGCTTGTTGACGTCGATCAGCTCGACGAGCACCCGCCCGTCGTCGGTCGCGCCCGAGCGGGTCACACCCTCCCCCGGCGCAGCGTCCTGGTTCTCGGCGGCCACGCGTCCCCTTCCGACGTCCGGGCGTGCTCTGCGGTACCAAGCGTGTGGTGACAGTGCCAAGGCCGTGCGGTCACGAGCACCGCCAACCTGACAGATGCGCGGGCGGACAGTCAAGGATCGACACCCGTGTCCGCAGAACGGCGCACTTCCAGCGGCGCCACCGGGCGTCCGGCGATTCGAAGCGCGAGGACGACCCTCGCGGCATTCCTCAGCCCGCGTGGGCGGCTCGGCCGGCTCTATCCTCAAGTCCGCGAGCGGCCGGGGGCCGACCGTGGCCCAGGAGGATCTCGCGCATGGGTGCAGCCGAGGGTTCCCACCCGCATCAGCACGTCGAGCTCGAGCCTGACGGGCTGCGCGGCAAGGGCCTGCGGCGCAACTCGGTCTCGCTCGTGGCGACGGTGGCGATCGGCCTGGCAGCCACCGCGCCCGCCTATTCGCTGACCGGGGCCTTGGGCTACGGCGCTCTCGAGTCCGGCTATCAGCTGCCGATCGTCTTCGTCATCTCAGTGATCCCCATGTTCTTCGTGTCGTTCGCCTACAAGCACATGAGCACCGTCGCGCCGGACTCCGGGACCGTGTTCACGTGGGGCGCCATGGCCCTGGGCCCCCGGACGGGGTGGATCGGCGGCTGGGGGCTGTTCCTGTCCAGCACGCTGGCCGGGGTGGGCGCGGCCGAGGTGATGGTCAACTCGGTGAGCACGGTGGCCGGCCTGGAGGAGCCGAGCCTCGCGCTACGAGCGGCGATCGGCAGCGCGTTCATCCTGGTCACGACGTGGCTGGTCGCGCGGGGAGCCGAGGAGTCCTCGCGCTCCACGCTGGCCCTGACGGTGCTCCAGTACGGTGGGCTGATCGTCCTGGCGGGCATGCTGGTCGGCGCGGTCCTGGCCGGCGATGCCGTCCCGACCGCGCAGCCGTTCTCCTGGGAGTGGCTCAACCCGCTGGCGATCGACGGGTGGGGGGCGATGTTCGGCGGGTTCCTCGTGGCCCTGTTCATCTTCTGGGGCTTCGACGCCGCGCTCGCGATGTCCGAGGAGTCCCGGGGCGACGCCCGACAGGCCGCGCGCACCGGCGTGGTCTCGATGTCGATCATCCTGGTGACGTACGTGCTGTTCACGATCGCGGCGCTGGCCTACGCCGGCATCGACCAGAGCGACCCGGCGAGCCTGACCCACGAGGCGAACCTCGACGACGTGTTCCTGGTGATGGCGACCAACGCGATCGGCGAGCGCGGCGCGGTCGTCGCGGCCCTGATCGTGGGCGTCTCGGCCTTCTCCGCGACCATGTCCACGGTCATGCCTACCGCCCGCGGCGTCCTGGCGATGGCCACCTACCGCGCGGTCCCAGGCCGGTTCGCCAGCGTCGACGAGGCCACCGCGGCCCCGCGCGTCGCGACCTGGTTCATGGGCCTGGTCACCCTGGCGATCTACCTGGGCCTGAGCCTGACCAGCGACGCCATCGTCGCCGACTCGGTCTACAGCGTGGGCATCTCGATCTGCGTCTACTACACGGTGGCCGCCGCCTCGTGCGCGGTGTACTTCCACCGCACGGCGTTCACCTCGGTGCGCACGGCCCTGGGGCAGGTGATCCTGCCGGCGATCGCGGCCGTGGTGCTCAGCGTCGTGCTGGTGGTGGAGGCCCGCCACATGATGGATCCCGACTACGGGTCGGGGAACTCGATCGCGGGGATCGGCACCGTCTTCATCGTCGGGGTGGTCGGGATGCTCGTGGCGATCCCGCTCATGCTGGCGTGCAAGTCGCGGTACCCGGCGTTCTTCCAGGGCCGGACGCTGCCCCGTCAGCACGCGCACTGGGTCGACGACGACCCGCAGCCGTGGGGCTAGCCACGGCTCACGCGTCCCGTGCGAGACCGACGACCCGCAGCCGTGGGGCGCTGTCAGCCCGCCACCGTAGACTCCGCGCCCATGAGCCAGACCCCTGCCGCCGCACCGACCGCGACCGCCGCCCCGGGCGCGAGCCGCGTCCCCGAGAAGCCCACGATCGACGGGATCGAGGCGGTCTGGTCGCGGCGCTGGGAGGCCGAGGGGACCTACCTGTTCGACCGCTCGGCGCCGCGCTCGGGCGTGTACTCGATCGACACTCCCCCGCCGACCGTCTCCGGCTCGCTGCACGTCGGCCACGTCTTCTCGTTCACCCACACCGACCTCATCGCGCGCTTCAAGCGCATGTGCGGGCTGGACGTCTTCTATCCGATGGGCTGGGACGACAACGGCCTGCCGACCGAGCGGCGGGTGCAGAACTACTACGGCGTGCGCTGCGAGCCGAGCCTGCCGTACGACCCGGACTTCACCCCTCCGGCCAAGCCCGACCCGAAGCGGCAGATCGCGATCAGCCGGCGCAACTTCATCGAGCTCTGCGAGCAGCTCACCGCCGAAGACGAGAAGGCGTTCGAGGCGCTGTTCCGCCAGCTCGGCCTCTCGGTGGACTGGACGCAGACCTACCAGACCATCGACACCAACGCCCGGGCCACCTCGCAGCGGATGTTCCTGCGCAACCTGGCCCGGGGCGAGGCGTACCAGGCCGAGGCGCCCACGCTCTGGGACGTCACGTTCCGCACCGCGGTCGCCCAGGCCGAGCTGGAGGACCGGGAGATGCCCGGGGCATACCACCGCATCGGCTTCCCCTACTCCGACGGCACCGGAGTGGTCCACATCGAGACCACCCGCCCCGAGCTGCTCGCCGCCTGCGTCGCGCTGGTCGCGCACCCGGACGACGAGCGCTACCAGATGCACTTCGGCTCGACGGTGACGACTCCGGTCTTCGGGGTCGAGGTGCCGGTGGTCGCCCACCACCTGGCCGATCCGGAGAAGGGCTCCGGCATCGCGATGATCTGCACCTTCGGCGACACCACCGACGTCACCTGGTGGCGCGAGCTGGCGCTGGCGACCCGGCCGATCGTCGGCTGGGACGGGCGCATCCTGCCCGAGATCCCGGAGTGGATCGCCACGCCCGGCGGTCGGGCCGCGTTCGAGTCGCTGGCCGGGCTGACGATGTTCTCGGCGAAGAAGCGGATGGTCGAGCTGCTCGGCGAGGCCGGCGCGCTGGAGGGCGAGCCGCGCACGATCAGCCACCCGGTGAAGTTCTACGAGAAGGGCGACAAGCCCCTGGAGATCGTCACGACCCGCCAGTGGTACATCCGCAACGGGGGACGGGATGCCGGCCTGCGCGCGGCGCTGCTGGCCCGCGGCGAGGAGCTGCGCTGGCACCCGCCGGGCATGGCGGTGCGGTACGCGAACTGGGTGTCGGGGCTGGCCGGCGACTGGCTGATCAGCCGGCAGCGGTTCTACGGCGTGCCGATCCCGCTGTGGTATGGCGTCGACGAGCACGGCAACCCCGACTACGAGCGGCTGATCGTGCCCGAGGAGTCGGCGCTGCCGGTCGACCCCTCGGCCGAGGCGCCGGCCGGCTACACAGCTGACCAGCGCGGCGTCCCCGGTGGCTTCGTCGGCGACCCAGACATCATGGACACCTGGGCGACCTCGTCGCTGACCCCGCAGATCGTCGGTGGCTGGGAGCGCGACCCGCAGCTGTGGGCAGCGGTCTCGCCGATGGACCTGCGCCCGCAGGCCCACGAGATCATCCGGACCTGGCTGTTCTCCTCGGTCGTGCGCTCGCACCTGGAGGACGACCGGCTGCCGTGGACCGACGCTGCGATCTCGGGCTGGATCCTGGATCCGGACCGCAAGAAGATGTCGAAGTCCAAGGGCAACGTGGTGACGCCGGTCGACCTGCTGGACAAGCACGGCTCCGACGCCGTGCGCTACTGGGCGGCCTCGGGCCGGCCCGGCACCGACACCGCGTTCGACGAGGGGCAGATGAAGATCGGCCGTCGCCTGGCGATCAAGATCCTCAACGCGAGCCGGTTCGTGCTCGGCTTCGGGGCCGACGCGTCGGCGGCGGGCCGGGCCGCAGACGTCACCGACCCGCTGGACCGGGCGCAGCTCGCCGCGCTCGCCGAGGTCGTGCGGACCGCGACGGCCGCGTTCGAGGACTACCAGTACACCCGCGCGCTGGAGGTCACCGAGACCTACTTCTGGTCGTTCTGCGACGACTACGTCGAGCTGGTGAAGGACCGGGCCTACGGCACCCGCGGGCAGGCGGGCGCCGCGTCGGCGCGCACCACGCTGGCCACGGCGCTGTCGGTGCTGCAGCGGCTGTTCGCCCCGTTCCTGCCGTTCGTGACCGAGGAGGTCTGGGCGTGGTGGCAGGAGGGCTCGGTGCACCGCGCGGCCTGGCCCGCGGCCGACGAGGTCGCCGAGGCTGCGGCCGGCGGGGACCCGGCGCTGGTGGCCCAGGTCGCCGGGGTGCTGGCAGCGATCCGCAAGGCCAAGTCGGACGCGAAGGTGGGGATGCGCGCGGACATCGCGACCGCGCAGATCGCGCTCCCGGAGGAGTCCGCGCGCCTGGCGTCGGCGGCAGCCGGGGACCTGGCAGCGGCCGGGCGGATCGCGGACCTGCGGATCGTCGTGGGCGACGCCGCCCCGGTCATCGAGTTCGCGGCGCCACCCGCGTAGGGGTCGTGGGTTCGGCCCTGGCGGCGGGTTCGCGGGGTCGGGGGGTTCGCGGCGGCCCTGGCGGGCGACCCTCGCGGCGGGCTGGGCTTCGGGCTCCCGCGGCCGGCTCGCGCGACCGACACCTCGCCCGATCCGGCCCCGATCAAAGCGTGGGGAGCACCTGGTCGAACGTCTGGGCACCCGCGAAGAGATCCCCGACTTCGGCTACTCGCGCGGGGGCGTCGCGGATGGTCCATCGGTCGCTGCGCAAGGTCGGGTCGTCCAGCTCCTCCCACCGGATCGGCATCGACACCGGCGCGCCAGGGCGGGGCCGCACGGCGTAGGGCGCGACGAGGGTCTTGATCGGCGCGTTCTGCGTGTAGTCCAGCCGCGCCTTGCCGCCGCGCTGCTTGGTCGCCCACTCCCAGCTGACCAGGTCTGGGACCGTGGCGCCGACCGCCCGGGACAGGGCCTCGACCCACGCGGAGGTCTCGGCGTAGGTGTAGCGCCCGAGCTCCACCGGGATCCAGGCCTGGAGGCCTCGCGAGCCGGTGGTCTTGGCGTAGCCACGCACGCCCAGATGGTCCAGCGCGGTCCGGTACAGCCGGGCGAGGGTGAGGGTCTCGTCCCAGGTGGTGGCCGGCCCGGGGTCGATGTCGATGAGCGCGAACGTCGGGCACCACGGATCGGCCGCCAGCGCGGTCCAGGCGTGCACCTCGAAGGAGGCCTGGTTGGCCAGCCAGCACAGCGCGGCGACCCCGTCGGCGAGCAGGTGGTCGTTGGCGCGCCGATGCTCCTCGGGCACGCCCGTCTCGGCCCACCGCGTGAGCCAGCCAGGCGCTCCCTTCGGGATGTCCTTCTGCCAGAAGCCGGGGGCCGCGATCCCGTTCGGGAAGCGGTGCAGGTTCAGCGGGCGGTCGGCCAGATGGGGCAGCATCGCTGGGGCGATCCGGGCGAAGTACCCGACGAGGTCACGCTTGGTGACCGGCGGCTCATCGACGCCGTCGCGCGGCGGGAAAAGCTCCTTGTCGAGGTTCGTGAGCACGAGCGTCTGGCCCCCGACGTCCCAGGAGACCTTCGCCGAGGGCAAGTCCGCCAGCGCAGCCAACTCGGCTTCGGTGCCCGCCGCCCACGCGGCCGGGACGTCCCCTGGGTCGCTCGCGGGGGCGCTCACGGGTCCGCTGCCCGGAGCGCCCGCCGCACCGACGTGTCTCCCGACTCCGGCCGCGATGCTCGTCGCGCCGGGCGATCCCCCTACCCTGGCGACCTCGGTGGCGGTCACGGACGACTCGTTCCCCATGACCGCCGAGGAACCGCCGGTACGCCCGCGCGTCCCGCTCCGCCTCCTGCCTGCTGCCGCGGCACCACGATCCTGGGCGCTCGACTCGCCAGGCTGCTCCGACACGTCCACCTCGTGGGCGGCCTGAGCCTCCGCGGCGGCCGGATCGACCGGGACCTCCCTGACCACGCCCCGCGGGTCGCGCCCCCGGTCCAGGCCGCGGAAGGATGCCTGACGCACCATCCCGTCGCGCGACCAGCCGCCGAGTGCAGCGCGGATCACCAGCTCCGGGCGGACCCACGTCACCTCCTTCAGATCCCCGCCCCAGCGACCGCGGGCACCGGGCGCGGGCACCTCCGCGAAGGGCGGCTCCTCGGTCGCCAGCGGCCCGAGCAGGTCGATCAGCTCCGCCCGCGTCCGGCCCGACAGACCCGACCCCACCTTGCCGGCGAACCGCAGCTGCCCGTCGCGGTAGACCCCGACCACCAACGCCCCGAGCTCGCTGGGTCGGCCGCGCTCGGGGGTCCAGCCGCCGACCACCAGCTCCTGCTCGGCCCGGATCTTCACCTTGAGCCAGGTGCTGGCCCGCCGGCCACTCTCGTACCGGGAGCGCCGGTGCTTGGCGACGACGCCTTCCAGCTCCTGCTGGGCGGCCGCCGCGAGGAACGCGCGACCCTCCCCCGCGACGTGCTCCACGAACCGCACGCCGGCGCTCTGCGTCAGCACCAGGCGCAGCAGCTTCTTGCGCTCCTCGAGCGGGACCGCCAGCAGGCTGTGCCCGTCCAGGTGAAGCAGGTCGAAGACCTCGTAGACCATCCCGGCCGACCCGCCGCCAAGCCGGTGCACCGAGATCCGCTCCTGCAGCAGGCTGAAGTCCGGCCGGCCCTGCTCGTCCAGGGCCACCACCTCCCCGTCGAGCACAGCCTCGCGGGCGTCCAGTGAGGCACCCAGCCCGTCGAGCAAGGTGGGGAAGTGGGCGCGCGCGTCGTTGCCGTTGCGTGTGCGCAGCCGCACCGGGGCGTCCGGGCCGACGATCGCGAGCACCCGGAAGCCGTCCCACTTGATCTCGAACAGCCAATCGTCGTCGTCGAAGGCATCCGCGGCGAGTGTCGCCAGCATCGGCTCGACGCTCCGGGGCAGAGGCGCGGGAACCGCGGCCGACAAGTCGATCTCGGCCTCAGAAGCAGACGCGGAACTGACCCAGATCGCCGGGGCCGGGGCCGGGGCCGGGGTCGAAGCCGAAGCCGGGGTCGAAGCCGAAGCCGGGGTCGAAGCCGAAGCCGGGGTCGAAGCCGGGGCGTGAGCTTGGGCTTGGCCCTGGGCCTGTCCCCCGCCCTGGTCGTTCGGCTCCGACAGACCCATGCGACCCAGTATTGGGTCAGCACCCGCCGAACCGTCGCGCTGAGCGCCGACCTCACCCCGCCGATCCGTCGCGACACAGGCGACCAACGCATCCCCGCTCGAACGGCAATCGAATCCTCGCCACCCGGTCCTGCGCCGGTCGAGCTTGTCGAGACCTCTCCCAGGTACGCCACACACTCCGCACTTGTGCGCCGAGCGCGCGCGTCATCATCCGCGCATAGATGCGGGGACGGTCCTCTTCGCCACAAGCTCGACCGACGGTGTGGTCGCCTCCCCGGGACACAGACCTCTCGATTCCACGCCCCGCCACGCCCCCGCCACGCCCCCGCCACGCCCCCGCCTCACCGCTTCCTGTCGCGACAGCACGCTTCGATCCCGTGGAGGCTGATCTCGCCGCTCGTGCACCGAGACCTGCGCAAATCGCCCAAGGACTGACGCAGAACGGACACCTGTGTCCGTTCTGCGCAGGTGTTGCGCGACGTCGGGCTGCTCGCCCAGATTTGCCAGCCTTCCGCACCCGGGCAGCTCACCGACAGTCCTTGCGAATTCCTAATTCGCCCCTACGATTCGCTAGGTGCAGGCCGCCAGCAACCCCTTCAACCCCGGTTCCGGACTTCGCCCACCCGCCCTCGTGGGGCGCGAGGCCGAGCTCGCGCTGCTCGACGTCCTGATCCAGCGAGCCGGCCGGTCGCTGCCCGCGCGCGGGATCATGCTCACCGGGCTGCGCGGGGTGGGCAAGACCGTGCTGCTCAATGAGATGCGCGACCGGGCCGAGTCGGCCGGCTGGTTCGTGGTCGCGCTGGAGGCCCGCCCGGACGCGGCGGGCAGCACGAGCGTGCGGCGGATCCTGGCCCGTGACATCGCCGCGCAGGCCCGGTCCCTGCGCCGGGGCGGCGCGCTGAGCGAGCGGGCCCACCGGGCGCTGCAGTCGGTGAGCGCGTTCACGGTCAAGCTCGGGACGACCGGGATCGACCTGGGTGTCGACCTGACGCCCGGGCGCGCGGACTCTGGCGACATCGAGGTCGACCTGACCGAGCTGGTCGCGGACCTGTCCAGTGCCCTGGTCGAGCAGGGCCGGGCGTTCGCGCTGTTCATCGACGAGCTGCAGGACCTCGACCCCGGACTGCTGCGCGCCCTGCTCGTGACCGCGCACCAGGCCGGTCAGCGCAGCTGGCCGTTCTTCCTTCTGGGCGCCGGGCTGCCCAACCTCCCGGCCACGATGGCCACCGCCCGCTCGTACTCCGAGCGGCTCTTCGACTACCGGACCATCGAGCGACTCGACGACGACCAGGCCGCGCACGCGCTGACCGATCCGGTCACCGGCGACGGGGTCAGCTTCGAGCCCACCGCGCTGCGCGTGCTGCTGCAGCGGTCCGGCGGCTACCCCTACTTCCTGCAGGAGTACGGGCGCGCCACTTGGGAGGTCGCCGCGGGCCCGGTCATCACAGAGGGAGACGCCCGCACCGGGGCGGTCGTCGCACTGGACCGGCTCGACGTGGGCTTCTTCCGCTCGCGCTGGTCGCGGGCCACGCCGGCCGAGCGCCGCCTGCTGGTGGCCATGTCCGAGGACGGCGACGGCCCGTCGCTGACCAGCGCCCTCGCCGAGCGCATGGGGATCAAGCCCAACAGCCTGGGCCCGTACCGCGCGAAGCTGATCGCCAAGGGGCTCGTGTTCGCCCCCGACCACGGCATGCTCGCCTACACCGTCCCCGGGATGGCCGACTTCGTCCACCGCCACCGCGACGAACTGGCCTGAGGGCTCATCCCGGGCGACGGGCGGATCATCGAGGCCTGCGGATCGTCTAGGCTGCTGCGCGGCTCACCGCTCCCCGGATCGGCGGCCACGCGGGTGTAGCTCAATGGCAGAGCCCCAGCCTTCCAAGCTGGTCATGCGAGTTCGATTCTCGTCACCCGCTCTCGTGGAGTAGGCCCGGGGCTGTTCCCCCAGTCCCTCGCCATGAGACCAGGAAGCATGGCCGGGAATCGGGAGGAGGCTTGCGAAGCAAGCCGACGGATCCCCCTGTGAACCTCGCAGAAGCGAACCGCGTTCGCGACCCCTATCGCCCAGTAGGGGCGCACACGCTGGCGCACGCTTCGGGTCGCCCTCGGTCAGCTCCGACCCCCTGTTCACCCTGCTCGGCCTACAGCCCTGGTTGGCCGTCAGGACCTCGGGAGAGAACCGGGGCAGGCTCGGACACCCCGAGATGCTTGCCCTACCTGCCGCGACCGTTCGCCGTCATGTTCCTTCTGCGTCGGCACTGGCGGTCCGTTCGACGACGGTGAAGCCGAGTCCCGCGTCGCGCAGTCGCTGGATGAGGTTCTCCCCCATCGCGGTGGCGGTGGTGACCTGTCCGGAAGTCGGCGGGTTGTCGTCGTAGGCGAGGCTCATCGCGGCCTCGGCAAGCATCTTCGAGGTCTCGGTGTAGCCGGGGTCTCCTCCACTGACCTGTGTGTGAACGTGGACGCCGCCACCGTCGCCGATGAAGTCGACTGTGAATCGCGATCGGGCACGTCGCTCCTCGCTCGGCCCCTCGCCTTGCGGCAGTCGTGAGCCAAGGAAGCGGCGCAGCGGCGGCACCTGGACGGCCCCCAGGAAGGCACCGAAACCGACGATTGCAGCGGCGACGGTCGTGGCGTGTTTGAGGCCGGCGTAGTGGGAGTAGGTGAAGTCTGGGCCGTAGTCGGCGCGTGCGGCTGCGGATCGCTTGACCACCTCGGGGTCGATGGTGGGCAGTGGTAGCAGCCAGGTGCCGAGTTCAGTGTCGCGGTGCGGTCGTCCGGCCTGATTGCGGACACGACGTCCGGTGGGCCGGGGCTCGACCTGCTTGCGGTCGGCGATGGCCTGCCGCATCTGCTTCATCCGGGACAGCTGGCCCAGTCCGGAGTGGAAGGTGCCGCCCGAGATCATGGCGTTGCTGCGGGCGACTCCACGGATCGTGATCGCCACGTCGTCGGGCAGTTGCTGGACGGTGAACAGCGCTCCGAGGTCGTGCGGGATGGAGTCGAAGCCTCCTGAGTGCACGATCCGTGCGCCGGTCTCCACGGCGGTGGAGTGGTGGGCGACGTACATCCGGTCGACGAATTCCGGCTCCCCTGCGAGGTCGATGTAGTCGGTTCCCGCAGCAGCGCAGGCGGCGACCACGGGTTCGCCGTATTCGAGGTAAGGGCCCACGGTCGTGATGACGACCCTGGTCGAAGTCGCCACGTCCTGCAGCGAGGCCGGATCGCCAGCATCTGCGAGCACGATCTCGGGCCGTGGCGTATCGGGGTGTGCGGTGGCGAGGCGCTCGACCACCGATTCGAGCTTGGCGTGGTTTCGTCCGACGAGTGCCCAGCGGGCGGTCGGCGGCAGGTGCGCAGCGAGATAGTCGGCGGTCAGTCCGCCGGTGAATCCAGTGGCTCCGAACAGGGCTATGTCGTGGGCGCGTTCGGGGGTGGTGGGTGTGGTCATGTCGTCTTCCTTCATCCTTGTTCCGGTTGGTCAGGCGGTGCGTGCCCGCAGCCAGGTCCGGTAGCGGCGCAGGGCCCGGCGCTGGTGGAGGGTTTCGAGCAGGAGCGCGGTCTTCGGGTTGATCGAGGGCCGGGAACGGCGCCCTCGTCCAAGACGCCGGAGTTGGCGGCGGATCCTGGCCATGCTGGCTGCGGAGGCGACCGCCTTGTCGGCAATGTCGACCGACGCGAGTGTCACGACAGCATGGGCGTCGTGACGCCATGCGTTGGGCAGGTCTGGGTTGACGGCGAGCGCGCTGGCCATGCCGACGAGCGCCACACCTCCGGCGAGCACTTCTTCGGCGACGGGCCTGCGGGCGATGCCGCCGGTGAGCATCAGGGGCAGCGGACTGGACTTCGCGAGTTCCTCGGCAAGGGTGAGGAAGTAGGCCTCGCGGGCCTTGGTGCGCTCGTCGCTGACCTGGCCGGTCATCGCGGGCGCTTCGTAGCTGCCACCGGAGAGTTCGACGATGTCGACCCCGAGCGGGGCAAGCATGGCGATGACCTTCGCGGCGTCGTCGGCGTCGAAGCCGCCGCGCTGGAAGTCCGCAGAGTTCAGCTTGACCGCGACCGCGAAGCCCGGCGCCACATCGGCACGGACGGCGCGGACGATGTCGAGCAGCAGTCGGGCGCGGTTGTCCAGGCTGCCGCCCCACTGGTCGGTGCGCTGGTTGGACAGCGGTGACAGGAACTGGGACAGGAGGTAGCCGTGGGCGGCGTGGATCTCGACGCCGTCGAAGCCGGCTTCCTCGGCGCGGCGGGCGGTGTTGGCGAACCGGACGATGGTCTCCTGGATCTGCTGGTCGGTCATCTCCACGGGCTCGGCGAACCGCGATGTGTTCTTGCCCAGGCTCACCCGCACAGGCGAGGGCGCCCAGGCAACGCCGGGCATGTCGGCTCGGACCTGACGACCAGGGTGGTTGATCTGCATCCAGATCTGGGCGCCGCCGGACTTGGCAGCTGAGGCCCAGCGCTGGAACGGCTCAAGGGGCACCTGTCCGTCGAGCACGACACCCGCGGGTCCGGTGAGTGCTTCGGCGTGGACCATGACATTGCCGGTGATGAGGAGCCCGGCGCCGCCGTTGCCCCAGCGTTCGTAGAGGCGAATCAGATCTGTTCCCGGGAGTTGTCCCCGAGTCGCCATGTTCTCCTCCATGGCGGCCTTCGCGAGGCGGTTGGCGAGCACGACACCGTTGGGGAGCACCAGCGGCTCGAAGACAGTCGACTCAGTGGCCGCCGGGGACGCGGTGGACATGGCTTCTGGCAATGACACGGTTGCTCCTGGATGAGGTATGTTTACGTTGTTCACATCAACAGTACGGAGGAATGTAAACAGTGTCAACTTCCGTGAGGAGCGGCTACCACCACGGCGACCTTCGCGAGGCGTCGCTGGCCACGGCGATGCGCATGCTGGAGTCTGGCGAGACGTTCTCCCTGCGCGCGGTCGCACGTGAGGCGGGAGTGACCGCGGCGGCGCTCTACCGGCACTTCAGTGACCGCGACGCGCTCGAATCCGCACTGGCCGCCACCGGCCTGCAAGACCTGCTGGCCGACCTCACCGACGGACGTGACCTGCCCACCACTCCAACCGACCTCGGAGACCTGGCGGTCATCTACGTCGACTTCGCCCTGCGTAGACCCGCCCTTTTCCGGGTGATGTTCACCAACGCCTGCGACGAGGGCAACGAGCAACGCGTGGCAGCGGCCGCCGCGATCCACGACCTGCTTGCGGCCGCGATGACCAGAATCTTCCCCGGACAGGATGCCGACGCCCTCGCCGCCGCAGGCTGGGCGTTCGCACACGGGATGGCCTGCCTCTACATGGACGGGAAGCTGACCGCCGACTCCACCGAGGAGATCCATCACCACGTTCGCACATCACTGGCAGCCATCCTCGCCGCCCAGGCGCCGCACTGAACCCTGCGTGGTCGACCGTCACAACTCAAATGTTGACAGTGTTCACACGTGCTCATAGAGTCCGCATGTAAACACCGTACACATGAGGAGATCCTGATGGGCACGTCCACCGCTTCCACCGTCACAGTCGACCTGGGCGGCCGCGCCGTCGAGGTCCCCGAGGGCGGGCTCTACGACCGTTTCCGAATGGACACCGATCTCGACGTCGTCGCCTCCGATCCGAGGGTCAGCAGCGTGGACTTCTTCCGTCAGTTGCCGAAGGCGCGCGTCGACTCCCGGATCGGCTCCACGCTGACCCCGAACTTCTACTACCGGATCTCAACCGCGCGGGTGACCATGGTGGCGCCGACGCGGGCGATCAGGAGTCGACTGCCCCGAGAGCTTGCCCTCCTCGAAGTGGCTCCTGGCCTTGGCGTGGCCTCGGTGATGTTCTTCCGCTACCACGTGTGTGACATCGACTTCTACACCGAGGCCGCCGTGGGCGTCGCCGTCCGGCCGGCCCGCCACGGTGGCCTGGGCTTCGTCGACACGGTCGCGGCCGTGACGAACGAGCACCTGCACTCCTACGTCCTGTCCTTGCCGGTGAGCACGCAGATCGCCCAGGTCCGCGGCCACGACGGATACGGATTCCCCAAGTGGGTCACCGCGCTCGATGTCGACATCGACAGCGCGCGCACCGCCGCGCACGTCACGAACTCCGACGGCGGGACCGACATCGCGCTGAACGCCCCGACGCCGCGCCAACGCAGCCACGGCAGCGGGGAGCACATCTCAGCACTGACCTCCTACACGACGATCGACGGCGCGTGGCATGCGACCTACAGCGAAACCAACGTCCTCTCCTCTGGGACCACCCGGCGCCCACGCATGGTCGAGCTCACACTGGGCGAAGGCCGGCTGTCGGACGACGTGCGATCACTGAAGCCGATCCGGACCGTCCAGTTCGACGTGGTCACCGAGGGGCAGCTGGCCCTGCACATGCCCGTCCCTACGTCGATCCAGGCCCGGTGAGCCCGATGGCATCGACAACAACCCCGCCTGCCTCGCTCCCGATCACCGTGACCCCCAGCGTGCTGTCGCGGCTAGCTGGACTGGTCACAGCGAGTGCAGCAGCCGAGCACGTCATGACGACCGCCCCGTACACCGGCGAGCCACTGGCCAACCTCCCCACCTCGACGCCACACGATGTCGAGGAAGCGTTTGCCCGGGCCCGCATCGCCCAGGCGAAGTGGGCCACGACCCCGATCAGCGAGCGCAAGCGGATCCTGCTGCGCTTCCACGACCTGGTCCTGCAGCGTCAGGACGAGGCGCTCGACCTGATGCAGGCCGAAAACGGAAAGACCCGGCGCGATGCGTTCCTGGAAGTCACCGACATCGCCATCACCACCCGCTACTACGCCCGCAGCGCGAAACGTTTCCTCGCACCGAAGCGCCGGCGCGGTGCGATTCCGCTGCTGACACACACCACCGAGCTGCGACACCCGAAAGGCGTCGTCGCGATCATCTCGCCATGGAACTACCCGCTCAGCATGGCCGCCGGTGACGCAATCCCTGCCCTCATGGCCGGAAACGCAGTCGTGCAGAAGCCTGACACCCAAACAGCTCTGACCGCGCTGTGGGCAGTCGACCTGATGCGACAGGCGGGCTTGCCCGAAGACCTCTGGCAGATCGTGATCGGGCGGGGAAGCGCGATCGGCGCACCCCTGATGGACGCCGCCGACTACGTGATGTTCACCGGCTCAACCGCCACCGGTCGCCAGATCGCCCGTGACGCCGGACAACGGCTGATCGGCGCCTCCCTGGAACTCGGGGGCAAGAACGCGATGATCGTCCTGCCCGATGCCGATCTCGACAAGACCGCCCGCGGCGCACTGGGCGCCAGCTTCCCGTCCGCCGGGCAACTGTGCGTGTCGATCGAGCGGATGTACGTCGCCGACGAGATCTATGACGACTTCGTCAACCGGTTCGTGACCGCGACGAACCGGCTCACGCTCGGCGCCGCCTATGACTACAGCATCAGCGTCGGTTCCCTCACCACGCCAGCACAACTTGCCACCGTGCAGAACCATGTCGCAGACGCGGTCGGCAAGGGTGCCACTGTCCTCTCGGGTGGCGTGGCACGTCCCGATCTCGGGCCGCTGTTCCACGAGCCCACGATCCTCGCTGACGTGACACCTGAGATGACGGTCTACGCCAACGAGACCTTCGGACCGCTCGTCTCGATCTACCGCTACAGCAACATCGACGAGGCAGTGCACATGGCAAACGCGACGCCATACGGGCTCAACGCCAGCGTGTGGGGACGCAACGGACGCCGCGCCCGCGCCATCGCTGCCCGTCTCCACGCCGGTACGGTCAACGTCAACGAGGGGTTCGCCGCAGCCTGGGGCAGCATCGACGCCCCCATGGGCGGCATGGGCGACTCCGGACTCGGACGGCGCCACGGTGTCGACGGCATGCTGAAGTACACCGAAGCCCAGACCGTCGCTCACCAACGACTCCAAGGCTTCTCCCCGCCGAAGGACATCAGCCACGACCGCTGGTCCCGACTCCTCACGACCGGGCTCACCCTTCTCAAACGACTCGGCTCCCGCTGACCGGCCACTCCCAACCCAAGGAAGCCACCATGACCAAGCGAATCCTCAACGTCGTCACCAACGTCGGGCACTACGACGACCCGAGCCACCCGACCGGGCTGTGGCTGTCCGAACTCACCCACGCGTGGCACGTCTTCGAGGAGCACGGCTTCGAGCAGACCCTGGTCAGCCCGGCTGGCGGCGCAGTCCCGCTCGAACCTCGCGCCCTGAAGTTCCCCAACTACGACAAGACCGCCAAGGCGTGGCGCAACGACCCCGCGAAGGTGGCACTGCTGCAGACCACCGCGAGCCCCGACCAGGTCGATGCGGCCGACTTCGACGCGATCTACTTCACCGGCGGCCACGCCGTGATGTACGACTTCCCCGACAGCCACGGCCTGCAGCAGATCACCCGCGTCCTCTTCGAGCGCGGCGCTGTCGTCTCATCGGTGTGCCACGGCTACTGCGGGCTACTCAACACGAAGCTGTCCGACGGCAACTACCTGATCGCGGGACGCAGGATGACCGGTTTCGCCTGGCGCGAGGAAGAACTGGCCAGGGTCGACAAGCTGGTCCCCTACAACGCCGAGGAGATAGCGAAGCAGCACGGCGCGCTCTATGAGAAGGCCCGCCTGCCGTTCGTGTCCAACGTGGTCGTCGACGGCAACCTCGTCACCGGCCAGAACCCCGGCTCCGCCAAGGCAACGGCCAACGCAGTCGCAGCACTCCTCAGTTGACTCCGAACGCGGCCACACCTGGGGGTTCGTCGGCCACCGTCCTTCCGAGTACGAAGTCGGGACGACTGGATGCGAGTTCAGGCTCACCTCACCCAACCCGGCCGACCCCGACTCGTGGGGTCGGCTTGTCAACACCGACGAGCACGAAGGCTCAGCGGTTCGGGCCTCTTGGCTGACACTCCGGCTGCAAGCTTGTGGTTCAGCCAGTGATCGCCCATCTTGTAGCGCGTAACGCTACGCGCTACGGTGTGCGGGTGATCGTCAGCTTCCGGCACAGGGGGCTGGAGCGGCTGTACCGCACAGGGTCAAAGCGGGGGGTACAGGCGGACCACGTGCCGAAGCTGCTGCGCATCCTGTCGGTGTTGGACGTGGCCCAGACTCCGGAGGACCTGGCGATCCCGTCGTTTCGGACCCATCCGCTGAAAGGCGAACTGGCTGGACACTGGTCGGTCTGGGTCAACGGCAACTGGCGCGTGACATTCCGGTTCGTGGACGGCGATGTCGAGCTGGTCGATTACCAGGACTACCACTGAGGAGGTGAGCAGGATGGTGATGCGCAACCCGGTGCACCCGGGTGAGGTGCTGCGCGAGGACGTGCTGGCCGACCTTGGCCTGGGTGTGGCCGAGGCAGCCTCCCGGCTCGGGGTCTCGCGGGTCACGTTGAGCCGGGTACTGCACGGCCACGCCCGGGTCAGCCCGAACCTGGCCGTGCGCCTGGAGCAGGCCGGCGTCGGCACCGCGCGGGCCTGGCTGGCGATGCAGACCGCCCACGACCTGGCCGCCGAACGCGCTGCCGGGGTTCCCAAGGTCCGCCGCCTCGATGAGGTCGCCTGACCAGCGAGCCGCAGAGATGATCAGAGGGGCTCGCACGCGAGGACCCGCGTCACATCGCTGTCTGCGGACGCATGCCGATCGGGCGACGGCGGGCGCTTCGCCGCGTGCCGACGGAGCAGGGCCGGACGGATCGTGGTGCGCGCAGGGGAGATGTCTGGGCGGCTCGGCAGTCTGCCCACTGCGCTCGCCCTCGGCGACCCTACTTCTTGTGGGTGCCCAATTCCTTTCGGACTGAGTCAACGAAGGCGCCCTCAGCTCGTCTCGCCGTGAGTAGACGTCCTTGCCGGGGCGCTTCAAGGGCGGTGGCCAGAGTCTTTAGCCTCTGACGAGGTCTTCGGCGGCGCCATCGAGGCCAGGGCAAGTGAGCATCAGCCCCGGTGAGCCGACAAGGTCTCCCAGTGCAGGTCACTCTCCGCCTGCATGGCCAGCACTCGACTCGCCTGCAGATTCTCCACGGCGAAGGCGTCCACGTCTTGGCGCTCTCTCGCCTGCATTTCCTTGATTGACGCATGGGAGCGCTTCCACCAGCTCCTCCAAAGCCTCTCCGACAGAAAGCAGGTCGGCGGCCACATTTGCGTACCTCGTCGTGGTACCGCGATTGTTCTTGGGTGGTTCTTTGCATGCGTTGACTGACAGCGACGCCGGCGAGCGCGGTGATCGCGCCGATCATGGGCCCCGCGATCACCTCAAGCACGCCCCGCCCAATCCTCTGACGGCGCTCTAGACATCCGGTCAGGGCTACCAGCTGCCGATCCCGCGGCGCTGCGTCGCTCACCCGTAGCATCCCAGGCAGGGGTGGTGCGCCCAAGTAGCCGCGAAACGGGCCCACGCAGATGACCACCTGGTAGCCGCCAGGCGTACGCGGCCAGAGAGATCACCCCGCGCCGACGTGCCCAGGGGGTAGCGTCGAACCCTATCCTTCGCCGGGAGGTCGCCGAATCATGGGCAGGTTCGATGCGTTCGTCCGCTCGGTCGGGGACGATCCCGACCCCCGTTTCACCCTGGCCAACGAACGCACCTTCCTTTCCTGGATGACCACCTCGCTGGGGATCCTCGGCGTCGGCCTTGCCGTCGGCACAATCCTGGACCGCGACTCACGCCCTGTGGCAGTGCTGGCCTTCCTGTGGATCGCCCTGTCAGCTGCCCTGTCCATCCGCGCGCTGCTGCGCTGGTTCCGGCTGGAGCGCGCGATGCGTCTGGGCCTCGGACTCCCCCTGTCGACCAGCATCCCCATCGTCGCCCTTGTGCTCGCCGCTCTCGGCCTGCTCACTGGGGTTGCAGTCCTCGTCCTGTCATGACGCGCCCTTCCGACGCCGCGGGCATCACCGACGACGGCCTGGCTGGGGAGCGGACCTCCCTGGCCTGGGCGCGGATGGGCCTGACCCTGCTGGGCCTGGCGAGCGCCATCCTCGCCGCCTCGACCGGACGCGCCTGGATCGCCTTCGGTGCCGCGCTGCTCGCCTTGGCGCTGGGACTTGTCGTCCTTTGGCTGTCCGTGCGGCGCCGTCGCGGCGGACCCGGGATGGTGCAGCGCGGCGTTGTGTCGCTGGCATCCCTGCAGGTAGTGGCCACGACGGCGGGCGCCCTTGCCCTGGCGGTCGCGGCCCTGGAAATCATCGCGCAATAACACCCCGGGGCCAGACATGCCTGTGAGGCTCAGCCCAAGGGTCGAACCCAGGAGGGCGCAAGCCAGCCGCTACATACCGCCTCGAAGAGGACACGCTGGGGGCCCATGACGGCTCGTCAGGGAGCGGCGGGAGCAGGCGTCGTGTCAGCGATAACCGTCATGGGACGGGTCGCCACAGCCGGTCCACCGGCATGACGTGTATCCGATCCTCGTGGGGTGTCGAAGCGAGACCCGGTGGTGAACGCCACGCCGGCGATGAACCGATCGGCGAGGGCGCCTCGACGGGTGCGCAGTCCCTTGAGGTCGCGGCCGGTGACCCGCTCGTCGGCCTTCACCTCGAACGCCAGCACGCGACCGTCGTCGAACTCCATCACAGAGTCGACCTCGTCGCCGTCGTGGGTTCGCCAGTGCCCGAGCCTGACCGGTTCGTCCAGCCACGCGGCATGCGTGCGCAGCTCTGCGATCACCAAGGTCTCCAGCAGGTTCCCGAACCGAGCGGTTCCGTGAATCCGGAGCACCTCTACACGCAAGATTGGAGGCCCCTGAACCGTGAAATCAGAGCCCAGAGTCCTGAGAGTCGAGATCGCCGATGCTCCTAGCGCGCTCGTGGCACGACGACGCAGAGATCCGATCCCCAGCGTCACCGCATCCGCGGGTCGTGCGTCGGGTCGGCGTACGGCTCGGGACAGCCGTGGACGGAGGCGCCGCCGCGCAGCTCGTAGTGCCACGGCTCGTTGTCGTAGATCCGGCACAGCCCAAATCTGGCGCCGCGCTTGGCCAGCCAGGCGGTGGCGTCGGAGCCGCCAAGATCGACGGCGTCCCCGGAGACGTGCGGTGAGGTGTTCGGAGTGGCGACCCACCGGGCGGCCTGCGCGGCCGAGCCGTACGTGCCGACGGCGTCGTCGAGGAGCTGCTGCTGGTACGCCGCGGACCGCCAGCCGCTGTGCAGGACGATCGTGATGCCCCGCCGGGCCGCGCGGGTCGTGGCCTTCTCCAGCGCGGTCCGCAGCCGCGGGTCAAGGTGTGCGACGGCCGGGTACTGGTCGTCGAAGACGGTCACGCCCTCGGGAACCGCACCCCCCGCGACGCCCACCGAGCTGCCGGCGGACGAGACCACCAGCCCCGGTGGGGCCTCGGCCGCGGAGGGTGCCAGCGATCGGAGACCCGCGGCCCATCGGGGTCCGAGCAGCGCCAGCAGCGCGGCGACCAGGAGCACGGCGAGGATCACTCGGGTGTGGCTGCGCGCAGCGCCCGGAGTCAACGTGGTCATGGCGCCCAGTGAAGGCCGGGCGCTGTCACAGGGGTGTATGCGGCTTCCGTTACACAGGCCTTATGCGTGGCCACCTCGCTCCGCGGGGCGCTGGCCAGCCGTCGAAGGCGAGCCGGCGCAGCCGATCCGCGACGGCCGCGCCGGGAGGAGCTCGGCCGGGGCGGGTCACCCGCTGCGGCGGCCACCGGCGGGGGGCGCGGGCTGCCTGGCGGCGGACCAACCGGTCCAGCCGAGGAACGCCAGGGTCCACAGCGGGTAGGCGGCGGTGGCCAGCTGCGCGGGGAGGCCGAAGTGCAGGGCGGCGTCGTGGGCCGGTGACGGCCACCACAGCGGTCTGACCAGGAAGACCACCAGTCCGGAGACGAGCAGCCAGCGGGCCCCCGGCAGGCGGGCAGCGGTGTCGGCGACGAGCAGCCAGCAGGCGGGCAGCCACCAGATCCAGTGATGGCTCCAGGAGATCGGGGAGGCGAGCAGGCCTGCGAATCCGGCGATCACCAGACTGCGGGGCGCGTCGCCCCGCCGCCCGACCCACGTCGCGAGCGCCAGCGCCCCCGCCAGCCCGGCCACGGCGATCAGGGTCACCCAGCCCGGCGGGGTCTCGGTCCCCAGGGCGCGGGCGGCCACCCCGGTCAGGGCCTGGTTGCCTTGGTATGGGACGCCTCCCACGTGCCCGGGGCTCAGGAACATCCCCGACCAGTAGCGCGCGGAGTCCGACCAGAACACCGTCGCGGTGAGCACGCTCACCACGAGGAAGACCGCCGCCGCGCGCAGCGCGGTGCCTCGGCGGCCCAGCAGCCACGCCCAGAGCATGAACACGCCCGGGACCAGCTTCACCGCGGTCGCGATCCCGACGCCGACGCCGGACAGGCGCCCCCGCGGACCCGTGAGGTCCTCCAGGACCAGCCAGACGAGAAGCAGGTTCACCTGGCCCAGCCACAGCGTCGACCACACCGGCTCGCTGAGCATCCCCATGCCGGCCAGCAGCCAGGTCGCCGCTCGGGCGGACAGCCCGGGCACGACCGCGACGCGCGTGACGCACAGGTGCGCGATCCGCGCCAGGGCCATGCAGGAGGCGACGCCGACCCCGACTCCGGCCACCAGCTTGGGCGCCCAGGCCAGCGGACCCATCAGCGCAGCGGCGAACGGCGGATA
The DNA here is from genome assembly GCA_964418695.1 of uncultured Bifidobacteriaceae bacterium. GTDB lineage: Bacteria > Actinomycetota > Actinomycetes > S36-B12 > CAIYMF01 > Prado023. The sequence continues at coordinate 14,620 of CAYQMN010000005.1, read as the reverse complement.
GGTGAACGGCAGGCCCGACCCCGGCTCGACCACGCCGTACAGGTCCCCGCGGCTCCACAGCACGTGAGCGCCCATCCGGTACACCCGCAGGTCCAGCTGATCGAACCAACCGGCGAAGAGCCGGCCGATCAGCCACAGGAGGCACGCGGTGAGCCCGGCCCCCACCCAGGAACGGGCGAGCTCAGCAACCCGGACCTCGGGCTCGACGCGCGTTCGCCACGCCGGCATGCCCCACCCCCGTCCTCCCGACGAGCGCCCATTATCCGGGCGTCCGGCGTGCGCCAAGACCGCGCACACGCTCGCCGAGGGCAGCGCCGTCGCGGGCGCGTGACCGCCCCCAGGTGTCTGCGGCGGCCCCGTCACGCTCGCGTCGAATGCCTACCTCACAGCGAGGTGACGGCGCAGGAGATGGCCGCCATGTCGGGGCGATCCCGACCGCCCGCTGCGTCGCCCACGGCCTGCCCGAGAGCGACGTGCGGCAGCCCGAGCGGCCGGGGGGCTCGGCGGCCTAGCATCGCGCCCGCGGGCGTCCCGGATCTCCTCGGGACCGCGGGACCGAGGTGGTGGCATGGACTGGACGTTCGTCGCCGAGCTGGCGGTCGTCCTCGGGGTCATCGCGATCGGGGCGCGCAAGGGTGGGATCGCCCTGGGCCTGTGGGGCGGCGTGGGCATGCTCATCCTCACGGTCCTGTTCGGCGCCGAGCCCGCGGCGCCGCCGGTGGACGTGATGCTCATCATCCTGGCGGTCATCAGCGCGACCGCGGCGATGGAGGCGGCCGGCGGCATCGACTGGCTGGTCGGGGTGGCCGAGCGGGTCATCCGACGGTTCCCGCAGCACATCACGGTCGTCGCCCCCCTGGTGTCGTACGCGTTCACGTTCGGCGCCGGCACCGGGCACGTGTTCTATCCGCTGCTGCCGGTGATCCACGACGTGGCCCACGACAACGACATCCGGCCGGAGCGCCCGATCGCGGTGTCCACGATCGCCTCCCAGCAGGCGATCACCGCCAGCCCGGTGTCGGCGGCGATGGCCGCGCTGCTGGTGATCCTGGAGCCCGAGGGGATGACGCTGGTCAGGATCATGACCATCGCCGTGCCCGCCACCCTGATCGGCGTGCTCACCGCTGCGGTCCTGTCCTACCGGCGCGGGGTGGAGCTGTCGATGGACCCGGTGTTCCTGGAGCGGGTCGCGCACGGGCTGGTCGAGCCGATCCCGGAGCAGGGCGACCACGGCCCGCTGCGCCACTCGGCAGCGCAGGCCGCGGTCCCGGCCGCCCAGACCGGCGACGCGGACGAGGAGTCGGGGCTGCGTCGCGACTCCGGCCGGATCAGCGCGCTGCTCTTCCTGACCGCGGTCGCCTCGATCATCGTGCTGGGCGCCTTCCCACAGCTGCGGCCCGCGATCGAGACCGACGGGGTCTCCGAGCCGTTGAGCATGTCGATCACCATCGAGATCACGATGCTCGCGGTGGCGGCACTGATCGTGATGGTCACCCGCGTGGACGTGGAGCGCATCCCGCGCACCGCCACCGCCCGGGCCGGCCTGGTCGCGCTGGTCGGCATCTTCGGCCTGGCCTGGCTTGGTCAGACCCTGATCGACAACAATCTCGACACCGTCGTCGGGGGCCTGAGCGACATGGTCACCGCCGCCCCCTGGACGTTCGCGATCGGGCTGTTCCTGGCCTCGATCCTGCTGTTCAGCCAGGCCGCGACCACCCGCGCGCTCATGCCACTGGGCGTGACGCTGGGGATCTCAGCACCGCAGCTGGTCGCGATGTGGCCGGCGGTGAACGGCTACTTCTTCCTGCCCACCTACGGCACGCTCATCGCGGCGATCAACTTCGACCGAAGCGGCACCACCCGGATCGGGCGGTACGTGCTCAACCACTCGTTCATGATGCCCGGGATGGTCGCCACGATCGTGGCGGTCACCTCAGGCCTGGCCATCGCCGGGCTCTTCTGACCGAGCCCGCGACGCTCGGGCGTCGGACGCCTCGACACGCCGGTCGCCCAACACGACCTGCCCTTCCGCGCCGACCTCGGCGGCTCCCTCGGGCACGGTCGGGCCCCGCGGCAACCGCCCCCAGGAGGCAGCTCACGCATGCGCGCCGCGCCCTACTTTCGCCGGCGCCGTCGCTGGCGGGCGGCCTCGATCGTGTCGTGGACACGGGCGATGTCGGACGTGCGCCACGCGTCGGCCGCTGCCGCGCCGATTCGCCACTGCGTCTCATCCTCCAGCCGCCACAGCAGCTCGCCCAGGTGCTTCAGGGTAACGTCACGCAGCGGATCGGACCGGGAGACCCGAGCATCGCGCCGGTCCGGAACGCCGAAGTAGCAGTCCGCCTCCTGGCACAGCCTGCGCACCTCGCCCATGTCGCAGGCGGCCACCAAGAACTCGACGTGGGGGCCGTAGGGGGCGAACTCCCACCAATGCAGAACCAGTCCGGCCATCCCCACACCTCCCTTCTCGCAACTCGGCCGACGCACGGTCGCACACCCGGGCATCGAATAGCCACATATGGCCGAACGGCGCCCACATGTGGCCGAACGGCGTCCGTCCGCGAGTCGGCGAGTCGGCCCAGTCCCTGCGCTTGGCCAGGTACCGGGCGGAGATGGACTTGAACACGCTGCGACCCTCGAGCTCTGTCAGCCCACGTGCGTGCTCATGGGTCCAGACCACGCCCTCGGCCGACCGGCCGGGCGCCAGCAGCGAGGGCAGCGACTCGACCTGAGTGATGGCTTCCTCGATGGCTGGCGGCAGGGTCAGCCCGTACACGGGGACGCCCAGTGCGCGCATCCACTCCGGCCAGTCGGATCGGGCCGATCGAACGGTCGTGCCGGTTCTGGGCGCCACCGGATCGAACGTTCCGCCGCTCCGCGCGAGGCCAGGAACGCGAAGCGCAGGTCATCCAGTGGGAGTGCGGCATCGACCTCGACGTAGAGGATCCGGCGAACCGGCTGGGCGGTCACCCGTGGGTGGCAGCGCGGTCGGGGTGGCGCCCACGGGTCAGCCGTCGCTGCCTCAAGTCGGCTGCGCTCCCACCTCCGTCGCGCCCAGGGCTCGGGCTGCTTCGTGCAGGACCTCGTGGGCGTCCTGGCGGCTGCCGTCGGGGAAGGCGACCAGGAGGCGCTGGACGGTGTTCTCGTTGTAGAGCGACACCATGAAGTCGGCCGTCGGCAGGCAGCCGTAGTCCGTCAGGGGCACCTCGACCGACTCGACAGCCAAGCGCGGCCCGCTCGCTCGGTGCGCCGCGAGCTCCAGGGCCAGCGCCAGCCCCGGCGACTCGGCGCCCAGGGCGGCACGCTCGACCAGCGGGTCGTCACCCGCCCCACTCGCCAGTCGGTCGGCCACCGCCTGGGCCACCAGCGCGTCGGCCAGCATCACGACCAGCATCGCCCGGCGCACCGACAGCGGCGCCTCGTCGCTGGCGGCAAGCGCCTCGCCCAGAAGCCGCCGCCAGGTGGCCTGGTCACTCACGTGAGGTGCGTCTCGAAGAACTCCCACGTGCGCGCCCGCGCGGCCCGGCACGCCTGCGGCTCCCAGCGGTCGGAGTCGGAGTTGCAGAACCCATGCCCGGCGTCGTAGGTGTGGATCTCGGCCTGTGGATGCCGCCGCTTGAGCTCCTCGACCTGGTCCAGCGGGATCCCCTGGTCCTTGGCGCCGTAGTGCATCTGCGTGGGGATGACCGGGTCGAGGTCGAGGTAGCGCTGGATCCCGCCGCCGTAGTAGCCCGACGCCGCGGCCAGGCCCAGTCCCCTCGACGCCGCCCGCCACGTCATCGCACCGCCGAAGCAGAAGCCCGTTATGCCGACCGGCCCGGCCGAGGCGACCTCGGCCACCGTCGCTTCGATGTCCGTCAGCGCAGCGTCGGCGTCGAACGCCTTGAGCATCCCGCCGATGCGCCGGAAGTGGCCGGAGCTCTAGTCCTCGCTCACGTAGCCGGGCTTGACCCGGTCGAACATCGCCGGGGCGATCGCGAGGTAGCCTCGCGCCGCGTAGTCGTCGACCACCGAGCGGACCCAGTGGTTGACCCCCCACACCTCGCCGATCACCATGACCGCCGCGCGCGGCGGCTCGGCTGGGTCCGCTCGGTAGGCGCCGAGCTCGTGCCCGTCGGCGGCGGTCAGCCGGAGTTGTGTGCCCATTGCGCAGACCCCCTCGGGCGGCGGTCGCGGGCTCTTGCGGCCCGCCTGAGGCTGAGTGAACCACGCGAGGCTGGCCTCGCTCAGATCGACGCCTGGGCGGGGCAAGCGCGGCTTGGCCGGAGGATGATGGTCATCTGGTCTCCGATGGGAGGCACGGTGACGCAGCAGCCGCCCAGTGACGGGCCCGAGGCGTGGGATCGGGCGCTGCGTGCGTTGGTGGCGCGCGGCACGATCACGGACGCGCAGCGCACGGCGGTGCTCGCCGAGCTGACCGCGCAGGCCGCCGACTTCCCCACCGAGGCGCCCGCCGGCTTCCCCACCGAGGCGCCCGCCGGCTTCTCCACCGAGCCGGCCGACGCGCCCGCCGGCTTCGCCCCTGGCGCGCCCGCCGGCTTCCACGCCGGCTCGGCCCCTCGGTCGCGGTCCTGGGTCGAGCGTCTTGTCGAGGTGGGTGCGTACCTGGGAGCCGCCCTGGTGCTGGCCGCCCTCTACGCACTCCTGGCCCAGGTGTGGCACGACCTCACCCAGGTCGGGCAGTCCGGCATCCTCCTGGGGATCGCCGCGGTGACGGCCGCGACCGGGTGGTGGACCGCGCGCGGCGCGGACGCGGGCAGTCCCCGGCGCCGACTGGCCAGCGTGCTGCTGACCGGCACCGCCGTCAGCGCGGGCTCGTCGCTGTTGGCGATCCTGCGCACCGATCAGGGCACCGACGACTGGATGAGGGTGCTCTCGCTGACGCTCGCACTGGCCATCCTGGTCCTCGCCCAGCGGCTGGCGGCCAGCGCGCTCACCGAGCTGGCCCTGTTCGTCGTCGCCGCCGCCCTGCTGCTCACGTCGGCCGAGTGGCTGCGCCCGCCCGGGACGGTCCGCCTCGACGAGAACGGCTACCAGTACACGGACACCTCGGCGTACGACGCCGCCATCCAGGTGGGCGGGGTCGCGTTCGGCATGCTCTGGGCGGGGATCGTCGCCCGCCGCCTGACGCAGCGGGACCTCGGCGTCGCGATGGGGGCCGGCTTCGCCTGGGTCTACGCCGTGGGCCTGGCCAGCTCGGAGGATTCCCGGCCCATCGGTCTGGTGGCGCTGGCGCTGTTGGGCGCGCTCGGGCTCTGGCGCTTCCTCGCCGAGCGTCGGTGGCCGTGGCTGGCCCTGGCGATCCTGAGCGTGACCGGATTCGTGTTCTGGCTCGTCGGCGTCCACCAGTCCCCCGCGCTGGCATTCCTGGTCACGGGATTGGTGCTGCTCGGGTCCAGCGCGGTCGGCTGGCGGATCGGGCGGCGAGGGCCACGGGCGGTGCCTGGCGATCCCAGCTGACGGCCCGGGTCGCTGGATCAGCCGCCGGCGACCGGGGGCAGCACCTCCAGCGTGGACCCGTCGGGCAGCCGCACGTCGTCGGCTGCCCGATAGCGGACCCCGTCGCACAGCAGCGCACTCACGGCGAGGATGGCCGCCAGGCGTCGGGGATCCGCGGCCTGCCCGGCCAGGGCCTGGCACAGCTCGGACAGCGGCCCCGCGGGCACCTGGGTCGTGCGCGCCCCCAGGGCCTCGCGAGCCGATCCGTACAGCCGGACGGTGACCGCCACCTCAGCCTCCGATCGCCGACATCGGCCGGTCGGGCTGCCGGAACGTCGGCTCGTCGATCCCGTGTGCGGCCGCCTTGCGGCGCACCCCCGCCTGCATCAGCCCCACCAGCACGTCGTCACCGGCGCCGTCACGCAGCGGCCGGCGCAGGTCGACCTCGTCGCGGGCGAACAGGCAGTTGCGCCACTGGCCGTCTGCGGTCAGGCGGACCCGGTCGCAGTCGCCGCAGAACGGTGCGGTCACCGAGGCCACGACCCCCACGGTCGCCGGTCCGCCGTCGACGTGGAACTCCTCAGCGGGCGCGCTGCCCCGGACGGCAAGCGGGGTCAGGGCGAAGCCGCTCTCGGCCAGCCGCACCCGGATCTCCTCGCCGGTGACCATCCCGTCGCGCCGCCACCCGTGCTGCGGATCGAGCGGCATCTGCTCGATGAACCGCAGCGAGAGCCCCTCGGCCAGTGCCCAGCGCAGGAGCGCGGGCGCCTCGTGGTCGTTGATCCCGCGCAGGAGGACCGTGTTGATCTTGACCGGGTGCAGCTGGGCGGACTGCGCGGCGGCGATGCCGGCCAGCGTGTCGACCAGCCGGTCGCGGTGCGTGAGTGCCCGGAACGTCTCGCGGTCCAGGGTGTCCAGGCTGATGTTCACCCTGCGCAGCCCGGCGTCGCGCAACGGAGCCGCGAGCGCCGGCAGCCGCAGGCCGTTCGTGGTCAGCGACACCTCGGGCCGATCCGGCAGGGCGGCGATCGCGGCGACGACATCCACCACGTCCGGGCGCAGCAGCGGCTCGCCGCCGGTCAACCGGACCCGCCGCACGCCGTGCGCCACCGCGACCCCGACCAGGCGCAGCAGCTCGGGGGTGGTGAGCAGGCTGGCGCCGGGCAGCCACGGAAGGCCCTCCGCGGGCATGCAGTACGTGCACCGCAGCGAGCAGCGATCGGTCAGCGACACGCGCAGATCCGTGTGACGCCGGCCGTAGGTGTCGACGAACGCGCTCACGGGCTGTTCACCCACTCGGTGCTCCCGTCGGCGAATCGCTGGAGCTTCCAGATCGGCAGGACCGCCTTGGCCTCGTCCACCAGCCAGCTCATGGTGTCGATCGCCGCCCGCCGGTGCGGCGCCGAGACGGCCACCGCGAACGCGAGGTCGCCGATCGCCAGCTCCCCGCTGCGGTGGGCGGCTGCCGCCGCACTGACCCCCGGGCGGGTCGCGGCGGTGGCGACCAGGCCGTCCAGGACGGCCGACGCGTCGGGATGCGCCTCGTACTCCAGGCCCACCACGCCGCGCCCTTGGTCGCTGTCGCGCACGCGCCCCTCGAAGCAGACCACGGCCCCGGCGGCGCCGGAGGCGACCTCGGCCAAGAGCGCGGCCATGTCGATCGGGGCCTCCCCCACCGAGGCCCGGGAGGGGGCTGGGTGGGGGCCGGAGGTGGGGGCGGGGGTGGGGGTGGAGGCGGGGGTGGAGGCGGGGGTGGAGGCGTAGGCGGGGGCGGGGGTGGGCGCGACGGTCGCGTCTGGATCGATCGGCGCGGGCGACAGCGCGGCGAGGGTGGCGTCGGGATCGATCGGCTGGCCCAGGAGCGCGGCGGCCGAGGCGATGGCGACGGTCGCATCCGCGTCAGGGGGCTCGGGAACCCGAGCCACCGGCGCGACGATGGCCGCCGTCGCGTCTGGATCGGTCCCCTCCGGATCGGCCGCATCCGGATCGGCCCCCTCGGGACCGGCCGCCTCGACCGCGAGGGGCTGCGCGTGCGCGTGCGAATGTGCCTGCGCGTGCCCCTGTGCCTGCGCGCGTCCATGCCCATGCCCGTGCCCGCCGCCGTCGATCATCGCCACCGCGTGGGCCAGCAGCGGCCCCGCGATCCGCAGCCCGTCGGACACCCCACCAGGGCTGCCCGGCAGGCACAGCACCAGCGCCCGGCCGACCCGGTAGCCGCCGGCCCGCGAGAGGTCGGTCCGCGGCTCCTGCGCCCGGCTGCCCGCCCGGATCGCCTCGCCGATGCCGGGCAGTGGCAGCGCGCCCAGACCCTCGACGGCATCGACGGTCACGTCCCGTGGGCCCAGCCCGGTGCCGCCGTTCGTCACGACCACTCGGGCCCCGGCCTCGATCGCCGCCCGCACCGCGGTGCGGATCGTGCTGACCTCGTCCCGAACGCCCACCGGCTGCTCAGCCGAGAATCCCAGCGCCGCCAGTGCCTGGACCGCCAGCACCCCGGACTCGTCGCGATGCCGCCCCGCGGCCACCGAGTCCGAGCAGGTGACGACCGCGGCAGGCGTCATCGCTGCCGACTGCGCCCCCGACGTGGTCGCTGCCGTCGTCATCGCTGCCACAGACCGTTCCGTCCGCCGTCCTTCTCCTCGACGCGGACCGCGGCGATCTCCGCGGCCGGGTCCAGCGACTTGACCATGTCGATGATCGTGAGCCCGGCGACCGTCACCGCGGTGAGCGCCTCCATCTCGACCCCGGTGCGGTCGGCGGTGCGCACGGTGGCGCTGATCCGCACCTCGTTGCCCTGGACCGCCAGCTCGACGCTCGCCCCGTGGACCGCGATCGGATGGCACAGCGGGATCAGGTCCGGCGTTCGCTTCACGGCCATGAGCCCGGCGATCCGCGCGACGGCGAGGACATCGCCCTTGGGCACCGAGCCCGCGGCGATGGCCGGCGCGGCCGAGGTCCGCACGACGCCGCTGGCGCGCGCGGTCCGGGCGGACACCGGGCGCTCGGCGACGTCGACCATGCGGGCGTTGCCCTGGGCGTCCAGGTGGGTGAGCTCGTTCATCGGCGTACCTCCGGGCCCTATTGTCCCCCGGGTGAGCCAGTGGACCGCCGTGATCCTCACCGGGGGGCGCAGCCGGCGGATGGGCCAGGACAAGGCGGGCGTCGACGTGGGCGGTCGCACGCTCCTGGAGCGGGTCGTGGAGGCGGCGAGCGAGGCGGCCGAGATCGTCGTGGTGGGGCCGCCGCCGCCCGACGGACTGGCCGCCCGCGTGCGCTGGACCCGCGAGGATCCGCCCGGTTCTGGCCCGGCTGCCGGCCTGGTCGCGGCGCTGCCCCTGGTGCGGACCCCCGCCCTGGTGGCGCTGGCGACCGACCTGCCGTTCGTCGCCGGCCTGCCCCCGATCCTCGCCGCGCGGCTGGGCCAGACGAGCGCCGACGCGGTCGTCCCGATCGATGCCTCAGGTCGCGAGCAGCCCCTGTGCGCGGCGTACCGGACCGCCGTGCTGCGCGAGGCGGCCGCCCGGCTGGGCGATCCGGCGGGGGCGTCGATGCGCGCGCTCGTGGGGGGCCTGCGGGTGGATCGGCTCGCCCCGCCCCCGGCTACCGTGGACCCGACCACCGACGTGGACACCCCCGACGAGCTGGCACGAGCGCGAGGAGCGTGGAAGATGAAGGACTGGATCGAGGCGGTGCGCCGCGAGCTGGCGATCGACAGTGAGCTGGACGTCACCGCCATCCTCGACGTCGCCCGCGATGCCGCCCACCAGGTGCAGCGCCCGGCCGCGCCGCTGACCACGTACCTGCTCGGGGTCGCGGTCGGCTCGGGCCTGCCGCTGACCGACGCCGCCGCCCGGATCAGCCGGCTGGCTGCCGACTGGCCGGCATCGGACACGCCGGCATCGGACGCGCCCGCGTCGGGCGCCCCCACCACGGCCGCCCCCGCGTCGGGCGCTCCGGCCGCCGAGTAGTCGATGGCCCTGCACGAGCCGGACTGGCATGCGGCCCGGCAGGCCGCCCGCGACGCCGCGCCCCGGCACCTGGCCGAGGAGCGCCTAGGCCTGGCCGAGGCCGACCGGCGTGTCCTGGCCGCAGATGCGGTCGCGTGCAGCGACCTGCCGGCGTTCGACACCTCCGCGATGGACGGCTGGGCGGTCGCCGGCTTGGGCCCCTGGACGCTGGTGGGCGCCGTGCTGGCCGGCGGCGCCCCCACGCTCGCCCTCGAACCGGGTCAGGCGTGCCTGATCGCGACCGGGGCCGCGGTCCCGGCCGGCGCGACCGCGGTGGTCCGCCGCGAGGTCGGGGAGGTGGCCGGCGACCGGCTCGCCGCGCCCGATCCCCAGCCCGGCGCGGACCTGCGCCCACGCGGCGAGGAGTGCCGGGTCGGGGACGTCCTGGCCCCGGCCGGGTCCGCGGTCAACCCCGCGGTGATCGGATCGCTGGCGGCGGCGGGCCTGGACCAGGTCCGGGTCACGCGCGCGCCCCGGGTGGCGATCCTGCTGTTCGGCGACGAGCTGGTGCACTCGGGGATCGCCGGCCCCGGCCGAGTCCGCGACGCGCTCGGCCCCCAGCTGCCCGGCTGGCTGACCCGGCTCGGCGCCCACGTCGTGTCCCAGGACACCGTCGCGGACACTCTGGACGACCACGTCGCGGCCATCCGCGCGGCACGCGCCACCTGCGACGTGGTGCTCACCACCGGAGGGACGGCAGCCGGCCCGGTCGATCACCTGCACGCCGCGGTGGAGGCCCTCGGCGGCGAGCTCGTCGTGGACTCGGTGGCGGTCCGCCCCGGCCACCCGATGGCGCTGGCGCAGTTCGCCAGCGAGGCTGGGACGTACTCAGGCGGCGACGCCGCGCGCCAGGCGGACGGTCACGTGCGCTGGCTGGTCGCCCTGCCTGGCAACCCGATGAGCGCGGTGGTCGCCCTGCTCACGCTCGGCGCGCCGCTGTTCGACGCCCTGCTCGCACGCCCACCTGCGCCCCTGACCCGGGTCACCCTCGGCGCGGACGCTGCTGCCCCGGCCCGGGAGCACCGGCTCCTGGCCTGCACGCTCGCGGGCCACGAGGCCCATCCGGTGGCTCATCTGGGCTCGGCGATGCTGCGCGGCCTGGCCCACGCGGACGGCTTCGCGGTGCTCCCCCCCGGCGGCGGAGCCCGCGGTGACCACGTGGAGTGGCTCCCGCTGCCGGCCTGACCTCACGGAAGGGCCCGACACTGGCGTGAATGGCTCGCCCCGTCGGTCGAGCGTGTCGAGACCCCACCCCAGGTGCTCAGCCCAGGGCGAGCAGGCCGCCGACCACGACCAGGACCGACACGAGCGCCTCGACGCCGCCGATGACTCCCGGCCGGGTGCCGGGGCGGATCGTGAACGCGCGCACCGCGGCGACGCCGAACGGCAGCAGCAGCCACGGCGAGATCAGGCCCAGCGACAGCGCCGCGACGTGGAACACCCGGGAGCCGATCCGCCAGCGCGGATCGTCGGACTCGCGGATCAGCGACTTCACGTGCACCACCGAGCTGGTGAAGAACGCCGCGCACACCAGGGCCGCGGTCCACGCCTCGACCGGCGGCCAGGCGTCCAGCGTGATCCCCCAGAGCAGCGGGACGGCGAGCGCGGCCTGCCCGACCAGCAGCAGGTCGTTGGTGATGCCGCGCTCGTGACCGGTTCGGGTCAACCAGACGCTGGCCAGCCACAGCACCGCCAGCACCGCGCCGACCACGAGCAGCCACGGCCGCGCGACGACCAGCAGCACGGCCAGCACGGCCGTGCCCACGCTCCACGGGACGGCGTAGCGCAGCTCACGGCGGGCCAGCCGACTCCACTGGCCGCGCCGCCACCGGATCGCCAGCGCCCGGCCCAGGTAGAAGCTGGCCGGATAGGCCAGCACCCACGCGACCGCGAAGCCCGCCCCGACCCAGGACCAGCCCGCCAGACCGAGGCCCAGCAGAAGCGGGATCGCCAGGAAGGCCCAGGCCCCGTGCTGCTTGGGCACGGCGACGAGCGGGGCGCGGCGCGCTGGGCGGCGTCCCGCGGGCGCGGGTGCGGTCGCCGTCATGATCCGCTCCCGGACCGGCTGTCAGCCCAGGGGTCCTCGGATGGCCCGTGGGCAGACGGCTGCGGGAAGCGCCTTGTCATCCGATGCGCTCCCAGCCGCGGCGGGGCTCGCGGCTGCCCGCGTCGTGCGGCCCGCGCTCGCGGTAGATCACGTAGGGCCTGAACAGGTACTGGACGGGGGCGCTGAACGCATGCACGAGCCGCGTGAACGGCCACACCATGAACAGCATCAGCCCGGCCACAGCGTGCACCCGGAACGCCAGCGGAGCGGCCGCCATCGCGTGCGCCTCCGGGTCGAACATGAAGATCGAGCGGAACCAGACCGAGACGTCCTCGCGGTAGTTGTGCCCATCGCCGATCACGCCGGCGCCGACCATGGTCGCGACCAGCCCGAGGCAGATCGCGGCGGCGAGGAACACGTACATGGTCTTGTCGTTCTTCGTGGTCGCGGCGAACACCGGGCCGACCGTGCGGCGCCGGTAGATCAGCAGCGCGATGCCGGTGATGGTCATGAAGCCCGAGATCGCCCCGAGCGTGACGGCGAAGAAGTGGTAGGTGGTCTCGCCGATGCCCACCGCCTCGGTGAACGACTCGGGGATCAGCAGCCCCACGACGTGCCCCATCGCCACGGCGATGATGCCGAAGTGGAACAGCGGGCTGGCGATCCGGATGAGCCGGCCCTCGTAGAGCTGGCTGCTGCGTGTGGTCCAGCCGAACTTGTCGTACCGGTAGCGCCAGAGCAGGCCGACCACGAACACCGCGATCGTCACGTACGGCAGCACCACCCAGAGCAGCACCTCCATGGTGGTCAGGTCACTCATCGCCGGCCTCCGATCGGCTCCAGGGTCAGGGGGGTCGGGAACGGCTCGAGGCCGACCTGCTCGACCGGCGGCCCGGCGGCGGCCAGCTCGGCCATCCGCGCGGTCAGCTCCGGGGTCTCCTCGGGCAGGGTGGCCACGACCGCGTCCAGGACGTGCACGTACACCGAGTCAAGGTCGGCCAGCGCCTGGCGAAGCAGCCGGACCGGGGCGGCGTGCTCGGCCAGCAGCGCCTCGCCGGTGAGCCGGTCGCGGGTGGCGGTGAAGTCCAGCAGCACCGCGAGGTGGTCGCCGAGCTCCACGTCGTTGGGCTGGGCGCCGGCCTCGAGGTAGGCCTGCTTGAACCGCAGCAGTGACATGCCGCGGTTCCGGGTGTCCCCGTTCGTCCAGTAAGACAGGTACAGGCAGGCCTTGCGCTTCATGTCGAACATCGCCACGTAGTGCCGCTGGACGTCGAGCAGCGCAGTGCCGTCCAGGTGGTCCAGGAAGGCGGACAGCGGATCGCGCAGGTCGGCGGGCAGGCTGGTCACCGCCGCGCTGATCGCCGACAGCCGGTCGACCAGGGCCTCGTCGGGGTACCAGAGCAGCCACGACGCGGCCAGCCGCGCGATCGCCACGTCCTCGGCGCGGCTCACTTCTTCTCCTCCTCGGTGCGCCGGGGCGGCACGACGGGGATGCCCAGCGGCACCCCGAGACCGTCCCAGTTGAGCAGCCCGACCCGGGCCTCGCGATCCTCCGCCGGGACGATCACCTCGGTGCTCTGCCGCTGCTTGAGCGCGTGGAAGGTCTCCACCGCGACCGGCACCGGCCGCCCGCTGGCCTCGCCGAACGGCCCGGACTCGTACATCCCCGGCGCGCCCTCGTAGTCCAGCGAGCAGCTCAGCTCGTCCAGGGTGCGCGCGGTCTCGGTGTGCGCCTTGGGGATGACGTAGCGGTCCTCGTACTTGGCGATCGCCAGCAGCCGGTAGAGCGCGTACATCTCCTCCTCGGTCATCCCGACCGCCTCGCACAGCTCGGGCCGCGGCTCGTTGCCCAGGTTGTGGTCGCGCATGTACGCGCGCATCGCCGCCAGGACGTGCAGCGAGCGGGACACCGGGGCCGCGTCGCCGGCGGTGAACAGCTCGGCCAGGTACTCGATCGGGATGCGCAGCGAGCGCAGCGCTCCGAACAGGTTGCCCGCGTCCTCGGCATCGTGGCCGGTCTCGCGCAGCGCGTCGACGACCGGCGACAGCGGCGGGATGTACCAGACCATCGGCATGGTGCGGTACTCCGGGTGCAGCGGCAGCGCGATCCGGTACTCGCACGCCAGCTTGTAGACCGGCGAGCGCTGCGCGGCCTCGATCCAGTCGTCCGGGATGCCGTCGCGGTGCGCGGCCTCCATGACCTCCGGGTCGTGAGGGTCCAGCAGCAGGCCGAGCTGGGCCTCGTAGAGATCCTTCTCGTTCGGCGTCGCGGCAGCCTCGGTCACCTTGTCCGCGTCGTAGAGGAACAGGCCCAGGTAGCGCAGCCGGCCCACGCAGGTCTCCGAGCAGACCGTCGGCAGGCCCACCTCGATGCGCGGGTAGCACAGGGTGCACTTCTCGGCCTTGCCCGTGCGGTGGTTGAAGTAGACCTTCTTGTACGGGCAGCCGGTGACGCACATGCGCCAGCCGCGGCACGCGTCCTGGTCGACCAGCACGATGCCATCCTCGGCGCGCTTGTACATCGCCCCGGACGGGCACGACGCCACGCACGACGGGTTCAGGCAGTGCTCGCAGATCCGCGGCAGGTAGAACATGAACGCCTGCTCGAACTCGAGCTTGACCCGGTCGCCGACCTCGTCCTTGATCTTCTTGAGCACCGGGTCCGCCGGAGCCAGCTCCGGGCCGCCGGCGAGGTCGTCGTCCCAGTTCGCCGACCACTCGATCTTCATCGGCTTGCCCGAGATCAGCGACTTGGGCCGGGCCACCGGAGTGTGCTCGCCCAGGGGCGCGGAGATGAGCGTGTCGTACTCGTACGTCCACGGCTCGTAGTAGTCCTGCAGCGTCGGCAGCTTGGGGTTGCTGAAGATCCGCGAGAGCCGGCTGATCCGGGAGCCCGCGCGCAGCTTGAGCTTGCCGCGCTTGACCACCCAGCCGCCCTGCCAGCGCTCCTGGTCCTCGTAGGTGCGCGGATACCCCTGACCGGGCCGGGTCTCCACGTTGTTGAACCACGCGTACTCCATGCCCGCACGGTTGGTCCACGCCTGCTTGCAGGTGACCGAGCACGTGTGGCAGCCGATGCACTTGTCGAGGTTCATCACCATGCCGACCTGCGCCATGACCTTCATCA